>NZ_JACVPH010000005.1:0-261462 GCF_018882015.1 Polynucleobacter sp. JS-Fieb-80-E5 | reverse complement strand
GAATATATCGACTATTACAACCATGATCGGATCAAACAAAAACTGAAGGGATTGAGCCCGGTTAATTACCGAACTCAATCCCTCGTGCTAACCTAATTAAACTGTCCAACTTTTGTGGGTCAGTTCAGATGCGGGCCTTTTATTTATGCAGTTGGTAATGATTAAGAAACGATTACAAACCATGTAGTGTTGTGTGATTGAGCGCTCATCAAAAACAACATTGGAATAGACAACAATGTGTTGATGCGGGATGTCAACATGGCAACGCGAGCAGATTTTGCCTTAACATCAGCTTCAACAGCAACGATGCCAAGAGCACGTTTTTGATTTGGCCAAATAATGAACCAAACGTTAAAGGCCATTACTAAGGCAATCCACATACCCAAACCGATTGCGCGGAATGGAGCTTGCAATGTGAAGGCTTGATGTAAGTAACCATTTAAAGCAGCAACAATCAAACCAGTTAGTACAGTAAACAAAGCTGCGTAACGGAACCAAAATAACGCTGCTGGAGCAATCACCTTACCAATGGCTGGCTTTTGCTCATCGGGAATCTTTGGCATCGAAGGAATTTGCACAAAGTTAAAGTACCAGAGCAGACCAATCCACATCACACCACACATCACGTGCAGCCAACGGAAAACAAATGGAAGCTCGGCGGAATTAAAGTTGCTGCCAAAACCTAAAACAATGAGGGCGAGAAGGACAAAACCGGCAAATACGGTACGTCCCAAAGAGGTTAAGATTGATGCCATTAAAGGATCTCCTAGTTGTAATAATGGGGTTAACTATAAACGATTCTACTGATTTTGTTCGTATATACCAAAATCCAGAATTCTGACTAAAAATAATGACTTAGCTCTTATTGAGCTGTCCAACCACCATCCATATTCCAAGCCACTCCACGAACTTCAGAGGCGTCTGGCCCACAGAGGAAAACCGCTAAGGCTGCCAATTGCTCTGGACTCACAAACTCTCCAGATGGCTGCTTTTCAGATACCAAGGCGGTCTTTGCTGCTTCATTGGAAATGCCTTCGCGTTCTGCGCGAGCGTCTACCTGCTTCTGAACTAACGGAGTTAATACCCAACCCGGGCAAATTGCATTGCAAGTAATGCCAGTACGCGCATTTTCCAAAGCCGTCACTTTAGTTAACCCAACAATGCCATGCTTAGCAGCAACATAGGCAGCCTTCTGAGTAGAAGCTACTAAACCATGTACTGAAGCGATATTAATAATACGGCCCCAGTTGCGTTTTTTCATACCGGGTAAGGCATGGTGTGTTGTATGAAATGCTGAACTTAAATTAATCGCAATGATGGCATCCCATTTATCCGTTGGAAACTCTTCAATGTTCGCGGTGTACTGAATGCCGGCGTTATTAATCAAGATATCTAGCGAGCCAAAACGCTTCTCTGTTTGCTTGATCAGGTCTTCAATCTCCGCGGGCTTACTCATATCAGCGCCATGGTAATCAACCTCTACACCACAGGCTTTTATTTGAGCAATGGCTTCATCTTTCTCGCCAAAACCATTGACCATGATGTTAACGCCTTGTTTAGCCAATGCAATAGCCATTCCTAAGCCAATACCGCTAGTGGAGCCAGTAACTAGGGCTGTTTTATCTTTTAATGTAGACATATCATTTACCGTATCAAGTTAACTAAAAAGGGGTGCAGACTGCTTTATGGACCCTAAAACTGGATGTTACAGGATGTGCTGAACCACCCCCGGAGGTGATGCACCAGGGTGGTCAAAGCCTATTTAAAGCTAGATTTTCTTGAGAGCCCGCAGGATCTTTTCACAGGTGATGGGCTGATCAAAGACGGATGCATTTAATGGTGCCAAGGCATCATTAATAGCGTTTTGAACTGCACCTGGCGCTCCTGCTGTACCAGCCTCACCCGCCCCTTTAGCACCCAATTTGGAAGATTGGGTAGGCGTCTCGACGTGAGCAACCTCAATATCCGGCATCTCGTTAGCCATCGGCACTAAGTAATCTGCCATGCTGCCATTGCGCAACAAACCACTTTCGTCATAGAGGCACTCTTCGAACAGAACGCCGCCAATACCCTGAACGATTGCACCACGAACTTGTTCGTTGACTAACATTGGATTGATAACGCGACCACAGTCTTCTACCGCCCAATGCTTCAATAGCTTCACGAAGCCGGTATCTGGGTCAACCTCAACGTAAGACGCTTGCACTCCATTCGTAAAGATGAATGGATATTCTTTTTGTGTGTAGTGACGCGTCACCATGAGATCAGCAGAAAATCCAGCCGGCAAAGTATCCGTGCGGAAATAACCCACTCTACCCACTTCACTAAAGGGCAATAATTGCTCACCGGTCGCTTTATCAAGGATATATCCACGACGAGCAGTTAATTCAGCAACAGGTCGATTCAAAATAGCGCCCGCAAGTTTAATTATGTTTTCTTGCAGGGCTTGAGAAGCCAAGAGAACTGCTTCACCGCCAACACCAGCTCCACGTGATGCCCAGGTACCTCCACCATAAGGAGTGACATCGGTATCACCAGTAATAACACGTACTTGATCGATTGGAACCCCAACAGCATCGGCAGCAATCTGGGTATAGATACCTTCAGTACCTTGACCTTGTTCACCAACACCAATCAATACCGAAACCACACCGCTAGGATCCATGCGAACAGTAGCGCCATCCTGCGAGGCAATACGTGCGCCACCCACACCATAGAAAGCAGGACTTGGATTGGTTAACTCAATCAATGTTGCAAATCCAATGCCGCGATAAATACCTTTTTTGCGCAACTCAGCCTGCTCTTTACGCAAGGCGGAATAGTCCATCATTTTTTCAATGGTTCGCAAACATTGTTCATGCGAGAGAACTTCTAACTTAATTCCAGAAATTCCGGAGCAGGGATAAGCGTCATCCGGAATCACATTGCGCTTACGGAACTCGAGTGGATCCATTTGCAATTTTTGCGCAGCCAAATCTACCAAGCCTTCGGTCACAGCACAAGCAATCGGATGGCCTACGCCACGATACTGACAGGTTGGTGTTTTATTCTGAAAAACGACATTCAGCTTAGCGCGATAGTTTTGATGCTTATAAGGACCACCGACCAAGTTCACGACTTGATTGCCTTCAATAGCACTAGTTCTAGGGAACATGGAGTATGGGCCAATTGCAGTCAGATCATCGATCTCAAAGGCTAAGATATCACCTGCCTTATTGGCGGCTATACGTCCTTTAATGCGATGCTCACGCGCATGAATATCACTAGTGAATGATTCAAGACGGTCTGCAACAAACTTCACGGGGCGCTCAAGCATCATGGCAAGCCCTACGGTAGCGAAATCATCTGGATAGGCGTGAACCTTAATACCAAAAGATCCGCCCACATCCTTGCAAATGACATGCACATCTGATTCTGAAAGCCCAAACTGACGGCAATACAAATCTTGCATCATGTGTGGCGCTTGTTGCGAGTGGTACACAGTAAGGCGACGATCACCTGGGTTGTAATCTGCAATTTGACAGCGCGGCTCGAGCGTGACACCGGTATGACGGCCAAATCCAAAGGTGGCTTCTGCAACTACGTCGGCAGTTGCAAATACTTCATCTACATTGCCAACATCCAAGCTGCGGGTAAAACATAAATTATCGCCAAGGTCAGGATGAATAACCGGAGTATCTGCATCAAGCGCGGTTTCCATGGAAACGACTGCCGGCAACTCTTCCCACTCAACATCGATATGCTGCAAAGCATCTTCCGCCTGCGCTCTAGTTTCCGCAACGACCGCCACCACCGGCTCACCCTGCCAACAAGCACGATCAATTGCTAAGGCGTGTTGAGGGGCAGACTTCATACCAGCTAGGTGACCTAAAGTGGCTACCCAAGGCTTACAAATTTTCGCCATTTGCACGCCATCTACAACCGCAAGAACACCGGGCATCTTGCTAGCATGCTCTGTATGAATTTTGCCGATTTTCATGTGTGCTACTGGAGAGCGCCAGAACACCACATGCGCCATACGAGGCAATTGAATATCGTCAATGTAAGTGCCCTGACCTTCAAGCAGACGACGAGCTCCATGTCTTGGTTCGCTATGACCTATGTATCGCTGATCATTTGTTACGGGATCGAGCACCATTCCTTTTAAATCACTTGGCTTATTCATAATACGTTTTCCTTAAGCGTCGGCAAGGACAGGTTTAATTTTTTGGCCCTTTGCACGAGCATCCAATACGTCGATGATTGCATCGACGATGGAGTGGTAACCAGTGCAACGACAGTAATTACCTGAGATCCATTCGCGCACTTGTTCGCGCGTTGCTTTTGGTTGTTTCTCAATCAACTCTGCTGCTGCTAACAACATGCCAGAGGAGCAGAAACCACACTGCATAGCGTTGTGGCGCATGAAAGATTCTTGTAGATCTGTCAAAACACCGTTTTTAGTAAGACCTTCGACCGTCTCAACCACGCTGCCATCCGCCTGTACTGCCAGAAATAGGCATCCGCGAATGATTTGCCCGTCTACCTTGACGGTACAAGCTCCGCACGCGCCCTGCTCACAACCTAAGTGAGGGCCTTTTAAATGCAAATCTTCGCGTAAAAAATCCACCAGGTGTCTGCGTGGCTCAATCTCTGCGTTGACGAGTCGACCATTCACGGTCATTGAAATTTTTTTCTTCAAACTCATTTTGATCTCCGAATTCTTTTGCCTATGCTTGCTATTTGAGTGTTAAGCAATCATGTGCTTGAGTCCACGCTCAAGCAATACACCAATTAAATGTTGTTTCGCTTCTGCGCTATTAGTTATGTCTGCAATTGCTTCGATTTCATTACGCGCTTCGGCTACTGCCTTAGTAATTAACTCATCGTTGAGTTTTTGGCCGTTGATTAAATCCTGCGCTTTAGTTGCCATTACTGGCGTGGCACCAACAGAGAAGAATGTAAAGGCGCAGTGAGTCAAAACATCACCTTGCTTCTGTGCAACTGCAGCTAAACCAGCAACCGCGTAATCGCCATGACGTCTAGCCAGCTCATGAAAATAGAAAACTTCTTGCTTGCTTGCCAATGGAATCTCAGTCGCAACGAGAATTTCATCGGGCTCTAATGAGGTCGTATACAGGTCAATGAAAAAATCGTTTGCTGAAATTCGGCGCTCGCCCGCTGGTCCATGAATAATCATCGTCGCCCGCAAAGTCAAGCTGCAAGCTGGCCATTCAGCCGCTGGATCACCATAGGCTAAGGAGCCACCCCAAGTACCCAGATTACGAATGGCGCGATGGGCAATATGTGGGGCTGCTGCCTTTAAAAGTGGGGCATGTTTTGCGACTAATTCTGAATCTTCAATTTCAGTATGGGTCACTAGCGCGCCAATACGCAAACTATCACCAACAACTGAAATACCTTTGAGCTCAGCGATATCAGTGATATCGATTAACACTGTGGGCTCTGACAAGCGCATATTCAAAGTGGCCAATAAAGTTTGCCCACCCGCAATTAATTGCGCATCATCGCCGCCCTGCTCAAGCAAAGACAAGGCCTCTTGTAAGGCCTTGGGCTTTACATAATCGAATGCTGCAGATTTCATTAAGTCTCCTCCACCACTAATGAATTAAGCTTTTCTAGCTTTTTATTTTTTGCGCTACTTTTTTATTACTGCTTTTTTATTTACCACCAGCGTCTGACTCCAACGCCACTGTCTCCCCGCCTAATTCTTTTGCGAATTTCTGAAAAAAATCATCTGCAATCTTTTTAGCCGATGCGCTAATTAAGCGACCGCCAATTTGACCTAACTTGCCACCAATCGAGGCTTCCGTTGTATAAGAGACCAAAGTACCTCCTTCGGCTTGCTTTAGCTCCACTCGTGACTTACCTTTGGCAAACCCTGCCGCCCCACCAGACCCCTCAAAGGCCATAGAGCAAGACTGGTCCGGGATGATGTCACTTAGAAGCAATTTCCCTGCAAAACGGGCTCTAACGGGCCCAATTTTGAACATCACCTTGGCATGAATCTCTTCTGGAGAGATGCGACTGATCTCCTCGCAACCAGGAATGGACTTAGCCAGCACGTCAATATCGTTCAAACCCTTCCACACTTCAGGGATTGGAGCGGATATGAGTTGCTCGCCATTTAATTCCATTTGATCTCCTTGGGGTTTGTACGAATAGAGTCTTATCTACCAATTGTTCAACAATGTACCATTATTTAACTTTTGGTCAATAAGTCCAAATTCGGATAAACCCTGAGAATCCATGCGTTTTACTGAAGATAGCGTTACTAGCCCAAATACTGCTGAAATTTCAGAAGGATCCATGGCGCCCACTAGAAAAAGAATGGGGACAGCCGAGCGTAAACGCCAAATATTGGACAGCGCCATTCAGTTCTTTGCTAGAAATGGTATCGATGGCCAATTAAGAAATTTATCCAAAGAGTTGGGCATCACCCATACCCTGCTCTACCACTATTTCCCCACTAAAGATGCGCTGATTCAGGAGGTTTATAAAGAAGTCTTTGAATCTCGCTGGAAGCCAGAGTGGGAAGAGCTGCTGGATGATGACTCCCTCACTCCCGAAGAAAAATTCAATGCGTTCTATTTGGACTACTCCAACACAGTCTTAACTTATGACTTTGTGCGCATTTTAATTTTTTCTGGCTTAAGTGATCACTCTATTAGCGATCGATTCTTCGAGCTCTTGCGCACGCGCTTATTACCAAGACTCATTCGCGAAACTCGCAAGTATTGCGGTAGGTCTGATACATCAAAGCCCACCCAGCGTGAGCTTGAATTTCTCATGGGATTGCATGGTGGCGTTTTCTATATCGGCATGAGACGCTGGATCTATGGACAAGCCATATATGCCGCCGAAAGCCCCAATACAGAACAAGAAATCATTCGCGACCGAGTGCAGTCTTACCTCCACTCTGCTAAATCATTGTTTGCTTAATTCAAAAGGTATCCATGTCTAATCTAAGCCTGAATCACTTCTCCATCCGCAGTCTAGAGATTGAAAAAACGACTGAATTTTTTAGCAAGCTCCTTGGCTTAACTGTTGGCCCAAGACCTGAATTCCCTTTCCCAGGCGTATGGCTATACAACGGTGATGAGGGTAGTTGGGCTAATGCGGTCTTGCACCTCATTGCTATCGACAAAAATGATCCGAACGGACTGAAAAAATATTTAGGTGAACGCGACCCCAGCACACTCCATGGATCTGGCGCAGTAGATCACATTGCTTTTTTTGCGACTGGTCTAGAAGAAAAAATTGCCCTCCTAAAGAAACTTAATGTTTCTTATCGCGAGCGCACTGTCCCCGTATTAAAGCTTCACCAAATCTTTTTGGATGATCCTAATGGAGTGGTTATTGAACTCAATTACCCGGCTGAAGAAAAAGCTGCTCTGGATGCGAAAGCGGCATAGGAGCTATTGATGGCAAAAATTCTAGTTGTAGGCGGCTCTCTTGGTGGTTTGTTTGTGGCAAATATTTTGCTGCGCCAAGGGCATGACGTTACTTTGCTAGAAAAGACGGTTGGATCCTTGGACGGTCGTGGCGCCGGCATTGTGACCCATGATGCTTTGGCTGAAGCGCTACGCGTTGCTGGAGTGACTGTTGATGAAACACTCGGCGTACCTGTGACTAAGCGTGTCACTTTGGGTGCTGATGGTCAAAGCTTGGGCGAAATGGAATTACCTCAAGTATTAACCTCTTGGAGTCGCCTGTATCACATGCTCAAAGAAAGCTTTCCAAGCGAGCGCTACCTTCAAGGTAAGACAGTGAAGTCGGTTACGCAAGATGCGAACGCTGTACAGGTGCTTTGTGAAGATGGCAGTCAATATGATGCTGAGTTGCTCATCGCATCCGATGGCATACGCTCTGCAGTGCGAGCGCAAGTCGCACCACAAATTCAACCTGAATATGCTGGCTATATAGCTTGGCGTGGCGTATGTGACGAAGCCTGCTTATCAAGGAACACCTTAGACACTCTATTTAATCGCTTTGGCTTTTGTTTGCCCAATGGCGAGCAAATGCTGGGTTACCCAGTTGCTGGCTCTGGCAATGACACGCGCCCAGGAAAGCGTCGCTATAACTTTGTTTGGTATCGCCCAGCTTCTGAGCATGAAGAATTAATAAGCCTTCTCACAGACGATGATGGCCATTATTACCCCACCGGTATCCCGCCCCTCAAGGTGTCTTGGAGGCATATTGCCCACATGCGTAAAGTCGCACAGGAGATCTTGGCGCCACAGTACGCAGAAATATTAGAAAAAACAGCCGCGCCATTTTTACAAGCCATTTATGACGTGCGCTCCGAACAAATTGTCTTTGGCAGAATCGCACTCATGGGTGATGCTGCTTTTGTTGGCAGGCCGCACGTAGGAATGGGCGTCACTAAGGCTGGTGATGAAGCTATTGTGATAGCCAAGCATATTGCCGCGCATGGCGCTACTCCAGCAGCACTCAGTGCATATAGCGAAGAGCGCTTAAAGCTAGGTCAACAAGTAGTGGCTAGAGCCCAGTATTTGGGTCGCTATATGCAAGCCCAAGGAAGCAAGGGTAATAGGGATAACGAGAAGTTGAAAAGAAATGCCGATACTGTGATGGCGGAAACCGCGATTGATATCAGCGATCTATTAGCTCAAGGGAAAGCAGTACCTGAATCTGCGCACTAAAAGGCGCATTCAGTTAAGATTTAAAAAAATAAAAAGTATTCTTATTTAACAAAGTTTTATATGGAGGAGACAACCATGAAACAAAAAGTAACGAATCAAACAAGACGCAAGATGTTGATTGGTGGAGCCGCAGCAGCAAGCACTCCACTTTGGTTAAACGTAGCAAATGCTCAGGCTGACACTATCAAGATCGGCTTTCCGACACCGTTGACAGGACCCTTCTCAGCAGAAGCTCAGGATCAGGTAAAAGCTGCTGAATTAGCCATTAAAGAATTTAACGATGCAGGCGGCTTTAATGGACGCAAAGCAGAGCTTTTAGTGCGTGACGACAAACTTAATCCTGGCGAAGCAGCAACACGTACATTGGAATTAATTGAAAAAGACAAAGTGAACTTTGTAGTTGGCTCACTTTCTGCCGCGACACAACTCTCGATCAATGCTGTTTGTAAGGAGCGTAAGGTTCTCTTTAACTCCATCAGCCAATCTGATGCAATTAACGAAGCTAAAGACTGGAGCGTCTATACATTCCACGAAGCCCTGAACCCAACGATGACGGCTGGCGCTGTAGCGCGTTACTCCATCCCCCGTTTTGGTAAAAAAATTGTGTTCTTAACAGCTGACTATGCTTACGGCCATGAAATGGTGCGTGCGTTTGAGCGTGCTGGCAAAGAAATGGGTGCCACTACTTTGGCTGACATCCGTCACCCATTAGGCGCATCCGATTACTCCGCCTTCTTGCCACGTATCAAAGCCTTGAATCCAGATATTTTGGTGCTCTGTAACTTTGGGCGCGACTTGGTCAATGCAGCAAAACAATGTACTGACTTTGGCCTTAAATCCAGCATGAAGATTGTTACACCGGTACTTCTCTACACCTCACGTCTTGCTGGTGGGCCAGAAGCCTTTGAAGGCATTATTGGTGGCACATCTTATTACTGGGGCCTAGAAGATCGTATCCCAACTGCAAAAACATTTAACGATGCTTTCCGCAAAATGTATAACGGCTCCGTACCATCTGACTACGGCGCACTAGGCTACGCTGGCGTGAAGAGCGTCTTGGCTGGGGTGAAGATTGCAAAATCTACTGACACCCTAAAAGTGGTTACAGCAATGGAGAATATGAAGTACGACTGGTACAAGGGGCCTGAGTACTATCGTAAGTGCGACCATCAGGCCGTGCAAACCGTCATCATCGTAGAGTCTAAATCTAAGAATATGAAAGACAAGTATGACGTCTTCAATATTTTGACGATTGAACCTACTACTGAGAAAAATATGCGTTCATGCGCGGAACTAGGTCACAAAGCCTAATTTTAAAATTTCAGGGTGGATGACCCATTCACCCTGATCCACTCCCCCGCACCATTTGGTAAAGGGGAGTTTTTTCTGAGTACATTTATGACCGGTCTTTCATTCGAACTTCTCTGCATGCAACTGCTTACGGGCGTCGCCTTGGGCAGCATTTATGCACTTTTAGCCCTTGGCCTATGCCTTATTTTTGGCATGCTCAATGTGGTGAACTTCGCACATGGCGCCTTCTTTATGGTGGGCGCATTTTTAGGCGTGTACTTCTTAGGCATCACTGGAAGTTTTTGGTTCAGCCTAGTACTAACGCCGTTGCTTACAGGCGGCATAGGGCTTGTCACTGAGCGCTTTTTAGTTAGGCCACTCTATGGCCGCGGCTTGGATTACCCTTTGCTACTTACCTTTGGGCTTTCATACGTCCTGATTGAAGTAATGCGCGTTACCTTTGGCATCGAAGGCTTACCTTCAATCACCCCAGAGGGTCTTGGCGGAACGGTCAATGTAGGCATTGGTTACTTCCCTAAATATCGCCTCTTCCTTATTGCAGCAACTGCCGTCGTTATTTTGGGCGTTTGGTTCTTCATTCAAAAGACGCGTTACGGCCTCATCATTAAAGCTGGCGCTGCCGATCAGGAGATCGTGAAAGTGCTTGGTGTTGATATTGCCAAGGTGTGGCTTTTGGTCTTTGGCTTGGGCTGTGCAATTGCCGGCCTCTCCGGAATCCTGGCCTCACCAACGCGCTCAGTCAATCCAGAAATGGGTATTCCCATTCTGGCGGAATCATTTGTAGTGACTGTTGTTGGCGGCATGGGCTCACCAGTTGGCGCAGTAGTCGCTGGCTTGTTAGTGGGTGTGGTCTACAGCATGACCTCCCTCTTTTTCCCCGACTTAGCAGAACTTTCCATTTTTGTACTAATGGCTGTAGTGCTGTTAATTCGTCCACAGGGCTTGTTTGGTAAAGCAGGAGCGATGGGCTAAGGCTCCGAATATTTATGAATTCATTTTTCCAACTCATTGCACGTCATCGCGTATTAGCTAGTACGCTTTTCTTAGCAATCTTCCCATTCATCATGCCGTATGAAGCGCTGGCGATCAATATTTTGATCTTTGGTTTATTTGCCATGGGCTTTAACTTACTGTTTGGTTACATGGGTCTTCTATCGTTTGGTCATGCAGCCTTTTTAGGTATTGGCAGCTATGTCACCGGTATTGCCATTGTTCACTATGGCGTACCTTGGGGTGCCGCTATTCTGGTTGGCATTATTGGTGCTGCTATTGGCGGTCTGATCATGGGCTTCCTTGCTATTCGTACTCGTGGCATCTACTTCTCCATGGTGACCTTAGCGCTTGGTCAAATTGTGTACTACATCTTCTACAAGGCTGAGAGTCTTACTGGTGGAGAGAATGGTTTGCGAGGTGTCCGCGTAGATGAGTTCAATATCCTAGGCATTCCAGTTGACTTCTTAAATCCACTAGTGAAGTACTACATCATTCTTTTCTTTGTGGTGATTGCTATTTGGCTTATTTCCCGCATCCTAAGCTCACCCTTAGGTGCTGTGATGGAAGCAATTCGCGAGAATGAGAAGCGCGCAGCAGCTTGTGGATTCGACGTAGCCCGTACCAAACTATTGGTTTTTGTATTGTCAGCGGCAATTTGTGGCTTAGCAGGTTCATTGCGCGCGCTCCACCTCTCTATCGTGCCAATTGATTCTCTGCACTATCTACAGTCTGGTCAGGCAGTCATGATGAGCATTCTTGGTGGAATGGGCACCTTCTTTGGCCCATTCATCGGTGCAGCAGTCATGCTCTACTTGGAAGACGTCGTAACTACCTTCACTAAGCATTGGATGGCTGTCGTTGGTTTAGTGTTTATGTTCTTTGTGCTGTTCTTCCCTAAGGGCATCTGGGGAACCATTCTGAGCAAGCTACAAATTAATCAGGATTCGAAATAATGAATAGCGCAACTACAACCCCTATTCTTGAAGCGCGTCATGTTAGCAAGAGCTTTGGTAAGTTCAAGGCATTACAGGACGTATCCACTAGCTTTATGCCTGGAACACTTACGGCAATTATTGGCCCTAATGGCGCAGGAAAAAGCACCTTCTTTAACGTCTTGAGTGGCGCATTCCCACCATCGAGCGGTCAAATTCTATTTAATGGCAAAGATATCACTGGCATGCAGCAGCATGAATTTGCTCGTATTGGAATTTCTAAAAGCTTTCAGATTACCAATGTATTTAAGCAACTGAGCGTCCATGAGAATGTCCGTGTGGCTGCACAGATGGAAACTGCACGCTATAACTTTCTCCGGAATGCGCAAAGTTATCCAAAGCCAATTGAAATCGCCGATGAATTGCTGCATCGAGTGAATCTAGAGCACTTACGTAATAAAAAAACGGGTGACCTAGCGCACGGCCAGCAACGCGCCCTTGAAATTGCGATGGCATTGGCCTGCAACCCGAGCCTACTTTTACTAGATGAGCCTACTGCCGGCATGTCTCCAGAAGAAACTTTGGTCATGATGGAATTGATTCGCACACTTGCTAGTGAACGTACGGTCATTTTGGTTGAGCACAAGATGAAACTCATCATGGGTCTTTGTAAGCGCATCATCGTGCTGCACCATGGCGAGTTTTTGGCCGAGGGCACTCCAGAAGAAATCCAAAATAATGCAGAGGTACGTCGTGTGTACCTAGGTCAAGGTTAAACAGAAAGCAAACTATGTTGCGTGTAGAAAATTTAAATGCTTGGTATGACCGTAGTCACGTATTACAGGGTGTCTCACTTGAAGTGAATAAAGGAGAGATCGTTACCTTGATGGGTCGTAATGGTGCCGGCAAAACCACCACCCTACGCTCTCTAATGGGCCTGCTATCTAAACGCCAAGGCAAAGCATCCATTGATGGCACTTCATTTTTGGATTTACCCGCTCATGAACGCTTTCATTTAGGTCTAGCATATGTGCCAGAGGATCGCCGTATCGTTCCCGGGCTTACTGTTAAAGAAAACTTAGAACTTGGGGTGATCGCCAAGAAGAATTCTGGTGATATGAGCGCTCTAGTGGATGAAATCGCTGAAACCTTTCCTAGACTGAAAGAGCGTTTACATCAAGACGGCACCTCGATGTCCGGAGGTGAGCAACAAATGCTTGCCATTGCCAGAGCAATGATTGGCAAACCTAAAGTCATTCTGCTTGATGAGCCATCAGAAGGTATCATGCCAGTCTTGGTTGAAGAGATGTTTGAGCTTTTTGCCAAACTAAAGCAAGAAGGCCTAACCATTCTCCTGGTCGAGCAAAACGTACAGCAAGCACTGAAGATTTCTGATCGAGCTTATATATTGGATCAAGGCGAGATTGTTTTCCATGACACTGCACAGAACCTCTTAAATAATGATGAAATTCAGCAGAAGTATTGCGCCGTTTAGATGAGATGCAGCCAGTGACCTAACTGGTGCCAAAAACTGTTTGGCACCAAAGTAAGCAACCAGGTAAGCATAGTAAAGCGCAAGAGCTTGCCAATAAACATATAAATCAAGCATGGCTGCCATGGGAGTTTTAACCATCCCGCTGCTAGACACAAGGGATCTCCCAATCCAGGTAACCAAGACAGCAGCAACAACTTAGGCCCCCACTCTTCAAGCCAACGCTTGAGGCGAGTATTGCGGGGCTCATCCATTACCTTAAACCGGTTACGTGCTATTGCTCCCAGCCACCAATCCAACATCCCGCCTAATGTATTACCAACTGTGGCAACGGCAATGGCCACCCAAAATAAGTCAGGGTTAAGGGTGATATAGCCAAACAGAATAGGTTCAGAACCAGCAGGTATTAGTGTTGCAGAAATAAAGGCACTAATAAACACCGCCGGCAAGCCAACCGAAGGCATTTCAAACCATCTAAAAAAGTGCTCAAACAACGGGTCCATTAAGCAATAGCCCCTAAGGCGTTGTCATACGAGTGAATTTCTTTGGATCTCATGAAGCCTATTTTGCATTGTTTTTGCCAATCTTCATGAATTTCAAATCTTGCTTAAACTAATGCCTGAAACGGTAAATACACCATAAAACCTATAAATTGAGACTTTCATGAATCACCCTATTCCTAAGCCAGACCAATACCAAGAAATGCGTGAAGCATTGCATGATCTCTGTGGCTCTTTTGATTCCGCCTACTGGCAAAAGATTGATCACGAACGAGGCTATCCAGAGGCTTTTGTAGGTGCGATGACTAAAGCCGGTTGGTTGGCCGCCTTAATTCCAGAAGAATATGGTGGCTCTGGTTTGGGCCTAGCGGAAGCCTCCGTAATTATGGAAGAGATTAATTTTTCTGGGGGTAACTCAGGTTCATGTCATGGGCAGATGTACAACATGGGTACTCTACTTCGCCATGGCTCAGACGCGCAGAAAAAAATGTATTTGCCCAAAATTGCAACGGGTGAACTGCGTCTTCAAAGTATGGCTGTTACCGAACCAACCACTGGAACAGACACCACCAAACTAAAAACTACCGCAGTAAAAAAGGGTGACAAGTACGTAGTGAATGGTCAAAAGGTATGGATTTCCAGAATTCAACACTCTGACTTAATGATTTTGCTGGCGCGCACTACTCCACTTAGTGAAGTACAACGTAAGTCAGAAGGCATGTCGATCTTTATCGTCAATCTTGCTGATGCCATTGGCAAAGGTATGGAAGTACGACCCATTGCCAACATGGTGAACCATGAAACCAACGAAGTGTTCTTCGATAACTTAGAAATCCCCGCAGAGAATCTCATTGGCACCGAAGGTCAAGGATTTAAATACATTTTGGATGGCTTAAATGCCGAGCGAGTCTTGATTGCTGCTGAATGTATTGGTGATGCGTACTGGTTTATTGATCGCGCCCGCCGCTATGCCAACGACCGAGTCGTTTTTGATCGTCCAATTGGTAAAAACCAAGGAATTCAATTTCCGATTGCTGATAGCTATATTGAAACTGAAGCCGCAAATCTCATGCGCTTTAAAGCATGCGAGTTATTTGATAATCACCAACCTTGTGGACCAGAGGCTAATATGGCCAAATATCTAGCGGCCAAAGCATCTTGGGAGGCAGCAAACGTCTGCTTACAAACCCATGGTGGCTTCGGCTTTGCTAATGAATACGATGTTGAGCGTAAATTTAGAGAAACTCGCCTCTATCAAGTGGCGCCTATTTCAACGAATTTAATTTACTCCTATATTGCTGAACATGTTCTTGGTCTTCCAAGATCTTTCTAAGGAAGTGCTATGAGCATTCGCCCGCTAGATGGCATTACCGTTGTTTCTTTAGAGCATGCTATAGCAGCACCTTTCTGCACACGCCAATTAGCAGACTTAGGGGCAAGAGTCATTAAGGTTGAGAGGCCTGGTGGTGGTGACTTTGCTAGAGGGTATGACACGCAGGTAGATGGGCTCTGCTCTCACTTCGTTTGGGTCAATCGCTCTAAGGAAAGTTTGACTCTAGATCTTAAACAGCCATCAGCAATTGCAGCACTCAAGACTTTATTGAAGACCGCTGATGTCTTAGTGCAAAACCTCGCGCCAGGTGCTGCTGTACGTATGGGACTCACAGCCGAGATATTGCAGAAAGACAATCCAAAACTCATTCTGTGCGATATCTCAGGCTATGGAAATGACGGCCCTTATCGTGATAAAAAAGCTTATGACTTACTTATTCAGAGTGAGGCCGGATTCTTATCGGTCACGGGCACACCGGAAACCCCTAGCAAAGCTGGAAACTCAATTGCTGATATTGCAGCTGGTATGTATGCCTATACCAATATCTTGGCGGCCCTCTTGCAAAGAGGAAAAACCGGTAAAGGCTCGGTCATTGATATCTCTATGCTCGAGTCCCTCACTGAATGGATGAGTTTTCCTCTGTACTACGCCTACAAAGGTGCAGAACCGCCACCACGCAATGGCGCCTCTCATGCCACCATCTATCCATACGGTCCCTTTAAGGCGGGTGATGGTAAGACTGTCATGCTGGGCTTACAGAATGAACGTGAGTGGGTGCAATTTTGCGAAATCGTTCTAGAAAACTCTGCACTTGCGCAAGATGAACGCTTTGATCGTAACTTCAAGCGCAATGAAAAGCGCACTGAACTTTTAGAAATTATTGACGCTTGCTTTAGCAAACTAACCTCTGAGCAGTTAATTGCAAGATTAGAAAAGGCGCAGATTGCAAATGCCCACCTCAATGATATGGAGGGTCTTTGGAAGCATGAGCAGCTTAAAGCACGCAACCGCTGGACCGAGGTGGATACCCCCAACGGTGTAATTGCAGCCTTACTGCCCCCCGGCTTAAATAGCAGCTATGACTATCGTATGGACCCCATCCCAGCGGTAGGAGATCATACAGACTCTATCCTTAAAGAATTGGGACTGGGCGAGTCTGATATTGCTGACATGCGGGCAAGCGGCGCAATTTAAAGTAGTGGTGAAGTGAGATGCGCTGCGTTCTCAAGATAGCGGTTCCAATGTGGACGCTTTGCCCATGCTTTTGGATCAATATAATCTGACTGCGCTAAGTAGGACTGAATCAGCTTCTCAAGATTGGCGCAGAAATCATCGTCATACACAATCAAGCTAATTTCAAAGTTCAGCCGCAAACTACGTTGATCAAAATTCACTGAACCAAAGATTGCAACTCGCTGATCAATCAACAAGCTCTTGGTATGTAAGAGGCCACCCTTAAACTCAGCAATCTTGACTCCAGAAGTTAATAAATCCTGATAGAAGCTTTTGCTACTCCACGCAACCAAAGTGGAGTCATTCAGCTTTGGCACAATCAAGGTGACCTTCACGCCGCGCCTTGCAGAAGCCATCAATGCTTGCATCAGGCCATCGTCCGGACCAAAGTAAGGGGTGGTTATAGTAAGTTCCTCCCGCGCATCGATAATGGCCGAAAGCATTAGTTGATACAAAATATCGTCACGATATACCGGCCCAGAAGCAAATTCCTGGGCAATGACCCCGCCCTCCCTTGGCGCCACTGGAGGTGAGCGATCATTAAAATGGGTAATCTTAGGATTATCAACACTCCAGTCGAACGCAAAGGTCAGTTCGAACTGCGCTGCAACCGGCCCCTCAATACGAACCATTGCGTCAACCCACTCCCCAACTCCTGAGTTCTGCTTAAAAGTACGAGGGTCGACCATATTCATACTTCCAGTCCACACCACGGAACCATCCACTACAAATATTTTTCGATGCAAGCGCAGATCTGCGCGGCGGAACTGAAAGCGGCCAATCTGAATCGGCAATGCTTCAGTCACTTGAATGCCTGCGTTTCGGAACCGGGCAGGCCAGGATGACTTAAACCAGTCCTTACTACCTAAAGAGTCTAATAAAACGCGACAATCTACACCGCGCTTTGAGGCGGCAATGACAGCCTCACCCACTCGATCGGCATCACCACCCAGAGCCCAAATATAGAACTCTAGATTCAGGCTTTTTTTTGCCTGATTGATCTCATCAATTAAGAGCTGCAGAATTTCCAGTGAATTTGTATGCAGCTCCACTTTGTTTCCATCCACTACTGGAGTGCCATTATTGGATTCAGCCAATAGACTTATGGCTCTAGACTCAATAGGTAACTTCTGTCTCTCACCTGCAAACTCTTGACATAACTGTTGGGTAATTTGCGAATACTCTAGATTCATACGTTTAATTTTTCGCGTCAAACTACGACCTACCGGACGTTCTCCAATCAGTACGTAAAGGGCAATTCCCATTAGCGGAAAAGTCATCACAATAAAAATCCAAGCAAAGGCAACGCCCACTGGCCTTCTCACAGAAATGATGACACCAATAAAGTAGGTAACCAATAAAAAATGGGCGACTAATATCCAACTAAAACTCAACTCAAAAGTGTGATTTAGAAATATATTTATTAGGGGATTCATTTAAGCTCCAATTCCGCAGTAATACCTAGGTGATCTGATAGCTTTAACCATTCATGCAAAATTTGTGCTGAATGTACTTTTATCCCTCGAACATAAATTCTATCCATAGCAAGCAATGGCTTCACACTGGGAAATGTTCTTGCTGGGGAGCCGGTCAGTAATTCGAATACCTCATCGAAGCCAGCTGCTTTCATGGGGGCGCTCGCCCGATTACGCCAATCGTTGAAGTCGCCCGCCACGATCGTAGGTCCATTTTGAGTTAAATCCTGAATATGCTGAATGATGGTCTCCAACTGCCTCTCTCTGCCAGGTTCAAAAAGCGCTAAATGTACACAGAAACAATGAATGGGTTGATCCACACCATCCAAAGTAGTAACACTATGTAGCAGGCCGCGACTCTCAAAGCGGTATGCTGAAATATCGTAATTATTTCCTTTTTGCTGAGGGTGCTTAGAGAGAATGGCATTGCCATGATGTCCATCGCGATACTCAACATTTTTTCCATAATGCCAATCGTGCCAAAAGTCTTCCGAAAGGAAGTGAGTCAACTCTGCTAACGGCCACTGACTAAAACGACGTACCCTACCCCGATGCTCCTGTTGCAGCTCCTGCAAGAAAAGCAGGTCTGGATGGTGACTGCGCATTTTTTCACGCAGTTGGTAAATGGTGGAATGTCTATGCAAAGGAGATAACCCTTTATGGACATTCATACTCAATACTGTGAAACGAGCAGCTTTAATCGTGCTCATCAAAACTGACCTGCAGCACGTTGGCGTCGAACGCGCGCTAAGTAAATTTCACCTTCGACCAATTCCTGACACTGCATACATTTATTGCAAATCGACGCCTGCTCCCGTAACTCGTCAATCGAGTCTATCGGGTGGGCATCTAAATACTCACGCAAATCGATATCGAGGACCTCATTACAGAGGCAAACCACTTCAGCCATAGGTCAAAAAAAGGGAATCAATCTCATTACAGTCATTTTGCCATTGCCTTGATAGAATCAAGCGCATGTTAAAAGCTTTTCAAGACGCCCTTTCCTTGCTCGCCCACCTAGATGGCAGTGTATTGGGGATCGTCTGGGTTTCTCTACAGGTCAGCCTTACAGCCCTTCTGGTTGGAACGCTTTTGGGCCTGCCGATTGGCGCTCTTCTGGCCACTGAACGTTTTGCAGGCAAAAAGACCATTATTGTGACCCTCAATACCCTCATGGGGGTCCCTACAGTCATTGTTGGAGTGTTGGTATACCTGATGCTGTCACGTACGGGGCCTCTTGGCGCATGGGGCTGGCTATTTACAGTAAAGGGCATGATTGTGGCTCAAACATTGCTCACAACCCCTTTAATCGCCGCACTTAGCCGCCAAATACTAGAGGACTCCTGGAAAATACATCGCGATTCCTTTCTGAGCCTCAAATTGCCACCCCTCTCCCGCTTTAAATGGTTGATTTGGGATTGCCGCTTTTCCCTTACTATTGCCGTGCTTGCCGGCCTAGCTAGAGCCATATCCGAGGTTGGAGCGGTCATGATTGTTGGCGGCAATATTGATCATTCCACCAGAACAATGACAACTGCGATTGCGCTAGAGACTAGCAAAGGTGATCTACCTTTAGCCCTCGCCCTTGGCATCGTCTTGCTCACTATTGTTCTTCTGGCTAATTTATTTACCTTTGCAGTTCGCCAAATTGCGGAGCACCGCTATGGTTGATACGATGGAAAATTTTGAAAAGTTCATTGAGCTCACAGACATCATTGTCAAAAGCAATGGCAGAACCATTCTGAATATCCCGCACGCCCTTATTCCAGCAGATAGAATTACCGCCTGTATTGGCCCTAATGGCGCCGGCAAAACTACTCTTCTAAAACTTCTAGATGGGCTCGTTCAGCCAGATAGCGGAACAGTAAGTTACTCATTTAAAACAAAAACGGCTTTGGTTTTACATCACACGCCGATGATTAAAGCCTCAGCTAAAACCAATATCGCAATGGTTTGTGACGCGGATGGATCCATTGAGAATGCTGATATAAACCGCGTGATTGAGCAAGTAGGTTTAAGCGAGCTAGCTAACAGTCCAGCGCATAAATTATCTGCAGGTGAAAGACAAAAGGTCTGCCTTGGAAGAGCCATTCTTCAAAAACCCAATTTGGTTTTACTAGATGAGCCGACTGCCAATCTCGATCCCAAGACTACTGAACAAGTTGAAGAGTTGATTCGTCAATTTGACCGCCAGGGAGTTGATGTGATTTTTTCATCCCATCAACTTGCCCAAGTACAAAGACTAGCTGAGCACATCATCTTTATTGATCAAGGGGAAATAAAAGAAAAGGGACCCGTAGGCCCCTTCTTTAACAATCCCCAAACACCTGCAGCTAAACGCTACTTACAACAAGAGTTACTCGCTGACTAATTACTTGGCAGCGGGTGCCGCTGGAGCGGCAGGAGCAGCTGCTGCTGCAACTGGTGGAACTAATGGTGGTGGTGCAGTACAGGCTGCTGGAGCCGCAGCCCCAGAAACCTTAAATCGATCAGCAACCCGGTTTTGAGCCTGGCAGAGTTGATATGCACCAATTTTATCACCGTAGGCAGTTTTTGCTTTAGCCAAATTAGCAGCCTCTTGTGCCTCTGGGCTCAATGGTGGCAATGTCGCTATTACCGAGGAGGCAGCAAATGCGCAAAACGTAAGAGCAATGATTTTTTTCATGGCCTTGTCCTTATTTATTTACCTTGTTGTACCAGAGCTCATGGTGCTCTTTAGCCCAAGTGGCATCTACATAACCAGTCTTCATGCCATCAAGAGAGCCTTGCATACCTATTGAACCGATATAAATATGCCCCATAGCCATGGTAGTCATCAAGATAGAAGCTGAACTATGGATGATATTGGCTACCTGCATGGTTCCACGAATGTATTGAACCTCCATGAAAGGAACGATCATATCGAGTACAAAACCAGAGGATGAAATTACCAAGCCTAAGAAAGTCATGCCAAACCAAAACCAAATCTTCTCGCCGAAATTAAAGAAGCCTGCAGGCGGATGCTTTCCGCCGAACATCCCACCAAATGACTTGATCCAGGTAAGGTCGCCTTGACCTGGGATATTTCTGCTTGCAAAGAGTAAGAAGAAGATAACAACGCTTAGTGTAAATAACGGTCCAGTGTAATTGTGAATATTTTTGCAAACCATTAAGAAGGAGCCATAAGCAGCGCCACCCATCAAAGGCATCGCAAAATATTTACCATACAGAATTAATAAGCCTGTAAATGCCAGAGCCAAGAAACTAAATGCCATCACCCAATGTGTAAACCGCTCAAAGCCATTAAACCGTTTGATTTTTTGGCCAGACATCAGTGCATGTAGCTTAATTGGACCTTTAATGATGAAAAGAGCAGCAATACCAAAAAAGGCAATGGCCAACAACCAGCCACCGAATACCGTGATAACACCATTGCGGATAACGCGCCATTGTTGGCCAGCACGCTGAATCAAAACACCTGCTTGTTTATCAGGAATACTGACGTAGTTTTGTGGATCACTGTTTGGCGCCATGAAAATGGATGGATTTGCTGGCTGAGCCTGAGCTTGAGTTCCATTAGCCAAAGCATTTGGATTTGCCGGCACAGATGCAGGAGGCACATCCACTCCACTTGGAGAAGGCAAAGGCGCCATCGGTGCACGTTCAGCAAAGCTCATACCACTCGCTAGAGTTAGCGACAAACCTGCAGCCACTACCAAAGTGCGTAGAACTTTAGAAAATGATCGTTTCATACACATGTCCTTAAACGTTTTCGTTTTATTTATTGTTATTTAGTTGATCACTTAACGCGACTGTATTCGTTTTGACCTTGATTGCGCTTGTCAATCGACTCGGTCCAACTAGCCTGGTTGCCTGGCGTCCAATTCTTAGTCATAAATCCATTATTGGCGCCCATATAAGGAGCAACATCTGGACGCTTAGCAGCCTTAGCAGCAATTTCTGGTGGCTCAGAGCAAGCCGCCAACAAAGCTGCTGCTGCAAAACACATGCCGAGAGTTTTGAAATTGACTTTCATTATTGAGCTCCAGGAATTTTTGCAGCAGGCGTTGGTGTAGGTGCTGGTGCATCTGGACCACCGTAAGCAGTATTCCAACCAAAGGCTTTGGATCCTGGGTACTTGCCATTCTTCTCACGTGTCGCAACACGATTATTAAAGATGCCAGAAATAATATCGCTGTCACCACCAATCAATGCCTTGGTTGAACACATCTCAGCACAGAGTGGCAACTTACCTTCCGCCAAGCGATTACGTCCATATTTCTCAAACTCTGCAACGCTGCCGTTTTCTTCTGGGCCGCCACTACAGAATGTGCACTTATCCATTTTGCTACGGGAACCAAAGGCACCCTTACTGAGGAACTGTGGTGCGCCAAATGGGCAAGCAAAAGAGCAGTAGCCACAACCGATACAAATATCTTTATCGTGCAGCACAACGCCCTCGTCAGTGCGATAGAAACAATCTACTGGACATACCGCCATGCATGGAGCGTCACTACAGTGCATACATGCAACTGAAACTGACTTTTCTTGACCGATGATGCCATCGTTTACCGTAACAACACGGCGGCGATTAACACCCCAAGGCACTTCATTATCATTTTTACAGGCTGTGACACAACCGTTGCACTCAATGCATCGCTCCGTGTCGCAAATAAATTTCATTCTTGCCATTGTGTTCTCCTGACCTTATTTTTTGACTTAGGCAAATTTCTCGATTTGACACATTGTGGTTTTCGTTTCTTGCATCATCGTCACCATGTCATAACCATAAGTAGTTGCAGTGTTAACCGCTTCACCCTGAACTACTGGGGCAGCACCCTCTGGATAGTATTTGCGAATGTCCTCGCCCTGCCACCAACCCGCAAAGTGGAATGGAACGAAAGCAGTTCCTTGATCAACACGCTCTGTAACCATTGCGCGCACTTTGATCTTGGCACCTGTTGGCGACTTCACCCAAACATAATCCCAGTTCTTAATACCGCGATCCGCTGCAGCCTTAGGATTAATCTCCACAAAGTTTTCTTGTTGAAGCTCTGCTAACCATGGATTAGAACGAGTCTCATCACCACCGCCCTCGTACTCAACCAAACGACCTGAGGTCAGAATGATTGGGAACTTCTCATATAACTTCTGATTCAAGTTTTGATCTTGAACTGTCTTATAGAGGGTTGGTAAGCGCCAGAAGTTTTTCTTATCGGCCGCTGTTGGGTACTTACGCATCATTGGAGCATTTGTACTGTAGAGCGCTTCACGGTGAATTGGAACTGGGTCTGGGAAGTTCCAAACCACTGCACGCGCTTTGGCGTTACCAAATGGATGGCAACCATTCTTCATCACCACGCGCTGAATACCGCCAGATAAGTCAGTCTTCCAGTTTTTACCCTCAGCGAGTTTTTTCTCGTCGTCAGTTAACTGATCCCACCAACCTAATTTCTTCATAAACACGTGATCAAACTCTGGGTAGCCGGTAGTAATTGCGGCACCCTTAGAGTGGGATCCATCTGCAGCAAGCAAACTGACGCCTTCACGCTCAACACCGAAGTTGGCGCGGAAGTTACCACCACCCTCCATCACGCTCTTACTTGTGTCATACAGATTTGGTGAGCCAGGATGCTTAATAGCTGCTGTACCGTAGCAAGGCCAAGGCAAGCCATAGTAATCGCCGGTCGTATTGTAGCCAGTTACCGGGTCAATACCGCCACGTGACTTCAAGGTCTTCGGATCAAAGGTTGCCACCATTCTCATGTGAGCTTTGAGGCGCTCAGGAGTTTGGCCTGTGTATCCAATAGTCCAGCAAGAGCGGTTAATCTCGCGCAGGATGTCTTCAATTTGCGGCTCTTTCCATTGCTTACCAGCAAATTTGGTACTGAGCATTTTGTAGTTCTTAGACAACTCTTCGCCGAAACCTAAGCGGTCAGCAAAAGCTTGCATGATCACGTGGTCAGGAACAGATTCAAACAATGGATCGATTACCTTCTCACGCCACTGCAATGAGCGATTGGATGCTGTCGCGGTGCCGCAAGTTTCAAACTGTGTTGCAGCAGGCAATAAGTACACATTCCGATTCTTATTCACTGCTTGACCTTCTGCAGCAGGCATTGCAGCCATTGCAGCAGTCGCGCTTGGATACGGATCGACCACTACTAAGAGATCCAACTTATCCATCGCACGCTTCATATCGAGGCCGCGAGTTTGTGAGTTCGGAGCATGGCCCCAGAAGAACAAGCCTTTTACGTTAGTCTGCTGGTCGATCATGTCATTCTTCTCGAGAACAGCATCAACCCAACGAGACACAGTAGTGCCGGATTTCTCCATCATGTCGGGCGCATAACGGCCTTTAATCCACTCGTAATCAACTCCCCAAACTGTTGAGAAGTGCTTCCATGAGCCAGCAGCCAAACCATAGTAACCAGGTAATGAGTCTGGGTTAGGGCCAACGTCAGTTGCACCCTGAACGTTATCGTGACCGCGGAAAATATTCGTACCACCACCAGACTTACCTACGTTACCTAAAGCTAATTGCAAAATACAAGAGGCGCGCACAATCGCATTACCGATAGTGTGCTGGGTTTGGCCCATACACCAAACAATGGTACTAGGACGATTCATTGCCATGGTTTTAGCAGCTTGGTATACCTGAGCCTCAGGTACTCCACAAGCCTCCTCAACTGCAGCAGGCGTCCACTTCTCCATCACTTCTTTGCGAATCTCTTCCATGCCATAAACACGGTCGTTGATGTACTTCTTATCTTCCCAACCGTTTTTAAAGATGTGATACAGCATGCCAAATAGGAATGGAATATCAGTACCAGAACGAATACGGATGTACTGGTCTGACTTAGCAGCAGTACGGGTGTAGCGCGGATCCACCACAACCACCTTGCAACCATTCTCTTTTGCGTGCAAGAGCATCAACATCGAAACTGGATGAGCTTCAGCAGCATTTGAACCAATATACAAAGCAGCCTTGGAATTCATCATGTCGTTGTAGCTATTGGTCATCGCACCATAGCCCCAGGTGTTTGCAACACCCGCTACTGTTGTGGAGTGACAAATACGAGCCTGATGGTCTGTATTGTTTGTGCCAAAGAAAGAGACCCACTTACGGAGTAAGTAGGCCTGTTCATTATTGTGTTTCGAGGAGCCGATGAAGAACATTGCATCCGGAGAATATTTCTGGCGAATATCCTTCATCTGTGCGGTAATTTCAGTTAAGGCTTGATCCCAAGAAATGCGTTGGTACTTTCCATCAACCAACTTCATTGGGTAACGCAAACGATAGTCACCGTGTCCGTGCTCACGCAAGGCAGCGCCTTTAGCGCAATGAGCCCCCATATTAATTGGGGAATCAAATACCGGATCTTGACGAACCCATACACCATTCTCAACGGTGGCATCTACTGCACAACCTACGGAACAGTGAGTACAAATAGATCTCTTAACTTCAATCTTGCCCTTGCCGTCTAGCATTGCCTTGCTTTGCTCAGCAGATACTTTTTGAACAAAACTTAATTGACTAGCAGCGATACCAGCGCCAACTCCCACGCCTGAGCGCTTGAGGAATGCGCGGCGATCCATCGTTGGAACAGCCGCTTTTAAGCCGCGTGAAAGACTACCGATCAGGCGCGATGTGGAACGACTGCTTTGTGGGGTATTGGATTTACGAGTCAGACTCATATGATGTCCCTGAGAAAGTTTTTTATTTATTTAGAAACAGTGAAAGCAATAGTGAAGAGAAGATGGTTAAATCAAAGTGGATTCGTAGTACTTGCGCATGTGAGCAGTCATCGTTTGACCAACATCTTGCACGGCTTTGGCTCCACTAATTTCCTGGATAACCGCTTTGCCAATTGGGGTTTGACTCACTACAGCGACAGCTCCAACTGCAGCGCCTGCACCAATAAAGAACTTACGGCGCGATGGCTTATTTTCTTCGCTTAAAGCAACCTTGGATTTGACGGTCATTGCATGCTCCTATGGAATTATTCTTGATCTGCGTCAAGTGTAATAGGAAATCGCATTTTTGACATATTGGTGTAACTATTAGTTATTAGGACAATATTCATATTGCGATGCAACATCAAATCATGTCGAAGCCTTGGCCTTCAATTGCTAGGAATTCTCTGGTTAAGGCGGCGACTGGGTGATACAAATGCATTTCAGGAATGCCTTCTATTGCATCGCAAAATTCGTCATACCAGGGACGAATATGCTCATTGAAAAAAACCCTTTGATTTGTAAGGTTTGAGATCTCTACGTCATCACCCGCAATGAGATAACGCATGACCTCACTGAGGGCCGAGATATGGTCTTCAGTTTCAGTCACCTCTTCTGCGGCCTCGAGACCAAAACTCTCTAAAGCCTTGCGAATATTCACCAGGGGCTTCTCGTTGAGATGGCCCGCCATGTAAAAGGAGCCATTCAAAACAACATTCGGCTTGCCAACGCTGATGAAATTCAAATCAAACTCATCATGCCAAGCTTTGGCGGGATTATTTTTAGCAACCTCCACTACATCCATCCAAACCTTAGCCAAAGGTGCCTCATCTGCTGCATCTTGTTGATCAGCAGTGGCAGCAATTTGATCCAAAAGCTGTTGATCGGGCGGCATCTGAAAAAAGCGGGCGATCAAGCCATATAAATCTGCCCTAGCCAAATCCTCAGGCAGGCCTACATCGCCTACTTCGGCAGATAGATTCTCTTTCGCTACTTCTTTCGCAATTTCGCTCATGTTTCTTTTTTCACCATATCTACCACTCGACAATCACTACACATCTTCAATCGATCCATTGCAGCCCCAGCAAAAGCACCATGCGCTCCAAGCTTGCTGAGCATCAAATCAACCATCTTGAGTGTTCCGAAAGGATTGCCACAACTAATGCAATGGAAGGCCTGGGTTTCGTTCAGGGTAGTCCGTTGCTTGCGCTGCTCAACTGTTTGCAAACGAGGTGCAAGAGTTAAAGCCTTCTCGGGACAGGTTTGCACACAGATGCCGCACTGTACACACTGCTTCTCAATAAACGAAAGAATAGGCTCGTCAGGATTGTCTAAAAGCGCACCTTCAGGACAGCCGCTGACACAAGACATACACAAGGTGCAAGCATCTTTGTTAATTGCTAGACCACCCAACAAGGAAGACTTTGGAAGTACAACACCCATCTCCAGCAACGGAGTCTTCGCTTGTTTTTGCAAATGCTCTAAGGCTGCCTCAAGCGTTTCGCGTTTCTGATTCGATAAGCCAATGCTTGCAGGAGTACAGATAGGACCAAGCGATCCACGCTGACGTAACGCCGCCATTGCCTTGGACACCGTCGCCACATCTTCAACTGAATTAGCCAAGATCAAATGAACGCGATCGTCAAAGCCATACGCATTCAGAATGCTGTTTGCTAAAACTACCTGCTCTTCAAGTACTGCGCGATATGCAGGATCCTCGTCTCCACTTAATAACAAAGTCACTTCCGCAAAACCATACGTCAGCGCACCCAGCCATAAGTCCAAACCAGTAGAGGCAATATGCTCAATGCCATAAGGAATCACAAATGCAGGGAGGCCTTCGAATTGCTTTGGCATGACATGCGCTGATCTGCCCAAGCTATCAATCATTTGTGTACCCGCTTTTAGAGTATGCAAAAGCAAGCTGGGGGCCATCGCTTGATGAATCTTTTTAGCTTCGGCCGTAAAGACGCTCGCTACCGTTTTGAGTTCTTTGCCCTGATGAGCAACGCTTGGGTAGTTATAACGTATTGCGCCGGAAGGGCATGCGGTTGCACAAGCTCCGCAACCCATACAAAGATTTGGATTGACCTCTACAGAACCTTGCCCATTTTTAAAGATTGAACTAATAGCGCCTGTTGAACAAACATCAATACAAGCACTGCAACCTACTTTGCCATTACGGCCATGAGCACAAATTTTTTCGTTATAGGCAAAATATTTAGGCTTCTCAAACTCCCCCACCATCTCGGAGAGTTGATTCACTGCCAGCGCCTGCTCAAGAGGATCAATGCCAGGAGCAAAGTAACCCTGCGGCGTTTGACTCATGCGCATTTTGGGATCCAAACGCAAGTCCAAAATTAAATCGAATTCTGAATTGCGCTCACGCTCTTTGCGATCAAAAGAAATGGCGCCAATGCTGGTACATGCAATAACGCAGTCACGATGGGATTTGCATTTACTTAAATCAATCTGAAAGGAAAGATCAATAGCACCCTCAGGACATACTTCAACACAGGCCCCACAGCGAGTACACATCTCTGGGTCAATCGGATTTTGCAAATCCCAATTTACTGAAAAGTTTCCTAGATAACCATCCAACCTGGTTACTGCGCCGGTGAAGATTGGGTAGCTTCGGGTCAGCGGCAAGTCGCCAGGCTGCGTGCATAAGACTGAAACATCTAGCGATGGGCTTAATTTTTCAGCCCAAGGAATGGCTTGTGACCCAGCGCCGATAATTAATAATCTTCCCTGGCTTTCGTAATTCACAACAGGAACAGGTTCAGCCTCAGGCATGTCAGCTAAAGCTAACAACGCAGCAATTTTAGGTCCGGATGTTTTAGCCTCTTGAGTCCAACCAGCTACTTCACGAATATTGACAAAACGCAGTGGCGCAACTAATGGCTTTTCAGCTTGGTCAGCGAGCTCACTAAAAAGGGCACCCTCTTGCGTACACGCTATCACCAGAGAATCAGAACCATCTAGCGCTTTTAAAAAAGAGCCGACCTCTTGCCTGCATAAGGATTTATGAATCGGGACCCCGATAGCTTTTGCATCCAAAGGCATGGTGCCATTACAGTTGCAGACTAATTTTTGACTCATGCGCTATCTTCTTAGGTTTTTTTCTGGTCAGACTCTATTGATACCTTATTGGGCACCTCTTCCAACTGATCTGCAGGTTTTTGTTGTGTGGATGTTAAATCAGTTTGCTGTTGAGCTGCCAATGTGTCACCCTCAAGCCGCGGATTAGGCGCTGGGTTTACGCTTTGCTGGGATTCCTCAGCAAGCTCTTCGCTCGATTTGCGGAAAAGGTTGAGCATATCGCTCTGCACCATTCTCTCCAGCATTCCTGGTGGTAGCGGATCTGGTTTACTGTAGTCATCAATATAAATATCCAACCCATCCATGATGTTGAAATGGGGATCGGTAAACATTTTCTTTAGGGCAGCCTGCTGAACAGCAGGGTCTACATCCGGCTTCATAAAAGCAGAAAAATCCGGATCAAAACGATCAATCTTGACCACATCCTCCAGGGTAGCTGGCGGATGTGTAGTCTCTTGGGCGCCCTCAACGAGTGGAGCCTGAGCAGCCTCTTTAGGAGCCTCTACTTTTTTTTCTGGCGAGACATCTTCTTTACCCGCTTTAAGCTTAGACCAACGCCCCAAAAATCCATCGGCCATTATTCCTCCATAGGGCGTTGCGCACCCTTGAATGAAGCTGGCTTATGGCGTTTTTTGGGTTCCGGCCGATAGTTGTCATTGACATACTCTTGCAACCATGTGGCATGCTGCTCACTCAGCGGAATCGTATCAACAGACTCACCACCATCCAGCAAGCGAGCAGCTTCGTTATAACTGACGCAAATACGGTGAGGCACTGCAAATGAAGCTTCAGATTTTGCCAAGGGGAGCGATTGCTCATCAATATAACGCTCAATATCTTCTTCCAAACGCCACATGACAAACCATGCGGGCGTTGTTGCAGAAACATTGAGATAGTAGCCCTCAGCCTCGTCCGAAAAGAGATCGAGCTCATAACCTGTGAATAACCAGGATTCACCATCGGCATCGCGCCCAAGAAACTGACCCACAATGGATTTAGTTTGTTGACTATTGAATTGCCCAAAATCAGGCAACACTTCCTGAGGCACCCAGCGGAAGGAGACCCATGGGTTATCAATATTCTGTTTACGCATTAGTACTGCAAAGCGCATAAGTGTTCAGAGCCTCAGGTGTTTTGAACCACAATGTTCGGAAATTTACTGCTCATATCTTTAGATAGAGTAGCAACACGAATGGCTACCTGTCTAGCAATGCCTTTATAGATAGCACTAATAGCGCCATCTGGATCAGCCACAACTGTTGGACGCCCAGCATCAGCCTGCTCACGAATCGAAAGGTTCAGAGGCAATGAGCCCAAGAAATCCACTGCATACTCTTTACACATTTTTTCACCGCCGCCAGTACCGAATACATGCTCTTCGTGTCCACATTTAGTGCAAACGTAAGTGCTCATGTTTTCAATAATGCCAATGATGGGTACGCCCACCTTCTCAAACATCTTGAGGCCCTTACGCGCATCTAGCAAAGCAATATCTTGAGGAGTAGTCACAATGACTGAGCCTGTAACAGGAACCTTTTGTGCCAAGGTCAATTGAATATCACCCGTGCCAGGCGGCATATCTACAATCAGGTAGTCAAGATCACGCCAACGGGTTTGGCGAAGTAACTGCTCCAACGCTGAAGTCACCATTGGACCACGCCACACCATGGGTGCGTCGTCATCAATCAAAAAACCAATCGAGCTTGCCTGCAAACCATAGGCTTCCATTGGCTCAATCGTATTTTCTTCAATAGAGTCCGGTCTACCGGTGATACCCAACATCATTGGCTGACTTGGGCCATAAATATCCGCATCCAAAATACCGACCTGTGCACCTTCCGCAGCAAGAGCTAGGGCGAGATTCACGGCCGTTGTGGACTTCCCTACGCCACCCTTACCGCTTGCCACCGCAATAATATTTTTTACGCCGGGCAATAACTTCACTCCACGTTGCACTGCATGCGCAACGATTTGGCTAGAGATATTGACGCTCACATTTTTGACGCCTGATAACTCACGCAACGCATTGATTACCGATTTACGAATCGAATCGAACTGGCTTTTGGCGGGATATCCCAGCACAATATCTAAAGAAATATCACCGCCTTCTACGCGGAGATTTTTAACATTTTTTGCTGAGACAAAATCCATCTTTGTGTTTGGATCTACTAGACCCTTGAGCACGTCTTGAACGGCCTCTACAGTTACTGACACAACCTTCTCCTGTGAAGTGCAATTCTAAGTATGAAGACCTAGAATTGTTAAATGTAATATTTCTTAAATAGTGGGTAGATTAATGGTGCTGGCAAAAAATTGCTTACTACCCTTAAGTTCTAGGCCAAATTTGATACGGGAAACCCTGCTTCAGTAATCAATTGACTAGCCTGCGCCTGAGATAAACTAGTTTCAAGGGTGACGGTCTGACTTGCCAAATCCGCCTGAACTTTAGCCTGAGGATCTTGGGCTTGCACTGCCCGAGTGACCGCATTAATACAGCCCCCACAGGTCATTCCGGATACTTTTAAACTCAACATATAGGCCTTTTTGCTGTGAATATAGCTTGTATAGAGTAGATTATCTTCTATATGGCTCACCAAAAAGACACTCATTCAGAGCTATTTACTCTAGATATCGGCGGGATGACCTGCGCCTCTTGTGTTGGCAGGGTTGAAAAGGCTTTAGACAAGATAGCAGGCGTGGAAGCTGCCAGCGTGAATTTGGCAACTGAACAAGCCAAAATTCGCGTAAATGCCGATTCCGAGGTTCAAATCGATGACATCATCGCTTTGGTACAAAAAACAGGTTATTCAGCCAAAATCAGTGCGCCCCACGGCATTCCTGAGTTAGCTCCCTCTAAATTATTCTGGGGGACTGATGGTCTGGGTCGTGTCATTCTAGGTTTTAGCCTTTCAGCGCCACTTTTTTTACCCATGTTGCTCATGCCTTTTGGCATTCATTGGTCACTTTCACCGACATGGCAACTATTACTTGCGACTCCAGTGCAATTCTTTTTAGGATGGCGCTTTTATAAAGCAGGCTTCAAATCTCTGATGTCAGGTGTTGGCAATATGGATTTATTAGTCGCGCTCGGCACAAGTGCAGCCTACGGATTAAGCGTGTATCAAATGATTGCATCACCCCATGCAAGTCACGAGCTCTATTTTGAAGGATCAGCCGTCATTATCTGCATGGTCATGCTTGGTAAATGGTTAGAAGCCAGAGCCAAGCAACAAACTAGTGAAGCAATACGCGCCTTGCAAAAGTTATGGCCTGAACATGCCAAAGTCATCGAGCGCAATATTGTTATCAGTGAGAACTCTGCATTAGACCAATTTCGAGATCTTCCTCTAGATCAGGTATTCCCTAAAGATCGCGTCTTAGTGTTGCCAGGTGAACGTATATCGGTAGATGGAATCGTCTTACTTGGTAACAGCCATGTTGATGAATCCCTCCTCACCGGAGAAAGCGATCCCGTCAAAAAGCATCTTGGTGAAAATGTCATTGGCGGCTCACTCAATGGGGAAGGACTATTGGTGATTGAGGCCCAGGCAGTAGGCGTTGAGAGCGTTCTCTCAAAAATTATTTCTTTAGTGGAAGATGCGCAAACTCAAAAAGCACCTATACAAAAATTAGTCGATCAAGTGAGTGCAATTTTTGTCCCTAGCGTAATTGTGATTGCATTCATTACTGGATTAGCGAACTGGTTTTATTTGGACTCTGCATCCGTCGCCATACTGCGCGCAGTCTCAGTTCTCGTGATTGCATGTCCATGTGCGCTGGGTCTTGCAACACCTGCAGCCATCATGGCAGGAACTGGCGTTGCAGCACGTTTTGGAATCCTCATTAAAGATCCACAGGTATTAGAGTTGGCGCATCGCTTAAACGTAGTGGCCTTTGATAAAACAGGCACCCTCACCATTGGCAAACCAAGACTGCTGGAGATTATCCCTTTTGGTGATTCATTTGCGGTAGATGACATTCTCGCGAGTGCTGCAGGTTTACAACTCGGTAGTGAACACCCACTTGCGAAAGCACTGCTAGAAGCCGCTAAACAAAAGGGCTTAAATCCCATTACTCCATCAGACAGCAAAGCCCTGCCCGGTATTGGCATTAGCGGCAGGCCAAGCGCTGGCGTTTTCCTGGGCCTTAGTCTGAACCTACAAAGCATTGCATCGTTAGAAGGCAGCCCCCACTACTCCGCAATACTTGCAAAGGCACAAGCCTGTTTTGATGCCGGCCAAACTGTCTCCGTATTAATGAATCAAGAAAATCCTTCCTCACCCATTGCGATCATTGCCTTTGGAGATGAACTCAAAGATAACGCTCAAGAGGCGGTTACTTCACTTCATAAGTTGCATATTCGTGCAGTAATGCTTTCTGGTGACAATATTGCCGCCGCTAATCGTGTTGCCAAAACTATTGGCATTCAAGAAGTGTTTGCACAAATTATGCCTAGTAATAAAGCAGAAATTATTCGCCAACTCCAATCGAAAGATGGTGAACGTCAATTTGTTGCAATGGTAGGAGATGGCGTGAATGATGCGCCTGCTTTGGCAACTGCAGATGTGGGTATGGCAATGTCTACGGGCACTGATGTAGCCATGCAAGCCGCCGGCATTACCTTAATGCGAGGCGATCCCACTCTGGTTGCGAATGCTATCGATATCTCCAAGCGGACTTGGCAAAAGATTCAGCAAAATTTATTCTGGGCTTTTATCTTTAATGCCACCGGGATTCCATTGGCAGCGCTGGGGTATCTGTCACCCATGCTAGCTGGCAGCGCCATGGCCTTATCGAGCTTCTGTGTTCTTAGCAACGCCCTACTACTCAAGCGCTGGCATCCTGCGCATTAATTCATAACAAGCGTTGCTTGCTTGCAGATTGTTGCTTATTTGGAAGTAAGTTATTTTGGCTTCTTGCGAATGAGTTCAATGTCACCGTAATACGCACGCACTTCTGATTTGGTATTGTCTGTATCAGTAAGTAAGGCAATACCAATGACTTGGCCAGGGCTCTCACCGTAGGCACGCTTATAGTCGGCCGCTAAATCACGCTGATGCTTGTGCCACTGATCCAAACCATCCCAACCAGAATCCACCACAATCATTTTGATCCGAGAGGTATGCGCATTTGGAATGATGGCATCCACAGGGGACTTTCCAGACCAGATATACATCAATGTGGCATAGGGCATTTCTTGGCCGCTTATGAGATTGGCCATCTCAAAAGTCATTTTTTCTTTTAAAGATAGCTTTGACTTATTGCCATCAAACGCAACCAAGATACGTAGCGGAGCATCATCTGCATAAGCATCCGCATTATCAGCATTCACGATTGGGTTGATAGCCTTCCATTCCCACTGCAGCCATAAATTGCTTGCCTGACGAGGGCGTAACTTGACAGCCAACCCAGAGGCAGAAGTTTTGGAATTAGCGCTAAGCACCGTTTTGCCTTGATAGTTTTCTAAGCGATATACCGTATTCTTTTTAAAGGGTGCTATGCGGTAAAAATTCCAACCATTAGGCATGCCGGCCCGCGCAGTTTCAGCCGAGAATTTGGGCAGCTCTTCTTGTGCTGGCAATTGATCGGCATTAAATGCCTGTCCTGCCTCGTTTTGCACAGATTCTCCGCTCAGCCCAGCACATCCAGTCAAAAAAACGACTGCACCAAAGAATAAAAGTGAGAGGGCTTGCTTGAACATGTCTTAATTGTCCCAAAGAATGGTCTCTGTGAGTCTAAAATCATTACATGCGTCAACAATCACCTTCTGGCTGGGCTGTAATCTGCGTCCTTATTGCCGCGGTAGTGCACCTGGCTCTGGGCTTTTCAATAGAGTTTTCAGTTGATGAGGCCCACTATGCTCTATATGCGCAACATTTAGCCTGGAGTTATTTTGATCACCCGCCGTTGGTGGGTTGGATTCAATGGCCCTTAGTAGCGCTTACCTCTTCTGAAGGCATCATTCGCATCATCCCAGAGATGCTTTGGATTCTCTCTTGTTACTTAGTTTATGCAGTTACGGTTGAGGTGCACCACTTTATTCGTGGGCGCAACGCTGGCTATCTCACCAGTGCACTGCCATCAGCAAACTTATGTGGACTAATGGCGGTCCTAACAGTTATCGCTGCACCCATGTTGCACATTCTGGCAATCGGTTTACTACCAGATACTTTACTTGCGCCATTAAGTCTTGGTCTGATGTGGATGGCTTTACGTTGGTTAAGTAAAGACCAATTTAGTATTTGCGATTGGATCATTACTGGCATCTTATTAGGCCTAGCTGGCTTAAGTAAATACACGGCCGCTTTTACTGCGCTTGCGTTGCTATTGGTATTTTTGAGTACATCAAGAAAACCATGGATCACGAAAGCAGGCTTTTGGATTGCTGCACTAAGCGCCCTACTGTTGATCACACCCGTCCTGTATTGGAATTGGGCTAACGATTGGATTTCATTCAAATACCAACTTGCCCATGGTGGCGGTGGAGAATGGCTCTGGCGCAGGCTGGGTGCTTATATCGGCATTCAAATACTAGTCTTTGGTCCTCTTTTCATCTTGGGTTCTGTTGTGTTTTTAAAAGACTGCATGCATGCCACAAAACTGTCATTACTTGCGCTCTTTGGATTCTTTTTGATTCCATTCGCAATTTTTGCCAGCCTTTCTGGTGGAGGTGGACTTCCTCACTGGACTTCACCTGCTTGGTTCTGTCTCGCACCATTTGCCGGAATTGGTTTAGCAAAAGCTTGGGCTACACAACATCGTTACTGGATTCGCATTTTATTTTTTATTCAAATTGCTTTATGTTGTATCGGCTTTGGATATGTATTGTCAGGAGGCATTAGTTCGGCCCCAATTAAATCCAATCCAATTGCTGATTTATATGGCTGGAAAGTCGCGGGTCAAAAAGCAGCAGACCTTGCTAAGGCCACTAAAGCCAATGGCATTGCTGTTCAAAACTGGACTTTAGGAAGTCGAGCTGCTTGGTACGCTTCGCCTACGCCAGTTTTTGTTTTAGACCAAAGACAGGATCAGTTTGATCTCTGGTTTGGGGATTTACCAAAGGGAGCAAATGTACTCCTGATTAACTGGTCTGGAATGCCATACCCTCTGCCTGTGGGCAATAAATCAGTATTCCAAGCCTGCGAGCCCTTGGATAGCCTAGAAATCGTCCGATTTGGCCGAGTTCTATCTAAATTTGACTTTAGCCTTTGCAGTCACTGGCAAGGCCCCGGTCAAGCGGAGTAATTCCCCCAAATTCAAGACCTTAGGCGCCCGAGGCATTATCCTTACGCTTATGAGTTCACAAGCCCAACCCACCCCAAAGAGCCAATCGGGGTGGAAATCCATTCTGAAGAAGGCTTGGCCTACTATTCGCGTTCTACTCTCCGTTGCTCTGCTTTGGAAAGCAACAAGTGGAATTGATTGGCGCTCACTATTTGATACCCATATTCAGATGCAGCCTCTATGGTTCTTAGCGGCTCTAGCAAGCATGATGTTGGCATTTATTTGTGGCGGATATCGCTGGGGCTTGTTTATGCAAAGAGTGGGATTTCCCCGCCGTATTCGCTCTTATATCGGCCTCTACTTTACAGGCGGTCTCATTAACCAAGGTCTGCCTAGTACCTTGGGTGGCGATAGTTATCGCGCCATTACTGCAACGCATTTGACCAGCACCGGCAATCTCTCGGAAACCAAAGAGTTGGATGATGAACTTCATCACTCAGTAGACCTTGGGCATGCCACCCCTAAATTGCGTTTAAGTTTTTCGATGGTGTTGGTAGATCGCCTTCTTGGTTTAGCGGGCAACAATTTACTAGGCGGGATTGGCTTGATTTTGGGTGGCGCCACCCTCGCAGCATGGGGTCAAGATTTAGGTTACGCGGTAATAGCAGTCATGCTACTAGCCGGTGTAGCGATTGCTCTGATACTCGCCTGGGGGCCTAGCAAGCAACTCCTGCAAAAACTCTTAGAACGCTTCAATATGAATAACGCGATGCCTGGTATCCAGCTAGCGTTTGCGTGGCCTAACAATATTGCTCAAGCATGCCTGGCGATTGGCATTCATTTCCTCACTATTTTGACGCTACTCTTTTGTCTTAAGGCTTACGGTGTAGATGCACCTATCGAAGGCTTAATGATTGGCTTACCTGCACTCAGCCTGTTGCTCATGTTGCCAATTAGTATTTCGGGATGGGGCTTGCGTGAAGCCACCCTTTCATCTGTCCTGGCCTTATGGGGTGTTAACCCCTCGCTAACAGTATTAGCCTCTATTAGCTACGGAGCAATTACTGTTTTATCGGTGCTACCAGGCGCCTATTTTTTATTAAAACGAAAATAATTTTTTAGAGCCAAACTATGACTATTAGTGTCAACACTATGCGTGCGATTGATCATTGGGTCGGCGTACCTCTTTGTGCAATCGTTAGCCCATTTATCGCTTTGATTGATCGCATAAAAAATATATTCAATCACGGGCCAGAGACTCCAAAAAAATTACTCTTTATTGAACTCTCAGAAATGGGCAGCGCCATTCTGGTAGACCCTGCAATGCGTAATGCAAAAGCTCGTGGAGCAGAATTGTTTTTCTTGATCTTCAAAAGCAATCGCGCCAGCCTGACTTTACTCAACACTGTTAAACCAGAAAATATCTTCACAATTGACTCATCTAGCTTGGGCGGATTAATCAAGGATACGCTGCGCTTTTTGGTTCTTGCTCGCAAACACCGCATTGATACCGTCATTGACCTAGAGTTGTTCTCTCGATTTACCGCCCTACTGACTGGTATGTGTGGCGCTCGTCGTCGCGTCGGTTATCACATTTTTCATGGTGAAGGTTTGTGGCGCGGCTTTATGCTCACTCGCAAGGTGCACTACAACCCGCATATCCACATTACTAAGAATTTTCTATCTTTAATTCATGCGGCATTTGCCCAAAAAATTGAAGTTCCATTTAGCAAGATTGAGATTCCGGATTCTGAAGTACGCCTAGAGCAAGCCATCATCAATCAAAGCGTGCTGGAAAAGGTGCGCGAGCGTATTGAAAAAATGGCTAAAGAGGCCCGCATCAATTACACCCCGGGGAAAGACCGCCTCATTCTGATCAATCCGAATGCAAGCGATCTACTTCCACAGCGACGTTGGGCGCAACAACGTTTTTCTGAGCTGATTCAAGCAATTCATCAGCAATATCCAAATGATCTCATCTTGATTACCGGCTCACCTGCTGAGTTTGTGTATGTTGAAAAAGTTCGCGCTGTTGCTAATGTTAAGAATGCATTGAACTTTGCCGGACAGGTCAGCTTTGCTGAGCTGCCACCGTTGTACACCCTATCAGATGTCATGGTTACTAACGACTCTGGTCCTGGTCACTTTTCAGCCGTGACACCACTGAGAACTGTTGTTCTCTTTGGACCGGAGACTCCAGCACTTTATGGCTCTGTTGGCAATTCTATTGCGATCACTGCCAATCTTGCTTGCTCGCCCTGCGTGAGCGCTGCCAATCATCGTAAAACCCCTTGTCAGGACAATGTGTGCATGCAGGCCATCACTGTTCCACATGTCCTAGACAAAGTAATCAAGCAATTGCAAGATGCTGACAAGGCAAAGGCTCGCTAAGCTGGATGAACAAAAAGGCAATACCTCAATTTGCTTGGTTTATTCCACTAGCGCCAATTGCACTTGCATCTGCAATCTACTTTGGCGAGCTTCAAAGTAGCAGCTTCCTATTCATTAATCAACTAACGCAGCAGCTACCAAATATTCTTTGGGCTTGGCTGACTTTTTTAGGTAATGGCTGGGGTGTTTTCGCTTTAGCCTTTCCGCTACTATTACTGGCACCAAGAATGCTCACTGCTGGAATTTTTGCCGGTGTATTGGCCGCATTAACAAGCCCCCTTTTAAAAGGCTTATTTAATTTGCCAAGGCCAGCAGGCGTACTAATAGATGGAAGCTTTCATCGCATCGGCGAAGCCCTGCTACATAAAGCTTTTCCTTCTGGGCATACCCTAACTGCATTTGCCATTGCGAGCGCTTTATATTTTTCTGCCAACAAAGAGAAACGCACACCACTACTTATCTTATTTTTATTGGCCGCACTGGTGGGCCTTTCACGTAATGCAGTAGGGGCTCACTGGCTCACTGATGTTTTAGGCGGAGCAGGTTTTGGCATGTGGTGCGGCATGGTCGGGGCACTAATGGCTAATCAATTTCCAGTAAATCAATTGGGTCCAAGAAAAATCTGGACACATCTAATCGCGCTTGGTGGTGTTGTCGCAATTTATGCCCATCTCACTCAAATCATGGATCTAGAATTAAATCTTCCTTTGCAATATTTATCTATTGCTATAGTGGCTTCTACTCTAGCCTTCTATGTCAGAGCGCAATTTGCACCAGCACCTCACAAGGCAGAATAATTCAGAATGTTTAGTTATCGACATGCATTTCATGCGGGCAGCCACGCAGACATTCTGAAGCACCTTACCTTAATTCATTTGGTTCAGTATCTGCAAGAAAAACCGGGTGCGCTTATGCTTGTTGATACACACGCGGGTGCAGGAATCTATAGCCTACAAGATGGCTTCTCAGCTGTGAGCAAAGAAGCAGATGGTGGAATTTTTCGTCTGATGCAATATGTAGAAACTTGTGTAACTGCAAATATACCGGTGCCAGAAAGTATTCAAGAGTATTTAAAGTTTGTTGAAATAGAGAATGTTGCTGGGCAGCTCACGACCTATCCTGGCTCCCCATTCATTTTGGCTAGACTATTACGCCAACAAGACCGGCTCAAGTTATTTGAACTACATCCCAAAGAAATTGACATCCTTCGCCACAATATTGGTGAGCTGAAACAATCAAAACAGATTGATATTTATGCAGAAAATAGCTTTGCCAGACTAAAGGGTTTGCTACCTCCCCCAAGTCGCCGTGGCTTAGTATTAATTGATCCTTCTTACGAAGATAAACAAGACTATCGCTCTCTAGAGACCGCTATGGAAGAAGCCCTACAACGCTTTGCTACAGGCTGCTATGCTATTTGGTATCCCGTAATTTCCAGAAGAGAGTCGATCGCCCTGCCCGATCGTTTGAAAAAAATTGCGGCTGCCCATAATCGCTCTTGGCTCCATACAGAATTGCGTGTGGAGAATGCACCTGGTGAGCGACGCCTTCAGTGCAGCGGCATGTTCATCATCAATCCGCCCTGGACTCTTGAAAAACATCTGGCTCAGGCCTTACCAACCTTAACTAAAGCTTTAGGTATAAATGGCGGTGGACAGTTCTTACTAAAAAGCTTTGAAGCAAAGAACTAGTCACGGAGGTTAATCATGACCTCGTTACGACGCATGAAGGGTAAGGTCCATGGCGGGTTATAGCGCGCGAAATTTGGAGCCCCGGCACTTTGAAGATTGCGGGATTTGATCCACTGCTCTAGTTCGAGCGTTTTTTCAGCCACTTTTTGATCGTTATAAAACCCTGTAAAACTGATGACTGCTTTTTTCATTGCGGGAATTTGACGTAGTTGCACCTGTGAATTCGTGGGCTTTGGTATTGTCTCCATGGTGTACTCAGCAGGCATCACAAAAGATACAGTCCATTTACCAGCATTAGGCTCAATTCCAACTGGAGTGGTCATGGCAATCTTAGCGCTCTTAATCGTTTGATCGGCCACCGTCACTGGTGCCGTCATCGCTATTTTTTCGCTAACTTGATTCTGCCCGAATATATAGGCTGCAATTAAACGAAAGCCTTGACCGGAAGCGCTATCCAAATCCCCTTCAACTTGAACCTCAGCCACCAGCATAGGCGCATATGATCGAACTTCAAAAGGCGATTCTTTTTCAAGAACAGTATATTTCGGCTCTTCAGTTGCCATTACTGCTCCTGTAAAGGTAAGCGCAATTAAAACTAAAATGCCATCTAAGAAAAGACGGGCCAAATGATTGTTAAAAAAAATCACCACTTCGCCTTCAGTTCAAACCCACTTGTATTGAAATCTAAGCGAGCTATGGCGCCAATAGGTAATGTTAATTTATTTGCCTGATGCCCAAAAGGTAGGCCCGTCAAGATTGGAATGTCTTCTGCTAAGCGATTACGAACAGCTTCAATCGCCCGCTCGAGTGAGTAGCCTTTGTCGTTATCGTACAAGCGGTATGCAGAAAAACCACCTAATACTATGGCGCCCTGATTAGATAGGACGCCTGCATCTAGAAGTTGCATCAACATTCTCTCGATTCGATAAGGATGCTCATTCACATCTTCCAAGAATAAGATACCGCCCTGGGTTTGATTGGCAGATGGAAGATATGGTGTGCCTACCAAACCAGCTAATACCGTTAAATTACCGCCCCACAAAAAACCTGTGAGAGATCGTGAACTTTGAGCACCCAAGAAAGATTGTGGGATTGATACCTGGCAATCGAGCTTGCGATCTTGTACTGCAGTCTGGAAATGCTGCCACATGAATTCATCTGGAACCACTGGTGCACCATCATCACCTAGGCGCCCAAAGTCATAATTCAACATTGGTCCAGCCAAAGTAATAGCACCTGTCTTTGCAAGCAATCCCAACTGAAAGACTGTGAAATCACTGTGACCGCAAATTTGTAAACCCTTTTGAGTGGCCTTTGCTATTGCATCCCACTCAATCCCGGGAAGCAAACGATGAAGACCGTACCCACCGCGCATAGCCATTACTATGGTCTGAGGATCTAAGTTAGCAATACTATTGAATTCAGTAAGGCGCTCTTCGTCACTGCCAGCAAAGCGCTCATATACTCGCCGCACACAATCGGTATTTTGGACGACATTACCCTGTTGCCCTAACCAGTCGATGCCAGCCAGCGGGCTTTTGCTATCTAAACTTGCTCCAGATGGAGCAATCAGGTGAATGGCTTTCAACGTCGTCCCTTAAAAAAATCACGCAGCAACTGACCGCACTCCTCACTCATGATGCCACCCTCTACGCTAGTTTGGTGGTTAATCTTCTTAGAGGCGAATAAGTCTATTACGCTGCCAGCAGCACCCGTTTTGGGATCGGGCGCGCCATAGACTACACGATCAATCCTAGCATGAAGCATGGCGCCAGAACACATCGCGCATGGCTCCAGGGTCACATAAAGCGTGCTTCCTGGGATGCGGTAATTTTCTTGGGCTAGTGAAGCTTCTCGCAAGGCCAGCATTTCAGCATGGGCACTAGGATCATGATTGGTAATGGGTTTATTGAATGCCTTTGAAACAACCTTGCCATCTTTAACTAACACCGCCCCTACAGGAACCTCGCCCGCCTGAGCTGCCAATTGAGCCTGCTCAATTGCCATCTGCATATATTGCTGGTCAAGCTCTGCTTGCGTCATTTAAACAGGACGAACATCAGCCCAGCAATTGGGAGTCTCATAAAGGCGAATAGCAGAAAGCTCGAGGCGACCACTAAATGCTTTGCTAAACACTGGTTGCAAGATAGCAAAAGCGGCGCGAGCAAGATTCTCCACAGTAGGGACGTGATCCATGATTACCGTCTTATGATTTGGCAAGCTCGCCAAAAAAGCAACTAAACCCTCATCTTCCTTGGCGACTAAAAATGCATGATCCCAAAGATCCACGATGTATTGGTTAGTTAGGCGTTTGATGTCACCAAAATCAAGCACCATTCCATCATCAGCTTTACCGGGGTGCTCTGCCACTTCACCAATCAGCGTCACTTCAATCGCATAACGATGCCCATGAAGATGACGACATTGCCCATCATGGTTTGGAATACGATGTCCTGAGTCAAACTCAAGACGACGGGTAATGGAAATAGGGGCTTGTTTATTGGTCATTGAGTACTAAAGTATTCTGATTTGAACTGATTCATATTAACGAATCCCAATGAGTTTATGAGATTGCAGACTTAGTCTCCACAAAGGACGTTTTTGACATAAGCTTACCGCCAATTCAGTATTGTTTTTCAGGTTCTGGCTATCCATCGGTTGTAAGAAACGATTGCGATAATCCATTCCCTCAAAACGGGCCATTAACTTTTCTAGCGGCTGGTGATCGTTTTGCGGAATCACTAGCTTTAACTCATCTGCTTGCAGAACAATGAGTTCAGATCCTGCTTTTGGACTTACACATACCCAATCGATTCCCTTGGGAACTTTAATGGTGCCATTAGTTTCAATAGCTACAGCAAACCCTTTTTGGTGAAGCGCAGCAATTAACTCTTCATCCAGTTGTAATAGAGGTTCGCCGCCGGTAAAAACTACATAGCGCTGCTGAGGACCGGCCGAAGTACTTCGCCATGAAGCCTCAATTGCATCCGCTAGGGAAATGGCAGTTTCAAACTTACCGCCTCCCAAGCCATCGCTACCTACAAAATCGGTGTCGCAAAACTGACAAATGGCAGTTGAGCGGTCTTCTTCGCGACCACTCCAAAGGTTACAGCCAGCAAAGCGACAAAACACTGCCGCCCTACCAGCGTGGGCACCTTCGCCCTGAAGCGTGGGAAATAGTTCTTTTACGGTATACATAACGATAAGGCTATTTTAAGCGCTTTACTTACTTCCAGGAGATTAACTCCCACTCCAGGTAGTCCTCCCAATAGGCATTGGACCAATAAACACCTGAAGTAATGTAGCGCCCTGAACTACGCCGAATAGCCCAGCGCCCGATTTCTGGCGCAAACCATAAGTCCTCTTGCCTCACATTACCAACCCTAAATAGATCATTGCTGACAAAATTAGGTATTTCGTTATGAAACCGCAGAACGGTAAATTCTCCAGCCGGAGTCTGAATGCGCTCCCATTGAGATACAGTCATACTAAGCCCCCAGTAATAACTACCATCAGGATAGTTGGGGACTTGGTAGTGAGTAGTAAAAAATTCACTCCAGCCAATCTGTAATTGCTGAGGCCATAGAGAAATGGGTTTTGAAAATTTCTGCGGTGGCTGCCAATGGGGATCTTGCAGCACAAATCCCCACGGAGATTGAATTTCATCGGGAAGCGATCCCGACTTCAGGCTTTTACGAGCAATTCGCACTTCGTTGCCTACTGAAACTACTTTTTCAGTAATAGTGTCAATAATCTCTTGATTAAATACATTGCGAACCTGGTAGACCCATTCTTGCCCTACCTTTGGCGCTCTTACGGTAGGGGTTGGTATTGGCTGTGTCTCAATAACTCCCTTGGGAACAGGCTGAGAGGCAACACACGCCATGAGAAAAGCAGGTAGCGCCAGTAAAATTAAACGGCGCAAAGTCTTTACTTGTAAGAAGTTAATTGCCATTGAAAGCTATCTTCTAAATTTGGCATACCCAATTGACCCTGAATCATGTATGAGCCAGAGGACTCACGCGCTACCCAGCGACCAATACTTGGTGCGAACCAAATCGTTTCCTTACGAATGCAGTTAACCTTGTTATCGTCATTACTCTCATAATTAATCAAGTTTTGATAACGCAAAGTTAAAAAAGTTCCGGCAGGCACGGTAATCTGCTCCCAGCCATGCGCGCTCATGTATTCCTGCCAACCATATGAGTTCTCGGAATATCCAGCCAAACTGTATTTTGTATTTAACTGCTTACTCCAGCTAGAGCTTAGCTCTTGAGGCCACAAGGGAATTGGTGGCTTAAAGCTCATCACGCGCGGCCAAGCAGTATCAGTTTGAACAACCCCCCATGGGCCTTGGATCTCACTAGGCAATCTTGCCCCGCTATCATCTGTACGATCAATCACAATGTTTGATCCTAGGCTAGCCACCCTTTCGGTAATGACACCCAGAGTCTTGCCGTCAAAAGCATCACGCTTTACATATGTCCACTCTTGGCCTACCTGAGGAGCTCTCACGTTCGGAGTAGGTTTAGGCTGTGCAACTGGAGTACCCCGCTGATAGGCCAATGGAACTCCACAGGCAACTGGCACTAAGGCGGCTGATGCAATAAAAGAACGGCGTGATAAGTTCATTTCTCTCTCCTACATTCATTTAACACTATGCAAATAATTTTACTTCTAGGTCATGCAAGCTAGCTATTGGTATAGGGTATTTTCTATGAAATTATTTGGGATAGTTGTCTTCGGAATAGTGACCCCCAACCCCTTAAACCAGGACTCAACTTTCATATCAAAGCCAACGCCATGCATATAGTTATAGATTGCCTTTTTCAGCCCCTGGCCGAGGACGTCATGATCAACCCCAGTAGGGTCAATAAAGGCAACATCATTCTTGGCAAACGTAATTTCCGGCAAAGGAACGAGTTCAATGCCATATTCTTGTGGATTCAGACCCACAGGAGAATGCACTGTACAGGTGAAGCGATGGAAGAATCCACTTTGGATGCAACCATTCTCAAAAAGTTGCTTCACGTATTCCAAGGCATCTACTGTTTCTTGAACTGTTTGAGTTGGAAAACCATACATCAGATATGCGTGTACCAAAATACCAGTATCCGAGAAGCCCTTAGTCACTCGAGCTACCTGCTCAACTGACACTCCTTTTTTCATCAAATTGAGAAGGCGATCGGAAGCCACTTCAAGGCCGCCTGACATGGCAATACAACCACTCTGAGCCAAAAGTTCAGCCAATTCAGGGGTGAAGGTTTTCTCAAAGCGAATATTGCCCCACCACGAGATCAGCACCTGACGGCGAATGAGTTCCTCAGCAAGAGCCTTTAATATTTTTGGTGGGGCTGCTTCATCGACAAAGTGAAACCCCGTTTGCCCAGTCTCAGCAATAATTTGCTCGATACGATCCACTAGCAAGCTCGCTGAAGCAGTTTCATAACGAGAAATATAATCAAGGGACACATCACAAAAACTGCACTTTTTCCAATAACAGCCATGCGCAACAGTCAGCTTATTCCAGCGGCCGTCACTCCATAGGCGATGCATCGGATTGAGCATATCCAAAAGAGATAAATAAGAATCTAGCGGTAACCCATCCCAAGTAGCAGTGCCAACCTCTTCAAAAGGCACATCAAGTTCTTGCCAATTGAGATATTGCACTTGATTACTAGAATTCCGAATAAAGGTGCGCACCAATCTTTCGGTAGAGCGTTTGCCACCAATGTGCTCGAGCAACGCAAGCAGCGGTCTCTCACCAGAATCTAGCGTAATGAAATCCACATAATCAAAGATGCGAGCATCGGATAACTCTCGAAGCTCAGTATTGACATAACCACCACCCAAAGCAATCTTGATTTCTGGATATGATTTTTTAATCACTTGGGCTATACGCAAGGCCGCATACATTGCTCCCGGAAAAGGGACTGATAAGAGCACCAAACTAGGATCGTGTTTTTTAATCGTATGTTTTGTAAGCTTCTGCAGATGTAAATCCATCAGTGTTGGCTTAGCGTTCAATGCACTCTCTAAAGGCGTAAATGTGGGTTGACTCCCTGCTAGAGATTCTGCATAGCGAACGAATTCAAAACGATCGTCAACGGCATCACGCAAGACATCTGAAAGATCGTTGAGATAGAGGGTTGCAAAATGACGCGCCCGATCTTGAGAGCCCAAAGCGCCAAATGCCCAAGCCAAAGAATCGCCCGCCTCCTCATCGTCAAATGCATCCAAAGAAGCAAAGCGTGGCCCCTCAGGCAAGAAACCTCGAGCATTGATGCGATGACTCAGAGTGCTATCGCGCCCCTGCAGGAAAGCAATCACAGGCGCAATACTAGACTGATAAGCCGTAAAGTGGTCCAAGAAAAAATTGACACTAGCACTACGATTTTCTTCAGGGATATTGATTGCTTCAGCACGAATCTCTGCAATACCCTCAGGCGTAAAAAAACTGAGCACTAGAGCCAAAGCCAGATCTTCTTGAACAGCATCAATGTCACGAGATCTCAAAAACCCTGTTAGATAGGCCGTAGAAGGATACGGCGTATTGAGCTGAGTCATTGGAGGAATGAGGCTTAATACCTTCATATGTATTGACTATGACCCAAGAAGGCTTAACTCTTCAGATGTAAAACCAGCCTGTTGACGAGCCTCCATATTGAATGGTGCTTTTAAAATAGGCGCTCGATATTGAATCGCCAACTCTCGATACGTGGCAATCGGAGAAAGACGATCTTTATCGCATAAGAAATTAAACCAGCGGTTACCTATAAGTACGTGTCCAATTTCATCATTGAGGATGATTTCTAAAATCTCTACCGCTCTAGACTCTTTAATTTGCTTGAAGCGATCACAAATTGCTGGCACCGCATCTAAGCCTCTGGCTTCCATGGTTCTTGGTACTAGTGCCATTCTGGCAATAACTGAATCAGTCGTTCTCTCAACCATCTCCCACAAACTATTGTGAGCAGGAAAATCTCCGTAAGAAAATCCAAGCGCATGTAAATGCTCGTCTATTAAGCTAAAGTGATAAGCCTCTTCTTTGGCAACCTTCAGCCAATCTTCATAGTATTCCTTGGGCATATCTGGAAACCGCCAGATTGCATCTAGCGCTAGGTTCATAGCATTGAATTCAATATGTGCAAGTGAATGCAATAAACCCGCCCTACCTTCAGGCGTATCCATTCTTCTTTTGGGAACCAGCTTGGGAAGAACTAGCTCTGGCTTTAGCGGGCGACCTGGCAGAGATATACCCTGAACATCAAGCTTACGAGTCAGATCTAATGTGATTGCTTGTTCTTGATACTCATTAAACAATCTGAGTAGTTTGCTTACTTTGTTTTGCACATCAGCACTTGCCAGGATTGCAAGTGAAGCTGCACGCAATTCAAGTATGGGTGACAACAGATTTATATCGTCTACTTTCACACAACTATTACCTTACCAGTGGCGTCTATAGAGCAAGGTGAGGCGTTGAAATTTTTCATTTTCTTGGTTATCTATGGGGGTAATTGTACATAGTTATTTGTTTAGAAAGTTTTCAACGGATGTACGGTGCTCAACAGAAGTAAAGCAAATGCCTAGAGCCATATTGCTTTGAGAAAACATCTCTTCTAGCGAAGACTCAAAAGTTTTATTCAGTATGTGCTTGCCCAACATCAGAGCAGGTTTGGCCTTATCTTTGAATGTAATCGCCCATCCCTCAGCGGCCTCCATCAAATCTCCTGACGCAGAGTAACGGTCTACGATACCCACTTTAATTGCCTCTTCGCACTCAAGTCTTCTACCCGAATAGATTAAATCTTTAGCCAAACTCAGTCCCACTCGTCTAGGTAAGAAATACATTCCCCCGCCATCCGGAATTACAGCCCTATCAATATAAGACCAGCAGAATGATGCATTTTCACTGGCAATAATGAAATCACAGGCTAAAGCCAAATCAGCACCCAATCCAAAAGCTGCGCCATTCACGGCTGCAATCATGGGCTTTGGCATATTGTGAATAAGGGCCATCATTCGCTGGATTTCTTGGTGACGCCTCCATCCCTTGATGGCTATTTCTCCAACTGGAAGCTCCAATCTTTTCGCCATTGCATCAATATCACCGCCCGCGCAAAAACTAGCTCCATTTCCGCTCAAAATAACAGCATAAATTTTTTCATCTTGGCTAACTGAGTCAAGAGCACTAAGAAGCTCATGCCTAATTTGATCGTTCAAGGCATTACGCTTATTTGGACGATTTAGAAAAATGAGCGCAACTCCATCCTTAATTTTTAAATCAATGCATTCATAATTCATCGTGTTCTCTCTATGGATAAATGTGTTTTATGCGAATTAATATTTTCTACTGATAAAGATTCTTCCGCTATCTTTTTCAATATTATGTTTTGCTTCTAGTAAATGAGGAATCACCAATTGATGAATCTCTTGCTGAGATAATGTTGATCCACTGAGAGTGCAATTTAGCGCAACAATGGGATCATCAGTACTTCCAACTCTTAGTGGTACTGAGACGGCATATACATTTGACTCCCAATCACCAAGACTAAGGCAATAAAAGTTCTTTTCATAGAAAGCCTTGTCCCGCTGAAAGTGTTGTAGGTCTTTTCGATATTGAGGTGGATTAGCTATTTTTAGTCTATTCATAATGGAGTCCCGATCTTTTTCTGATGAAGCCAGTAAAAGTGCACGCCCTATCGAGGTAGTTAAAAGAGGTCTACTACTACCAATGTCTGGCTTTAAAAAATTTCGGCGATCAAGACGCATAGCATCTATATATACGACCTCCAGACGACCGAGCATTCCTAAATTAACTGTCCATTTAGTTTTTGTTGCCAATTTCTCCATATGTGGACGAGCCAAATGGCGAATCTCCATGCCCGCTAGCATGGGATAACCGAGCATTAAAACACCAGGACCAAGTCGATACTTTTGTAAGCGATCAACTTTGAGCAAGTAGCCCAATTTCTCAAGCGTGTACGTTAAACGCGAAACCGTTGCTTTAGGGAGAGATGTTCTTTCGCATAACTCACGATTACCCAATAATTGATCAGCTGGATTAAACGCCCTTAGAACCTCTAACCCCCTGCTGAGATTAATTGCAAATTGACGATCGATCATGCTTTTTCATCTCCCTCAAGATCAATAGATCCTCGTTGTTTCCGAATGAAATCTCAATATATTCTAACAACTGTTTCGCTAGGCGAAACATCCAAATAACTTTATTGGGCTCTGATTCAATAGAATTTCTCAGGAAATAAACCGAAGAAGATGAACATGCCTCAAACTCCTAACAGCAATAAAGGTCCTTTAGCTGGGTTGCGTATTTTGGATATGGCTACAGTCATTGCGGGCCCATTTGCAGCAACTCTTTGTGCTGACTTAGGTGCAGAGGTGACTAAATTAGAGCTTCCTGCCAGTAATGATCCTTTAAGAACCTTTGCTCCAATGAAAGACAACCATTCTCTATATTGGAAAGTCACAAATAGAGGAAAGGAAGGTATAACCCTGGACGTACGAAAACCAAAGGGACGAGATATCTTTCTCAGAATGCTGCCTTCTTTTGATGTACTGGTAGAAAACTTTAGGACCGGCACCCTTGATCAATGGGGATTAGACATTAAAACCTTGCATCAGGCTAACCCTCAACTCATCGTTCTTCGCCTCACAGGATTTGGCCAAACTGGCCCCTATGCTCGACGACCAGGCTTTGCAAGGATATTCGAGGCAATGAGTGGGTTTACACATCTAACAGGAATGACTGACGGCCCGCCTCAGCATATGAATTACCCATTAGGAGATGTTGTTGCCGGATTATTTGGAGCTTTTTCTATAACAGCCGCTCTAGTAGAGAGTTCTAGATCCAAAAATATGATTGGGCGGGAGATAGACTTATCAGCAACCGAAGCGATGATGCGTCTACTTGACCCCTTAGCGGTTGAATACGAAGAACTAAATCACATTAGAGGGCGTACAGGTTCGCGCGCAACATATACCGCACCATCTAATATTTATAAAACATCTGATGGAGTATGGATTAGTGTAGTTGGCTCATCAGAGCCAATCTTTCAGCGTTTCTGCGTTGCGATGGGAATGACTGATTTAGCAACAAACCCAAAATTTTCCAATAATCAATCGCGCCTCAAAAATTTAGATGAAATAGATCACATTATTTCTGACTGGTGCTCTTCTCAGACCTTTGAAAACTTAGCAAACGCTCTCAATAAGAATGAAGTTGCGTTTACCAAGGTATATGCAATCGATGATGTCTTAAATGATCCACACTTTAAAGAACGGAAAGCAATCATCAGACTACCAGATGAAGATCTTGGAAGCATAGCTGCACCTTGTATAGTGCCGCGCTTTTCTGGTGTAGACGAGCATATTCCTCATAGCGGCACAAAGGCTGGCGCCCACAATGCCTCTTTTTATTCTCAGCTAGGCTTGAGCGATGAAGAGATATCTCAATTAAAAATTGACAAAGTCATATAAAAGGATCGCTACATGCACAAAATTAAGTTGGGCTCTCTAAATGAATTAAAGGACTTGGTCGGAAAACAGCTACCCCCATCCGACTGGCAGGTAATCACTCAAGAACGTATTAATTTATTTGCCCAAGCTGGTGGTGATGAGCAATGGATCCACGTTGATCCTGCAAGGGCCGCAAAAGAATCTCCTTTTGGCGTCACTGTTGCTCATGGCTTTTTAACCCTCTCTCTTTTAAGTCGATTTTTTATCGATACCGTACTTATAGAAGGCGTTACCCTATCCATCAACTATGGAGTTAATAAGGTGAGATTTACCGATCCAGTTCTGGTTAATGCAAGAGTTCGCGCCCACTTCACCTTAATGTCACTGGAGCCATTTAAAGGTGGAGTACAAATTACTTGGAATATCTCCATGGAGCAAGAGGGCAAGGAGCGGCCTTGTTTAATCGCAGAGTGGGTAAGTCGACGTTATGGAGAATTTAATAATGAAACTGCTTAATATGCCTCAGCCCTCCATTAAGGAAATGAAATGATTCGCAACCCAGAAGAATTCTCTTCTTTTTTAGATTCTTTACAAAAATATTGCAAACTTAAACTTATTCCTCTTGAAGCGGAAGTTGCCTTATTGGATGAAGTGCCTGCCGATATCGTAAGTGATATGGCTAATTTTGGGTTATTTGGATTTTCAATTCCTGAAACTTATGGCGGATTTGGGATGACTACAGAGGAGTTGGTCTTAGCTGCAATGGAATTATCTCAATGCTCAGTTGCTTTTCGTGCGAGGGTGGGCACCAACACTGGAATTGGATCTGAAGCTCTGGTGGCGGATGGATCTGAATTCCAAAAAGCTAAATATTTACCTAGATTGGCTAGCGGTGAAATCACTGGTTGCTTTGCCATTACTGAACCCGATGCAGGCTCAGATGCAGCCTCCTTAAAGACGTCAGCAAAAAAGGATGGGGACTCTTATATCCTAAATGGTGTCAAGTGCTTCATTACCAATGCCCCTATTTCCGACCTCTTTACCGTCATGGCTAGAACAGATCAAAATAAACCGAAAGCCAATGGTGTTTCTGCGTTTTTGGTTGAAAGAAATACTCCGGGCCTCAACGTTGGCAATCCTTATAAAAAAATGGGGCAAGCGGGGTCTCCAGTTTCAGAAGTATATTTTGAAAACTGTCGTATTCCTGCTAGCAACCTCATAGGATCTGAAGGTGAAGGCTTTAAAACAGCAATGAAGGTATTGAATAAGCAACGCATTCATTTGGCGGCGCTTTGTATTGGTCCTGCCATTCGGATGCTAGACGAAATTGTCAAATACACATCCAGTAGAGAGCAATTTGGCAAGCCTATTGGAGCCTTTCAGCTTGTACAAGCAATGATTGCAGACTGTCAAACTGAAATATATGCTGCAAAAGCACTTGTTTTAGAAACTGCACGCAAACGAGATGCTGGAGAAGATGTTGCTATGGAGGCATCTATCTGTAAATATTTTGCCTCAGAGATGTGTGGAAGAGTTGCTGACAGGTGTGTACAAATGCTGGGCGGGTATGGCTATATTTCTGATAATGCGATTGAGAGATTTTATCGTGATGTACGTTTATTCCGGCTTTACGAGGGAACGAGTCAAATTCATCAACTCAATATCGCTCGGAATACCTTTAAAAATGCTGGACTCTCACTTAATTAATACTCTCATTTTAGGAAAATAATGAAACTCAAATTTCACTCAATCCTTCTCTTTATTCTATATTTAATGAGCGCTGCTTCCACTTGGGGGCAAACCGTAAATTACCCCAATCGTCCCATCAGAATTATTGTTCCTTATGCTGCTGGCGGCGGTACTGACTCTGCAGCCAGAGCAATGAGTCAAAAATTAGGGCAATTACTTGGTCAGCCAATTATTATTGAAAATAAACCTGGTGCCTCTACACAAGTTGGGACACTCTCGGTCGTTAAAGCGTCTCCAGATGGCTATACCCTATTGATGGGAACAGCCAACTTAGCAACAAACGTGGCATTGTTTGACAAAATGCCATACGATGCTCAAAAGGATCTAAAGCCTGTCAGCCTGATTACTAAAGTACCTGTCTATATATTCGTGCCCAGTAATTCAAGCATTAAAAATGTACCTGATTTAATATCTAAATCGAAATCAAATCCTGATGGCTTATCTTATGCTTCACCAGGAAATGGCAGTAGCGCACATCTTGCGGGTGAGCTCTTTAAAAATGACTCTAAAAGTAATCTACAGCATATCCCCTACAAAGGAAGCTCTGAAGCAACGACTGCGCTCATCGGCGGTCAAGTTCAACTAAGCTTTGATAATTACGGCCCAGTAATGGCTCAAGTAAAGTCAGGTAATGCAACGCCAATAGCGATTGCAATGCCGGCCAGATCAAGCCTAACACCCAATATTCCAACTTTGAAAGAGTTGGGCTATCCAATGGAGGCTTATTCTTGGTGGGGCATTTTGGCACCTACCGGGACCCCAGCCCCCATTATTGAGAAGCTCAATACCGCTATTCAGACCACCTTAAAGGATCCTGAGGTCCGTGAGAGCCTCCAAAAACAAGGGGTTGAGATAATTGGCAGCACCCCCACTGAATTTGCCGACCACATCAAAGCAGAGACCGTTAAGTGGTCACAAGTTTCCAAGCAGGCCAATATCAAAGCCGAATAATATGAATACATCCTTTAAAGCTTTTCGCATTCATGCAATTGATGGGGTAATCACTAGAAAAATTGAACCCATTCAATTGGATTTGTTAAGTCCTGGTAATGTCCTTATCAAAGTAGCATTTTCTAGCATTAACTACAAAGATGCTTTAGTTTCAAAAGGTCTTAATAATATCGTGCGTGCATGGCCAAGGGTTAGCGGTATTGACTTTACTGGCACGGTAGTTGAATCTTCTGATGCACGATTTGGGCCTGGTGATGAAGTGCTAGTAAATGGCTGTGGAATTGGGGTTGATCATGACGGAGGTCATGCTGAATTTGCACGAGTAAATGCTGATTGGGTTATGAAATTACCTGATGGTCTCGATCTGCTTGAGACAGCTACTATTGGTGTCGCAGGATATACAGCCGGGTTAGCTTTAGATTTGATGGAACTTAATGGATTAAGCCCACAAAATGGTCCCGTACTCGTTACTGGAGCAACCGGTGGGGTGGCAACTATTGCAATTGATATGCTGGCGCAAAGAGGCTATCAAGTTACCGCCATGAGCGGAAAATCAAATGAGGTTGAGTATCTCAAAAATCTTGGTGCCTCAGAAGTTATTGAAAGACTTTCGTCTGGGAGCACATTCAAACCTCTTGAAAAAGCGCAGTGGGCCGGAGCAATTGATTCTGTTGGAGGCTCTACCTTGTCATGGCTTACCCGTGTAATGCAAGTCAATGGAGTCATTGCCGCCTTTGGAAATGCTGGAGGTGCAGAATTAGAAACTACAGTGCTGCCTTTTATCCTCAGAGGAGTCCGCTTAATTGGTGTTAATGCAGGCTCACCGATGGATATAAGGCAAAAAATCTGGAGCAAGATTGCAAACGAATATCGCCCCATTCATTTAAAAGAAATTGCTAACGTCATCAAGCTTGAAGAATTGGGGCACCACATGGATCTCACTTTAGCAGGAGAGTCCAAGGGAAGAATTGTTATAGATATGGGCAAATAAAGAAAGGCTGAGGTTACTATGAAGCGTCGAGAATTTTTAATTTCCATTCCTGGTATTGGTCTTTACCCTCTGATAGCATTTGGCCAGACCAGCTTTCCAAGCAGTCCAATCAGAATAGTTTGTCCTTACGCAGCAGGTGGTGGACCCGATATTCAACTAAGACAATCGGTGCCATACCTAGGGGACACTTTTAAACAAACCGTTATTATTGAAAATAAAGTTGGTGCTGGCGGCGTGCTTGCAACGCAATTTACAGCTCAATCAACACCAGATGGCTACACCCTGTTGCTGGGGTCAAATATTCAATTAATTCAAAAAATTATTAAGCCTGAAATTTCAATTAATCCTTTAACGGATTTTGCCCCTATAAGCAATATGTACTCCTTTCCAACGATCATGGTAGTTTCAGCAGACTCTCCATACAAACGAGTTGAAGATGTTATCGCTGCTGCCAAAGCCAATCCAGGAAGTCTGAACTATGGATCAGGTGGAATTGGAACATCAGCTCATATTGCGGGAGCGACTTTTGTAACGTTAAACAATTTAAAGGTAGTTCATATTCCATTAAAAGGATCTGTTGAAATTGCAACATCCTTACTTAGAGGCGATACACAGTTTGCATTTCCAATTGCAGGTACTGCAGTACCATTAATAAAAGGAGGTAAGGTTCGGGCCCTTGCTGTCACAAGTAAAAATCGGATATTGCAATTACCTGATGTTCCAACGCTCAACGAGGTTATGAAGAATGAACTGACTATTCAGGAGTCATGGTTTGGTATGTGGGCGCCAATCAAAACACCTCGAGACAAAATCGATACTTTATTTCAAGGCATTACTATGGCGCTAAATAACAAAGCACTCAAGACTACCTTTGAAGAGGCTGGGAATTCAATCACGCTAAGTTCTAGTCCACAAAGTTTCGGGCAATATATGATTAGTGAAAACAAAAAGTGGGTAGAAATTATTCGCCTTACTGGTATTACTGCTGAGTAAAAAAGTGGCCTCTACTTGTATAAGTAGAATATTCAAGAACGGATTAAATTGCTATGGAAACGATTCAATGTCCAGAGATAAATTAGGATTATTCGCGTTTGGCTTGGTAATTATTGGCTTTCTAGTGTTTGTGAAAACGGGCTCTTTTCTTCTATTTGCCATCGGCATCTTATCCGTTGCTTTTTTAATATTCTCAAAAAGCAAATACATTAAATAGATGACTGGCGTAAAACTAGAGCTGATCCTGGAATTTGGTGTGATATTGATTTCACCAATTGTTTATCACCTCTATCTCTTGAAATACAAAAAAATAGCAAGAGAAATTGTTTTTAAGGATATCAAGATTTACTTGCTCCTATATGGACTCATTGCGGTGACTGGCTTATTTGTTTTCTTAAGATAGACTAGATTAGCCAGATAAGAAGGGTCGAGTTTCTACACTACCGATCGTATTCGCTAGCAAATTCATGATTCACATCCCGATGATTAGCCTCATCCTCCCGAACCGCGATCACGACATCACGCAAGGTGGCATCTGCAGATAATTTCCAATAGTCAATTGCAATTTTTGGCGCAGGAATATTAGGCAATGTTCCATTATCAATTTCACGTAAATATTCTGTATAGGAATACACTGCCTCCTCCTCAAAATATCCAACAATGCGGTGGGCGGTTCGTGGGAAAAAAACGTAGATCACAAAGAACACATTCCAAAAGACTGCCTGAGCAAATAGCACTAAAAAGCGCTCAAATGCATTTGGTTTTGCAATCTCAATAAAAGTCATTAAGTGCATTCTTTCATTCTCTGCCTCAGCCAACAAAGTGCGGATCTTAGGGCCGTAACCTGTTTTCATCTTGCGCAAACTCGTCAGGTGCGTCCACATTCCCGAGACCATACCAGGAACACCTGCAACGGTTTCAAGCACTACTGCGCGGTGACCATATCTTTTTTGGAAAAAAGTATCGGCAAAAAACCGCATACTTTTGGTAAAGAAAAGCGCTACTCTATCGGAGAAATTGATGGGTTGGTAGTGACTCATTTGAGACTCTTAAGCTTGTGATATGCATAAATACTACTCGCTCAAGAGAAAGTTTGCTGAGCCTAGTGAAGCTTGACGATAGAATGCGTTCTACGATGGATTAAACGACTAATAGTGTCCAGAGCAACTTTAACCCAGCCATGCAAGGCAAGTTGATGCAGCTTATATAGGCTGATATACATCAGCTTTGCGAACAAACCCTCCACCATCAGACTGCCGCCAATCAGACCACCCATCATGCTACCCACGCTGCTATATTCACCCAAGGATACGAGAGATCCAAAATCACGATATTGATAGGGCTTCAGTGGCTTGCCATCAATAATCTGATTGATTTGAGAGAACAGATGCGAGGCTTGTTGATGAGCTGCCTGAGCCCTTGGGGGCACTATACCGCCTTTACCATTATTGGCTTGAGGCCATGGACATGCCGCACAATCTCCCATAGCAAAGACGTGGGGGTCACGAGTGGTTTGTAAGGTGGGGAATACTACCAATTGATTGGCATGATTACTCTCTAATCCGCCAATCTCTTTCAGAAAATCTGGCGCTTTAACCCCGGCCGCCCAAACAATTAATTCCGCAGGGATCTCTACGCCGTTGGATAAGCAGACTCGATCAGCCTGTATTTGCTGGACCTTCGCACCGGTCATTACCTCCACCCCAAGGTCTGTCAACAACTTTTCAGCAGCGCCTGAGATTCTTGTAGAGAGGGCAGGCAATATCTTGGGAGCAGCTTCAATCAAAATTACCTTCAGATCTTTCTCGGGATCTACCCTATCCATTCCGAAAGAAATAATAGCACGTGTTGTGCGATGCAGTTCAGCGGCTAGCTCTACTCCGGTCGCCCCAGCTCCAATAATCACTACCTGTAGTTGATGGGGTTTTAAAGCCTGAGTTTGAGTTTGCGCCCTTAAACAGGCATTCACCAAGCGCAAATGAAAGCGCTTTGCATCTACAAGAGACTCGAGCCTTTGAGCGTACTGCTCAACACCCGGAGTTCCAAAATCATTCGTCAAGCTTCCAATAGAAATAATTAAGGTGTCGTAAGGAATCGCTTGTAGTGGAGTGACCAATTCACCTGAGTCATCATAAAAAGGGGCCACCTGAATCTGACGGTTCACCCTATCTATCCCCATCAGCTCACCTAGCCGAAAGCCAAAATGGTGCCAGTGTGCTTGTGCAATGTAATCAAGCTCCTGATCAGCCATATCCATAGAGCCTGCTGCAACTTCATGTAGTTTTGGCTTCCATAAATGCGTGCGATTCTTATCCACCAAGACAACCGATACCTTCTTGGAGGCATTCTTGCGGGTGTGATATCGATCGCCAAGTTTAGTGGCCAGCTCCAGGCCGCCAGCGCCACCACCTACGATCACAATACGATGTTGTTGGGTCATGAATTCATCTTTATATACACTACTGACATACTAGTCGTATTTTTAGGTAAAGGGCCCATTCAATCGAACCGTATCCCAATTTAAAACGATAGCAATGCTAACCCATAGCAAATACGGCAACATATATAAACTATATCTAGTCGAGACTTTTCTGATCGTCAGCAATATAGCAAGGACTGAGAGCCATAAAAACAGGGACTCATACAGAGACCAATCCGGCCTTTGAAAGCGAAAATATAAAATACTCCATAGCAAATTGAAAAAAGCATTTAGCCAAAATAGAATATTTAAACGACTCAGAATAGTAGTGTCTGAAGTCAAATGTTTTGCACCTACCCAGGCAACGCCAGACAAAACAAAAATAGTAGACCAGATGGGGCCAAATGCCCAATCTGGAGGCTTCCAAAACGGCTCTTTTAAAGCGTGATACCAAGGCCCCAAATCGGTTGCTAAGCCGCCCAGTATCGCCACTGTTAAACCCCAGACCAATGGCATGACCATTCTTTTGTTTAACATTGTTTTAATGAACCTTTAACCAAAAAGGGGTTAGTTAAGATCAGAGCTCTTTTAAGGCTCCGTATTTAGAGGTAATAGTAAATCAAGAAAAATACTAGGATGAAAAGGTTGAGGGTGCCAAAGATAATGGCAACAGGCTTACCGATATACATCCACTTTTGTTCTTTTGATAAACGTACAGGCTCTTTTTTTTCTTGCTTGAACATGAAATAGATACTTATATTTGAAAATGCTCTTGCACTTTAGTCAAAATTTTCTTAGGGGATAGCCCATATAAATCTAAGAGCACATTCACATCACCATGCTCAACATACTCATCGGGCAAGCCAATTTGTAAGGTGGGTATCTGAATTTTATGTGCTGACAAAGCTTCTAGACAGGCGCTACCTGCCCCTCCCTGAATTGCGCTATCTTCTACAAAGACCAAGGCATCATGATTTTTCGCTAAATCCAAGAGCAATGTTTCATCTAGGGGTTTGACAAAGCGCATATCCGCAACAGTAGCATCAAGCACCTCTGCAGCCTCTAACGCACTGTATAGCAATGGGCCGAAGCAAACAAAAGCAATTTTTTGATCAACGGCTGCCTCATTTTTCATTTGGCGAACAATCTTCCCTTTTCCAAGCGCAACGACCTCAAGCGTCTGCGATGCCTCTGGGCCCACTCCAGATCCTCGTGGATAACGTACCACTGCGGGACCATTCAAACTAAATGCTGTAGTCAGCATATTTCTACAATCAGCTTGGTTAGATGGCGTCATTAGAACTAGGTTCGGCAAGCATCTCAAAAAAGGAACATCAAATACGCCTGCATGAGTCGCTCCATCTGCACCAACCATGCCAGCTCGATCAATTGCAAAAACAATCGGCAAGTTCTGAAGAGTGACATCGTGTATCAGTTGATCGTAGCCCCTTTGTAAAAAGGTAGAGTAGATAGCTACAACTGGTTTTAGACCCTCACAAGCAATACCAGCTGCAAAGGTCACCGCATGCTGTTCTGCAATTCCTACGTCAAAGTAGCGATTGGGAAACTGTTCCTCAAACTGCACTAAGCCGGAACCTTCACGCATCGCTGGTGTAATTCCAATGAGGCGCTCATCTTGCCTTGCCATGTCACAAAGCCATTCGCCAAAGACTTCGGTGTAGGTTTTTTTACCTGGGGCAGAAGGTTTTAGACCTTCGCTAGGATTAAATTTTCCGGGCCCATGATATGCAATTGGATTTAGCTCTGCCCTCTCATATCCCTTTCCTTTTTTGGTAACGATATGCAAAAATTGTGGGCCATCAGTCTGGGCAATCTTTTTGAGATTACTAAGCGTAACAATCAGATCATCCAAATTATGGCCATCAATTGGGCCGTAGTAGTCAAAACCAAATTCTTCGAAAATGGTAGCCGGACCAATCATTCCCTTGGCATGACCTTCCAGTCTTTTTGCAAACTCTCGCAAAGGCGGAGTATAGGAAAGCATCTTATCCAAGCCCTTTTTAGTGGCTCCATAAATTGAACCGCTAATGAGTTTTGCTAAATATCGATTCAAGGCTCCAACAGCAGGAGAGATCGACATTTCGTTATCGTTCAGAATGACGATTAAGGGAATGGATTTGTCAAGACCAGCATTATTCAGCCCTTCATAGGCCATGCCAGCACTCATAGAGCCATCTCCAATCACGGCAACTACATTTCGCTTTTCACCCTTGACTTTGCTGGCAACCGCCATTCCCAGAGCCGCTGAAATACTAGTGGAAGAATGTGCTGTACCGAAAGCATCATATTCACTCTCTGAGCGCTTAGGGAAACCGGATAAGCCCCCAAACTGACGCAAGGTAGGCATTCCCTCTCTGCGTCCAGTCAGAATCTTATGCGCATAACTTTGATGACCTACGTCCCATACTATTCTATCATCCGGTGTATTGAAAACATAGTGCAAGGCAACAGCTAGCTCAACTGTTCCCAGATTAGAAGATAGATGCCCACCAGTACTAGCAACTGACTGAAGAATAAATTCACGTAACTCTTCAGTCAGTTGGGGCAACTCAGACTGCTCAAGCTGCTTTAAGTCCTGCGAAGAATTAATCGTATGAAGTACTTTAGTTACCTGGAGCATATTTCAGGCCATCATTATTTTGGTGGGTAAATGCTAGAGAGAATTCGTTTGAAATCTTCGATCTCATTATTGGGTGAATTTTGCAATGCATTAATAGGTGCATGCATAAATTTATTGGCCAGAGCTTCCGCCATGATAGACAAAACCTCAACGGGATCTTCACCCCTTTTGATGCGCCGCACTGCTTTTTCCAATTCAATTTCTTTGAGTCGACCCGCAGTAGTCTGCAGGGACTGAATGATTGGCACCAAGGTTCTTTTTTGCAAGGTCCGAAAAAATTCATTCACGCCATTATCGATAATAAGTTCAGCATCGGCCATCGATAGCTCTCGGATATTGCGGCCTTCATTCACAAGACCGCCTAAATCATCAACCGAGTAAAGATAGGCATCCTTAAGTGATTTAACCTCTGGCTCTATATCGCGCGGCACAGCTAAATCAATCAATACAATTGGCCTGCTATTTCTGGCCTTCAAAGCTGTTTTAACAAGCCCCATCCCAATGATTGGCAATGAACTGGCAGTACAGGAAACAATTACATCAAACTCATGTAAGCGTGAGTGCAAAGATTGCAAAGGAAAGGAGTCTGTTTTTAAACCTTTTTCAGCAAAAACCTTGGCCATTTCATGGCCACGATCAACGGTACGATTACTAATTGCAATCTGTTTTGGCTTTTTACCGGCAAAGTGTGAAGCACACAATTGAATCATTTCACCCGCACCAATAAACAAAATCTTTGAGTTACTTAAGTCGCCAAAGATTCTTTCAGCCAAACGCACTGAAGCACCAGCCATTGAAACCGAATGCTTGCCAATATCGGTTGTTGCTCTCACTGCTTTGGCAACTGAAAAAGTTTTATTAAATAGAGGCTTGAGGTATATCCCTAAGGTACCTGCTTGATCTGCAAATTCAACTGCTTTTTTCATTTGACCCAGTATTTGAGTCTCTCCCAAAACCATCGAGTCCATTCCGCAACTGACTCTAAATACATGCTTTATGGCATCCGCCTCTTTTGCAGCATAAATATAGGGTTTTAATACATCGCCGCGCAAACGCTTTTGAGAAGTCAACCAATCAAAAGCACGCTCCTCCAAATGATGACTTGGATATGCAGCATCATTCGCAGCGCAATAAATCTCCATGCGATTGCAGGTAGACAAGATAGCTACCTCTGGTACTAATTCTGAATGAGAACCTCTTAAATAATTCCGAAGATCCAATAGTGAATCCTGCAAATCTCCTGGAGAAATAGCTACGCTCTCTCGAATATCGATTGGAGCCGTGTGATGGTTCACACCAAGATTGAGTATTTGCATACGAGCGGCTATTTAAAAATAGCTTTGTTTGGATCTAGAAAAATCATGAAATGATTCTTCCTCTAGATTCACAATATGTCAATTAAGGTTGACACCTATTTCTACTTTCCCACCTAGGGGAAACCCGCATATGAATCGATTATTGCTGGTTTTTTGCGGCAGCCTCGTAGGCTTTAAATTTTTTGTATGAAACGATGGTGGAATACAAGGCAAAAGCCGTAATCAGTACAAAAACGAGATTAGTAAAGGAATACTGTTGATACAGAATCCAGATCTGGCCAAGCAATGCTATTGGGAATATAACAATGGCAAATTTGAGCCAAAGCATAGTCCTCTTAAATTTGGCATCTATTGGGTTTGATTCAGCTTGCTTATTCATGACCTATCCTTGTGTTTAATGGGGTTAAGCCCCGAATTAATCTCTTCTCAGTATACGAAAAATGAAGCTTGTGAGGCCCTGGGCAAGAATAAAGGCGAAGATTGCTCCCATGAGCCCCATAAATACTCCGGGGACGTTTCCCAAATCCAGTTGCTTAGCAAACAATAAAGCCATTGCAAACCCAATTGCAGCACAAGCAATCTCAAATATAGTTTTTAAAGCACTAAAAAGGCCACTTTTATAACTCACCAAAACCTCAATTCCGCTGTTAAACGCCCTGATTTTAGCCACAGCACGTATTAAATCACATAGAAGTTCATGGCCATTAGAGTTTTATTTTGCACCGCAACACATTGACTGGTAAGGGAAATTACTAATGAAAGTGTATATTTTTTTGTACACATAGGTATAGAATTCACCTTGTAGTAAAGAAGGTTAATTACCCTCGTGTGGGTTTGCACGACGTAGTTAGATTTGAGAGGACATAGCTATGACAAATAACACTCTTACAGGTCTGAGTGTTGAGGAAGCGGAAGAGTTACATCGCAACCTCATTCAAGGTACGCAATTTTTTGGGATGATTGCAGCACTCGCCCATTTACTTGCTTACATCTATTCACCTTGGTTGAAGTAATTTAAGGAGCTTAAGATGATCTACGGAAAAATGTGGACAGTAGTAAAGCCAACTGTTGGTATCCCATTATTTTTGGGTGCGGTAGCAATTGGTTCCTTTTCAGTTCATTTGGCGTTACTTAATAACACAACTTGGGTGAAGGCTTTTTTAGAAGGCGGTAAGTCTACTAAAGCTGGTACTGTCGCTGCGGCGCCTACGGCACCATCAGCGCAAAAATAAGTTTTATCTTGACTCATAAGACCTGGATCTCTCGATCTGGGTCTTATTTTTTTTGTTTTCTGCATCGCTCAGTTAAACTCGTTTTTAAATGAATCGTTTTAGTCAAAAATTAATCAGCACTTGGGCTAATTTAGGCCCACGCTTTTTACCATTTGCAGATGCTGCTTCTGCTGAATTACCGCTCGCTAGATTACTCAGGCTATCCCTATTTCAAGTATCGGTAGGCATGGCCCTCGTGCTATTGGTTGGCACCTTAAATCGCGTAATGATTGTGGAGCTACACGTACCCGCATCATTGGTGTCAATCATGGTTGCATTACCCATTATTTTTGCCCCCATTAGAGCCTTGATTGGCTTTCGCTCTGACACTCATAAATCCGCCCTCGGTTGGCGTCGGGTTCCTTATATTTGGATGGGAACGATGGTGCAATTTGGCGGCCTAGCTATCATGCCTTTTGCTTTGTTGGTCTTAGCAGGTGCAGGCAATGCCAGTGAAGCGCCTGCATGGATTGGATTAGCTGCTGCAGCACTATCATTTTTATTTGTTGGCGCTGGTATTCACACCACTCAAACAGTAGGCCTTGCCTTAGCTTGTGATCTTGCGCCACCGAAAGCACAACCCAATATTGTTGGTCTGATGTTTGTGATGTTATTAATCGGCATGATTGGTAGCGCACTTATTTTTGGTCAAGTACTGGAAGAGTACAGTCCAGGGCGCTTAATACAAGTGATTCAAGGCAGTGCTGTGGTGACGATTATCTTGAACGCTATCGCACTTTGGAAACAAGAAAGTCGCGAGGAAGCGCGCGCTAGAGCGCAAGTAGCAAGAGAGCAAAACTTTAAAGAGTCTTGGGCTACCTTTAAAGAAGGTGGGCAAGCCGTTCGTCGCTTAATTGCTGTTGGCTTTGGCACGATGGCCTTTAGCATGAATGATGTCTTGCTGGAGCCTTATGGCGGTGAATTACTCAATATGAGTGTAAGCGCCACTACCGTGTTAACTGCCACTTTAGCCATTGGCTGTTTATTTGGCTTTAGCATTGCCTCAAAAGTATTAAGTGCTGGTTACGACCCTTTTAAGATGGCTAGCAATGGTGCAAAGATTGGTATTCCCGCATTCATTCTGGTGATCGTAGCTGCACCTTTAGACAGCACACTCATTTTTATTGTGGGCGTTGTCTTGATTGGGTTTGGAAACGGGCTATTTAGTCATGGAACCTTAACTGCCACCATGAGATACGCTCCTGAAAATCAAAGTGGCTTAGCATTGGGCGCCTGGGGAGCTGTACAAGCAACTGCCGCCGGAATTGCGGTAGGTGTAGGAGGAATATTTCGGGATATTTTGGCAGGCATGGCCTCCAGAAATTATTTCGGTGCCGACCTCAATAGTCCAGCAACGGGATATTGCGGCGTCTATCTACTAGAAATCATCCTGCTTTTCATCACCATAGCGGCAATGGCCAACTTTACTTGGCCCACTAAGCCCGTGGAATCGGTAGCCTAATTGACTAAGTTACCGCAATTAATTGAAAAGGTTTTAATATTTTTTGGGTTCTTCATCAGCTCCATTAGTTTTATATTGATTACCTTGGGCTTGTGGGACTTCATTTCTATAGAAATATTCGCTTTTGGCCTTTCTTCCGGCATTCGCGTATTGGGTAGCTGCGCTATCATAGGATGCCTCCTCAGCGCAATTGGCTACGGAATTGGCGACTATTTTAATAACGAAGTGAAGGAGTGACTATGTTTAAAAAATCAGATTACTTCATTCTCATGGCAGTGGTGATTTCTTTCTTTACCTCGGCCTATTTATGGTTTGTGGTCGAAGATCGAGAGCAGTCTATCTTCACGGCGCTTTGGGTACCCTCAATATTTTGCTTTGGGATTTATTTCAAATTATCCGCATTATTGAATCGTAAAAAATGAGTAATACAACATTACTCCTCGTATCCATCTTTGTTTTCAGCCTATTAATTGCTGGCCTTTATTACATGGTCCGAGAATTTATGGGAGAGGTGCAAGACGCTTTCCCCGATGTCAATGAATGGCTAGATTCCGAACAGAAGAAAAAGAAGTGAGTACTACTTGCTTGAAGTAATACTCATCAGGCCACTTTAAAACTACAGCAGTTTTTTGATCGCAGCCGACATCTTGCTTGCGCCATCTGCAGATGCAAGGCGTGTGACTGATTCACCATCTTTGCTTACCAGAAATTTAGTGAAATTCCACTTAATACCGGCAGTTCCCAGAATGCCTGGAGCATGCTCTTTTAAATATGCGTATAAGGGATGGGTGCCGTCACCATTCACATCCACCTTCTCAAACATCGGAAATGTCACGCCATAATTAGCGCTGCAAAATTGTCCAATTTCCTCAGCTGAGCCAGGTTCTTGAGCCCCAAATTGATTGCAGGGAAATCCTAAAATTTCTAGGCCATGGGCCTTATTTTCTTCATAGAGATTCTGTAAATCTCGGTATTGCGGTGTAAACCCGCAGCGACTGGCCACATTGACGATGAGAAGAACTTTGCCGGCATAATCCTGCAGATTTTCTTGGGCTCCATTGAGTCTTTTTAGGGGGATATTTGGCAACATATTTCATTCTCCAAGAGGATTAAAGTGGTCTGCAAATACTCTATACTCAGTTCATAATAAATGGATTATGAAGCTTTAGCTATATAGCTTTGCCCCTTAAACTATCAAGATTATTAAAGGCTTGCGTGACAACAGACACAGCACCCTATCGTAGTTTGTGTACTGACTGCGGCATCTCTCGCAGCAGCAATCCAAAACGCTGTGGTGATGCCTGCCAATTTATCAAGCCCAAGTACCCCGAATTAGAAACTCAGGTTCACGGCAGGCCAAGAGACCTTAACCGACCAGATGAACTCCATTTTGGTCCATTCACCAAGATGCTCCGCGCAGGATTAAAAAATCCGAGCACAGGCGCACAGTGGACTGGCATTACCACCCGTATTGGCGAACGCTTATTGGAGACTGGCGCAGTTGATGCCATTCTGACCATGACCGAAGACCCTAACGATCGCTGGAAGCCATTGCCTATCATCATCGATAAAGCAGCTGATATGGCTAAATGTCGTGGCATGAGAATGGGATATGCGCCACTGCTCTCTCTCTTAGAGCCAGCTATTGCCAAGGGCTACAAGAAAATAGCGGTTATTGGTATCCCCTGCCAGGTATACGCCTTAAGAGCACTAGAAAAAGAGCTTGGCCTAGAAAAGTTGTATGTCATTGGTACACCCTGTTCAGACAATACAACGACAGAGAACTTTCATCACTTCTTGTCGCTGATTAGCTCAGAGCCAGAAGAGATTAACTATCTTGAATTTAGGGCGGATTACCACGTAGAGGTTCGCTTTAAAAATGGCAAGAAGAGAGAGATTCCATTTCTGCAATTGCCACTTTCCACCTTGCCAAATGATTTCTTTCCATTAACCTGCCGCACCTGTGTTGACTACACCAATGTGTTGTCTGATATCACGGTGGGCTATATGGGGGGCCAGGGCGAACAATGGCTCATTGTTCGCAATCAACGCGGCGAAGAATTGCTAGGCTTACTGGGAGATGAAGTACGCACCTCCGAACCGGGAAGCGCTGGTAAACGGCATTCAGCTGTAGTGGGGTTCATGAAAAACGTCGAGCGTGCCGCTGGTGGACTCCCTTTGCGAAAAATGCCGAATTGGTTAAGACCCATTGTGGGTTGGTTGATGCCTAAAGTCGGCCCGCGTGGCTTGGAGTTTGCTAGAACGCGCGTAGAAATGAAAGCAATTGAAACAGTGCTTCACCTCAGAAGAGAGCAGCCTGCAAAAATGGGCTCCATGATTCCAAAACATATTTGGCCATTAGTAGAGCCTTACGGAATTAAACCAAACGAACAAGAAATTCATAAACCCTAAACCCCATTTTCTTTTTGGAGCATTCCATGGCTTTATTCCTCATCGGCCTTATTATTTTTCTAGCCAGCCACTCTTGCCGCATCTTTGCAGAGTCATGGCGCAATCATATGATTGATCGCATCGGCGAAGTGAAATGGAAAGGTTTGTACACCATCGTCTCCTTGGTTGGATTCATCATCATGGTGATTGGCTATGGTCAAGCAAGGCAAAACACACTAGTTTTGTGGCAACCCAATGCATTACTCATTTATATCGCTCTAGCGCTTAACCTAGTCGCATTTATTTTCCTAGCAGGAAGCTCGCCTTCAAATAATGCGATTCGCCTCAAACTCAAGCACCCCATGATTTTGGGAGTTAAAGTTTGGGCACTTGCGCATTTGATATCCAATGGCACCTTAGTAGATCTCATCCTATTTGGGTCTTTTTTACTGTGGGCTGTACTGGATTTTCGTTCCGCTAGAAAGCGCCCTATTCATATGCCTCAACAGGCTGAAATCAGCACAAAGGCAACGATGATTACCATTGCTTCTGGGGTAATTCTTTGGGTAGTTTTCATATTTGGGTTGCACCAATACTTAATCGGAGTCTCTCCTCTCGCCCAACTATCTTGAGCGCTATCTTTAAATCGGTCAACATGAACACTAGATCAAGATTCATCGGTCTCATGTTGACTCTGGTTTTATGGGGATGTGACTCTCAAGCTCCAAAAATAGAGGCCATAGAAAGTCAAAATAAGTCGCTATCATGCTCGCTGAATGGCAGCCCCCTTAAGATTGAAATTACTAAGGGTTCGCTCGATGCAGCAATGTACTATGAAGGTAAGGAATCCAAGATTAACCTCTTAGAGGTAAAAGATTTTTATCAAATCATCATGCGTTTTAATCCACAAATTGGGCAGCTTAAAATCAATAAAATGGGAAATGAGTTGATTCAATTACGCAACTCTGAAGAGCGTATTACGTCGTGTACAACCCAACTAAAATCTTTATAGCCGAAACATTCTCTTCTTTGGAGGCATCATGAAAATCACTTATTCTATTACTAGCCTACTGGCTTTTAGCTTAATTCACACTACAGCGATTGCACAAGGCAGCCAAAAGCCAGTTGAGCCCATCAAAACTATTGCATCACTCGATGTGCCACGCTATCAAGGTACTTGGTATGAGATTGCCAAATTTCCAAATTGGTTTCAAAGAAAATGTATAGCCGATACCAATGCCACCTATAAGATCAAGGAAGATGGCAATGTGAGCGTTACTAATCGCTGCACTTTTGAGAATGGAGAAAAAGGTGAGGCACTTGGAACCGCAAGACAGATTGGTGACTCCACCTCCCCCACTCTAGAGGTTCGCTTTGCACCAGCATGGCTTGGGTTTCTGCCCATGGTCTGGGGAGATTATTGGGTAATCGATATCGATCCCGAATACCAATTGGCCGCTGTGAGCGACCCCGGAAGAAAATATCTCTGGATTCTCTCCCGCACCAAGACGGTAGAGCCCAAAAAATATCAGGCGCTTCTGAATCGCCTAGTAAATGACAACGGCTTCAGTCTTGAGCAGCTGAGCCTGACACCCCAAAATTAAACGGAAAACAGAAATTTAATAAAGGTAATTCCGATAATCAAGCCTGAAAATGCAACGATGCCAAGTAGATATAATTTTCCAGTTTTATTTCTTAAAGTTGTTGCGCTGTTATCTTTCATTTTTACTTCCCTTCAGTAGTTAAGACTAATTAATGGGTACTGCAGCTTAGACTTTTGCAAAACCCAATAAATGGGCGGTATCTTTGAAGAAAATCTTTATGTGTGCCATAGGGTCACGGCGTACAAGCTTCTTATTCATATAGGATTCAAAGGTTAAGCGCTGCACATCTTTATCTTCACACATTTTGACAAAGCGCTCGCGACGTTTATCGTTGTTGTACCAAAAACGCTGCATGATTCCGAGAACTAAGAATACGGTACCGTGTTCTTTCATGAACTTTTTACGGGCTTTTGCCAAAACCTTGCCATTACCAGTAACGAGCAGCTCTTCAACAGCCTCAGCAGCGACTCTGCCGCCATACATGCCGTAATAAATACCCTCGCCTGAAGCAGGAGCAACAACTCCAGCGGCATCGCCTGCCAACACTACGTCTCTACCGTTATCCCATTTCTTTAATGGCTTCATTGGTAAGGGCGCGCCTTCATGTCGCAGCATTTCAGCATTCTCAAGACCAGTCTGCTTTTTAAGAGCGGTGACTGCACTACGCAAGGAAAAGCCTTTATCAGCAGTTCCAGTACCAATGCTCATGGTATTACCATGCGGGAATATCCAGCCATAAAAGTCGGGGGATAAAGCGCCCTGATAAAACACATCGCAGCGGGTACCGTCAAAACCTGCTGGCGGGTTTTCAGGAACCTTAACGATCTCGTGATAGGCGAAGACGTATTCCACATCCTTTGCACCTGGAATGGCCTGGCGTCCGACTCCTGATTTAGCGCCATCGGCACCAATCACTGCCCTAGCACGTACCGATACGGTTGTGTCAGGTGAGCCATGCTTACCACGCACAGCATAGTGAATGACTGAGACTCCATCTTGATCTCTAGTGATTTTCTCAAATATGCCCGTTCTTCTCTCAGCTCCATCATCGGCAGCACGGACACGCAAAAACTCATCAAACTTATCGCGGTCGACCATCCCTACAAAGCCACCCTCAATATGCATATCTACCGCCTTATCTGATGGCGCAATCATTCTGGCACAATTGGCTTTGGCGACCAAAAGCTCATCAGGGATTTCAAAATCCTTAATTAAGCGTGGAGGGATAGCACCACCGCAAGGTTTAATTCGGCCCATCCGATCCAATAGGAGTACTTTTCGGCCCTTCTTGGCAAGGTCACTTGCAGCAGTAGCTCCAGTAGGGCCACCACCAACAACTACGACATCAAAAGTTTCTAAAGTACTCATTCTGATCTCCATATATTGAGTGCATTACTTCATCATTGATAAATTACACGCCAACCAATTGCTTTGATAGTTCGTTTGATTGTTTTTGCGCACGTGTCTGAAATGACAGGTAGGCAGCAACAACAAATAAAACACCTTCCAAGAAAAACACAAAAGCATACGCAGAAGCAGGATCACCTAAAACAATCCTAGCGATATCGCTTAAGCCAGTTCCAATAATTCCACCTAAACCAAAAGCCATCGCTTGCGATGCCCCCCAAATACCCATACGAACACCTTCACGCTGTGCGCTACCAATGCTGGCAAATTGCATCATCGATCCAATAGCGGCAATAGAAAAGGCGCCATTAAAAATGCCCAACAAGAAAACAGCCGCCTTAAAGAAAGTCACGCTTTCAATAGGGCCCGATAAAACAAGTCCCAACATTGCCAAGGCTGAAGCTAAACAACCGCCAATAGTCCAATTACTTAATGAAGTTAAAGTCTGAGATTTAGCCTTGCTTGTAATAAAGGCTAAGGTAAGCATTCCCAGAAGTACGCCGCCATTTTGTATGCCAGACAAGGAGGTTGTTTCTGCAGGAGTAAAACCAAATGCGACCGCAGCAAAAGGCTCCAAGATCAAGTCCTGTGAGCTATAAGCCAACATAGATACAAAGACAAACCAGGTAAAAGAACGTACCCTGCCTTCTTTCCAAACCTCAGCAAAGGCTTCACGAAAGTTTGCTTTGGTAGGCGTCACTTCTGACTGCGCTTCAACTACATTAGCGATTGACTGTTTGGCCTTCAACACTGGAGACTCCATTCCCCAAATTGCCAAGAATGTAACTGCCACAGCAATCACAGAGACAGTTGATGACACTATTAATAGACGCTCAAATGAAAATGGCGTCAGAAACTTTCCACTGACACTGGCCGTAAATGCAAAACCAAAAATCATCATCAACCAAACGCAAGTAGCAGCTGCAGCCTTCTTTTTAGGCTCCACGCGTTTCGCCAAAAGAACTAATAACGCAGTGCCGCTAGAGCTAACGCCAATACCAATCATTAAAAAGGCAACTGTAGCCAGCGCAATACCCAGTACAACTGAGCTACTCAATAAGATTGTTGAAGCCGCAGCCAAAACTCCACCGCAAGCCAGCACCAATATCCCACCCCGAATCCATGGAGTGGCTCTGCGAGTTTGGTCAGAGCCAAAACCCATGCGTGGGCGTATTAACTGAATAAAATAATGAATCGCCACCAATGCACCCGGCAGGATTGCTGGTAGAGCTAGCTCAACTACCATCACGCGATTTAACAGTGAAGTAGTTAGCACCACAATCGATCCCAAAGACGCTTGGACTAAACCAAGCCGTGCAATTTGAGGCCAAGTGAGATAGGTGGATTCGGAAGTGTTCATGGTTGCCTGATTAATTGACCGAGAAACGTCCTGCCACTGCAAATGCACTCACCATCATTCCTGCAACAAACAATGGCACCCCAAAACCACTCAGAAATAATGCACGCTTGACTGGATCCAGTAAGAAATTGCGCATCATCACCATCTGCCCGGCTATCAACAGCACAATAACGCCAGCCTGCCAGTAGGCGCCCCAAATCAGTAAGAGGCCAAAGACACCAAACTGTGGCGCCAGCATCATCAAACAAGCATTCTCAGCGGCTCCTGCAACACCGAGTTGGACAGGCAAAGAAAGTACCCCCATTTGACGATCACCTTCAATTGCCTTGAAATCATTCAAGGTCATAATGCCGTGCGCACCAATGCTATACAAAATCGCCAACAGAATGGATGGGGTGGATGGGATCAAGTCTCCCATCATCACTGCTGAGCCTGTAAACCAAGCTAAGCCTTCATAAGAGATGCCACAAGCAGCATTGCCTAACCAGCCGTTTTGCTTAAAGCGTAATGGCGGCATGCTGTAGAACCAAGCGAGCAAAAGACCAAGCAGTGTTGCCACAAATGCCCAGGGACTAATTAACCAACCCAATAAGAGTGAGAGGCCAGTCCAAATAATGGCAACATATAAACCCCAAGCCCCCGGCATCCGACCAGAAGGAATCGGACGCTGTGGTTCATTAATAGCATCTACCTCACGATCGAACCAATCATTCACCGCCTGACTAGCGGCACAGACCATCGGGCCAGCAAGAATGACACCAGCGATCAATAAGTGCCAACGCCCCTCAAAGGAAACGCCAGTTGCAATTACTCCACAAGCAAAGGCCCACATTGGAGGAAACCAAGTAATGGGTTTTAGTAACTCTAAAATTGCGGATGGCGCAGGAAAGCGGCGCATGGTGAGCGTATTTATGATCGCATCCCCCATTTCCACAAGCCTTCACTAGAAAATGGGACCACCATCAAAATATGCTCCAAGACTGCCAAAGACAAAATAGCACCAGTCAATGACATCGAGGCAACCATAAAATCACTTGCATTCGGGTCGAACGCAGCTTGCCATAATGGAATTGCGCAGAGAGCGCCGCCAATGACTGATATTGGTAGCAATGGATTCATTGGCTTGCAGGTGAAATAAGTAAATATGTACTTCAGATGATTTGGCAGGAAGCGCTCATTAAGATTTAAAACACCCAAGAAGATATTTAACTTCGCACTCTGTCTCATGAGCCAGAGAATCATAAAAGTCCAAAACCCGGTCTGGTTTGAACCGCCCCAAGTCATTACAGTCACGGCCAGCGCCAAAATAATCAACGCAATCTCATGATGTTGAATAGTCTGGAATGCAAAGTACATCTTCTGCCATCCCCGACAATTCTCAGGACAAGGCTCTCGACGAGGACCAGTAACGTAGCCGAATAAGAAGCCGATTTCTTGCCAACCCCAAACTAAAATAGCGCAGGTAAAACCACAATAAGCACCAGCTACCGTACTTAAATTGGCGCTGGTTTTTAGTCCGACCAAAGCTAAAGCCAAAACCATCCCACTTATCCAAAAAGCATTTTTATAGGTCGAAGGATGTCGTTGGTTTAACAAGAGAATAATTCCAGTGCTAAACCACCAGATAAAAATGGAGTACAGGATGGGCCAAACAATGCTCATCAAATTACCAAGAAGGAATCATGCGAACATCAGCGGGCAAGGTGTTGTCTTGAACCGGCATGAAATACAACTTCAAAAATACAATGCCAGCACGAGCACCTAAAACAGCAGTCTTCAATTTGTTGACCAGGCCACCCTCTTTTTTATACGCATCCATCTTTTCGAACAGCGCCCTCATCTCTTCAAGGTACTGATAGAAACGGGGGTCATCTAAATTCACAGAAATTGGGAAGACTTGCTTAATAATTTCGTTGGTAATAAAAAGTACCTTCTTGTCATAATCCGTTGGCGAAATCTTCATGGCCTTATAAAGCTCAATACGGGTATGGTCACGAACATACATCGTGGCATATACCGCGAGAATGAAGAAACGAATCCATAACTTATTAACACCTTGAAGTAATTTAGGATTGGCGCGCATGATGAGCGCAAAGGATTCGCCATGACGGAACTCGTCATTACACCAGCGCTCAAACCATAAAAAGATCGGATGGAAGCGAACTTCGGGGCGACTTTCCATCTCCCGGAAAATGGTGATGTAACGGGCGTAACCAATCTTCTCGGAGAGATACGTGGCGTAAAAAATAAACTTAGGCCTAAAGTAAGTATATTTCTTGGATTTCGCCAAAAAACCTAGATCAATACCGATATTAAAGTCTTTGAGCCACTGATTAATGAAGCCCGCATGACGACTTTCATCTCTAGCCATGTAACCGAACAACATGCGCATATCTGGATTAGTGACTTTACGCTTGATCTCTGCATACAAAATGCAACCAGAGAACTCGGAAGTAATGGAGCTGATCAAGAAATCAACAAACTCGTCATATAAAGCTGGGTGTAGATTGGAATAATCTTTTTCCATATCTGCAGGACGTTGAAAATGATCATGATTATTGTCACCTTCATACTCCGCCATCAATGCATCCCACTCCGGGCGCAAGGAATCAATGCTGATACGATCCATCTCTTTAAAATTGGTTGTATAAAAGCGCGGGCTCAATACAGCATCTTCCAATGCCATCTTGGTAGATTCATTAATTTCACCCTTTGCAGGGATTTGACTTTGCAACATACTTTCTGCGCTATCTAAATTCATTTCCTACTCCAAATAAAAAGAAAAATTATTTAACTGTTGCTGCTAAATGCACTGGGTCAAGCAATTTATAAAATGTTCCCGCATTCGTAGGCCCAAAAGACTCCAGATCGACCATGCGACCCGTTGCTGTATCCGATAAAGTCAAGCGACCATCCGCTCTGTAAATGAGCTCAAAGGGTGGCCCACTGTCCAAGCCCCTACGCTTTCTTTCTTGGGCAAGCCCGCGTAAGGTACCCCTAATAAATCCTGCCTCACCCTGAACAGACTCAATCTGCTGTCCAGTTTTGTAATTAATGACGGCAATCGAGCCATCTGGCCGATCTTCAAAGCGCAACTGCAAGACTTTAACTGGCGCTGCATCCGGTTCTCTCACCTGACTTAAATCGCGGCTATTAATAAATACCAATAAGAGCACGATGACGATGACATCGACAACCAGTATTTTTGCTACTGGCGATAAAAAATCTTTTCTTTCTGGAGCGCTCATGCCGTCTGCGCTCCCACTTGTGTCACTTGAGCATCGAGTACTTCCATTTTGCTAAGTCCGGTAGATACAGTCCAAGCTTCTGTCAACATCGTTGCAACTGCCTTGGCATCAGGGACGCAACGCATCATAGGTTCTGGTGAAGCTAAACGCCATGGACGTACATGAGGCCATAAATGAAAGAAGGCAATCTTATCCTCGGTAGCAATCTGCATCGGAATATCGCCAGTTCCATCTTTGTATAGCTTGAGATCTGCACTACCCAATGTCTTATAAGGGAGATTAAATGTCACAGTCAAAACAATGCCAACCCTCATTACGATACGACGGTTCGTTAAGGTATACATAGTCGTCGTTGCAGACCAGTAAGCTAAAAGTCCAACTAACACAAGACCAATCACAGCTAAGAAGAAGGCAAGCGCTACGCTACTCCATCCTTCGGCCAAGCCACCCTCACTACTAAATACTGAAATCGCTTGCCAAATCACAATCACTGCAAAGTACAAGCTAAGCCACTGCAAACGAAATACATGCTTAGCCATAGAGATCCAATTTGGAGCGCCCTGCCACAAGATCACTTCGTCTTGTGGCAATGGTTCTGGCAGCCCTAAGGCGGCCTCAAACTCATACTCTGCTGATTGATGTGGTTTTTGATTCACAAAATACTTTCAATGAATAGCAATTTAAATAAGGGGTTCTTGACGCTCAGGTGTTGCATACAAGGTGCCGCCACCAAAGTAAGCCATGATCTTCTCTTCTTCTAATAGGGTGATTTGATCCTGACTCTTTAATCCTGGAACCAAAGCAAATTGATTGGCAAGAATTGATTCAACCTTGATATAGTCCCGATGAATTCGTGAGAAATTGATCGGCAGTAATACTCTTCTGCTACCAAACTCTGGCAAGGTTTCAATTTCAAAATAGCGAATCACAACTTCAGCCTGATCAATCCAGAGCTCTTTCACGGTGCCCGCGATCAAACCATCATCGCCCATCACTTCCATGCCAACTGGCGTTTTATCTTGTTTGGCTACCGTAAATTGACCGAGTAAACGTCCAGGCAGAATTCGCTTTTGACCTTCTGATGTCATATCAGGAATGTCTGCGCGCTTCGTAAATGCACCCGGTCCAACGCCATCTAGCATTGGGTTTCCGGTTGGGACTAAAGGAGCACCATTGAGGTAGCTTGAAGGTCTGGCGGCCACTTTTTCCAAAGGCTCATCTTTTGGAACGGTTACATCACCCCAATACTCCGTATGAAAAGTCTTCGGTGCTGGCATACCCGCTATGCCGGCAGCTCGTCGCGTCTCGCCTCGAATGTCATACTCCAGCGGAAATCCTTCACGCTTACTTTCGATAGTAAGGTAATAGACCAGTGCTGCAAAAAATACCCAAAATGCATACAGCACCAATTGCGCAACATCTACATATTCTGTAATTGCTCCGGTTGCCATCTTGCTCTCCCTTTTAACAATAACGCTTAATGTGAAAAAACATACTGTGCCGCTATTTAACTCGGTAATTCATCTAAACCAAACTTCTGAGAAACATTCATCATGGGCTGCTTGTTCATGATGACTAAAGGTCCAATTGCGATCAATGTAATAAACAGTAAATAAAATTCAATGTGATATACAAAGCTATAACCTGTAGCGGTAGATAGCAGGCCGTCCCCTAACAAGCCACTGGTCGCTAAGCTAGAAATCCCATCACGTATTACGCCGCCAGCTGCAATAGCAATGCCCGATGCGGTAGCATGTACTGCACCCCATGCACCGAGAACTAAACCATTCATGCCACCTGACTCAAAACTCATTGCAGCTGTTAAGGTACTTACGGAAAATAAACCGCCTCCAAAGCCAATCAAAAATGCACCGCAACGAAATAGCGTTGGGGAGAGTAATGGTTCGGAAAAAATCACACAACTAAATGCCAGAATGCCAAATAGAGCGCCAATGGCAGCAAGGCGATAGGAATCAATAGAGCGATTTAAATAACGGGCTGCGAAACCAAAAGCGATTAAAGCGCCTAAGGACGTCAGGCTAGTTAATACTGTAGTTGCACTAACTGATAGACCCAGTACTTCAGCGCCGTACGGCTCCAAAATAATATCTTGCATGCTAAAGGCCGCTGTGCCCAAACCCAAGGCCACTAAGAAACGCATCACTTTGCCTTGCTTTGCAAAAGTTGCCCAAGTTTCTTTAAAGCTGGGGGTTGGTGTTGAGTAGGCTGTTAAATGGGGCTGGCGAGGCTCTTGCTTCCAGACTGCGATTACATTGAGTATCAGAGTAGTAGCAGCGACACCCTGCACTACGCGAATTAACAGCAGAGGTGTAATGTCAATAAGCAAATAGCCGAAGATGGCGCTGCTGACAGCCATACCTACTAACAGCATCATATACATGAGCGCAACTACTCTAGGCCTGGCCTGAGGTTCAGCGAGGTCTGACGCCAAAGCCAAGCCAGCCGTTTGCGTAGTCTGCATACCAGCACCCACTAATAAAAAGGCTAGCCCAGTTGCTGCTTGTGCAAACCAAGTAGGCCATGTGGTGTCACCTGACAACAGAATTAATGCAAAGGGCATGATGGCAAAACCACCAAACTGCAACCAGGAGCCAATCCAGATATAAGGCACTCTGCGCCAGCCAAGGAAAGACTTGTGACTATCACTCTTAAATCCAACTAAGGCTCTAAATGGCGCAAATAGTAAGGGTAGAGCAACCATAATCGAAACTAAAGCGGCGCTCACTTGCAGCTCAACAATCATCACGCGGTTTAAGGTGCCAATGAGCATTACCATTGCCATGCCCACCGAAACTTGAAATAGCGATAACCTTAAGAGGCGACTGAGTGGCAACTCTTTGGTGGCGATATCAGCAAAAGGCAAGAATTTTGGACTCACTCGCTTCCAATTTTCAAATAGCTCTTTGCCGCGCCAGGTCAGAGTAAACATTTTCATCTCTATCGTACTGTGCTTGAATTGGCCTGCTTCTTACTAAGACGCATAGCCTGTGAAAAATAAAAAGCACGCTGTACTTTTTGGGTGCTCACTGGCGCCCAATCAACTAGACCATCATGCTGACTAAAAGTTCTGGTGAGGGAATCCATCGAAATCGGTTGGATAAACGGTGATCGATCACTACGCGGAAATAAGCTGCCAAGAGTGAGTAATGTACTCAGTGCCGCATTGTTGGGAGCAAAAGTAAATGCGATATTGGCTCGAGTTCTATCAGCCAGTTTGGCCATAGCATCAGCAATATCCAAATGGTGATAATGAATCATCGAATCCATACAAACAACATGATCAAATTCACCTAAGGCAGGATCAAGCATATCGCCAGAGCGAAACTCAATAGATCCCGTTCCAAAATCATTGCCAATTCTCTCGCGAGCTAAATCAACTAAAGTGGGTGATAAGTCAATCGCAATAACATGTGCCCCGCGCTTCGCTAAATCGGCTGCCAACACTCCCGTGCCACAGCCGGCATCCAACACTCGATGCCCAGTCAAATCGTTTGGCAAGTAACTAAGTAATAGGTGGCGCATCTCTTCACGACCCGCTCTGACCTTGGCGCGAATACCACTCACTTTCGCAGTCGAAGTTAACTTCGCCCAAGCATCAACTGCCGTCCGGTCAAAGTATTCCTCTAACTGGCTACGTTTTTGGGTGTAGGAGTTTTTTTGCATTAGTTAACAGAGTCTTTTAGATTATTTCAACCAAGGGGAATATATATAGGCAAGGAGATGCGCAATGATTGCGATAAATCCAAAAAATTGTGTCCCTTGAACTAGATTGCGATGCAACTCTTCCGCCTCCTCCACACTTAAACCGGTTAAGGTGGCTTGAGAGCTATAAACACTCGCCGCTTGAGCGGCTTCAAGGCGAATAGCCTCAGCGCCAATCAGAGATTCGCGCTGCTTCTTTTCTTGATCTAAGCGCGCCATCCGCAACTTCCAAATAAATTGACCTGCATTAATCACATAAGTAGCATATGCCGCTAATGCCAAAATCATTAATTGATATTGGTCCAAGTATCCCGTTGCTAAAGCCACTAGATATAGAGTATGCAAAAGTAATACCAACATACTGAAGACATCTTCCCAGAAGAATGCCGGCGCAAATAAGTAGCAATTGAAAACTACTTTTTCCCAAATACATCCAGTAATCATGATGGTGTAGAGCGTTAAAGTTTTCACCACTACGGAGATATTGGCCGCGGACTCCCCTTCCCCTGTCCACAAAAAACGTACAACTAAATATAAGCTGACTAAAAAAACTAAGAATTGAACGGGCGCTAAAATTCCCTGAACCAGGGTCCATTTAGTTTGGTCTCTTCTTACCCTCTCCTCTGGGGTGTAAAGAGGTTTATATGTTTTTTGCATGCACAGTCTGCTGTATTTTCTAAAACAACTTTAAGACAATCGTTAACGCACTTTTTAAAGCCAAAAGTGTCACAGAAAGTTTACGGTATTTAGGAAAAGAAAGTCCTCGGGATAACCCTAGACTGGTATTTTCCCTATGGCAAGTTCCTGAAAAAGGAGGCTAAATGGTACCGGATCAAAGTAATCCCTTTTGACACAAACTGGATTATTTATTGCACTGCAGCATAATTTTCGGTGAGCGTTCAGCACCCTTTGCTTTGTATTACTAATTACATCTTTGGGAGATGTGCTTTGTCGGAATCGCTGAAAAAAACATTCGAATCTAATTTAGGCGAATTAGATAATGCAGAAATGATGCTGTGGCTCAATAAAACCATCGAATCTGAAATCATTCCTCGCTTGCTCATGGGGCATAAACTTTTTTCTGCCGATGATCAGAATGGAGAAGAAGCTAGTGAGATTGAGGTAAAACAGACAGAAATTGTCGACTTTTGCCAAACACTCATAGATGGGCCAGTAGAAGACTGCTTCTCCTTCATAGAGCGGATGCAAAGATCGGGGCATTCTCTTATCTCCCTCTATGTGAATCTCATCCCAGCGTCTACTAGGCGTTTACAAGAGCTTTGGGAGAACGATGAAAACAGTTTTACCGAGGTTACATTAGCCCTAGGGCGAGCTCAGAATCTGATTCACCAGCTTAGCCCCATCTTTGTAAATCAAAGTAATTTCAGTGAGTTCCAGGGAAATGCCCTTCTTGTTAATGTGCCAGGATCACAGCACACCCTAGGCATCTTAATGTTGGGTGAGTTTTTCAAACTCGCCGGCTGGAATACAACAGTGGAAATTGAAATTTCTAGCGACGATTTAAAGGATCGAGTTCGCTTGCAAGCCTGTGATTTAGTTGCCATTTCTATCTCAACTGAGGCTCAGTGGGATACAATGGAATCATTATTAAAAGAAATAAAAAGAGTCTCAAAAAATAAAGAGGTGTTGACGATGGTGGGTGGTCCGTTATTCGACTTCAAACCCGAGCTAGTCAGTAGCTGCTCTGCAGACGTTTGTGCCCTCACAGCAGAAGAGGCCATTAAAAGGGTTTCTGACCTGCTATCACAAAGAACTCGCCTAAATTAAGATGCCCATCTCACAGCAACCACATAATCTCTATCAGAACTTAAGCAGTGAAGAGCTTAGCCATTTAGCGCAAGCATCCGCTGACATCTCCTTTGTATTGGATGACTCTGGATCAATACAAGACATCTACTCCCATAAACAAAGTCTAGCCAAGCATATTCCAGATGACCTCATTGGGAAAAAATGGTCGGACGTAGTTGAGCCTGATAGCAGAAAAAAAGTTCAGCACTTGCTGGACGATGCCAACCGAGACAATATTTCCAAATTTAGGCAAATTAATCTCTCCAGCAATTATAAAGATACTGGATTGCCAATAATGTGCACTTCAATCAAGGCTCTGTCGAATCAAAAAATTATTGTGATTGGCAGGGATCTTGAAGAAATCTCTCAGCTACAACAAGATTTAGTGGTCGCTCAAAAAAAGATTAGTCAAAACTATCTGCAAATAAATCAGCTGGAAGAACGCTTTCGCTCTATCTTTGAGATGGGCGCTGAATCCATCATTATTCTTCAAGCGGATGATGGTTACCCAATAGTCGAGATGAATAACAATGCTATCAAGCAACTACTGGTTGCTAAAAATGATTGCATTGGAAGATCGTTTCTATCGCTCCTACCCGCCGATGAACTCAGTAGAGTAACCAGCTTTTTTCAAGAGATGCTCGAAATAGGTGAGTCTAGAGACTTAAATACCTCCTTTATTGGCGGCAAAAAAATTCATATCAGCGCAAGCTCTTTTACCAATAGCGGGAAACCCCACTTACTACTGAATCTGAAGCCACTGGACCTCGCCCAACCAGCCCTTTTATTAGAGTCAGACTCTTTAACCGTGAAGGCCATTGAAAATAATGCTTACGGTTTTGTCGTTTGCACCCCGGAAGGCCTAATCCTAAAAGCCAATAAAGCTTTTATTAAGTTAAGTAGTGCCAAGGGTGAGCAAGAATTAATCGGTACCTCTATACAAAATTATCTAGGCTCAGAAACGGCAGATTTTGATCGGATGATGCAATCTCTCAAGGGAAGAGCTAGTGCGCAATCCTGCATCTCCTCGATTAGCAACAATGGTAGCAGCTTTAAATTGGTCGATATTTCAGCGGTATCCGTGTCTCATCCACGCGCTTGTGTAGGTATGATTTTTAGACAAATGGATTCGAGAGAAAATAAAGATAAACGCATAGATAAAAAACTGGTGCGTAGCTCTGAAGAATTATCAATGTTGGTTGGAAAAGTTCCTCTAAAGGACATCCTTACCGAGACAACTGACTTGATTGAGGAACTCTGCATCAAAGCTGCTCTAGACTTAAGCAATGACAACCGCGTTTCAGCCTCTGAAATCTTAGGCTTATCACGTCAAAGCCTATATATTAAGCTGCGAAAATATGGCTTAGTAGAAAGCGACATTAAGGCTATTGATTAGAAAGACCGTAATGAACGGCCAAGTTGCCTTAATGGTTTTGGTTGATATCCAATTATCAAAAAAAATCAGCGGTATTCTCAGACTCATGTTTGCCCGCCTAGGGCTCTGGAGGACTCCAGGACTGGAATTCTATAAACATATGGGTTCAGGCAAAAATGGTGGCTTCTCGATTCATCCCAGCGGAACCCATCAGGCACTCTTTTGCGTTTTTCAAGACATAGCCAGCCTAGAGCAGTTTTACCAATCCTCTAGATTAATTCGCTGGTACAGGGCGCATGCTCAGGATTTTTTCTCAGTCAAACTGAAGGCCTATTCCATTAAAGGTCAATGGTCAGGCTTCGCTCCACACATCACAGCTGAAGCGCCCTCTGCTGGTCCAATCGTATCGATTACCAGAGCATCCATTAAGCCCCTATATTGCGTTCCCTTTTGGCGCAAGCAACCCGCAGCAGAAATCTCACTTGAGCAATCTTCTGGTTGCATTATTGCCGCCGGAGTTGGTGAAGCGCCTTTCTTTCGACAGGCAACCTTCACCATTTGGGAATCTCAAGCGGCGATGGATCAATATGCCCGACAAGGCGCCCATCAAAATGCAATTCGCGCGTCCTTGAGTGGTCATTATTTTTCTGAATCCATGTTTTCTCGCTACATCCCTTTTGATGCAGATGGCAGCTGGAAAGGTCGCACCCTTGTCTAAATTGCCAGTCGTTATTGTCGGTGGCGGCATTGGTGGCTTAAGTTGCGCACTCGATCTGGCGTCTTCTGGAGTGGAAGTCATTCTGATAGAAAAAGAGGATCGACTAGGCGGTAAGATTCGGCAATTAAATTGCTCTAGCGACCCTCTCTCTCCTGCGCCGATAGACTCTGGTCCAACGGTCTTTACCATGCGCTGGGTTTTTGATGCGCTCTTTCAAAAAGCGGGTACTACCTTAGAATCTGAACTAAAGATTACTAAGCTGGAAATCTTGGCCCGTCATGCATGGAGCAAAGATGAGCGACTAGATTTATTTGCTAATGTGGATCAATCAGCTGAAGCAATTAAGGAGTTTTCTTCTGCGGCGGAAGCAGATCGCTTTCTTCAATTCTCCCAACAATGCCGCAAACTCTATCGAGCACTTGAGAAACCCTACATGCTTTCTGAAAAGCCTAGCTTCGGAGGCATGATTACGGATCTTGGAATATCAGGATCCAAGGTCTTGTACGAGATTGGCTTATTTAATACATTATGGAAATCACTCGGCGACTACTTCCACGACCCCAGATTGCGCCAACTCTTTGGAAGATACGCAACGTATTGCGGATCATCCCCCTATCAAGCACCCGCTACCTTAATGTTAATTGCTGATGTGGAGGCGCAAGGGGTATGGGCAATTGAAGGTGGCATGTACAGCCTAGTCAAAGCCCTTCAGAAGTTAGCGCAAGATAAAGGTGTCCAATTCATGACTGGCCAAGCCTGCGAAGAAATCCTAATAGAGCAAGGTCGTGCTAGTGGAGTGAGATTGGCTGACGGCACAAACATTCAAGCACAAGCAGTCATTTTTAATGGTGATCTGGCTGCGCTTCAAACGGGTTTACTGAACCCAGCTAGCAAGCAATCTTTGAATGCAAAAATGACACCACCTAGCGCTGCCAAAAGATCGCTTTCTGCAATGACCTGGTCAATCAATGTCAAAGCAGATGGCTTTCCTTTGGTCAGACATAATGTATTTTTTAATCAAGATTATCGTGCTGAGTTTGATGATATTTTCCAGAAACAACGCCTTCCCCAAAAGCCAACGGTTTATGTATGCGCTCAAGATCAAGGTGATGCATATCAACCCAGCTCAAAACCACAAAGACTGCTGTGCCTAGTCAATGCCCCAGCAAAAGGTGATCAGTCAGAATTCGATGCTCAGGAAATTGAAGCATGCGAGCACGAAACGTTTAGTCTTCTACAACAATGTGGTCTTAATATCGACTTGGATAGCGCAATATGTCAACGCACAACGCCCTCTCTTTTCAATCAACTCTTTCCAGCAACGGGGGGAGCCCTTTACGGTCAAGCCAATCATGGCTGGATGGAAACTTTTGGGCGAGCTTCAGCGCAAAGCCCGATTCCGGGTCTTTATTTAGCGGGGGGCAGCGTACATCCGGGTCCGGGAGTGCCAATGGCAGCGCTATCGGGACGAATGGCGGCCGCAACCCTGATGGATCACCTCGGTTTGATCAAGCTGTCGGGGAGAACGCTTATCTCTGGTGGTACATCGATGCTCTAAGTGATGATGGTAAGAATGGCATCGTACTGATTGCATTTGTTGGTAGCGTTTTCTCACCCTACTATGCCTGGGCCAGAAGAAATAACACGGCAGTTAATCCTGAAAATCATTGCTCCCTGAATGTTGCCATCTACAGCCCAGGAAAAAATCGTTGGGCTATGACTGAGCGAGGAGAAAAACAAGTCTCCCGAAACTCTACCGATTTTGTGATTGGTCCAAGCAGTCTGCATTGGGATGGCAACAAACTCATTGTTAAGATACAAGAGCGTGCAGTACCTTTTGGGCAAAAGATTGCAGGTACCGTTGAACTCTATCCCAATATCTTATTTAACTTTAGTACACCACTAGATGCTGCCGGCAAACATCGCTGGGGCCCTCTTGCTCCTTCGGCACGAGTCAAGGTGAACTTAAATTCTCCCGACTTGCAATGGGAAGGCAACGCTTATTTGGACTCAAATGAAGGTGATGAACCTATCAGCGAAGCTTTTCATGAATGGGATTGGTCACGAGCAGAAATGAGTGGCGGCAGAACTTCAGTAATCTATGATGTGCGAGAAAAGAATGCTCAAGAAAATCTATTGGCACTGACTTTCAACCCTAATGGAACGATTGATCATTTTGAGCCTCCCCCAAGACAAGCTCTTCCAAAAACGATGTGGGGAATTCAGGGACATATGCGCAATCAAAACTCTGAGACTCTGAGAGTCCAAAAGGTTTTAGAAAACACTCCTTTTTATACCCGCTCTGTTTTAGATTCTGAACTATTGGGAGAAAAAGTATTGTCGTTTCATGAAACCTTAAGCGTGCCAAAGCTCACTTTGGCTAGTACTCAATTCATGCTTCCCTGGAGAATGCCCCGCAAGACCTGGTAATTTACTCCAATGACTACTGTAGAGCCCGACCACTCTTGCGAGGACTGCGACGGCGCTCTTGTCGCTCCATGAGGTCTACGAACCATAGCAAACGATCGTGGGCCGTTCCATCAAAGCGTTTCTCATGCGGCACTTCAACTACCGCATTTACTAAATACTGAATAGCTTTATCAGCATCTACGTCAAGCTTCCGAGAAAATATCTTAGAGATGGCTGTAAAAGCTTCTGCTAAAAGAATCACTTTTCTCTTGGAGGGCACATAAGCCCTTGTCGATATAGAATCCAAGTTCAGTTTTTCTACCTGGCGACCAATCTCTGCATAAATCAGTCTAGCAGCCTGAATCGCCGGACGACAATCCCAGGGTAAATCAGAAATTCCGCTCTCAGCACGTGAGTACAAAACATCTGCATGCTTTAAAAGACGCGCGATCACGCTCGCAATTTGCTTATTAAACTCAGGCTTACTTAACCAAACTTGAGGATCTAATCCTACTTCTCTAAGCCAATTCAAAGGTAAATAAATACGGCCGTTAGCTGCGTCTTCACCCACATCACGCGCAATATTAGTCAATTGCATTGCAAGACCCAGCTCACAAGCTCTTGCCAAGGTCTCTGGCTCCCGACGATCCATGATGACGCACATCATTGCTCCGACCGTGCCGGCAACTCTAGCGCAGTAGTCCAATAAGTCTTCTAAGGAGTTATAGGTTCTGAACCGGGTATCCCATTCATAACCCTCAATTAACGCTAGGGGTAAGCTAATAGGAAGATCAAATTCTTTGACAACAATGGATAAGGCTCGATCAGCAGCAATGTCGTCTGGCGTTCCTTGATAGATTCGATCAAGACGTTCACGCAACTTAGGAATTGCATCAGGCTCTGCATCTACTGCATCCGCAACATCGTCAGTAATCCGACAAAATGCATAGAGCGCAGTTGCAGGATCTCTCACCCTCTGAGGCAAAATTCTGGAGGCGGCGAAGAAGGACTTGGATCCATCTCGCATAGTTGCGACGCACTCTTGAAGATCTTTAATATTTTGACTCATGCAGTCACTTTTTTAGGTTCAGCTACTACAGACATTAATGCTTTTGCTGAAGATAAAACACCGGGGATACCCGCACCCGGGTGAGTGCCAGCACCAACCATATAAAGCCCTTGAATATCTTCACTACGATTGTGCGGTCTAAACCAAGCACTTTGAAGTAGTAGTGGCTCAAAACCAAAGGCAGCGCCTTTGACTGACAAGAGACGATCCTGAAAGTCTTGAGGCGTCATACAAAAGGATGTTTTGATATGCTTTTCAAACCCGGGCAAAACACTTTGATCCAAATACTTAGCGATCGCTTGACGATAGGGCTCAGCCTCTGTAGCCCAGTCTGTGCCACTCTCTAAATTGGGTACTGGTGCCAAGACATAGAAAGCATCTCCTCCAGCAGGAGCTAAAGATGGGTCGGTGGCAGTTGGCCTATGTAAATACAGACTAAAGTCATCTGCGAGCACATGCTTCTTAAAGATATCCGTCAATAACTCTTTATAACGCTTGCCCAACAGGATCATGTGGTGAGGCACATCAGGATACTGATTATCTGTGCCGAAGTACCAAACAAAAAGACTCATCGAGTATTTGCTCTTATTGACCTTAGCGTCGGTCCAGACTTTCCGATGTTCTGGTGCAATCAGTTTCTGATAAGTCCAAGCAGCGTCTGCATTAGAGACCACAATATCGGATGGAATAAATTCACCATTAGCAAGCGTGACTCCCTGAGTCTTGCCATCAACTACTTCAATACACTTTACCTCAGAGTTCAGGCGAATTTCCACCCCTCTGCCAGCCAATAGGCCAGCCATGCCTTTAATTAAAGAGCCTGTTCCACCCATCGCGGAATGAACCCCATGACGGCGCTCTAAGGAATTGATGAGTGCATAGACTGCGGTAACGGAAAAAGGATTGCCGCCAATTAATAGTGGATGAAAACTCATTACTTGACGTATCTTGTCGTTCTTTAGATGACGTGCCACTAATTTGTAGATACTCTCCCAAGCCCGCATCTTGATCATCGATGGAATTGCACGAATTAAATCGCCAATCGAGTCAAATGCTGTTGAACTGAGTTCCTGAAATCCCAGCTTGTAGCATTTTTCTGCCTCAGCCAAAAATCGCTCGTAACCTGGTAAGTCTTGTGGTGCAAACTTAGCAACTTCAGCGCGCATTCTGGCGGGATCACCCGTGTAATCAAAGTGAGTACCGTCATCAAAACGGATGCGATAAAAAGGATCCATTGGGCGCAGATCAACATCATCTGACATTTTCTTGCCACACAATTCCCATAATTCTTCAAGTAGAAATGGTGCGGTAATAATGGTTGGACCTGCATCAAAGGTATAACCATCACGATGGTGGACGTAAGCCCTGCCCCCTGGGGCATCTAGCTTTTCTAAAACAATGACCTTGTAGCCCTTGCAAGACAAGCGGATAGCAGCAGCCAACCCACCAAATCCACTACCAATGACAATAGCAGTGGAAACATCATCTTCCTTTAAGTCAGCCTTTTTTAACATTTCCTCAAACCAACTTTTCTATAAAAAAATAGCGTCATATTCTTCCTATGACGCTATTGGTTAGTACAAGCTATAGATTACTTCATTGCCACTGATTTCGCCGGAGGATCAGAATCTTTTGATTTCTGAGGGGTCTTAGCGGGTCCAGTTAAAAAAGGATAGTCCGACAACATCGATACGCCATACAGAGGCTTATAAGCGCCTTGATGGCAAGTACCGCAATTGGCTTTAGCAACATCACCCATTGGACCTAAACGATGCGGTGGAAACAATCCCTGAATAGGCTCCATATAGTTATTGTTAATGTCTTGTGCCATTCGTATCGCATACCAAGCTTTTGCTCTTTGAGGAGGACTCTCTTCCCATGATGAGAAGTTACGAGAGTTATGGCAATAGGTGCAATTGACACCCAAAGATTTTGAGAAATGCGTCATTAAGGCATAGGTTGACTCAGTCTCATTGATGCTGTGCTTATTGCCAGTTGGCAACGCCGTATTACCCTGCACCCGAATATTGCTAGATTTGCTGAGATACTGAGCAAAGTAATCATTCGGCAGTGATGAATACGCAGAAGCGCTCACTGGGGTATTTTGTCCATCCTTATTACCCAGAAGGCCGTTACCTGTTTGCTGCTTAGGCTCCTTAAACCAAACTTGCTCAGGAATATTATTACCCCGGTGACAGGTATAACAAGTGACACCAGTTTGAGCAACGTGATCTTGCCATTGAGTATTAACCCGTTGTGTCATCAAAATCATATTGCGCGCAACGTTCTTGGTATACAAGGAGTCGTCAGCAAAGTTTGCTGCGTTATGGCAATAAGTACAACCCTGCTCTGGAGCAACCCAACTGGTCATTGAAACCATGAATGAAGTAAATTGAGCAACGCTCAAATTATTAAGTACCTTCACGTTTTTATATACAGCCCCTGCTTTTGGCCCATCTGCTGGAGCAGCCCCATAAGAGGCTGGAACAGTATTTTTCTCAGCTTGTTCGGCCAATATGCGTGGGTTATAAATTAAATCCATTCCCGTACCACGGAAACCATGCTGCACTGTTTCCATTGGAGGACGCTCGCAGCCAGACAGCAGCAAAATACTCGCAAGAAGAGCCGGCAATATCAGAAATTTTCTTAATTGCTTCATGGCTTAACTCCTATGTTGGTAGGTGCGGCAGGCGGGACAAAGCCAGAGGTAGCTGGGTCAGGTATTGGAACGCCAAACACATCTGGATAAGAAGGCGCAACGTTGTGTTTCACTGCCCATAAATACCAGTTATCAACCACAGTACCGGTCAGCAAAATACCAATGCCACCAACGAGAGGGGTTAGGACTGCAAACCACCAAGCCCAACGGTGAATCGATTCCATGGTGGCATTAAAGCCCATGGTCCATCTCCAGAATAAAGCAGCTCTTTCTGAGGCTGTACCACGATCTACTATTTGCTCAATTTCACGTTCACCACCAAAGCGGCTCACTGCCAGAATGGTTGCACCATGCATTGCAAATAAGAGTGCTGATCCATATAGGAAAACAATCGACAACATATGGAAAGGGTTGTAGAACAAATTACCGTAGCGCAATGAGAAGGCAGCAGTCCAATCTAAGTGCGAGAAGATTCCGAAAGGAACTGCCTCGCTCCAGCTACCCATCATGATGGGACGAATAAATCCTAATACGAGATATAACCAGATTGCCGCCAAGAAGCCCCAAGCAATATGCGTACCCATACCCAAGGCAATAGCGCGACGATACATTCTTCCCCACCACAATAAGATGGATACAGTTAGGAAGAAGCCAGCCATCATCCACCAACCACCCTCATTGAGCGGCATAAATAAAGACAGGCCATGCTTTGGCAGAGGTGGATCTAATGACAGCCAAAATAATTGGCGCACGAATTCAATTGGACTCCAATTAACTGAGGCCAACATATTCCAACCAATAATCTGAAATCCAATAATGCCAAAAAATAAAGAGGCGATGCCTAGGCCGCCCAAATAAATAGGTCCAAGCTGAGCATTACCTAGACGACCAAATAAATGAATGAGGACTGGTTCGCCAAAACGCTCACGTTCGTCACGAGGATCTATATGAACCCCATGATGCGGTGGAGCAACTACTTGAACTTGAGTAAATAGGTTTTGATATTCCATAATGTATATGTTCCTCTTAACGCCAAATTGGCAAGTTCAACCACCAACCCCACCACTCCGGCCAACCTCGAGACCAGAATGGACCGCTAATCACAATACAAACGGCGCTCCAGAAAACTGCCGCTAAGGCTAAAAATAATCCAAGACGATGGATACCGAGAGTACCAATGGAGTAGCCAATTGCATCTCTAAAGAAAGTGTCTTCATGCTCAGGAGTTTTTACAAACTCGCCCTTTTGTGGGTTGGTGGAGGACAAAACCAAGCCGCCATGTAGCACCAAAGCAAACGTAGTTGCAAAGAATAAGGACACAGCAATCATGTGTGCTGGGTTGTAATGGAAATGCAGATACTGATAACCGGTGTTAGAGACCCAATCCAAATGACTCAATATTCCGTAAGGGAAACCATGACCCCATGCGCCTAGCAGCACAGGTCTAATAACCACGAGTGTGAAATACGCAAAGACTGCCATTAAGTAGGCAAAAGGGACATGAAGTCCCATGCCCAGTTTGCGGCAAATTTCAATTTCACGTAAGGCCCACGAAAGGAATGAACCTAAAGCACAGACCGTAATCAATTGCCACAGCCCTCCTTTTAATAAGGGGGCAAAACCTAATCCATAACTAATGTCTGGAGGGGCAATATTGATTTGCCAAGGGTTCCATGTTGGACCCTGTGAAGCACCCCACAAAATCAGTGCGGTACCTAAAAAAGCGAAGAAAACAGTAGTGACACCAAAAAATCCCACATAAAACGGCCCTACCCAAAAATCGAATAAGTCCCCACCGACTAATGTACCGCCTCGAACGCGATACTTTCTTTCAAAACTAAGCATGGCCATTTTTTATGCTCTCCAATGAATGGATAAATAGGGTTGAGCTAAGAAGCGATTTAACCTAACCCTATTCACCATTTTTTTATACAAATTACTTTGCTGCTGGAACTGACGGCGGCATTGCAGATCCTGTCTTTGCTTCCATCGCCTTGAACTGGGCTTGGCTTAAACCATCCAACCAGTTATAACGAACACTACTCAGCAAAATCAAGTGAATCATCGCTGCAAGACCAAACAGAAAAATACCTTGAACAACCATTGATCGCAACGGATCATAAAGTTTCCAAATTCTCCACATAATCTTCTCCTAATTTAAGTAAGACATAAAGCCATAAACTGCCGACCTCGTACCATCGATAAGTGATTTTTCTTCAGCCCCTGGAAGCCAAGAACTCCACTTCGTTGGCAAAATCTGGGTAAATAAAGAAATAGCAAAGCACACTAAAAAACATAAAATAAAAATAAGATTAAAAGTAATCGAATCCTCCCTGATCATATTTTTCTCTTTGCTCATAACGTGATTCATTTTCATATTATTCCCCTAAGATTTATTCCGTTTTCAGTGGAACCAAGGACGCCATGCCCAAACCAAGATATGGGCTACTACAGCTATAGAAGTAAAGCCAACTAAACCCTGGATGTACAACTGGTGAAACTCCTTGGCTTCGTCATCAGTAAGGCCAGATATTGAACCTGTTCTGTGATCACTCATAACCAATTACCTCCTTCAAAAATAGCCTTGCGGCCGTTACCGCGCTTAACCCGCGCGACATGGGCTGTAGCGTACGGCATGCCACATTCCGTTTCCAACAAATCAATGAATTTGTTGTAATTAACTTTTGCTGTTGAAAAAATCATGCTTCGATCTCTTCAATAATTTCTTTGCAAGAGGACTTCACTCTTGCAGCTGTAATTCTTTCTTCGCCAGCCTTTTCTGCATCCTGTTCCACGCGGTCGCGCATCTCTTTAGCCGCAGAGATCTGAATCAGTACTGGCCTGGTTTTAATGAAGTCCGCAACTAATTTCTGAGCATCCTGATTCCAAGGTAATGCATTGGATCGATAAGTACGGGTAAGCGAAGCATCTACCTTATCCATATCAGTACCTAATGGCAGGATATAAAACAGCGCATCAAACAATCCGTTACAAAATTCTTGAATGATGTATGTCGCACCGGCATAACCCATAAATGGAGTACCAGTGTGGCGACGAATAATTGCACCAGGAAATGATGAAGGGATATAAGAAGCTTTACTGCCAGTTTCAGCCAGGTACATTCTTTCGTTGTAGCTACCAAACATCACTAGTGGTGGCTTCTCTTTAGTCAGCTTGCGAACATCTTGATTATTGGTTTTTTCCCCAGGCTTTCTTGGCACAGCAAAGCTGCAAGGCAAACCCATCTCATCTGATAAGAAGTGACGGATACCTCGGGTATAGGTTTCATTAGCAACTACTGCATAACTGGCTGTACTGAAGAAATCTTGGGTCACTGAACGCCATAAGTCCCAGATTGGCTTAATGGTGGTGTGTTTCTCGCGCTCAATAAATGGCTCTGGATCTAAGCCAAGCAATTCACCGAGTTTGCGCAAGAATTGGGTAGTGCTGTGTAAACCCAGGGGAGCTTGCAAATAAGGGCGCTCAAGAGCCTCACAAAGCATGCGACCAAACTCGCGATACATGCAGATATTGACATCTGCATTAACCAAGTTCTCCACTTCAGATAGATGAGACCCTAGCGGGAACACCATATTAATATCGGCACCAATGCCTTCAACTAGACGACGAATCTCCGCTAGGTCACTTGGCATATTGAATGTGCCATAGCAGGGTCCAATAATATTGACGCGCGGCTTTTCACCTTCTGCTCTTGGTTTACGCTCTGGAATCTTACGAGTACCGTATTCACTCCATAACCAATACATTGCACGGTTAGCGCATTGCCATTGATCTTCATCAATGGTTCTTGGCAAGAAACGGGCAATATTCATGCCTTCAGGAGTAACGCCACCTCCAATCATTTCTGCAATAGAGCCAGTTACCACTACTGCAGGGAGATCAGGATCTAAAGTCGCGTGGGCACGTTTCATTGCACCCTCAGTACCTTCACGGCCTAACTGCTCTTCCTCTAAGCCGGTAACTACAATCGGCAACTCATGAGGAGGCAATGCATCGGTGTAATGTAAAACAGAGGTTACTGGTAGATTTTCACAGCCAACCGGTCCGTCAATAACTACTTGCAAGCCCTTGATAGCAGTAAACACATACACTGCACCCCAATATCCGCCAGCACGATCATGATCGATGACAAACATTACATCATCTCCTCAGCTTTACGCTTCTTCAATTTTTTCTCTAGCTTGCGACGGACCTCAGCCTTGAACTCTGGGTGATCTTGTGGAACATTCTCCCAAACACCTGATTTATAGCCAGACCCAACATCTCCAAAGAAGGCCTTCATCTCATCAAAGCGTGCTTGATTACCAATCGCAGCATTGATCACTTGCGCCAGTGAGCCAGCGCCTGCAGGCCCCATCAAGGGTCTTGCTGAAATCAAATTGGTAAAGTAGAGCGAAGGAATCGAAGCCTGTTTAGCGGCTTGCACTACTGGAGTAGTTCCAATCGCTAAGTCTGGCTTGAACTCTTTCATGGCGGCTAAATCTTGTTCCAAAGAAGCGCGGAACTGAACGTGAACGCCTTTTGCTTCCAACCATTCACGATCTTCATCGCTCCATGGGGTGCGTGGGCAAGCAGAACCTACATAGCGTACATCAGCACCACTCTCAATCAGCAAACGTGCCACGATGAGCTCTGAACCCTCATAACCACTTAAGGTAATGCGTCCTTTAATTGGGGCAGCAGCAAGCACGCCCTTAATTGCTGGGAGGATACGGTTTTGCGCAGCTGCAATTAAATCTTGTGGAGTATTTGTGGATTTGCCAATAGCTTCCAACCAACGAGCAGTGCCCTCGTAGCCTACTGGGGCAGAGCCGACAATAGATCGTCCAGCCGCTTGAAATTCGCGAATACATGAGGTGTAAAAGGGATGCAATGCGGCAACCGTTACACAATCAAGTGCTTGATACATTTCACGCCATTCACGAGTGGGTACCGAAGCACCTACCGCTAAACCCATCGGCTCAATCATCATGCCAATGCCAACGGGATCGGCTGGGAAAATTTCACCTAATAAAGTAATCGTTGGCTTGCTCGAGCGACCAGCGCGTGGTGCCTGGACTGGACCGGACATGGCTTCATTGCGAGCGTAATTAAGCATGGCGCCTGCCAATACATCTTTAGCTTCAGCATGAGTTGGCACACCGAATCCTGGCACGTCAATACCGATGATGCGTACACCATTAATTTCTTTTGGCAGTAGCTGTAGTGGCACGCCACTAGCGGTTGGTACACATAAGTTAATAATGACAATAGCGTCATATTTTTCTGGATCAGCCTCTTGATAGACTGCATCACGAATGTCTTCAAACAACTTGCCAGTAACCAATGTCTCTGAATTAAACGGAACATACCCAACGCTGCGACGTGCGCCATAAAAATGAGATGTGAAAGTGAGGCCATAAACGCAGCATGCAGAACCCGAAAGAATCGTGGCAGTTCTACGCATCCGCAACCCTACACGCAATGCTCCAAACGCAGGGCACATACTTTGCGGCTGATCATGCGGACCCTTTGGATAATCTTTCGCGTACTGTTGCAATGTTTCTGACTTACCCGCTGCTTTTGCAGCAGCAAGCATCTCTGCTTCACCGGAGTGACAACCTAAGCCATCTCCTAAAGTAGGATCAGTCTTTAACTTTTCCTCTGGGGTAATGGGAATAATGGTTTTATTCATAGCAGCGTATAGCTCTCTATCTCTTTAGGCTTGATCGTAGATAACTTCGAGTGTTTTCTTAATGACTTCGTCTTTACCCATCATGTCTTTCACAGTGGCAGGTTTCAAAACAATATCGCGACCAGTTACTTCTGAAGAGAACAAACCTAATAACTCATCTTGACTGAGTGGCTTAGGACGTACTGGGGGAGCTTCTGAAACATTCGTAGCCAGCTCTTCAAATAGCGGCGCCCACTGCGTACCAGGCTGACCAATAATTTCATAGCTAGCACTCTTACGACGAATATCTTCGTTTGCAGGGATAGCCGCTAAAACTGGAATGCCGGCCTTTTCAGCGAAAGCCTGCGCCTCACCAGTTAGGTCATCTTTATTGATCACCATGCCTGCTACACCAACGTTGCCACCTAACTTGCGGAAGTACTCCACTGCTGAGCAAACATTATTCGCAACGTAAAGAGATTGCAAATCGTTACTAGCAACTACGATTACTTTTTGGCACATATCTCGAGCGATTGGTAAGCCAAATCCGCCACAAACCACGTCTCCCAAGAAGTCGAGCAATACATAATCAAAGCCCCAATCATGAAAGCCTAATTTTTCTAATGTTTCAAAGCCATGAATAATGCCGCGACCACCGCAGCCACGCCCTACTTCTGGGCCACCGAGCTCCATCGCAAACACACCATCACGAATAAAGCACACATCACCAATCGATACTGATTCGCCAGCTAATTTTTTCTTAGAAGAAGTTTCAATAATGGTTGGGCAAGCTTTGCCGCCGAACAGGAGTGAAGTCGTATCACTTTTTGGATCGCATCCAATCAATAACACTTTCTTGCCTTGTTGGGCCATCATGTATGACAGATTGGCAAGGGTAAAACTTTTACCAATACCGCCTTTGCCATAAATAGCAATGATTTGAGTTTCTTTAGTTACTGGACCAGTGGACACTGGATCTGGCTCAATAGCAGCCTCTTTTTTTAAGTCCATAAACTGAATTGTTGCTGTTGCCGGGATGCTTGATGAACTCATTGCAGATTTCTCCAATCTAGAACCATTTTTAAACAATCGATATTGTTAAAAGCCGTGTGATAGGCCTCGTTTGCATCTTTAGGTGATGAGCGGTGCGTGATCAAGCCGTCTAACTTTAATTTTCCTGACTCGACTAAATCTTTGATTGCAACTAAATCCCCAGGAGCCCACTGCGCCGCGATACGAATGCGGGCTTCACGCATAAAAGCTTGGGGGAATGAAAAAGAAATCGTGTCATAAAAACCAGCAAGCACTATTTCACCGCCAGGTGCAAGACAGCTGATTAACGTATCAACTAGGCGGGCGTCGCCGCTGACATCTACAATCGTTTTATATTTCTTTACTTGATCGTCCTTAGGATCTATAGCGTCATAACCTACGGCGCCCTCACGGCGGCCTGCATTGGTTTCCCACACTACCGGGCGCTTACCCTTCGCAACCGCAATCCGTGCAATCAAGCGACCTAATACGCCATGACCAATAATTAAATCTGGTTGCTCTTGTCCAGGACCAGAAGTCACGTGGTAGCCAGTAGCTGCCAGCGCAAACAGAATCGCCTCTTCACCCAAGTTGTCGTCAATTGCAATTACGCGCTGACTGTCCACAACCACCCGCGACGCTGCGCCACCGAATAAGCCCTTAATTTCTCCGTAGCACTTTGCTCCAGGAACGAATACTCTTTGCCCTACTTTCAAGCTGGAATCTGTACCTGCTTCCACTACCCTGCCAACAGACTCATAACCCGGGACCAATGGATAGCCCATACCTGGAAAATTAGGCATTTTTCCAGTCCATAGTAATTTTTCTGTACCCGTACTGATTCCGCTCCACTCCATATCCACTAAGACGTCTATGGTGGTCATAGGGGTTAATTCAAGATCGGTAAGAGTGACACTTTCTGGTCTTTCCAGAACGATCGCTCTTGTTTGATATTGATTGGTCATTTCTCGCTAAGGCTTCTTGTTTTTTGGATTAAAAGTGTATAAAAATATTTACACTTTGTTTTTAACCTGTATTTGCCCAATTGTCATCTAGGGGTTTTCTCTATAAACCAGATTAATTTGAAAAAATAGTCTGGAAATGGCTTTAAAGCGCTTTTATGAGGCAGAAGTGCTCGGTTTATTGCACTGCAATATTTGTGCATTCAACGGCATATAAGAATTTAAAAGTTTGATACCCGTAAAGCCTGCTTGACGTAATAAACCACTAATTTCCGCTTCAGTTCTCGGCCTCCCCCTCCCCATCGCCAGAAGATAAAAGCCGAAGTAGGCATGCCCCATCGCCTCAAACCCCTTGGTCTCGGCCATGGGCTCTGCAAGCAGCAAAGTCCCGCCCGGAGTGAGGGCGTCAAATACATTGGCAAGCAACTGCTTTACTCGAACGTCATCATGATCAAAAATCACTCGAACTAGAGTTGCCAAATCACAGTCTTTAGGAAGGGGGTCTTGAAAAAAGTTTCCGCCTACGGCCCGCGCTCTATCGGATAAACCGATTTCTTTAAAGTGCGCATTAGACAGCTCTGCCACGCCAGGAATATCAAATAATTTAAAAGTAAGGTGGGGATAGCGGTTAGCCAATCTTTTAATAAAAGCCCCTTGGCCACCACCGATATCCAAAACCATGTGATGCCTACCCATTGGATAGGCATCGATAATCTCATCTGTCACCAGTGATTGGGTGTGCGCCATCAATCTAGAGTAGTCAGCAACTGTTTCAGCTGATAAATTTTCTGGTGCGGCGCCCTGCTCAGGCGTGATATAGGACCAGTACTCATTAAGAGCGACAGAACTTTTATCTCCCTGCAACAAGGAAATTGGGTCAGACAAGTCACGATAAAAATCAGCATGATGCTTGACCATATCCAGAATAGCAATATTGCCAACCAATGGCGCACTTTTCATGCTGAGGGCATAGCGATCCTCGCTACGCTTGACTAGTAACTGGATGGCAACTGCTGCATCTAGCAAACGCCTCAGGCCGGCTGGTTTTAGGGAGACTTGTTTTTGAAGATCCCCAAAACTCAAAGCGCCATTTGCCAAAATATCAAAAAGATTTAGCTGGGTGCAAGCCAGCAGGACTTGGGTGTAGACAAAGCCCGCCATCAAATCAAAGATATCAGAAGCTTGCCTTCTAACTATCCAGCGAGTGAGTGGAAAACGAGTAGCCCAGCGCTGAAAGTTTGGCGAGGCAATCAGACGATTTCGCCAATCGAGAAAAAATTCCATGAATGGCAATTTATAAATTAGATAAAAACAGGTTTAAGCTTAAGAATTCGTGGTTTGGCGGAATAGAATCTTTCTCTCTGAATCCTTGAACCAATTGGATGGGATTAGACGCTCAGACTCCTGGCTTACCAGGCCACGCAACATTTTCTCACCCTTGCAATGCGGTATAGAAGTGATTGCTTTTCGCACCAATTCGTCAAATCGTTGTACTGCTCCAGTCAAGCCTAAATCTTTTGCAGAGCTAGGGCGATTGTGAGCAACATCCTGTCCGGACGGTTTGCCTAAAGTGCTTTGATCTACAATCACATCGCGAATATCATCCGCCACTTGATAGGCCTCACCCAACCACTGACCAAGAGGTCTCCAAGTAGCCGCATCCGCTCCTGCAGCTTGCGCACCGGCAGCAGTCGCCGCCTCAAATAACGATCCTGTTTTAGCTCGCTGGTAATCACCCAGGTCTACTTTTGGCTCGCATTCCCAGGCCTGACCAGCAACAATTCCATGCGGTGATCCCACACTCATTGCGATCGTATTCATCAATGGCGCTAGGCGAAAAATCGAACGAGTACCTGAGCTTGCTAAACACTGAAAAGCTAAAACGATTAAGGCATCACCTGCAAGAACAGCGATTCGCTCACCATAAGTTGTATGTACAGAAGGTCTTCCTCGCCTTAACTCTGCATCATCAAAGCAAGGTAAATCATCATGGACTAATGACGCGCAATGCAACAATTCGATTGAGCTAGCAGCTGCATTGGATAGAGCGGGATCATCATCGCCACAAGCAGCTGCCACTGCTAAACATAATTGAGGACGAATTCTGGCTCCTCCAGGAAATACGGAGTAATGCATTGCCTCCTGTAACAATTGAGGCCCCTGTTTAGAGTGGGACAAGTGCATTGCATCTTCAAGGCTTTGATTGATTCGATCTAGCATGCTCATATTTATTCTCTCAAGCGGCTACAGTAACGTTGTCATAAATACCCTCGAGACGATCCTCAAGCTCATCATTTGCCTCTTGCATTTGCTTGAGCATCTCCTCATCAGGCTGCCAATAATTTCTTTGTGACGCCTCAGTCAAGCGATTCGCTAAACGCGCTGCGGCAGTAGGGTTCAGTTTTGCTAAACGTTCACGCATTTCTGGATTTAGCATGAACGTTTCAGTTAGCTGCTTATAAACCCAGGGTTGAACTTGACCTGTAGTTGCTGACCAACCCATAGTATTGGTGATGTGAACTTCAATTTGGCGCACACCCTCATAACCACTTTCCAACATACCTTCATACCACTTTGGATTAAGCATGCGAGTACGAGTTTCTAAAGACACTTGTTCGGAGAGCGTTCTGACTGCGCCCTCACCCTTTGTTTGATCACCGATAAATACCGGCACATCTGCCCCACCCTTGGCACGTTTTACTGCTCTAGTAATGCCGCCCAAGGTATCAAAATAGTTATCAATCGTAGTAACTCCCAACTCCATCGAGTCCAGATTTTGATATGTCATTTGCACATCGGATAAAACACTCTTTAATAAAGCGTTGTTCTGAATCGGCACACCAGCACGTCCGAAAGCAAAACCTTTTCTGCGGGTATAGGTTTCAGCTAGCTCATCTTCCTCTTCCCATACGCTGTTTTCCACCATATTGCTAACGTTAGACCCATAGGCGCCATCAGCATTCCCATAAACACGTAATGATGCAGTTTCTAAGTCACAACCATGTTCTTTTTGATAAGCCAAAGCATGCTTACGAATAAAGTTTTGCTCAAGAGGTTCATCTTCTGCAGAGGCAGCCATAAATGCGGCTTCAGCCAATAACTTAATTTGTAGTGGCAGTAAGTCGCGGAATATGCCAGACAAGGTAATCACTACGTCTACCCTTGGGCGACCAAGCTCACTCAACGGAATTAATTGTGCGCCAGCTAAACGGCCGTAACTATCAAAGCGTGGTTTAGCGCCCATCAATGCAAGGGCCTGACCGATTTGCCCACCTTCGGATTTCAAGTTATCACTACCCCATAAAACCATCGCAATCGATTCTGGGAGTTCATGACTGTCTTCTTGGTATTTATCCAGAATGCGCTGAGCTTGCTTAGCGCCATCCTTAACAGCGAAGACGCTCGGGATTCTAAAAGGGTCAAAGCCATGCAAATTACGACCCGTAGGAAGTACTTCGGGGTTACGCATCACATCACCGCCTGCAGCAGGCCGAATGAAACGGCCATCTAAGGCATCCAGCATCCCAGTCACCTCTGTCTCTGCAGACATCAGCTCATTAGACTTGACCATCTTGCCAAATAAATCTTCTAGAGTTTCTCGACTACCTAGTTCAAGTAACTCCGGATTGGCATCGATCACTTTGTCAAACTTCTCACCATTCATGAGAGCCTCGACTACAGCGTCCTCTATAGGGTGATCCAATGCCACATCAGCCATCGCCTTCAATAAACCAAAGCGCTCAGCAAGTGGAGGTACAGCACCAACTACATGTAAGCCATGGGGTATTAAGGTGTACTCGAGTTCAAGCAATTCATTGAAGAGATTGCTGACCGTATTTTGCAAGCCATTAACATCAGACTTATCCCATACCGGCTCTGCTTTACACAGATCAATCTCAGCCGCTTGGGCCTGTATCAGTTCAGCTAAATCAAGCCGTTCTTGATGTGCATCTAGATCTAAAGATCTAAAGCGTTCAATGGATGCTTTCAAATCTGCCAACCCAGCATATAAACCCGCTTGAGTCACTGGCGGAGTAAGGTAACTAATGAGCGTTGCACCAGAGCGACGTTTAGCAATCGCGCCCTCAGAAGGATTATTCGATGCGTACAAATAAATATTCGGCAAATCATTAATTAAACGATCAGGCCAGCAAGCGCCACTCATACCGGTTTGTTTGCCAGGCATAAACTCAAGTGCACCATGCGTACCAAAGTGGATTACTGCAGTGGCAGCAAAGTCTTCCCGCAAATAGCGGTAGTAAGCAGAGAAAGCATGGGTTGGTGCAAAGCCACGCTCAAACAATAAACGCATTGGATCACCTTCATAACCAAAAGAAGGCTGAACAGAAAGCAGTACATTACCGAACTGCTTGCCAAGCACAAAGATCGAGCTACCGTTTGAAAGTTGCTTACCAGGAGCCGGGCCCCATTGAGCCTCGATTTCTTTTAACCAGCGCTCGCGACGCACATGGTCGTCTACTGGAATCAAAGCATGAACGTTTGCATCAGCACCATATTGCTGAGCATTGCCTTTCAAAATCGAATCACGTAATTCATCAACAGATTCTGGAACGTCAACGGTATAACCACGCTCCTTCATCCCAATCAATAAGTTTTGAACCGATTGGAATACGCTTAAGTAAGCTGCACTACCAATGTTGCCGGCATTTGGCGGAAAGTTAAACAATACGATGCCCACTTTGCGCTCTGCGCGTTCCGAACGACGCAGGTCAACTAATTTACCAACCCGTGCAGCCAACATCCCTACACGCTCAGTACAGGTGAACATATCCTGAGGGTTGTGATCATCCGTAAATGAGCATTGCTTATGACAACCCGTGCAAGTCGTACCAGATGCACCAGGACGTCCGCCATAAACCATCGGAATGGTAGAGCCGTCTAACTCAGGAATCGCCACCATGATGGTGCTTTCGACTGGAAGTAAACCGCGCTCAGAACTTCCCCACTGCTCCAGATTCTGAAACTCCACTGGGTGAGCAGCAATGTAGGGGATATCTAATTTAGCCAATACCTCTTCAGCTGCATGGGCATCGTTGTAGGCTGGTCCACCCACCAAAGAGAAGCCCGTTAAAGAAATCATGGCATCGATGGTTGGTTTACCGTCTTGACTGAAGTAATCATCAATTGCTGGACGAGCATCTAAGCCGGCAGCAAAGGCAGGCACCACCTGCAAACCTTGAGCCTCTAATGCGGCAATAACGGGATCATAGTGACCGCTATTGCCAGACACTAAGTAAGAGCGAAGTACTAAGAGCCCCACTCTGCCACGCGCTTTTGCATCTGGTACCACCTTAGGTAAATCGCTTAACTTGCTGCTAAGGCGATTCTTCATACGCGGGTGGTATACACCAGAATCAGGATACTCAACTGGATCAAGCGCCTTCGCATTTTTACGCAAAGCCTCACGTGATCCAGAGGCATAGCGATTAATCAGATTGGCCATCATGTTGTACATGTTCTCTTGAGAGCCGCCTAACCAATACTGCAAAGATAAGAAATAGGCCCTGAGGTCTTGCGCGGTACCTGGCACAAAACGCAACATCTGCGGAATCACACGTAACATCTTCATTTGCTTTGCACCAGCAGTGGACGCCTTACTCTTGCCATCCTTATCTTTAGCGCTTGGGCGCAACTTTTTGAGCATCGCCATCAAACCACTGGCTGGCTGACTCATATCCAGCTTGCCAATTTTTGTTAACTTAGTAACGTCTCCGGCAGACATGGCGCAAACCATGGCATCACAATGATCTCGCCTTGCTTTGAGATCATCCAAGATAGGCAAATAGTGATCCTCAAGGAATAACATCGTGGCAATCACAATGTCGCCACTAGCAATGTCATCCTTGCAGTTTTGTAAATGTTCAGGATTACCCGCAAATTCACTAGCCGAATGGATGCTTAGGGTTGCTCCTGGAATCGTCTTCTTGAGATCCTCATAGGCACGGTTTGCGGCACTATTTAAATGAGTATCCATTGTCACCAGCACCAGCCGAATTGGCTCATGCAGGTTAGAAGCTTTTGTTTTTGTAAGCATTAAATAAGTAGCATTAAAAAGGTCAAATTTAGAAAATTTACTTTTTACTTTTTGTCTCGGTTTGATTCTTTAAGAATCCTACAATACTGTCAACTAAAATTGACACTAAATTTGCTATAAAGCTATTATTTAAGGGTAAGTCCTAGTAAAAATTTAATGCCAGTATATTTACGGAATGTAATGCGCATTAATAGATTTGCTGCTGTGCAATAAATGAACTTTTAGGGTTTGAATTAAACAATTTCAAGGAATCTGAATGGCACGTAACTACCCTTTCTCTGCAATTGTTGGTCAAGAAGACATGAAATTAGCAATCCTAATTGCGGCACTCGATTCGAGTGTTGGGGGAGTGCTAGTGATGGGAGACCGCGGTACCGGTAAATCCACTGCAGTTCGCGCACTTGCAGCATTACTTCCAGAGATGAACTCGGTTCAAGACTGTGTATATGCCTGCGATCCAAATGCTGCAAGCGGAACCTGCCCTGTGTGTGATGCAATGAGAGTGAAACTCAAGATTGGTGGAAAACTCAAAGCCGTCAAGAAGCCCGTTCCTGTGGTTGACATGCCATTAGGCGCCACTGAAGACCGAGTCATCGGATCATTGGATATTGAAAAAGCGTTGAGCTCTGGAGAGAAAGCGTATGAACCCGGTCTACTTGCCAAAGCGCATCGCGGCTTTTTGTATATAGATGAGGTCAATCTCTTAGAGGATCACTTAGTTGATTTATTGATTGACGTTGCCGCTTCCGGGGTAAATGTAGTTGAAAGAGAAGGCTTGAGTATTCGTCACCCAGCTAAGTTTGTATTGGTCGGCAGTGGGAATCCAGAGGAAGGTGAATTGCGTCCACAGCTATTGGACCGTTTTGGTCTAGCAGTTGAAGTCAAAACACCTCAAGATCCAAAGTCTCGAGTAGAAATCATCAAGCGCCGTGATGAGTTTGAGCGCAACCAAGAAAAATTCATGGCGATCTGGGAAAAAGAAGATGAGGTCATTCGGCAGCAAATTCAGGCAGGGAAAAAGAAGTTGTCATCTGTGAAGGTGGATGATGCCATGCTGGAAAAAGTCACTCAGCTTTGTAGCCATTTGGGAACAGATGGTTTGCGTGGAGAGTTAACACTACTACGCGCAACTCGTGCTTATGCAGCCTTGTGCGGAAAAAGTCATGTCACGATTGAGCATCTGAGAAAGATTGCCGTGCCTGCTTTGCAGCACCGTCTCAGACGCAATCCCCTAGATGACTCTAGCTCCGCTGTTCGAGTTAGAAGAGCCTTAGAAGAGCTATTCCCCGAAACAAGCAAGTAAGTAAGTTCAATCAATAAATACCGTCTTTTGGAAACTCAAGAACAAACCCAAGAGATCAGCAAGAGTGCCAAACTCGAAACTTGGTTGCGGGCACTTCAAGTTGCTCAACTCTTAGTCATCAATCCACATGGTCTGGGAGGCGTGATTTTGCGCGCGCGTTCTGGGCCTGTGAGAGATCGTTGGTTAGCTTATCTCAACACTGTTGCTCAATTAGGCGGTATGCGCCTGCCATTGCGCAAAATGCCACTCGGAATCTCTGATGAAGATCTGATTGGCGGAATCGATCTCGATCAAACATTGCGCACAGGTAAGGCCATTCTAAGACAAGGACTCCTCGCCCAATGCGATCAGCAGCTTTTAATCATACCAATGGCTGAAAGAGTAGAGGTCGGCGCTGCAGCAAAAGTAGTGAGCGCTCTAGATAATGGATTTATTGCCATTGAGCGTGATGGTCAAAGTAAAAGAATTGATAGTCGCTTTAGTGTTGTGGCCTTAGATGAAGGGATCGAAGACGACGAACAACCCAATGAAAAGATTAGGCAAAGAACCGCCTTTCTTTTAAATCTCGACATCATCGGCTGGAGAGATCTACCAGAAACGGATGATGATTTTCTACCGGATGCAGAGTCACTACAATATGCTAGTGAACATTTTTCAAATGTCAGCATTAGTGAAGATAGTCTTAGTGCGCTCGTAGGAGTTGCCGAGCAACTCGGTATTGCATCAATTCGTGCATTGAACTTAGCACTCAATACTGCGAAATGCTTAGCCGCCTTTGATAGGGAAGACGAAGTCAGCAGCATACATCTCCAACGCGCTATTGCTTTAGTTTTATCCCCACGCGCCACACGAATGCCACAAAGCGCTCCCCCAGAAGAGGAAGAAATTCCACCTGAATCAGAGCAAGACGAACAAAACGAAAGTGAGCAGGATCCATTGGATCAAGAGCCACCGCCGCCACCGCCAGAAATACCGCCGCCCGATCCAACTAAAGATCAGAATCAGAATGAAGATGATCGAGAGGATGAGGAGCAAGAAAGTGATGCACAAAATCCTCAAGCGCTTGAAGATGAAATTCTCGAAGCTGCCCAAGCGGCTATACCCGCTGATCTTTTAGCTCGTTTGGCTGATTTAGCTGATTTGAAAACGCCCAAAGGAATGGGTGGTAAGACAGGTGCTATTAAAGTCGGTCGTGTACGTGGTCGCCCCCTAGGCAATATGCCGGGCATGCCTGAAGGTGGCAAAACACTGAGCATTATTGATACGCTTCGTGCTGCCGTTCCTTGGCAAGCTGTTCGTAGAGCGGAAATAAAGGCGGCTGGCAAACTTATCCCCGCAGGAAAAATCCTTATTCGCAAAGAAGATTTTAGGATCAAGCGTTATCAAGAGCGGACCCAAACTTTAACGATGTTTATCGTAGACGCTTCTGGCTCCTCTGCAATGCATCGCCTGGCAGAAGCTAAAGGCGCTGTAGAACTCCTCTTAGCAGAATGCTATGTGCGACGAGACCAAGTGGCAGTAATGTCATTTAGGGGCAGTGTTGCTGAACTCGTTCTTGCCCCTACGCGTTCATTGGTAAAGGCGAAGCGCGCTTTAAGTGGGTTACCAGGGGGAGGCGGGACTCCTTTATCTCGTGCCATTGATGAATCTTTTGAGATAGCCAGTACATCCATGAGAAAAGGTCTCACCCCTGCTCTTGTCTTCCTAACGGATGGTCGCGCCAATATCGCTAAGGACGGCTCCCCAGGAAGACCAAAAGCAATGGAAGATGCACAGCAGTCAGCACGTGCTGCCTCTCATTACTCTTTTAAGTCATTATGGATTGACACTTCCCCGCAAGCTCGAGACGAAGGTAAGGCAATTGCCGCATTACTTGGATCGATGTACCTACCCCTACCAAATGCAGGTGCAAATGAGGTTTCTCAAGCAATTATGCAAGGCCTTAAAAAGGCTTAAGCACCAAACTAAGTCTTCAAACCCTCGAGAATGATTTGCACTACCTTGTTTGGCTCAAGCTCATGCATGATGTGGCCACCCTCCCACTTCACAATCTCCGCAGCTGGAAAGTAATCCTGAATAATCTTCTCTAAAGGTTTAACCGGAATCCACATATCTTGATTGCCCAATACACAGATTAATTTACCTTGATATAAGTCTGCCTCAGCCAATACTTTTTGAATGTCAGCTGCAGCCATGAAATTCATGGAACCACGCACATGATCTGAGCGTTCAAAGAGTTTTCGGTAATGCACTCGGCGAGCCTCTGGCAAAATGGTATTCGTTGAATCCAGTAGCTTATCTACCATCCCCAAACTAGGTGACAGCGAAGCAAGCAAACTGGAGAGCGTTGAAGATCTGGTAATGGGGCCTAAGAGCGGCCCAAAGAAGCTGGTATAGACAGGTGGTGGCGGTATAAAAGATGGATTTAAAGCAATCACTAGCTTCGGCTGCTTAGGTGCTGCCACTGCAAAACGAAGCGCTAAGGGAGCTCCAGCAGAATGCCCCACTACGATCGATGGCGCTTCAATTCCTAATTGCTCAATGAGTAGTTGCAATGAGCGCGCGATGACATCAAGCTTGAGGTCTTCTAATTTTGCGCCTTGAGTAAAGGCATGGCCTGGTAAATCTGGTACCAGTACTTGCGCATGAGGCTCTAACAGAGGAATCAAATCTGACCAAGAGTGGGTTGAGCTGCCAGTGCCGTGCAATAGCAAAACTACGGGGCCCTTACCGGTGAGCTGCGCATGCCAATCCAAACCCCCAACAGAGATAAGCCTGCTATGTTGTCGATTGGGCCAATCTAAGGGGATTCGTTTCATTCTTATAAAAACTCTTTGAGTGCGGCAAGGCCAATATTTGGCTGCTCTTCTTGCGGTAAGTGACCAATATTAGGCAAGGATACTCTCTTCGCATTCGGCATCACCTTTAAGTAATCGTTTGCATTGGCAATGGGAATGAAGGCATCCTTTTCACCCCAGATGAGCAGTGTAGGAACTTTAATATTGGTCAGAGCGGGTACTGGATCCTGCAGAACCGTTTGCTGCATACGAGCCAAAATTGCCCCCCTCACTCCTGGCGCTAACATCAGGTCATAGTAACGATTCACTAAAGCATCATTTAATGTATTTGGATTAGCGTAGGCCGGCTCAAGATTCATCGCCAAAAAAGTTTTAGAAAAGAAGTATCGATAAAGCTGAGCGATGGCGGGAACCTCCGTCTTTTTACCGTACTCCATTCCTGGGCTGGCATACCCATCTGGGGATATGAGTACCAACTTACTAACCTGATCCGGATAACGTGCGGCAAACTGCCAAGCAAACTTACCGCCCATCGAGTTACCTACCAGTACCACTTTTGGAATCTGTAACTCCTTCAAGAAGGCTTCGATCACTGCCACACTTCTCTCATCGGTGTAGATGCCACTAGGATCTTCGCCCGTGAGAGCAAAGCCTGGTAAATCAAGGGAAATAACACGGTACTCACTACTTAAAGCCTCTGTCCAGGCATCCCAAGTCTGCAAGCTAGATCCGAAGCCGTGCAAAAATAAAATGGGGACTGGATTTTTAGATGGTCCAGTGTCCTGATAATGAATATTGACTCCCAAGGCACTGACATAAGCAGTTTTAGGTGATCCATAGACTTTCTCCAACTCTGCTTTAGACTTGTCAGGAGTCCATAAATAGAGGGCAGCAAGAAATAGCAATGCCGTTAACACAACAGCAATAATCTTGAGTACTTTTAGAAACATTACTTTTAGCCTTAATATGACAATAATTCATGATTACTAAAATTAAGACTTTAATAGAAAAATGACAACCACCACAAATCAACCGCTTGCAATTGTTACTGGCTCCTCATCTGGCGTTGGTTTATATGCCTCCAAAGCCCTGCTGGCTCGAAACTGGCGACTGGTACTAGCTGTCCGAGATCCCCAAAAGATGGAGTTGGTTGCCAAGGCTCATCAATTTGACTCAAGCCAATATGAAATCTGGCAACTAGACTTAGGCAATCTGGATAGTGTGAAGGCATTTGTCCAGCGCTTTAATGAAAGTGGTCAAAAACTCAATGCCTTGCTCTGCAATGCAGCCACCTACCTACCACTCCTAAAAGAACCAGCCCGCTCACCTCAAGGATTTGAGATCAGCGTGGCAACGAATTACTTTGGGCACTATGTATTAAGCAGAATGCTGCTTGAAAATCTGAAGAAAACGGCTGCACAAAATGAGCATGCGCGCCTCATCACCTTGGGGACTGTGACCGCCAACTCAGAAGAGTTTGGTGGCAAAGTTCCAATTCCAGCTCCTGCAGATATTGGTGCCCTAGAGGGCCTCATGGCTGGTTTTAAAGCACCTATTGCCATGATTAACGGAAAGCCCTTTAAGCCAGGCAAAGCCTACAAAGACAGTAAGTTATGCAATATGGTGATGAATCGAGAGCTACAAAAGAGATATCACGCCAGCACAGGTGTGATCTTTAATACCCTCTACCCTGGATGCGTAGCTGAGACGGCACTGTTTCGAGATACGCCCCCACTCTTCCAGAAAATATTTCCCTGGTTTCAGAAAAACATTACTAAAGGTTTTGTGAGTCAAGAGCTTGCGGGCGAGCGGGTTGCTCAGGTCGTAGCCGATTCACGCTTTACCCAATCCGGCGTTCACTGGAGTTGGGGAAATCGCAACTCAGCTATTCGAGAGCCCTTTGCCCAAGAGCTCTCCATGAAAGCCAAGAGTGAAAAGCTCAGTAAGGATCTCTGGGAAATTACCGCCAAGCTCGTTGGGATGCCCAACGATTAATTAAGCAGTTAACTAAGTAGCCAGCTAAGACCTCACTAAGCTAGTTAATCAAAGCCCAGCAAATCAAATATATCCCTGTCCTTCATTGGTACTGAAGGCAGTGGATCGGTTCCCAACCAGAGCGCTGCGGCCAAACGCATGTACTCTTGCTGGACTAACTCAAGCTCTGGAGAATATTCCATTTCAAATAAAGTCGATTTCTTCAAGCGACTACGACGAATCACATCCAAATCTGGAAAATGAGCCATGGTCTTTAATCCCACTTGCTCATTAAATTTGTCGATTTGATCGGTATCTTTGCTGCGATTGGCAATCACACCTCCCAATCGAACGTTGTAGTTTTTTGCCTTCGCTCCAATGGCCTGAATAATGCGATTCATCGCAAAAATAGAATCAAAATCATTGGCGGTGACGATCAGCGCCCGATCAGCATGCTGAAGTGGCGCAGCAAAGCCGCCACACACTACGTCACCTAAAACGTCAAAAATCACGACATCGGTATCGTCCAGCAAATGATGCTCCTTCAGAAGCTTCACTGTTTGCCCTACCACATACCCGCCACAACCTGTACCAGCCGGAGGCCCGCCTGCCTCAACACACATCACGCCGTTATAACCTTCGTACACAAAGTCTTCAATGCGTAACTCTTCTGAATGAAAGTCCACTTTCTCAAGAACATCGATTACCGTAGGCATCAGTTTTTTGGTTAGGGTAAATGTCGAGTCATGTTTAGGATCGCAACCAATCTGTATGACACGTTTTCCCAATTTAGAAAAAGCGACTGATAGGTTAGATGAGGTGGTGCTCTTACCAATACCACCTTTTCCGTAGATCGCAAATACCTTAGCCTTGCCAATCTTCAAATTAGGATCAAGCGGTACCTGAAGGCTGCCTTCACCATCAGGTGGTGCGCTACGAAAATCTGAAATGGGAATATTAATTTCTTTCATGCTTTCTAACCTTCACTCTTCTCGACGCGGGTCGATATTTAACTTCTAAAATGTGCCTTTGCATCATACAAAGTTTCTAATGTAATACTAATAAGTCCCTGCTCTACCGCATAACGCTCTGTATTTCTTCTCGCTTTGCCTCTGACAAAAAAGGGAATCTTGTTGAGCTCTTTTTCTGCGTCGATTTCCCAAGAGGGCGCTCCATTTTGGGAGGCAACCATAGCAGGTGCTTTATCTGCACTTTCCCTGGCAGGAGTAGAGGCATGTCCAAGATGCGATGGCATGGCTCCATCATGAAATTCAAAATCCCCTTTGAACATACCGATCAAATGCTCTTCAAGACCCATCATGAGAGGATGAACCCAGGAATCAAATAACACGCATGCGCCCTCAAATCCCATTTGCGGTGAATAGCGAGATGGAAAGTCTTGCACGTGTACTGGAGATGAAATCACTGCACAAGGTATTTTCAAGCGCTTGGCAATATGGCGTTCCATCTGGGTTCCTAGGATTAATTCTGGTTGAAGCTCGGTAATCTTTTCCTCAACCTCTAAATAGTCATCCGTAATGATTGCTTCAAGCCCAAGCTCAGCAGCTGCTTCACGCACTTCACGAGCCAATTCACGACTGTAGGTTCCCAATCCAACGACTTTGAAACCCATTTCATGAGCCGCTACTTTTGCCGCAGCGATTGCATGGGTAGCATCACCAAATATAAATACGCGTTTATTAGTGAGGTATGTCGAATCTACTGATAAGGCATACCAACGCGCCTTAGATGATTGACTTAATTTTTCCACATCACATTCAATGCCAGCAAGTTGACAAACTTCAGTGATAAAAGCTTGAGTCCCTTTAAATCCAATCGGAATGGTTTTAGTCGAGGGTTGACCAAAGCTACGACTCATCCAAGTGGCTGCAGTATTGGCAGTCTCTGGATACAAATTGACGTTAAAGTCTGCCTCATGCAAACGGGCAATATCCGCTGGATCAGCACCCAAGGGTGCAACCACATTGACTTCAATACCCAAGTCACTCAATAAGCGAGAAATTTCTTCAACATCATCACGGTGGCGAAATCCAAGCGCTGTGGGCCCTAAAATATTACAGCTTGGCTTTGTATCCACCGCTCGGGCTGGGCGCTGTTGCCCTGGGGCCAAGATAAATGATTGCCCCAATAAACGGACCATCTGATAAAAAGTTTCTGCTGCGCCCCAGTTTTCTTTCTTTTGATATGCCGGCAATTCAAGCGGCAATATCGGAACTGGCAAATCCAGGGCTGCAGCCAGGCCACCCGGATCATCTTGAATGAGCTCAGCCGTACATGAAGCGCCCACCATTAATAAGTCGGGTTTAAAACGGGCATATGCTGTTCTTGCGGCATCTTTAAATAACTCTGCAGTATCGCTACCTAAATCACGCGCCTGAAAAGTCGTATAGGTTACTGGCGGCCGTTTTTTCATCCGCTCAATCATGGTGAACAGGAGATCCGCATAGGTATCGCCTTGCGGAGCATGCAGCACGTAATGTACTTTCTCCATTGCCGTAGCAATCCTCATGGCACCCACATGCGGCGGCCCCTCATAAGTCCAGAGGGTTAACTTCATGCAGCCTCCGTCATCATGAGCTTCGCTTTTCTCGTTAAGGGGCGCGCAAACAACTCTGCTAGATCAGCCGCCTGATTGAATCCTTGAATCGGCGTAAAGACAAGCTCAATAGACCACTTCGTAGTGAAACCCTCGGCTTCTAAGGGATTCGCCAGTCCCAGGCCACATACCACCATGTCGGGTTGCTGCGCACGGCAACGATCTAATTGGTTCTCTACATTTTGACCTTCGGACAATTGAGTCTTGGGATCTAACATCGCCAATTCCTCCGCCATATGCTGACGATGCAAATAAGGAACGCCGACCTCCATCAGATTCATGCCTAGCTCTCTATTTAAATAACGCGCTAGGGGTATTTCCAACTGAGAGTCAGGAAAGAAGAAAATGGATTTACCTTGCAACACTTCACGATGCGGCTCAAGTGACTTATTGGCGCGATCCCGTTGCGGGGCAATCACTTTTTCAAATATCTCGGGAGAAACATGCAAAGCGGTAGCTGCTGCGGAGAACCATTTCTCCGTTCCCTCTACCCCCAATGGAAAAGGTGCAGCAATTCTTTGAGCCCCCAGATTTTCTAAGAACCGAGCGGTATCCGTTAAAAATGGCTGAGCTAACAAATATTTAGTCTTTGGGCCGACAACGATTCGCTGAGTGGATTCCCGCGGTGGAAAAAAAGCGAAGGATTTTAAGCCTAGATCTTTAAAGATACGATGGAATTGATCCTCGACAACATCAGCCAAGCAACCTACCACCAATAGCTCAACTTCATCGGATTGATTAGATTTGGGTAAATCCTGCACCAGGGCAGCCAAACAAGCATCTTCGCCTTGGGTAAAGGTTGTTTCAATGCCGCTGCCAGAGTAATTCAGAATGCGCACATTCGGAGCAAATGTTTTACCTAGACGTTGTGCTGCCCTTGATAAATCTAACTTAATCACTTCCGAGGGACAAGAGCCCACCAAAAATAGCAACTTAATATCTGGACGACGTTCAAGCAATTGCTTCACCACCTTGTCCAATTCATCATTAGCATCTGCAAGACCAGCTAAATCACGATCATCAATAATGGCAGTTGCAAAGCGGGGCTCTGCGAAAATCATCACGCCTGCTGCAGATTGAATCAAGTGAGCACAGGTACGAGAGCCAACAACTAGAAAAAAGGCATCTTGAATTTTTCGATGAAGCCAGATAATCCCAGTAAGTCCGCAGAAAACCTCTCTTTGACCGCGCTCCTTCAGGGGCTGAAAATCGACTATTACCTCTTGGGATGCAGAATTCAATTCTGGCCCCTGGCGTTAATGTGCGACTTGAGTTGAAGATTAAAGCTGTGAATCATGGGATTAATTTCAAAAAGGGTCAGGCAGCAAGAAAATAGTTATTCATTTAAATGTAACAATAATCTTACACAGTAAAAGCTTCATAAGCGCTATTAGATATAAGTGTTTATACCCATCAATTGACCAAAATCAAAAAATGACTTATTCACAAATCCAATGAAAAAACCCCAAATACTGGAGCATTTGGGGTTTTTACTAGCTAAGAGTAGAACCTTATCTTTGTGACTTTAGTAATGCCTTGAATGTCAGAACGCTCAGGGCAATTCCGATCCCCAGGGAAACTAAAAACATGGCAAATTTAGATTGGGTCTGCCCCGCGGGGAAGATCAGATAAAAGGCAACGGTAATGCTGATGACCATCCCAACAAATCCTGCTATCTTGGAAATCCGATCTCTCATATCGTGAAATTTAAACATGCTCTGCATCCTTTCAAGGTTCATCTTTTCTAAACATCAGAGGATCTCTTATTGATTCCCCGCCGGTTGAGAAAACTCTAAACCTCGTTATTGGTGGAGTCAATATGACTAGGGTAAACCCCTTATCGATCTGCTGATTGCTCTATTTCGAGCATGCCATCTTCCATAGCGTAGAGCGGCTCATACCCCAATTGATCTTTGGCTTTTTGAATAGAGACAGAAAAAGGGTGGGCCATTAAATGAACCATTTCTCTAATTAAGGGAGGCTCGCCAGGCAGGGGTAAGTATTTCCAGCCATTTTCTGTAAAACGCGCCAAGGGTCTGGCAAGGGGCCGAGGTATAGATAGAGTCGGCACTTTATATTGACCCGCCTTCAACCTTCTAGTCATCCATTGCCTAAATTGCGTTGGCGGCCCATCGCTAATAAAGAAACTTTCTTGATTTGAATTCGACAACAGCGCTTTTTTAACCGCTTCACAAAGATTTTGAATATAGCAAGTTGAAAATGGGTAATCACCCTGATCAAACCAGCCAAATTTATTGAGATCTGCAGCTCTACCTAAAGTCCGATCAACGACATCGCCTTTGCCCCAGATGGATGCCGGCCTCAGACTGATAGTGTGGAGCATTTCATTTCCAGCATGAAGGACTAACTGTTCTGCTTGAGACTTGCTATGAGTGTATGCAAAGCTTTGTAATGGGGGTAAAGGTAGAGATTCTGAAACATTGAGATTTGGTGCCAATGGATTTTTAGCAATCGAGGCATCACTCATATAAATAAACTGCTTCATTCCAGCTTGACTTGCTGACTCTAGGATGCTTTTCGTCATGAAAACATTAGTCTCTAGCAACGCTTTATCTGAATTCCACAGCTTCATCTCTGCTGCACAGTGAATCAAGACATCTAAACCCTGAAGTCTCTTTGATAGACCTTCCACATCATTCAGATTTCCCGACCAAATTTCAAAATTACGATGAGATTCAGCTTCAATAGACAGCGGCTTACGAAAGTGGCATACAAGCTCATGACCTGCTGCAATCAAAGACTGGGCTAAGTGACTGCCTACAAAACCACTAGCCCCAGTCAAAAAGATCTTCATTTACTAAAAAGCTGACCAAGAAATAATGCAGAGCGACCATAGTAATGGGCGCTTGCTAACAATATTCTTGGGGAGAGCGCGACAATCGAAATAATCAATAAGAGATAGAAGGACCAATGCCTAGTTACTCCATAGACACCCAATATCATTAGCCCTAGAAAAATGAACTTGCGCACTTGACCACGAGGTAGCCAAGGACTTCTTTTATAGAGGGGTTCTTTATGGGTTACGGAGCTTTCGCCTGTCATCTTCCTGGCATCACTAAAAAACAAATTCAATCTAATCCAAGTGAATTATCATAGTTAATTATTAGGGATTATTCAATGACAAAGCAGAGCAACAACACAAATCCCCGAGGATTTCGCACCTTAGCAGCACTACTCCCTTTTTTAAAGCCATATAAAAAACAATTGGTATTGGCTACTTTCAGTCTAGTACTTGCTGCAAGCGCAACCTTAGCCGTCCCCTTCTCTTTTAGACAAATCATTGATTTGGGATTTAACGCCAATAGTGGCAACCAAATCAACACCACTTTTTTAACTCTGTTTATTGTTGCTGGCTTAGTGGCCTTAGGAACGTCTCTGCGTTTTTATATGGTGTCCTGGTTGGGCGAAAAAATTACAACTGATATTCGCTCAGCAGTCTATAGCCACGTCATCAAGCAGAGTCCAGAGTTCTTTGAGTCTACTCATAGCGGTGAAATACTCTCACGCCTGAATACGGATACGGTTCTAATCCAAACACTCATTGGAACCAGCGTCTCGATGGCCATCAGAAATCTTCTGTTGCTGGCTGGCGGCTTAGTAATGATGTTTATTACCAGCCCCAAATTATCGGTACTGATTTTCGCTACGCTATTACTCACGATCATTCCAACTGTCATCATGGGTAGACGAGTAAGAAAGCTTTCTCGTAATTCACAAGATAAGATTGCGAATGCCTCCGCCTTGGCAAGTGAAAAATTAAATGCGATACCAACCATTCAATCCTTCACCAATGAGAACATTGAAATTGGCCGTTTTAATCAATCCATTCATACCGCTCTTGATGCAGCCATCACTCGCACACGGGCAAGAGCCTTACTGACATTTGTAGCCATTTTATTTGGCTTTACCAGCATTATTTTGGTACTTTGGCTTGGTGCATATGCGGTCATGGACAATCAAATAACCGCCGGAGAATTGTCTCAATTTATTTTGTATGCCGTGATTGTTGCGGGAGCGATAGCAGGCATTTCTGAAGTAATAGGCGATACCCAAAGAGCCATTGGTGCAAGTGATCGTCTTCTAGAGCTCTTAAATGTGAAGTCCTCAGTCCAAGCTCTAGCTAATGTGAAATCAATCCCCCAAGTCAATGCAGCTGGTATTGAAGTGCAAATAGAGAATCTCAGCTTTCAATATCCATCGAATCCAAATAGTGTTTTAACTGATTTATCTCTAGAGATTAAACCCGGTCAAAGAATTGCTATCGTGGGACCTTCAGGCGCCGGGAAGACTACGCTCTTTCAACTACTGCAGCGCTTCTATGACCCCACTAGCGGAGAAATTCTGTTTAATGGCATCGATATTCGCAAGCTTGAACTCGAAGCGCTGAGAAAATTAATTGGCGTTGTTCCCCAGGATATTGTGATTTTTTCAGATAACGCCATGGAGAATATTCGTTTTGGCAGGATGGATGCGACTGATGATGAAGTTCTAGCTGCAGCTCGCCTCGCCATAGCGGATGAATTTATCTCCAAACTACCGGAGGGCTATCAAACTTTCTTAGGCGATCGAGGCATCCGCTTGTCTGGAGGACAAAAACAGCGCATTGCAATTGCACGAGTCTTGTTAAAAAATCCAGCCTTGTTGCTCTTGGATGAGGCCACCAGCGCCTTAGATGCCGAGTCCGAACTACTCGTACAGCGCGCCCTTGAGGCGGCAATGGATCACAGGACAACCATTGTGATTGCTCATAGACTATCCACCGTAAAGCAAGCGGACAAAATTATCGTACTGGAAAATGGGCGAATTATTGAAACCGGTACACATGCTGATTTAATTCAACGAAGCGGACTTTATGCTCGCTTAGCTAAACTTCAATTCACTGACCGATAACTCAGCGTCATCCTCTTGTAAGTTCAGACGTCTTCGTGATTTATTAAGTCACTAGGGTTTATACCAATGATGATCAGAGTAAACCTTACTTAATACAAAAAATATTGACAGTTAGGCTTATTGCTTTAAAAATCAGCTAAATAACAGCCAACTAGCAAAAGTTTAACTAATCAATGCTTTCGTCAGATATCAATCAATCTACACAAATTTTTTTAGCTCAGCCTAGGGGGTTTTGCGCGGGAGTTGAAAGGGCAATCACGATTGTTGAAGAAGCTTTGAAAAAATATGGCAGCCCAATTTATGTCAGACATGAGATTATTCACAATGCCTACGTTGTAAAATATTTTGAGGCAAAAGGCGTTATTTTTGTCAATGAAGTATCAGAAGTACCCGAGGGATCTATTCTGATCTTTAGCGCTCATGGTGTAGCTAGAGCAGTTAAAAATGATGCTCAATTTCGCAAACTCACTGTTTTTGATGCAACCTGCCCATTAGTTTCAAAGGTGCATGCTGAGGTCATTCGCTTGCATGCGAGTGATTACCAAATCATTATGATCGGCCATCTTGGGCATCCAGAAGTTGAAGGGACGATGGGCCAAATTGATGCCCCAGTTCACCTCATAGAAAAAGTGGCTGATGTAGAGACTTTAAGTTTTAAAGAGGATGACTTGCTCGCCTATGTCACCCAAACTACCCTATCGGTAGATGAAACCTCTGAAATCACTGCTGCTCTATTAAAAAAATATCCCCACATCCATGCGCCTAAGAAACAAGATATTTGTTACGCCACTCAAAATAGACAAGATGCTGTTAAGGCAATGCTGCCTTTAGTAGAGATCGTGATCGTTGTTGGAAGCCCGAATAGCTCAAACTCCAAAAGACTTCAGGAATTGTCTTTAAAGATGCAGGTTCCTGCGTTCTTAGTGGATGATCCACTGCAGATAGAGTCAGAGTGGTTTGCCGGAGTAAAAAATATTGGTATTACTGCTGGTGCATCCGCCCCTGAAGAATTAACGGCAAAAGTTATCCAAGCCATTAAAACATTTTCAAAAGGTGTAGTACTGCCCATGAAAGGCATTGATGAAAACATCAACTTTTCTTTGCCTAAGGGTTTGATTTAGTCGCTTGATTTTCTATCTAAGTCTAGTCAGTAGCGAGCAAGAACTAGAAAATGATTAGGGCATCAGAACTGTGCCCAACAGAAAATCACTTACTCATTCTTTTGCAAAAAGAGCTGGAAATAGAAAGAATGAAATATAGTGCGAAACCAATAGCAAATATGAAATACTCGCCAGTGTTGAAAAAATAGAGCAAGCCCACAATAGTTATTCCAAGGGAGAGAACACTAAGTATTGTTTTAGCAAACATAATAATTCCTAAAAGTTGTATTTTTAATATTCGACTATCTTAAGACAAAAAAGGGTTTCATGCACTCGTGCAAGAACCCCTACTCCCACTCGATCGTTGCCGGTGGTTTTCCGCTGATATCGTAGACCACCCGATTGATACCACGCACTTCATTAATAATGCGATTGGAGACTTTTCCCAGTAAATCATGAGGTAAGTGCGCCCAATGCGCAGTCATGAAGTCTTGCGTTTGTACCGCCCTCAAGGCCACAACATACTCGTATGTTCTGCCATCGCCCATCACACCTACAGACTTCACAGGTAGGAAGACGGCAAAGGCCTGGCTGGTCAGGTCATACCAAGATTTTTGACTTACTTCATCAATGGTATTGCGCAATTCTTCAATGAAGATGGCATCAGCACGTTGCAAAAGACTTGCGAATTCTGCTTTAACCTCACCCAAGATGCGAACACCAAGGCCAGGCCCTGGGAATGGATGGCGATAGACCATCTCACGTGGCAAGCCTAATGCAACACCAAGCTCACGCACTTCATCTTTAAATAATTCACGCAATGGCTCAAGTAACTTGAGATGCATATCCTCAGGCAGGCCACCAACATTGTGATGACTCTTAATCGTATGCGCGCCCTTCTTACCTTTACCAGCAGACTCAATGACGTCTGGATAAATAGTGCCTTGCGCAAGCCACTTGGCATTTTCGATCTTGCCAGACTCGGCCTGGAAAATCTCTATGAATTCTTTACCAATAATTTTGCGCTTAGCTTCAGGGTCGGCAACACCAGCCAACTCACCCATGAATTTCTCTTTAGCGTCAACGCGAATCACTTTCACACCAAGATTGCGTGCAAACATTTCCATCACCATATCGCCTTCATTCAAGCGAAGCAGGCCGTGATCCACAAATACGCAAGTCAATTGATCGCCAATCGCGCGATGAATCAAGGCCGCGGCAACGCTAGAGTCAACACCGCCAGATAAGCCAAGAATGACTTCTTCATCACCCACCTGCTTGCGAATATTCTCTACCGCTTCAGCAATGTAATCACCCATTACCCAGTCAGGTTTGCATTGGCAAATCTCGTGTACAAAGCGCTCAATGATTGCAGCACCTTGAATGGTATGTGTGACTTCTGGATGAAACTGAAATGCATAGAAGCGACGCTCTTCATCCGCCATGCCAGCAATTGGGCAAGACTCCGTAGAGGCCATCAACTTAAACGCAGGTGGCATTGAGGTGACTGAGTCACCATGACTCATCCACACCTTCAAAATCCCATGACCTTCACTGGTGGAGAAGTCCTGAATGCCTTTAAGCAAATTGGTGTGGCCATGCGCACGAACTTCTGAGTAACCAAACTCACGCGCTTTACCCAAAGACTCTGCGGAAGCAACTGCGCCACCTAATTGGGTGGCCATGGTTTGCATGCCGTAGCAAATCCCCAAAACAGGTACACCAAGCTCAAAAACAATTTGGGGTGCACGGGGACTGCCGTCTTCAGTTACCGAACTAGGGCCGCCGGAGAGAATGATGCCCTTACCGCCCTGCTCTTGAATGAATTTTCGAATGAATTCAGGGTCGCAATCGTAGGGATGGATCTCTGAATACACTCGTCCATCACGTACACGCCGAGCAATGAGTTGAGTTACTTGTGAACCAAAGTCGAGAATCAGTATTTTGTCGTGCACGAAAAGATCAGCCTTTATTTCAGCTTTTTTTAGTTGTTAATCAATATGATAATTTGGCGCTTCTTTAGTGATCTTCACGTCATGAACGTGCGACTCTCGCACGCCAGCTGAAGTGATTTCTACAAAATTGGCTTTTTCATGGAGCTCATCAATCGTTTTGCAGCCGAGATAACCCATAGAAGATCGAATGCCGCCGGTCAGTTGATGCAAGATGGCCAGCACGCTACCTTTGTATGGCACCTGACCTTCAATACCTTCTGGCACTAACTTTTCTGCATTCGCAACAATATCGCTCTGGAAGTAACGATCAGCAGAGCCATCCGCCATCGCGCCCAAAGAACCCATACCGCGATAGCTCTTGTAAGAACGTCCTTGGTATAAGAACACTTCGCCTGGAGCTTCTTCAGTGCCAGCGAACATGCCACCCATCATGACCGAACTAGCGCCAGCCGCTAATGCTTTTGCAACGTCACCCGAGTAACGTATGCCACCATCAGCAATTAATGGAATACCAGTGCCCTTAAGTGCAGTTGCCACATTCACAATCGCAGTAATTTGTGGAACGCCTACGCCAGCAACAATACGAGTTGTACAGATTGAACCAGGACCAATACCAACCTTGACACCATCAGCACCATGATCAGCCAATGCCTTAGCAGCATCACCAGTAGCAATATTGCCGCCAATCACTTGTACATGAGGGAAATTTTTCTTAACCCACTTCACGCGATCCAATACGCCTTGGCTATGGCCGTGAGCTGTGTCAACTACGATCACATCAACACCAGCGCGTACCAATAACTCAATACGCTCATCGTTATCAGGGCCAACGCCTACTGCGGCACCAACGCGCAACTTACCTTCGCTGTCTTTACAAGCATTCGGGTGTTCAGTTGCCTTGAGAATGTCTTTAACGGTAATGAGGCCACGCAGTTCAAACTTGTCATTGACAACCAATACGCGTTCTAAACGATGATGGCTCATTAAGCGTTTTGCTTCATCTAATGAGCAACCCTCTTTCACGGTAATCAAACGCTCACGTGGAGTCATTTTGGTTTTTACTGGAGCATCTAAGTCTTCTTCGAAACGCAAATCACGATTCGTAATAATGCCAACAACCTCTTTACCAACAAGTACTGGGAATCCTGAGAAACCATGCTCACGAGAAAGTTGGATCACCTGACGAAGAGTGACATCCGGGCTAATCGTGATTGGATCACGCAGAACACCAGATTCATATCGCTTTACTTTAGCTACTTCACGCGCTTGCTCAGCGGGCTTTAAGTTTTTATGAACGATGCCGATGCCACCTTCACTAGCCATGGCGATTGCCAAACGACCTTCAGTGACGGTATCCATAGCTGCGGACACCAATGGTGTATTAAGTGAAATATCTCGAGTTAACTTACTTGCCAAGCTGGCATCTCGAGGGAGTACCGATGAATAAGCCGGTACGAGGAGCACATCGTCAAAAGTGAGTGCTTTTTGAATGAGTCGCATGCAAAACCCCTAGTCGCAAAAACAGATTATAGCCTCCTAGCCTTTCTTTTAGCTGCGGCAGCCTGGAATTTGGCATCCTGGTTCTGATTAGCCTTCTTACGCCGAACCGTCTTAGGGTCGATTAATAGCGGGGAATAGAGCTCTAGGCGATCTCCAGCATAAATGGGACTATCCCAGTCCTTGCGCTTACCAAAGACCCCAAAGCAGCCTTTTCTGGCTAAAACAGGGTCGTCTGGACCAACTGCAATTCCAGCTCTCATGAGGGCTAGACCAATCGTAGGCAACTCGTTGTCCGTCAGAAAGAGCTTGAACGCCTTAAGCTCTGGCTCACCCTGCCTGGCATCACAGAGAATGAGGTCAAGTGAGCGCTCAGCCATAGAGGTCCTCGGCACGCTTTACAAAGCAGTCAACAAAGGTGCCGGCTATATGACCAAATACTGGGCCAATAATCTTGTCCAAAATCACGCTCTTGAACTCCCAGTGCAACTTGAACTCCACCTTACAAGCGTCTTCCCGCAAAGGGATAAAGTTCCATTGCCCAGAAAAGTGCTTAAACGGGCCATCTACAAAGACCATGTCAATCGTTTCAGGGCGGTGATTCACATTCCGAGTATGAAAATACTGGGTAATGCCCTTGAAATGAATATTAATTTTGGCGTCGAGCACGGTCTCAGTCTGCTCAAAAATCTCTACACCGCCACACCAAGGCAAAAACTCAGGATAGCGGGCGACATCCGTCACCAAGCTATACATACGGTCGGCTGATTGGCCAATTAAAACGGTCTTGTAGACGTCTGCCATAATCGTTCTTGAGAGCTAAATAAATATGAGTATCGTCGATAACAAAAAAGCCTTCTTTGATTATTTTATCGAGGAGCGCTTTGAGGCAGGGCTTGTGCTAGAAGGCTGGGAAGTAAAAGCCATCCGCGCAGGTCGCGTGCACGTCAAAGAAGCGTATGTTGTGATTCGCAAGGCGGAGCTATTTTTGATCGGCTGCCATATCACCCCCCTGCTCTCAGCCTCCACCCATATCGTTCCAGACAGCACTCGTACTCGAAAACTGCTTCTGAATGCGATTGAAATTAAAAAACTCATCGGCAAAGTAGAGCAAAAGGGCTATACCCTGGTACCCCTAAACCTGCACTTCTCCAAAGGCAATGTGAAGTGTGAGATTGGTCTGGCTAGAGGTAAGAAGCAACATGACAAGCGTGCAGCCACTAAAGAACGTGAGTGGGAAGTCCAAAAAGGTCGTATCGCTAGAGGCGATCTAAACGCTTAATTTCTCGCTTAACCCCATAAAAACTGGGGTAGACTGCCCTTAGGGCGAATATTTGAGCATTTATGCACTTTTATAGTGCAATTCAGCACCAAGCCGCTTCAAATCATTCATTCCAGCTTTTATATAGGCATTAGTTTGGTAACTATGAAATTGCCTTTTGACGAAATGCTCGACGCCGCAGGCCAAGCGCGTCCCCACTACCAAATCTTTCACAATTGGCTTAAACAGCAAAGTGACACCCTCATGGGTCTCAAACGTGCTGAAGCAGACCTGATCTTTAGAAGAGTGGGCATTACCTTTGCCGTCTACGGAGATGATCTGGGGTCGGAAAGAACCATTCCTTTCGATCAAGTGCCACGCATCTTTACTGCCAAAGAATGGGAGCAACTTGAAGCGGGATTACGTCAACGAGTCAAAGCACTTAATCGCTTTATCTACGACGTGTATCACGATGAGGACATTATTAAGGCGGGCATTGTTCCAGCCGAACAGATTTATAACAATGCGCAATATCGCCCTGAGATGCGCAACGTCAACATACCACGCGACATCTACGCACAAATTGCTGGCATCGATATTGTTCGCGCCGGTGAGGGTGAGTTCTACGTTTTAGAAGATAACTTGCGAGTTCCTTCCGGCGTGTCTTACATGGTTGAAGACCGTAAGATGATGATGCGACTCTTTCCTGATCTCTTCCAAAAATATCGCATTGCTCCTGTAGAGCACTACCCTGATCTTTTATTGGAATGTCTCAAGTCAGTTAAACCAGATGACGTTAAAAAACCAAACGTCGTTGTGTTGACTCCAGGCATGTATAACTCTGCTTACTTTGAACACAGCTACCTCGCGCAGCAGATGGGTGTTGAGTTAGTAGAAGGTAAAGACTTATTTGTGAAAAATGAACAAGTCTTTATGCGGACCACTCAAGGACCTGAGCGCGTTGATGTCATCTATCGTCGTGTTGATGATGACTTTCTGGATCCATTGGCATTCCGCTCTGATTCCACTCTAGGCGTTGCGGGACTCTTATCAGCACACCGCGCTGGTAACGTGACACTGGCAAATGCGATTGGCACCGGAATTGCTGATGACAAATCCATCTATCCCTATGTACCCGAGATGATCGAGTTTTATCTTGGCGAGAAACCAATTCTTAATAACGTTCCTACTTTCCAGTGCCGCAAGGCAGATGACTTAGCTTATACCTTAGCCAATCTAGATAAGTTGGTAGTGAAATTGACTCATGGCGCCGGTGGATATGGCATGTTAGTTGGTCCGGCATCAACCAAAGCAGAGATTGAAGAATTTAGAACGCACCTTATTGCCAATCCAGACAAATATATTGCGCAACCTACCTTAGCGCTATCCACCTGCCCTACCTTTGTAGAGTCTGGTGTTGCACCAAGACATATCGACTTAAGGCCTTTTGTTCTCTCGGGCAAAACGATCAAGATGGTTCCTGGCGGATTGACTAGGGTCGCACTCAAAGAAGGTTCTTTAGTAGTGAACTCCTCCCAAGGTGGCGGAACTAAAGATACTTGGGTATTGGAAGAGTGAGAGATGAGTATGGGGAATAAGAAAATATGTTGAGTCGTACCGCTGATTGTCTTTATTGGATGGCCCGTTACACCGAGCGCGCAGAGAATACTGCCCGCATGCTCGATGTAAACCATCAAACCTCCCTGCTTCCACAGCCTGCAGAGTTTTTAGAGCAGAGTTGGAAAAAACTACTCACAATTTCCAAGCTGGAAGAAGCCTTCCTCAGCAAATATGATGTGGTTAATCGTGAGAATGTTTTGGACTTCATGATTTATGAAACCAGCAATCCTTCGAGCATCGTTTCTTGCTTGTTTGCTGCGCGTGAGAATGCCCGCGTTATCCGCGGCAAGATTACTTCCGAAGTTTGGGAAACCCAAAACACCACTTGGCTTGAGCTACAGCGCATCCTAGAAGCAAGACATCAAGCCGATCCTAGTCGCCTTTTGGAGTGGGTGAAGCACCGTTGCCACCTCTTTAGGGGCGTCTTATACGGCACGATGCTGAAGAATGAGGCCTTTTACTTTATCAGCGTGGGAACCTTGCTAGAGCGCGCCGATAACACCGCACGTATTTTGGAAACTAAGTATGAGGACCCAGCAGTACTGCGGGTTCTTGGCGCTAAGAAATCTTCGGAAGATGGCACTGATGGTGAATTCTTTGACTTCTATCACTGGGCAGCTTTACTGCGCTCCGTATCCGCATTTGAGATCTATCGTCAAATTTATTCTGATCAAGTCACACCAAAACAAGTCGCACAACTACTCATCTTCAACAAGCAGATGCCTCGCTCCTTGGTATCCTGCGTCAATGAATTAATCCCCCTCATTTCTGAGGTCAAGAATCAGCAATCCAAAGAAATTGAACGTTTACTTGGAAAGCTCAAGGCAAGCTTGGATTACTCTGATATTGATGAGGTATTTGAGCAAGGCTTGGAAGAATTTATTGAGGCTTTCTTAGAGCGCATTAACTACATAGCCGATGAGTTTAGCAATGCTTATCTCATTCCACTGGCTGTTGCCTAAGAAATCACAAAGACTATATGCATCTTAAAATTCGCCATCGCACAGAATATCGCTATGAAACACCCGTGCGTTATTCCATACAAGAGTTGCGCTTGACGCCTCCCGCTCTAGCTGGCCAACAAGTCGATAAATGGAGAATTAGTACGCCAATTAAAGCATCTAGCTCTATAGATACTTTTGGCAATCTTTGCAGTGTATTTGTACAGGAAACCCCTTACACCTCAATGATGATTGAGGCTGAAGGTGAAGTGCATACACAAGATGCATTTGAATTTGTTGATGATGCTAAAGCAGTTTCGCCCTACTATCTTTTGCAGCAAACGAATCTCACTGAATCTACAGATGAAATGTTGGAATATTTCTCTTATGGCATTCCAAAGAAAAATTCAGTTGATCAAGTGCTAAAACTCGCTGAGGCAGTTCAAGGCTTGATTGTGTACTCTCCTGGCCAAACGAACTTTGCCACGACTGCAGCTCAATCCTTTGCCATGAAATCTGGTGTTTGCCAAGATCATGCGCACATTATGTTGAGTCTATGCCGCGCCTCTGGAATTCCAGCGCGATATGTCAGTGGTTATTTCTTTGCAGAAGAGTCTCCAAATCTTGCTAGCCATGCTTGGATTGACTTTTGCAGTGATATCGATAAAGGTATCTGGACCGGCGTAGATATAACCCACGCCTGCTTAGTTGACTCACGTCATATTCGCCTTGCCATTGGTAGAGATTATTATTCCGCCGCTCCTGTTAAAGGGGTACGCTCTGGCGGCGGCGGAGAAGAACTTAGCGCCAATATTTCGATTCAACAGTTGCCATAGCAACCCTCTGGGATATTTAAGAGATAATTCCAAGAAATAATGAAGAGGGTCTGTGTATGACGTATTGCGTTGGTCTTTGCCTTAAAGATGGTCTTGTTTTCTTATCTGATACCCGGACAAATGCTGGCGTAGACCAAATTGGCACTTTTAGAAAGATGTCTTTGTTTCAAAACAAGGATCGCTTCTTTACCTTGATGAGTGCCGGCAATCTTGCCATTACCCAATCCGTTAAAGAAATCCTGCTGCAAGGACAGCTTTTTAAGGGCAAAAACCTCTGGACAGCTAAAAACTCATATGAAGCCGCAGTTGTTGTGGGTGACGCCATTAAACAAGTGTATGAACGCGATCATATTGCACTTGAAAAATCGGGCCTTGAATTTAACTGCAATATGATTTTTGGTGGTCAAGTGAAAGGCGAGAAACCGCGCCTATTTAATATTTATTCGGCTGGGAACTTTATTGAGGCTACTCCCGAGACTTGCTATTTCCAGATTGGTGAATCTAAGTACGGCAAGCCCATCTTAGATCGAGTACTCAATTTCAATACACCACTTAATCTGGCAACCAAGTGCGCCCTCATCTCTATGGATTCGACTCTGAAGAGTAACATTTCCGTTGGACTACCTCTGGATATGCTGGTTTACGAAAAAAATTCTCTGAAAGCCACGAAGCTCGTCACTCTAGATGATGCCAACCCCTATTTCGCAATGATCCATCAAGCATGGGGCGAGAAACTACGCGAGGCCTTTAATTCCATAGCGGAACCCAGTTGGAGCGGCGCTCATAAATCGAGCGATATCTCCACTCCCGCTAAAAAAATGGGGATTGTTCCTATCAATCATCCGCCATCTAAGGCAAGAGCTCAAAAGGCCACAAGAACAACTAAGGCCACTCCCGTAAATAAGGCGGCAAAGAAAGTTTTGCCGAAGAAGGCGACTGCAAAGAAAAAGTAAGTTTCCAATATTGAAGCGTTGGATGCATTTATAAACAAAAAGGCCTAGATTTTTTCTAGGCCTTTTGCTTTAACGCTATCCGCTTTGGTTTAGGCTTTTAAATTCTTACCTAACATCTCCCAGGTAGCCACTACGCTATCTGGATTTAATGAGATTGAAGTGATTCCCTTCTCAACCAACCAACGAGCAAAGTCTGGGTGATCTGAGGGGCCTTGACCGCAAATACCAACATATTTATTTTGCTTACGGCAAGCATCAATTGAACGAGCAATCATGAACTCTACCGCTGGATCACGCTCATCAAAGTCGATAGCCAACAATTCCATACCGGAGTCACGATCTAGGCCCAGAGTTAATTGAGTCATGTCGTTTGAGCCGATTGAGAAACCATCAAAGTACTCAAGAAACTGATCAGCCAAAATCGCATTAGATGGGATCTCGCACATCATGATCAGACGCAAACCATTCACACCACGCTTGAGACCAAACTTCTCCATCATGTCGATCACGCGCTTAGCCTGATTGATGGTACGTACAAACGGAACCATGATTTCTACGTTGTCCAAGCCCATATCTTCACGAACACGCTTCATTGCAGCGCACTCGAGAGCAAAGGCTTCACCAAAGTCTTCAGAAACGTAACGTGACGCACCACGGAATCCCAACATTGGGTTTTCTTCATCTGGTTCATAACGTGATCCACCAATTAACTTCTTATATTCATTGGATTTGAAGTCTGACAAACGAACAATCACTGGCTTTGGATAGAAAGCAGCAGCAATCGTTGCTACACCTTCAACCAACTTATCTTCATAGAACTGACGCGGACTAGCATAGCCACGAGCAACGCTCTCAACTGCACGTTTGAGGTCAGGATCAATATTTGGATATTCCAATACAGCACGTGGATGCACACCAATGTAGTTGTTAATAATGAACTCAAGACGAGCTAAGCCAACACCAGCATTCGGAATCTGACAGAAATCAAATGCCAACTGAGGATTTCCGATATTCATCGTGATCTTCACTGGAATCTCAGGCAATACACCACGGGATACTTCAGTGACTTCAGTTTCGATCAAGCCATCATAAATATGACCTTCATCACCTTCGGCGCAAGAAACTGTCACCATCATGCCGTCTTGCAAATGCTCAGTGGCATCACCGCAACCAACAACTGCAGGTACACCTAATTCACGAGCAATAATTGCTGCGTGGCATGTACGTCCACCACGATTGGTCACAATCGCTGAAGCACGCTTCATGACTGGTTCCCAGTTAGGGTCAGTCATATCGGCGACTAAGACATCGCCTGGCTGAACACGATCCATTTCGCTTGGGTCACGAATAATACGTACAGGGCCTGCACCAATCTTTTGACCGATTGCGCGACCTTTTGCCAATACCTTTGAGCTGCCTTTCAACTTGTAGCGCATCTCTACTTGGCCAGCTGCCTGACTCTTCACAGTCTCAGGACGTGCTTGCAGAATGTAGATACGGCCATCTTGACCATCTTTACCCCATTCGATGTCCATTGGACGATCGTAGTGTTTCTCAATGATCACTGCATATTTAGCCAACTCAGTGATATCGGCATCCTCCAAAGAGAAGCGGTTACGCTTTTCTGGGGTGACATCAACAGTTTGTACTTTTTCTGCAGAGCCTTTAGGGGCAAATTGCATTTGAATTAACTTTGAACCCAAGGAGCGGCGAATAATTGCCTTCTTATCTTGAGCCAAAGTGGTTTTGAATACATAAAACTCGTCCGGGTTTACTGCACCCTGAACAACAGTCTCACCCAAGCCATAGCTAGAGGTAATGAAAACCACATCCTCAAATCCAGACTCGGTATCCAGAGTAAACATCACGCCAGCAGCTCCCAAGTCAGAGCGAACCATACGTTGAATACCAGCAGATAGGGCTACTTCAGCGTGAGCAAAGCCCTTGTGAACACGGTAGGAGATCGCACGATCGTTATACAAAGAAGCAAATACTTCACGAATTTTCTTGAGAACATCATCAATACCTTCGACGTTCAAGAATGTTTCTTGCTGACCTGCAAAGGAAGCATCTGGCAAGTCTTCAGCAGTCGCTGATGAACGAACTGCAAACGAGCCTTTACCAGAATCATCCAACACTGCAAATGCTTTACGAATTTCTTCATCCAACTTTGGCTGAAATGGCGCAGTTTCGATCCAGCCACGAATTTCTGAGCCGGCTTGCGCTAATGCACGCACATCATCAATATTCAAACCATCCAAACGCTGTTGAATACGCTCAGTCAGATTGTTGTGCTTTAGAAAGTCACGGAATGCTAACGAAGTCGTAGCAAAACCTGTAGGAACACGAACTCCAGTAGAAGCCAACTGAGAAATCATCTCTCCCAATGACGCATTCTTACCGCCCACTGATTCAACATCAGTCATGCGGAGTTGTTCAAAAGGCAAAACATAGGCATCAGCCATACTGCTATTTTGTTGCTGTTGGTTGGACATAAAATACTCTCAAAAGATAAGGAAACTGGTGTAGCGGCCGCCCTAAAGGGGGCATGCTTTAATATGATTCTATTGTAGTGCTGACCCTGACTTTTAAGCCAAATCCATGTCTAACGAAACCCGCATTGTTTTTATTGTCTCTGACGGCACCGGCATTACTGCCGAGAACTTCAGCCAGTCGATTTTGGCCCAATTTGAGGCCACTTTTAAGCATATTCGGGTGCCCTTTGTGGATAGCGTAGACAAGGCCCATGACGCCGTCAGCAGCATCAACCAGGCAGCCAGTAAATATGGGGCTCAGCCGATTGTTTTCACCACCTTGGTGAACTCCGAGCTCAATGCCATTGTTGGCAAGGCAAATGGACTGATCCTAGACATGTTCCAGACTTTTGTAGCCCCATTAGAGGCAGCTTTGGGCATGAAATCCACCCATGCCATGAATCGCCTTCACCATAATGCAGATACCGAGGCCTATAAAAACCGAATTGAGGCCATTAACTATTCCTTGGCCCATGATGATGGCCAGTCCAATCAAAACTTGGCTGAAGCCGATGTCATTCTGATTGGCATCTCCCGGGTTGGTAAGACACCAACCAGTCTTTATCTGGCAATGCAATACGGACTTAAGGCGGCTAACTACCCCCTGATACCGGAAGATTTCGAACGAGGACAACTTCCGAAGGATTTAGTCCCATATCGCCAAAAAATCTTTGGCCTGATGATTGATGCAGAGCGACTCTCAGAGATTCGTAATGAACGCAGACCTGGTAGTAACTACGCCAAGCTAGAAAACTGCCGCTATGAAATTAATGAAGCAACAGCGATGATGAAAAAGCAGTCCATTCCATGGGTGCTCACTACCAGCAAATCCATTGAAGAGATTGCAACTACTGTGCTGCAAGCAATCAAGTCGGATAAAACAATACTGGGGTAAGCTTTAACCCCATGGTTTAAGTACGCCTAATCCGCAGAGTCTCAAACAGACATACCGCCGCCGCAGTTGAGACATTAAGCGATTCCACCCGCGGATCAATCGGGATTGACACCCCTTTAGCTTGAGCAAGTAAATCGCCAGATACACCGTGCCCTTCACTGCCCATTACCCAGGCGACTGGGTGGAACAGTTCTTTTTTCAGGGCGTAGAGATCTTGCTCTGCATCTGCTGTAGCTGCAAGTAATGGTGCTGTAACTGCACTCAGTAATTGCTGGTTAGACCAGCCTTCATATAAATCTAGAAGTTTGTGTGCGCCCATACCTGCGCGCAATACTTTTGTAGACCACAGATGGGCACAGCCTGATAAAGCGATGACTTGGGTAAAGCCTGCGGCTGCTGCAGTGCGCAGAATAGAGCCAACGTTACCCGCATCTTGTACCCGGTCCAGTATCACCACGTCACCATCAAAGTTTGTAATAGATTGAGGTGTTGTGAGTGTAGATTTTGGAAGATCAAGTAAACCAGCAATATGCGGCGCATTCACTAAATCAGAAAGCAAGTCCCAGAGAGCGCTATCTAACTGAAATACCTTAGTTTTTGGACAGATCTCGATATGTTCGTAGACAGCTTGTGAGATTTCCGCATTCTTCAAACCAATTTCTGAAGTAAGCAATGTCTTTAAGGCTGGATCACCTACCCAAGTCTGCACCAGATGAATACCTTCCAATAATGCTTGGCCGCTAGCGAGCCTAGCCTTCTGCCCCTTAGATCCAGTGGCCTGTAGGTTACGAATCTCTTTAAACAAAGGATTCTCTTTGGAGGTGATGAGATCGAAGTTCATGACTTAATAGTTTTGATTTTCTAGAACTTTGCGCACCGGTGAAAAACTTCTTCTATGTTGATCGCATGCGCCAAATTGTTTAAGTGCAGCAAAATGCGCTTCCGTTGGATAACCCATATGTTGTGCAAATCCATATTCCGGATGGCGCTCATGCAATATTTGCATTTGGCGGTCACGCGTGACTTTGGCAACGATCGATGCCGCTGATATTGCAGGCTCCTTAGCATCACCCTTCACAATTGCTTCTGCAGCTATTGGCAATTCTGGGCAGCGATTGCCATCAATCAATGCTTTATCAGGCCAAGCGCCTAAGCGAATGGTGAGATCTTCAATTGCCCTGCGCATTGCCAGCATCGTGGCCTGCAAAATATTAATCTTATCGATCTCAGCCGGACTGGCTTCGCCAACGCCCCAGGCTTTTGCCTTTTCCATAATCTGCTCATAGAGGTATTCACGACGAACAGCAGTTAACTTCTTAGAATCTTTTAAACCTTCAATTGGATTATTGGGATCAAGCACTACGGCACCAGCAACCACTGCACCAACCAATGGTCCTCGCCCCGCTTCATCTACGCCGCAAACCCAAATGAGACTCATGTGCTTACTTTCATGCGCTTACTTGCTTCTTGCGATTATTGGCGATCGTCTGAGCTATCGCTTGCGCAACCAATAAACCCGTTGGACGACGCAAAGTTTCATGCATCTGCGCAAAGCGTTCTTTGAGAGTGGCAACTTTAGCTGGATGCTCTAACCAGGCTTGTACAGCATTAGCCAGTTTTTCTGGAGTAGCATCATCCTGCAGGAGCTCAGGAACAACAAACTCACCGCACAAGATATTTGGCAGGCCTACATAAGGCATATAGCCTTGGCGTTTCATGATCTGCGCAGTTAACCAAGGCACCTTATAAGAAATCACCATCGGCTTTTTCCATAGAGCTGCTTGCAAAGTGGCTGTACCACTAGCAATAAGTACAACATCCGATGCTTCTAGCACTTCATCAGCCATGCCATCCAGCAGATGAATCTGGATATCTGGATTGGTGTTTTTTGTCTTAAGTAAAAGTTGCTCAAGAGGCTCACGTAATCGCGGTGTCGCTACTGGAATTAAAAAGTGAAGCTTCTGACCTTTTAATCTCTCCGATAGGATCTGCATGGTTTCAAAAAAGACGGGGGCTATGAGCTCAATCTCTGATCCACGGCTTCCAGGTAAGACAGCAATTACCAATCCTTCAAGGGAGGTAGTAGGAATTTTGAGGTGTTTACTTAATTTTTCTCGCGCTTGCTCAATATTGGGTTCAAGCGGAATTTCACTAGCCAATGGATGGCCAACATAAGTCGATGCCACACCAGCTTTGTCATAAATGTCAGTTTCAAAGGGGAAGATGCACAGCATGCGCTCTACTGCTTGGGAGATCTTCTTGATGCGCCCTGCTCGCCATGCCCAAATAGAAGGCGAGACCAAATGCAAAGTGGGGATACCTGCTTTGCGTAATTGCAGTTCGACACCCAAATTAAAATCCGGGGCATCAATACCCAGATAAACGTCTGGACGACCTTCATTCAGGAGAGTTTGAATGAGCTCTTTACGCAGTTTCAGAATAGCTGGAAGCTGCTTAATAGCCTCTACATAACCGCGCACACTTAAGGTTTCCATTGGCCAATCGGAGCGCATACCCTCGGCTTGCATGCGAGGACCACCAATGCCATAAACCTCAAGACCAGCCATGTCCGGTATTTGATTTAGCGCACCAAGAACTGGCGCTGCTAATAGATCGCCAGAAGGTTCGCCAGCCACACAAGCTAACTTTGGCAAAGTATTTCCGTTACCGAATAATGCCGCGTGTAGAGGCGGCAATAAAGTCATGGAACTGTGCGAGCTTCTCAGCAGTAGCTGTATCTGCCGCAGAAGCAACAACCAGCTTCTGAATCTCTACTTTAGCGTCCTCAAAACTGAGCCCATCCTTATAAAGTACTTTATAAGCTTGACGCAAGGCTGAGATAGTCTCACTTGAGAAACCGCGGCGCTTTAAACCCTCAACGTTGATACCATGAGGAGAAGCTTTATCTCCAGCAGCAATTACAAATGGCGGAATATCTTGCACTAGCGCAGAAGCACCGCCCAACATTGCATGCTGACCGATGCGAACAAATTGATGCACACCAGACATGCCCCCCATGATGGCCCAATCTTCAACCTGAACATGGCCAGCGATTTGCGCATTGCTTGAAAAAATTGTGTGATTACCAACCTGACAGTCGTGCGCAATATGCACATACGCCATGATCCAGTTATCGTTACCAATGCGAGTAATGCCTTCGTCTTGCGATGTACCCGTATGTATCGTCGTGAATTCACGCACAGTATTACGATCACCAATAATCAACTGGGTTGGCTCGCCACGGTATTTCATATCCTGCGGAGGGCCACCAATAGCTGCAAAGTGGGCAAAGCTATTTTGCGCACCGATTGTGGTGTAACCCTCAATCACTGTATGAGAGCCTACTTTAGTACCAGCGCCAATCTTCACGTTAGGGCCAATGACGGAATACGGGCCAACCTCAACATCGCCAGCCAGCTCAGCCTTACTATCGACTACAGCAGTTCCATGAATACGAGTCATTACGCGCCTTTCGAACGTACTGCACAAGTAATGTTAGCCTCTGCAGCAATCTCACCATCTACAGATGCTTGCACTGAAAATTTATAAATACCTGCGCGTTCACGCTCTAATTTTGCAGTCATGATGAGTTGATCCCCAGGCAACACTGGCTTTTTAAAGCGCGCGCCATCAATACCGGCAAAGTAATAGATTGCATCTTCCGCGCGTTCTTCAGAGAAAGTCAGTAAAGCAGCTGTTTGCGCTAAAGCCTCAATAATTAACACACCAGGCATAACTGGGAAATCTGGGAAATGACCCTGAAAGAAAGGCTCATTCATGGTGACGTTTTTTAATGCGGTGATACTCTCACGCGGGGTAATTTCTAATACCCGGTCTACCAATAGGAATGGATAGCGATGCGGTAGCAATTGAAGAATCTTATTGATGTCGATTGCGATTGGTGTACTCATAAATGACCCGCTGAAAAGTAAATATTAATTTTGGTTCTACAGAATCTCAAGACTCTGTAGTTTTGTTTTTATCTAACAAGCGCAAGCGCTGACGTATTTTATCTAGCCCACGCAAGATGGCAGCGTTTTTCTCCCAGGCGCCGTGGAGCATTGATGGATAAACGCCTGTGAAATGCTGCCCAGGCTCTGTAATAGATCGAATTATGGAAGTATTACCAGAAACTGTTGTTCTATCGGCAATCGTGAGATGACCCGCAAAGTTTGCTGCGCCGCCAATGATGCAGAAATTACCAATTTTGGTGCTGCCAGAGATGGCAGCACATCCAGCAACAACGCAGCAATTACCGATCACAACGTTATGCGCTATTTGCACCTGGTTATCAATTTTTGTTCCTGCGCCTACAACTGTGTCACTCATTGCACCACGATCAATCGTGGTTGAGGCGCCAATCTCCACATCATTGCCAATAACCACTCGCCCCGTCTGGGGAATCTTGACCCACTCCCCACCTGAAGCAGAAAAGTCTGGAGCAAAACCAAAGCCATCGGCACCGAGCACAGCGCCGCTATGAATAATGCAACGCTCACCAATCTGAGTATTGTAATAAATGGAAACCGATGGATAGATCAAGGTATCGCTGGCAATAACACTATCTTTGGCAATGGTGGTATTTCCCAGAATCGAAACACGTTCGCCTAACTTTACACCTGCGCCAATCTGAACAAATGGTCCAATGTGACAGGAAGATGGAACGATTGCAGTGGAATCAATGACTGCACTAGGATGAATGCCGGGAGCGTAAATTGGGCTACTTACTTTTGCAAAGTGCTGCGCCATTCTTGCGAATGTAGCATATGGATTTTTAGAAACAAAGTACACCCGCTTTGCAGAATGCACGCTAGGATTTGCCTGCAAAAACTCTAAATCAGACTTGCCAACAATCAAGGCGCCAGCAGCGCTATCGCTTGCTTGCTGTCTATAAAGGGGATTGGATAGGAAGGATATCTGATCTGGCTGCGCTCGCTCCAAAGGAGCGAGGCCAGTTAATCCATGGGAAGCCTCCCCCACTAAGCTTGCTTGAAACTGTTCGGCCAGCTCAATGGCGGTCGGCATAAAGCTTACTTCTGGCTATTTAAAGCCTTGATAACGTCATCGGTTACATCTGCCTTAGGGCTGACATAAGCGGCTTCTTGAACAATGACATCAATTTTTCTTTGTTCTGCAATTTGCTTCAATACTGCATTTGCTTTCTCTGCAATCTTGGCGCGCTCTTCGAAAGTACGTTGATTGAGATCCTCAGTAAATTCGCGTTGCTTACGTTGCAGTTCACGATCTTGATCAGCCAACTCACGTTGGCGACGAACGCGCTCAGCTTCGTTCATCACGGCAGCATCACGATCTAACTTTTCAGCAGCAGATTTAATTTTTTGAGCGCTATCGCGCAAATCGTTTTGGCGCTTAGTAAATTCGTTCTGCAAGCGAGTTTGCATTGCTTTTGCTAAGTTGGACTCATTGAAGACTTTCTCAGAGTTCACAACTGCAACGCGCGTTCCTGCATCTTGAGCAAAAACTTGAGGAGTTGCGATCACTGTCATAGCAGCAATCAGGCCAACTCGAATCCATTTAGTAGCTTGATAAAGCTTCATAAAACTTTCCTTAAACAATTAAAACGCTGTACCCACTTGGAACTGCAAACGCTGGATATTGTCCGTTGGTTGTGACTTATACGGAATACCGTAGCTGAATTTCAGTGGTCCTAGCGGTGATATCCATGATAAACCCAATCCGTAGGAATATCGCAGAACTAGATTGATGTTTTCCCCAAAGGCATTACCGCCGTCTACGAAGGTAAATAGACGTAAGGTCTTATCAACACCAGATCCCGGAACGGGGAAGGTGTATTCCACATTAGTAACAATCTTAGATTGACCGCCTGTTGGCTGATAAGCGCCAATCTGGGTGTTGTAGTACTGAGGCCCCAAAGATCCAGGAGCATAGCCGCGAACTGATCCAATACCACCAACATAGTAGTTTTTCGTAATTGGGAATGGTTTTGTGCCATAAGCCTCGCCGTAACCAATCTCGCCATTAAAGGACAAGATATTGCCCTTCGAGAAGGAGTGATATTTCTGGTACTGGCCATAGATACGATAAAAAGTGAGATCACCGACAGGTGTACCAACTTCACCAGATAATTGCTCCAAGGAGCCCTCAGAAGGAATCAATGTGCTGTCACGGCCATCACGCGCCCAACCTACAGTTACCGGTACGTTATAAGTTTGCAAGCGGCCCGGTACTGTTCCGCCATAGCTAGTTACATAATTCTGATAAGGGATCGGCGTATTGGTGGTGGCATAGATACTAAACACCTCAATACCGGTTCCGAAGAACACACGATCAACCTCGGTATACGGAACACCAAACTTAATGTTGGAACCAACCGACTTAATTTGATAATCTGGATCCCCGGCGTAGTACAAAGGTTTGGATGAACGATAGTAAAGATCGGTATAGCGACTAATACCATCTTCAGTGAAGTATGGGTCATAGTTAGATAGGGTTAGATTTTGAGTGATCTTACCGAGGGAAGCATTTAAGCCCACAGATGTACCGGTGCCAAAGGCATTGTCTTGATTAATACCTGCAGACAAAATCAACTTCTCAGTTGAGGAGAAGCCTGCGCCAACAGTAATTGCTCCCGTTGGCTTCTCAGTGACCTTGACATTGACATCCACCTGGTCAGGAGATCCAGGGACATCTTCAGTAGTAATGTCGGTTTCAGTGAAGTAGCCTAAACGGCCTAAACGTTTTTTAGATAAGTCGATCTTGTCGCTATCAAACCAAGAGCTTTCAAACTGACGTATTTCGCGACGAATCACCATATCGCGAGTTCTGGCGTTTCCAGAAATTGCCACTTGGCGCACATAGATACGACGGCCAGGATCCACCACCAAGGTCAGATCTACCTCAGCTACGTCGCGACGAATATCTGGTTGCGGATTGATGGTTGCAAATGCATAACCATAAGAACCCAAGATTTCAGCAATTGCCTTGGTGCTCTCGGTTAATTTAGCTGACGAGAAAGTATCTCCAGGCTTTAACACAATCAACTGCATCAACTCAGCTTCTTTACCTAAAGTTTCACCTGCTAAACGCACATCCTTAACGGTAAACTTTTTACCTTCGCGAATACTAATAGTGAGGTAGATACCCTTTTTATCCGGAGTAATTGACACCTGCGTGGATTCGATTACAAATTCAAGATACCCACGATTGAGGTAATAAGAGCGAATGGACTCCAAGTCGGCAGTGAGCTTTTGCTTGGAATAAAGGTTGTCTTTACTGTACCAAGATAACCAACCGCCAGTTTTTAACTGCATCTCACTTTTTAAAGTGCCTTCACTGAACACTTCGTTACCAATAAAATTAATCTCTTGAATTTTGGCAACAGGGCCCTCGTCGATATTGAAATAGACGGCCACCTGATTGCGCTCAACCGGGGTAACTGTAGCAACAACCTCTGCCGCATACATACCTTTACCAACGTATTGGCGCTTTAATTCTTGTTCTGCTTTATCAATAAGTGCTTTGTCATAAAAACGCGCTTCTGCAACGCCAACTGTTTTTAAAGACTTACGCACGATTTCGGGATCAAACTCTTTCATCCCCGTAAATTCAATACGAGAAATTGTTGGGCGCTCTTCCACAATCACAATCAGAACATTGCCCTGCTCTTGAATTTGCACGTCCCTAAAAAATCCAGTGCTATACAAGGCCTTAATAGATTCCGCACCTTTTTCTTCGGTAAAGGTGTCGCCCACCTGAACAGGCAAATAGCTAAATACTGTTCCAGGCTCTACACGCTGCAAACCTTCAACACGAATATCTTTCACCACAAATGACTCGGCCGCAGAGGCATTCAAACTCAACCCAAGCGCAGAAAATACCAAGATATAAGTAATGAAGCGGGCAAAAATACGGAAAGAATGTGTCAGAGGATTCAAGGCGAAATATAGCGTTGTAAATCGTTAAACAAGGCCAGTAATGACATAGAAATCAGCAAAATAAAGCCCACTTTTTGGAGCCGCTCCTGCATTGATGTCGAAATCCGCTTACCGGCGACCAACTCCCATGCATCATACAGTAGCTGACCCCCATCAAGCATTGGAAAAGGGAGCAAATTCAGTAAACCAATGCTAATACTCATAAGCGCCAAAAAGGCTAAAAATGGCTGCCACCCTACCTGGGCTGATTTCCCCGCCATGTCCGCAATACTGAGGGGTCCGCCCAGCTGTTTTAAGGAGGTATTTCCGGTGAATAATCCTGCCATTAGCCTTGCAGAAACCTTGGTAATTACCCACACCCGCTTTGAGGCAAAAATGAGCGCATCTATTGGCCCCAATTTCAGGTCCTGCCACTGTCCCAAGGGCGTTGATGCCGGCAGAATACCCAGAGCCAACATCGGATCCTGATTAGGGCTGATTTTGGGTAAATCCTTGGCATAAAAGGACTTTATTGCGCTTCCGCCAGTAGGTGTTGCTAGCTCTAGGGCAAATCCACTCTCTCCGGTAAGCGCATCCATCAAGTTCCAGCGCAAGGCATTCCAGCTTGGCACAGCATCAAAATCCCCTAAAAGGGGCGTACTACCCTCCTCGGAGCCCAAATTCTGCCAACCGACCACCCGATCACCCGCTATTACCCCCAGCTTGGCAGCAACAGAATGCTCAGGGGGACTTTGCAGAACGGCTGGTAATTGTGGGGCGCCGGAAATATAGATCAGGGCAAAAAAGACAATCGCTAAAAAGAAATTAGCTAATGGGCCCGCAGCCACAATCAATGATCTCTGCCATAAGGGCTTTTTATCAAAAGCTTCGGATTCATCGGCCGGAGTAATCACTTGCTGACGATCGCGACCATCGAGTAATTTCACATAGCCGCCCAATGGAATTGAAGCTAATACCCACTCTGTATTATTTTTTGCATGGTAAGTGAATAGCGGTTTACCAAAGCCAATTGCGAAGCGAAGGACCCGAACACCACAACAACGAGCAGCAAAGAAATGCCCAAACTCATGAAAGCTAACCAAGACACCCAGGGTTAACAAAAAAGCCGCAATAGTAATCAATGCCTGCAAAGAATTTCCTTCACCACTACTTGCGCCGCTTGACGAGCGCGAGCATCAACATCCAAAATTAACTCTAGGGAATCTGCATTGACGGAAGAAATGGAGTTCAACACACTGTCCACCACACGGGGGATTTGCAAATACGGCAGGCCCTCATCTAAGAATGCTGCTACTGCAACTTCATTGGCAGCGTTCAAAACCGCTGGTGCAGTACCCCCAGCTTTAGCGGCAGCAAACGCCAATGAGAGACAAGGAAAGCGCTCTAGCTCCGGATCGGCAAAACTTAAATTCGCCAACTGCGCCAAACTCAGTGGAGCCACACCCGCCTCAATACGCTCTGGCCACGCCAGGCCATAAGCAATAGGAGTTCTCATGTCGGGCTGACCCAGTTGAGCAAGTACAGAACCATCACGATAACGAACCATCGAATGCACAACGCTTTGCGGATGAATTAATACTTTAATTTTTTCCAAAGGCAAACCAAATAACCAAAACGCCTCGATCACTTCAAGACCCTTGTTCATCATCGTCGCAGAATCAACTGAAATTTTTCTACCCATCACCCAGTTCGGATGTGCGCAAGCTTGCTCAGGAGTAATGCTGGCCAATTGATCAAGAGGCGTATTTCTGAATGGTCCACCGGAGGCAGTCAACCACAGCTCTTCAACCCCAAAGCTCGGATTAGGGGCTTTAGAAAATTGATTAGGCAGACATTGAAAGATGGCATTGTGCTCACTATCGATTGGCAGCAATTCTCCGCCCCCTGCCTTCATCGCCTGCATAAATAAATCGCCAGACATCACCAAGGCTTCTTTATTTGCGAGTAACACTCTTTTGCCAGCTTTTGCAGCAGCCAAAGCGGGCATCAATCCTGCAGCACCTACAATCGCAGCCATAACGGTATCGCAATCCGATTCAGTAACAGCGCTAACTAAAGCTTGCGGTCCATGCAAGACCTGAGTCTTGATTTTTTTCTCGAGCAAAATCTTGCTTAAGCGAGCGGCTCCATCAGCATCTGCCACTACCGCAATGGTTGGCTTAAATTCAACACACTGCTCAGCCAGCAGATCAACCTGTTTTGCTGCAGTAAGTGCGACCACCTTAAAGCGATCTGGGTGGGCACGAATCACATCGAGCGTGTTAACGCCAATGGACCCGGTTGAGCCTAGAATCGCGACCTGCTTGACCGACATTACACAAATCCCGCTAAGAGCGCTGCGATTGGCATTGCCGGAATCAAAGCATCCACTCGATCCAATACGCCGCCATGGCCTGGCAATAGATGGCTTGAATCTTTGACGCCAGCTAAACGCTTTAACTGAGACTCAAATAAGTCTCCAAAAATACTAAAGGCTGTTAATACTGTCACCATCAGGAACATGGGAACCCAACCAAAGCGAATAGCCCATGCACCAAACAAAGTAGATTCAAAAGATAGAAAGTAAACGCATGCAAACGCATAAACATAACAAAGCACTAAGCCGCCAATTGCGCCTTCAATTGATTTTCCTGGGCTAATTTGCAATGCAAGTTTGTGCTTACCAAAGGCCTTACCAACAAAGTAAGCACCAATATCGGCAACCCAAACTAGAGCCATACTACTGAGCAAAAAGATCAGACCTAACTCACGCAAGAACACCAATGCAAACCAGGTAGCTGGCAACAAAATTAAGCCGAGCACCACATAAAAAGGTCGTAACTTTTCTAGAGAAAGATTCATACCTTTGGCCAATATAAACGGCGCAACGAAGAACCAGAAAATAACGGCTAGAAGTAATAAGGCAAATTGCCATGAGGCGTTTTGCATGCCCAGCAAAAACAAAATAATGGCCAAGCAAAATAATGCGTATAGCCAGGCAGCACGTCCTGCCTCAGGCGCCAATAAGCGGCTCCATTCCCAAGCAGCTACCAATAAAGCCACCAAAAAGAATGCGCCAACATACATTGCCGGGAGCAAAAACAGAATAGGTAGCAATACCGCCAATAGAACAAGGGCGGTAATGACTCGGGTTTTTAACATAGGGAATTTAGCTTAGTAATTGGTAGAGTCAAACTGCATCACTCATTGCTTGGGATGCAAGCTGAGCACTGGTACGACCAAAACGGCGCTCGCGCTGGCTAAACCAATCAAACGCCTTGTGCAATTCTTTGTCATCAAAGTCAGGCCACAAAACATCTGTGAAGTACAACTCGGTGTATGCCAGTTGCCATAACAAGAAATTACTGACGCGCTGCTCACCACCAGTACGAATAAATAAATCCGGCTCTGGTGCGTAAGCCATTGAAAGATGAGGCTGAAGCAATTCTTCAGTAACCTGTTCTGGCTTCAAATTGGGATTAGCAGAAAGACATTGGCGCATTGCCTGCAAGATATCCCAGCGGCCACCATAATTAGCGGCAATCGTAAAAGTTAAGCTTTTACATCCAGCAGTCTTTTGCTCAGAGAATTGCACCATCTCTTGGATAGTAGAATCAAATCGACTCAAGTCGCCAATTAATCGCAAAGCGATATCGTTTTCTGCCAGACGAGATACTTCACCCTTGAGTGACTTCAGGAATAACTTCATCAAGAAGCCCACTTCTTCTGGTGGGCGACGCCAGTTCTCTGAGCTAAAGGCAAATACAGTGAGATATTCAACGCCAAGCTTACGGCATTCTTCAACGATTTTTCGCACAGCGCTCAAGCCTTCTGAGTGCCCAGCAACACGAGGCATCATTCGCTTACTAGCCCAACGCCCATTGCCATCCATGATGATCGCCACATGGCGAGGTATAGCACTTACCTCGGGGATGGCTAGGGTTGAACTAGAGTGTTGAGTCATGAGAGGCAAAGAATTCAAGGCGGTTTTAAACCGTCATGATCTCTTTTTCTTTTTCAGAAACGATCTTATCAACGTCAATCACTGCTTTATCCGTCATCTTCTGAATGTCATCAGTAGCACGGCGCTCTTCATCCTCGGAAATTTCTTTATCTTTAGTAAGGCGCTTTAAATGCTCATTTGCATCACGACGCAAATTACGAACAGCAATCTTAGTTTCTTCACCTTCATTCTTTACAACCTTAGTGAGATCGCGGCGACGCTCTTCAGTCAAAGCAGGCATAGGCACGCGGATTACAGTGCCCTGAGATGCTGGGTTTAGACCCAAATCTGAATCACGGATTGCTTTTTCGATCACCGCAACCATCGTTTTTTCAAATGGTTGAACGTTGATAGTGCGCGCATCTGCTAAGCCTAGGCTAGCAACCTGACTTAATGGCGTTGGGTTACCGTAATAATCCACCTGAATGTGCTCCAGAATTCCTGGGTTAGCACGACCAGAGCGAATCTTGGCTAAATTGGTCTTCAAAGCCTCTAGAGACTTTTGCATCTTTTGATCGGTATTGGTTTTAATTTCTGCTGCAGACATCAGGCCCCCTATTAAAAATGCACCTTAAACGTGTACTAAAGTACCTTCAGGTTCACCTTGCACTACACGCATTAATGCGCCTGGCTTGAGAATTGAAAATACTTTGATTGGTAATTTGCGATCACGGCATAGTGCAAATGCAGTTGCATCCATGACTTGTAGATTCTTGATTAACGCTTCGTCAAACGTAATAGTTTTATATAAAGTGGCAGTTGGATCTTTTACTGGATCGGCACTGTAAATACCATCTACCTTGGTTGCTTTGAGCATGATCTCAACACCCATCTCAGCCCCACGCAGAGCGGCAGCAGTATCAGTAGTGAAGAATGGATTGCCCGTACCCGCTGCGAAAATAACGACTTTACCCTCAGCCATCGCGCGAATTGCACGTGGACGAATATAGGGCTCAACCACTTGATCCATACGAAGAGCGGATTGCACGCGCGCTTCAACACCTTTTTGACGCAGCGCATCTTGCAATGCTAAGGAATTCATCATGGTTGCCAACATGCCCATGTAATCGGCAGTTGCGCGATCCATACCGGCGGCACCACCTGCAACTCCGCGGAAAATGTTTCCGCCACCAATCACAATCGCTAGCTCTACTCCAATATTCACAATATCGGCGATTTCTTTAACCATGGAATCGATAGTGACTGGATTGATGCCAAAAGCATCATCACCCATAAGGGCTTCACCAGATAGTTTTAGGAGGACTCGTTTGTAGGCTGGCATGTTTTTTATTTTCCGTAATTTGCCAAGTAATTAACTTACTTAGCTTATTGATCTTTAAGCACTTTTTAATATCTCCGCCAAATTATAAAGGGCTTAGGAGGGATCAAAGAAAAGGGCACAGAAACTAAGGTTTCTATGCCCTTTTGGGTATTACCAACCAGTGGGGCAAGCCCCAAACTAGCCTATTAAGCTGTTGCTTTAGAAGCGGCAGCTACTTGTGCAGCTACTTCAGCCGCAAAGTCGTCTTGACGCTTCTCAATGCCCTCGCCTACAACAAACATGGTGAAACCCTTGATTGTTGTATTTGCAGCCTTGAGCATTTGCTCTACAGATTGCTTGTCGTTTTTAACGAAAGTCTGGTTCAACAAAGAAACCTCTTTGAGGTACTTCTGAATAGAACCTTCAACCATCTTTTCAACGATTTCTGGTGGTTTGCCAGATTCAGCAGCTTTTTGAACGGCAACACTACGTTCAACAGCAATCGCTTCAGCAGGAACGTCGGCCATAGACAAGGCCACTGGCTTCATGGCAGCAATATGCATTGCTACGTCTTTAGCAGCAGTTTCGTCGCCTTCGAACTCAACCATTACACCAATACGAGTGCCATGGAGGTAAGAAACCAACTTATTGCTACCAGCAAAACGCTTGAAGCGACGCGGCATGATGTTCTCGCCGATCTTACCGATCAATGCGCTACGAACTTCATCAACAGTTTGACCATTCAATGGCAAAGCTAACAATGCAGCAACGTCAGCTGGATTCTTTTCAGCAACCAACTTCACGCAGTCATTTACAAATGCCAAGAAATCGTCGTTCTTAGAAACGAAATCGGTTTCGCAGTTCACTTCTAACAAAGCACCAGTAGTGCCATTGATAGAAGTAGCAACGATACCTTCGGCTGTTACACGAGAAGCTGCTTTACCAGCCTTGCTACCCAGCTTAACGCGCAGAATTTCTTCTGCACGAGCCATATCACCATCAGCCTCAGTCAAAGCTTTTTTGCACTCCATCATCGGAGCATCAGTTTTGGCGCGTAACTCGCCAACCATTGCAGCGGTAATAGCGGCCATTATTCAGCTTTCCCTTCTTCAACAAACTCTTCTTCACCTTCTTTAACTGCTGTCAAAATTTCTTGAACAGAGTTAGCTTTGCCTTCGAGGATTGCGTCAGCAATGCCACGTGCATAAAGGAGAACCGCTTTGCTGGAGTCATCGTTACCAGGGATGATGTAATCAACACCTTCTGGTGAGTGGTTAGTATCTACAACAGCGATTACTGGAATACCAAGCTTGTTAGCTTCAGTAATAGCAATCTTGTGATAGCCAACGTCTACTACGAAAATCGCATCAGGAACACCGTTCAAATCTTGAATACCGCCAAGTGCTTTTTGCAATTTGTCGAGATCACGGTCGTTAGTCAAAGCTTCTTTCTTAGAAAGCTTTTCCCAGTCGCCAGCTTCTTTAGCAACTGCCATGTCTTTCAAACGCTTGAGGGAACCTTTAACAGTTTTGAAGTTGGTGAGTGTGCCACCCAACCAACGGCTGTCGATGTAAGGCATACCAGCACGAGCAGCTTCTTCAGCAATGATCTCGCGTGATTGACGCTTAGTACCAACAAATAAAATCGTGCCACGATTAGCAGCAACTTGTTTTGCAAATTTCAGGGCGTCCTGAAACATTGGCAATGTTTTTTCCAAGTTGATGATGTGGATTTTGTTGCGATGACCGAAAATAAATGGGGCCATCTTTGGTGACCAGAAGCGAGTTTGGTGACCAAAATGGCAACCGGCTTCCAGCATTTGACGCATAGTTACTGACATAACTTCTCCTAAGGGTTGTTTCTAAAGTTGAGTCCTAGCTGCGCTAAAAAACGCCACCCTGGAAGACTCAACTCGCGATTTCAAGTCCAAAATAGACCTGAGATCGAAATTATAGCTTAAATATCAATGCTCTAGCCACCCTAACCCCCAAGCAATAAAAGGGACTTACCCTCAAAATGACCCCCAGAAGCCCCAAAAACGGGATACTTGCCTAAATTTTAGGCAATAATGGCAAGCTAAAACTCTCCAAGTCGTTGATAATCAAGGCATGAATAGTGTATTTACTGCAGAAAAAGATATCCTTGGGATGCGCGAAGCTGGCCGCTTAGCCAGCGAAGTTTTGGATCATGTGACTCCCCACGTCAAGGCCGGGGTTACTACCGGAGAGCTAGACCGGATTTGCCATGAATACATGCGCGACGTCCAAAAGACCATTCCTGCTCCATTAAATTACCAACCGCCTGGATACCCGCCGTTTCCAGCATCCATCTGCACCTCTGTAAATGATGTGATCTGTCATGGCATCCCGGGTGACAAAGTCCTCAAGACTGGTGATGTTGCTAACTTAGACATCACAGTGATTACTCCCGATGGTTACTATGGCGACACTAGTCGCATGTTCATGGTGGGTGAAGTTTCTGTCATGGCCAAACGCCTTACGCAAATTACTTTTGAATGCATGTGGCTGGGAATTGCTCAAGTGAAACCAGGCGCATCTCTTGGCGATATCGGTCACGTGATACAAACTCACGCAGAAAAAGCAGGTTACTCAGTCGTACGCGAATACTGCGGTCATGGCATTGGTAAAGTATTCCACCAAGACCCACAGATTCTTCACTACGGCAAACCGGGTACTGGTGAAAAGCTAGAAGTCGGCATGACCTTTACGATCGAGCCAATGATCAACGCGGGCAAACGAGACATTCGCACCATGCCTGACCAGTGGACCGTGAAGACAAAAGATCGTAGCTTGTCAGCCCAATGGGAACATACGCTGTTGGTTACCCCAACAGGCGTTGAGGTACTGACTTGGTCAGAAGGTAGCAACCCACCTCCTGATTGCGTTAAAGGCCTTTCATTTAGACCGACATTAGTAAGCGCTTAATAAAATGGGTCAGTCGCAAGCAGTTAGCAATGTTATTGATGCAGCTAGCCTGCGTGCCGCTCGCGAAATAGCTTACGACGAGTTTAGAAAAACACAGTCTGTTGGTAAATTAACTAAACAACTTTCTAAGTTAAGCGATCAACTCCTCTCCCATCTGTGGAGTAACTGCGGCTTAAATAATGAAGCTACCTTAGTCGCAGTTGGCGGATTCGGTAGAGGTGCGCTATTTCCTTACTCCGATATTGATATTCTGATTTTGCTGCCCGCTGATGAAGAACAGGCTAGAGCTCTTTCAAAGCAAGTTGAGCAATTTGTTGCAAGCTGCTGGGATACTGGATTAGAGATTGGTTCCTCAGTCAGAAATGTTGCTGAATGCATCTCTGAGTCAGAGCAAGACATTACTGTGCGGACCTCCCTCTTAGAGGCGCGACTCATTTGCGGCAAGAAGCAACTCTTTAAAGACTTCGCCAAAGCTTTTGAAGCGGCGATGGATCCGAAAGCCTTTTTTCAGGCCAAACAAGCCGAACAAATTCAGCGCCATTACAAATATCAGAATACCCCTTACTCCCTAGAGCCTAATTGCAAAGAGAGTCCTGGGGGCTTGCGTGACTTACAGGTGATTTCTTGGGTAAGTAAGGCTGCATTATTGGGTGATACCTTCAAGGACCTCAATGAAGCTGGTCTGGTGACGCAGCGCGAACTCACTGAACTCATACGCAATCAACGCTTCCTGGAAACCCTACGCGCCAACCTCCATTTGTTAGCCGGACGTAGGCAAGACGTTCTTGCATTTGATTTGCAAGCAGCATTAGCAGCATCGATGGGAATCAAACAAGAATCCTCCCGTCAAGCAAGTGAAGCCATTATGCGTCGCTATTACTGGGCAGCAAAAGCAGTTACCCAGCTCAATGACGTTCTCTTGCAAAACATTGAAGCTCTTCTCTTTCCGCAAGAGTCTAAGACAATCCTCTCTATTCCGGGCGAGGGTAATGAGTACTTTATTGAGCGCCAAGGGGTATTAGATATTACTGACCCGCAGCTCTTTCAAAAGCAGCCCGAACAAATTCTAAGAACCTTTTTGGTATTTGCTCAAACCTCAAATGTAAAGAGCCTGTCTGCAACTATTTTTAGAGCTCTATATAACGCTCGCACCAAGATGGATAGCAAGTGGCGCGCTGACCCTGTTAATAGGGCGCTCTTTATTGAGATCTTGAAACAGCCTGAGGGAGTAAGCCGTGCGTTTCATCTAATGAACCGTAGCAGCGTTCTCGGCCGCTATCTCCCTGCCTTCCGCAAAATTGTTGGACAGATGCAGCATGATTTATTTCATGTGTATACCGTTGATCAACACATCTTGATGGTCTTGCGCAATGTGCGCCGCTTCATGGTCGTTGAACATACGCATGAGTTCCCATACTGCAGCAGCCTCATCGCTCACTTTGAAAAACCTTGGTTACTTGTCATTGCCGCGCTCTTCCACGATATTGCCAAAGGACGTGGTGGTGATCACTCGCAATTAGGCAGAGCTGATATGCGCAAGTTCGCCAAGGATCATGGGTTAGATAAAAAAGATACTGAGCTATTAGTTTGGTTAGTCGCCGAGCACCTCAATATGAGTCAGACAGCACAGAAACAAGATATCACTGACCCTGATGTGGTGAAGGCATTTGCCAAAAAAGTAGGTGATGAGCGTCACCTTACTGCACTCTACCTTTTAACTGTGGCTGACGTACGCGGCACTAGCCCTAAAGTTTGGAATGCCTGGAAAGGCAAACTCTTAGAAGATCTGTATCGCGCAACACTCAGAGTATTGGGCGGGGCGAAACCCGATGCCTCATCAGAATTAGCGCAACACCAAGAAGAGTCTAAAGCTAAGTTACGTCTGTACGGTATCAATGATGAATCTTATGAAGATTTATGGAAGCAGCTAGATGTCGCCTTCTTCTTAAGACAAGACTCTTCAGACATTGCCTGGCTCACACGTCACCTATACAACAAGGTCAATAGCGATCAACCTATTGTGAGGGCAAGACTGTCCCCTATTGGCGAGGGCTTGCAAGTTGCCGTCTATGTTAAAGATCAAGAAGATTTATTTGCTCGTATCTGCGCCTACTTTGAAAGACATAGCTTCTCCATTTGGGATGCCCGTATTCACACGACGCGTCATGGCTATGCTCTAGATACCTTCCAAATCTCCGGCAGTAACTTAGTGGATGAAGGTGGTAGCTATCGCGACATTATTCAGCTGGTAGAGTTCGAGTTAACTGAGGCTTTAACCAATGCGGAGCCGCTACCTAGCCCAAGCATGGGTCGCCTCTCTAGACAATCACGTACATTCCCAATTCAGCCACGCGTTCACATGGTTCCAGATGATCGGGGCAGATATTACACACTGGCACTCTCTGCAAGTGACCGTACCGGCCTTCTCTATACGATCTCCAGAGTGTTAGCGAAACATCAGGTCTCTATCCATACCGCCAGAATTAATACGCTGGGAGAAAGAGTGGAAGACATTCTATTGCTGGATGCAGCAAACCTGGGCAAGAATCCAAAGCTGCAAATCCAGCTAGAAACTGAATTGCTAGAGGCGCTGGGAGCTTAAGTCCTTGACCTAGACTTACTTCAGTAAATCCAGCATTGCAGCTTCATCAATTACTGGCACACCCAATTCTTCTGCTTTGGTAAGCTTGCTACCGGCATCTGAACCAGCAACAACATAGTCAGTTTTCTTGGAGACTGATCCTGCAACTTTAGCACCCGCCTTTTCAAGTAGATCTTTTGCTTCATCCCTTGTCATGGTTGGGAATGTACCCGTCAGGACAAAGGTCTTACCTGCAACAGCTGCACTAATAACTTTTGCTTCTACAGTAAGTTGCATTCCAGAATCTAAGAGTTGCTCAATGACTTCTCGGTTATGCGCCTCCTGCATAAAACTGGTGATGGAGTCCGCAACAACGGGACCTACGTCTTTAACGGTTAGTAGATTCTCGAGATTTGCATCCATTAAGGCATGCATCGATTGATAGTGATTAGCCAAATCCTTGGCGGTAGTCTCACCCACATGACGAATACCCAATGCAAAGATAAATCTCGCTAAGGTGGTGTTTCTAGATTGATTGATTGCCTGAATGAGATTGTCTGCAGACTTCTCACCCATACGCTCTAGGTTAGCTAGCGCAGTAAAACCAAGTCTGTAGAGATCAGCCGGAGTTCTAACAAGGTTGTGATCAACCAACTGATCAACAATTTTCTCACCCAGGCCTTCAATATCGAGTGCTCTTCTGTGGGCAAAGTGAATTAAAGCCTGCTTGCGCTGCGCTCCACAGAATAATCCACCACTACAACGCGCAACTGCTTCATCTGCTAAGCGCTCAATATGAGAATCACATACCGGACAGTTTGTGGGCATCACAAATTCTGCTGCATTGGCTGGACGTCGATCCTTAATCACAGAAACCACTTCCGGAATGACATCACCAGCCCTTCGCACTGATACGGTATCGCCAATACGCACATCTTTGCGCTTGACCTCATCTTCATTGTGTAAGGTTGCATTGGTAACAGTTACACCGCCAACCTCTACTGGAGCAAGTCGCGCCACTGGAGTAATTGCCCCTGTACGCCCTACTTGAACATCGATACCTAAAACGGTTGTAAGGGCTTCTTGTGCTGGGTACTTATGAGCCAAAGCAAATCTGGGGGCTCTCGAAACAAAACCTAACTTAGCTTGCTCAGCGAAGGAGTTAACTTTATATACAACGCCATCGATGTCATAAGGCAGGGAATCACGCTTAGCACCAATCTCATTGTAGAAATTGAGGATGTCTTGAACTGAGTGCAATACCTTACGCTCAGAACAAACTGGCAAGCCTAAGTCTGCATATGCGTTGAGCAATTCTTCATGAGTTTGAGGTAACCAAGAGACTGGATCTAGGGCGCCTAAGCCATAAGCAAAGAAGGATAAAGGTCGCTTAGCGGTAATCTTCGAATCCAATTGACGAAGACTACCTGCTGCCGCATTGCGCGGGTTGGCGAATTCCTTTTCACCCAACTCCGCTGCCTGTCGATTCATCTTCTCGAAGTCTTTGAGGTACATAAAGACTTCACCGCGCACTTCTAGAACTTTCGGGATATTCTTGCCCGTAAGCCTGAGTGGGATAGCGCGAATCGTTTTGATATTGGCAGTGACATCTTCACCGCTGGCGCCATCACCTCGAGTGGCAGCCGTTACTAGCGATCCATTTTCATAACGAAGAGAAATCGCTAAGCCATCAAACTTCAATTCACCCGCATAGCTCATATGATCAGTATGAAGAGCCTCACGACAACGACGATCAAAGGCAATCAGCTCGCTATCTTCAAATGCATTATTTAAAGAAAGCATTGGTACTGCATGGGTAACCGAATCAAATTCTTTTAATGCTGCTCCACCTACCCGCTGAGATAAAGATTCTGGGGTAATCCACTCAGGATGAGCAGTCTCAATATCAATTAACTCTCTATAGAGGCGGTCGTATTCAATATCAGGAAGAAGCGGGTTATCTAAAACGTAATAGGCATGCTCTAAGCGAGCAAGCTCTGCCTGTAAGAATGCGTAACGCTCCGCTAAATTTGTCGGACTAGTGGACGACAAAGTGATTTCCTAGCTAAATAATCTGCTAGCTGTAGAAGATCCAGCGGGGACGCCAGATTTCTCAAGATTGGCATAGAGAACATCAAGGTGCTGACGAATACTAATGACAGCGGCCTCACTCAAGTTGATGCCATTGTCATCTACTAAGCGCCCGTGAGCTGCTTGTGCAATCTCCACACCTTCAGAGAGCATTCTTTCAAATGCCCGCTCTTCTTGGGGGACCAGAGGGACTTCAAGCAATAAGGTCATTTGGGTTACAGACTTGTTTGGATCCAAATCGGCGCTACTAAACAGCACTACGCCTTTGCTGAGATATTCATATTGGCGGCCATTACGAGATAGCTTAAAGCCACGTTGACGCATGAGCGCATCAAAGTTACCCCATGGACATGGCTCATCAAACAGCACATTGATACTCAATTGAATGTCGCTTTCGGCAGCCATGACATCTAATTCAGTCGCGCTTTCCAACATCGTGCTCACACTCGGCATATCGATTTGGGAGCCCAAAGTCTCAGCAAGCGCTTGGGCACGAGAACAAAAGTCGGATAACTCTAGGACGCCAATAGCGCCTTTGCGGCTTGCCAGCTGAATAGCTAGCTGTAAATCAGAATACGTAGAGTCAGGATGGAGTTCTTCCCAGTCCTCAGCAACATCTAGATTGGCATTTAAGCCTTCACACATCCAGCGTGCAGTTGATTGCGCCTGAAGATCCGTCCAGGCATTTATTTCTGCCAGAATTTCTGAGCCACTAATAGCCTCATCAAAGCGTAGTGTGATGACACAATCAATCCGTGGATCTATCGCAAACTTTTCTGGGGCTGAAATGGTTGTGATCACTTCGCCGAAGCTGGGCTCAGTGCGCCCTGCATCGCCATCAGCAAAGCCCTGAGCAAAGCTAGGCTCTTTTCCAAAGCGATCATCTAAAGAATACTCACTAAGCTCTTTTGCCTTGCGACGAGCACGGGCATACTTAATATTCAGAACCGCCACTACTATCAGAATTAATAGACCAATAACAGCCAGAGCAAATTGCAAATCAGACAGGCCCAACATCGTCATGATTTGTTCTACGTACACTTAGGCGGCCTCCACCATTGAAACAGCAGAAGAAATATCCACCGCAACAATGCGGGATACGCCCTGCTCTTGCATCGTGACACCAATGAGTTGATGTGCGATTTCCATAGTGATCTTGTTATGAGAGATAAACAAAAACTGTGTCTTATCTGACATTTTGGCAACTAGCTTTGCATAACGCAAGGTATTTGCGTCATCCAATGGAGCATCCACCTCATCGAGCAAGCAGAATGGGGCTGGATTTAAAAGGAATAGTGAGAACACTAAGGCAATTGCAGTCAAAGCCTTTTCACCACCAGAGAGGAGGTAAATAGAGCTATTTTTCTTGCCAGGAGGCTGGGCCATGACCTGGACACCAGAATCCAAAATCTCATCACCAGTCATTACCAATTCAGCATGACCACCACCGAACAACTCAGGGAAAAGTTTGCCAAAGTGCATATTGACTTGATCGAACGTCCCCTGTAAGAGATCGCGTGTTTCAGCATCAATTTTGGCGATCGCATCTGTCAGAGTCTGCATTGCTTCATTCAAGTCGGCAGACTGCGCATCCAAGAACTGCTTACGCTCACGGGAGCTTGATAACTCATCCAAAGCAGCCATATTGACTGGGCCTAATGACTGAATTTCAGTATTCAAGCGATTCACCTCGCTCTGCAAGGCGCCAACTTTTAAGTCAGTACTGAAATTTGCCTCAAGTGCAGTAAGGTCAGCCTCTGCATCCGATAACAATGTGGCAAATTGCTCAAAGTTCAAACGGGCAGCCTGTTCACGCAATTGCAAATCCACTACTTTGTCACGCATTGGCTGTAGGCTGCGCTCAACTTGCATACGAGATTCATCGGCTTCACGCAATTGATGCAATAAAGCATCCTGCTCAGTACGTGCATTCGCTAAGGCAGCTTCACGTGCACTGCGGGCTAGCAATAGACCTTGTAATTTATCTTGCGCCTCTTCGTCGCTCAGAGTTTCCAGTTCTTGAGCAGCGGCATCATGCTTATCCTGAATTTCCATGATCTGAGTACGGGCGGTACTTTGATCACGTTGTAAATCAGTGATGCGCTGCTGCAATGAGCGCGTCGCAAAAGCTGCTTCTTGAGCAGCCATTTCAGCAGAACGGAGTGACTCACGCAAACGATCGCGCTCTTCAGTAGAGCGCTCTAATTTTTCTTGAGCTACTTGCAAAGCTTCTTGCAAGCCTTCTTTAGATTCTTCTGATTCAAGCAACTCAGCAGCAGACTGCTCTTGGGTCTGGCTTACTTGCTCCATTTGTTGGCGCAACTCACTTAATTCACCCTGAATCTGTGCTGCACGTTGACTGTATTGCTCTTCAGCTTGAGTCAACTGCATTCTTTCCACTTCAAAGCCGTGTGATTCTTGAACAGCATGCTCTGCATTCTCACGAGCTTGTTCTGCTGCTTGGTGAGCTGCTTGATAATTCGCAACACATTGATCCAACTCACCCCTGAGCTCACTTTGCATGAGTTGTTGTGCACGCAACTGCTTCTCAAGACTTTCCATCTCTTGTGCACGTGCCAGCATACCGGCTTGCTCAGAGTCAGCCGCATACAGTTGCACGCCAACACGACTTACTAAATGACCTTGTTGGGTAACAAATGCACCACCAGCCGGTAATTTTTCACGGCGATGCAAAGCATCCTCAAGACTACTGGCAATGTAGATCTTGTCTAGCCACTCTTGAAGAACAGAGGTCAATCTTGCAGCGCCTGCACTTTGTACGCGACTCAATAATGGTGTGAAGTCCGCTGGTGCAGGGGTATGTGCTGGCGTGATCTCTTCGGTGAGTAAGATGGCTAAACGACTAGGAGGGGCATCATTAGCCAAGGCCAATGTTTCTTGCACACTCTTTGCAGTCACAGCAGCTAAACGCTCGCGCAGTACTGATTCCAGCGCAGTTTCCCAGCCGCTCTCTACTTTGAGTTCTTGCCAAAGGCGCTTGCTCTCTTTAAGACCCTTGCTTTCAAGCCAAGGTCCAATCTTGCCTTGGGCCTGAACGCTTGCTTGCAAGGCAGTTAATGCAGTCAACTTGGCTTCAGTTTGAGCAAGATCTTGATTAGCTACTTGAATCTGTTGTTGCGCAGTATTACGGGCTTCATCAGCAGCCGGAACGCGTTGTTGGGTTTCAACAGCGCGCTGCTTAGCCTCTTCCACTTTACGGGCAGCCATGACCTGACGATCTATTGCTGTTTGTAAAGCTTCAGCATCAGGACGACGTAAGCCATCGAATTCACCAACAAGGCGAGTCTCTCGCCCCTTCAATTCATCTGACTGAGCTGACATTGAGCGAAGACGTTCACCCAAACTGGCTAAACGTTGCTCAATAGAGGCAACTGAATCACGTGCGCTGTTGAGTTCACGTGAGGCATTTTGATAAGCCTCTTCACGACTTGGCATTTGCTCTTGCAAACCATTTAAATCCGCTAAAAGTGTTTGTTCTTTTTCAGCAGCTAAAGACAACTCATGCTCAGTAGTACGCTGCGCTTGTGCTGCATCTGTTTCTTGCACAGTCCAGCGCTGTAACTGCGCTTGCAGATCCTGGGTTTGTTGCTGCAAACGTTGACGTGCTTCCTGCACATAAAGAATCTGCGCCTCAACCTGACTGACATCAGAATTGGTTTGATATAAATCACCTTGCGCTTGAGAAACTTTATCTTGTAATGCGTACTGTTCTGTACGCATGGTTTCTAGCTCAGACTCGACGTGGCGAAGCTTAGCGGTCTGTTCTTCCAGGCCAACTTGAGTATCACGGATGCCATTGGCATGGCGCTCTTGCTCTTTACCAGCCTCAGTCTGACGCACAAACCACAAGAGCTGCTGTTGTGATTTCATTTGGGCAGAAAGCTCAGCATGACGCTCAGCAACAGTCGCTTGTTTTTCTAAGCGAGTGAGTTGTTGATCAAGCTCTCGCAAGATATCTTCAACACGCGTTAAATTTTCTACAGTGTCCTCTAAACGTGAGGCAGTTTCTTTGCGGCGCTCTTTATATTTAGAAACACCAGCAGCCTCTTCCAGAAACACGCGCAACTCTTCTGGCTTTGCTTCCAAAATACGGTTGATCGTACCTTGACCAATAATGGCGTAACCTCTTGGACCCATACCCGTGCCCAAGAAAATATCCTGAATATCTTTACGACGTACTACTTGGTTATTAACGTAATAGCTTGAATTTCCATCACGAGTTAAAACGCGCTTGATACCTAATTCTGTAAAAGCACTCCACTGACCTTGAGCGCGCCCTTCAGTGTTATCAAAAATGAGCTCAACACTAGCGCGGCCAGATGGCTTACGTAAACCAGAGCCATTAAAAATAACGTCCTGCATCGATTCGCCACGCAATTCGCTGGCACGGGACTCTCCCAAAACCCAGCGGACGGCGTCAATAATGTTCGACTTTCCGCAACCGTTAGGACCCACAACGCCAATAAGTTGGCCGGGCATTTCAAAATGGGTTGGGTCTACGAAAGACTTAAAGCCGGAAAGTTTGATGGATTTCAGTTGCACGGCGTACTTTGCAGGGAAAAAAGAGGTTCAAATAAAGGGGTAAAAATTAAAGCTAAAGTGGGAAGATGATAGCAAGCTCTTGCCTGCTTGGACGCGTTTTTGCCCCATCTATATAATGATAAATCTACCTCCCGGGACAAAATCCCTTAACAATCTGATAGTTAACTAAAAAGCATGAGCCAATCACCACAAAACATCATTGAACAAGCCTGGGAAAACCGCGCAAACCTCTCTCCAGATAGCGCCCCTGGGGATGTCCGTAATGCCGTAAATGCCGTATTAGAGGGCCTTAATGCTGGCACTATTCGCGTGGCTGAGCGCCGTGACGTCGGGAAGTGGGAAGTAAATCAATGGGTTAAGAAGGCCGTTTTGCTTTCTTTCCGTCTCGAAGACAATCAACCTATGAGTGCTGGTGGGTTTACCCAGTTCTACGATAAGGTTCCTAGCAAGTTTGAAAACTACACTGCCGCCGACTTTGCTGCTGGTGGATTCCGTGTAGTTCCCCCTGCCGTAGCCCGCCGCGGCTCATTTATCGGTAAAAACGCTGTTTTAATGCCTTCCTACGTCAATATTGGCGCTTATGTAGGTGAAGGCACGATGGTAGATACCTGGGCAACAGTAGGTTCTTGCGCTCAAATTGGCAAAAACGTTCACCTTTCTGGCGGCGTTGGTATTGGCGGTGTTTTGGAGCCAATTCAAGCTGGCCCAGTGATTATTGAAGATAACTGCTTTATTGGCGCCCGCTCTGAGGTGGTTGAAGGCGTTGTGATTGAAGAAAACGCTGTTTTATCCATGGGTGTCTATATTGGCCAAAGCACCAAGATTTATGACCGCGAAACAGGTGAAGTGCACTATGGTCGTGTTCCTGCTGGCTCAGTAGTTGTTCCAGGCTCCCTTCCGTCCGCTTGCGGCAAGTACAGTTTGTATGCCGCAATCATCGTTAAGAAGGTTGATGCCCAAACCAGAGCAAAGACAGCCATCAACGAATTACTCCGCGACTAAGTTAAACCCATGAGCGCCACACTTGAGCTCACCGAAGCTCTCATCGCCTGCCATTCCGTAACCCCTGCTGATGGTGGCTGCCAAGATTTAATTGCTAAACGTCTCCAAGCGATTGGTTTTCATACCGAGAGCGTGGTGAGTGGCCCTGAAAATTTCCAGGTAACCAACTTGTGGGCTATTAAAAAAGGTACAGCTGGCGATCAAGGCAAAGTCTTGGTATTTGCAGGCCATACCGATGTAGTGCCTACAGGCCCACTAGAGAAGTGGACAAACAACCCCTTTACCCCAACCATTCGTGACGGCATGCTCTATGGTCGTGGCGCAGCGGATATGAAAACATCCCTCGCTGGTTTTGTGGTTGCTACAGAAGAGTTTGTCACTACACACCCAGATCATCAGGGCACCATTGCTTTCTTAATCACTAGCGATGAAGAAGGCCCCGCTAACGATGGCACAGTCATCATGTGCGATCGCCTGCAAAAACAAGGGCAGCGTTTGGACTACTGCGTCATTGGTGAACCGACTTCAGTTAATCGGCTTGGCGACATGATTAAGAATGGTCGTCGGGGCTCTCTGTCAGGAAAGCTCAAGGTGAAAGGTATTCAGGCGCACATTGCTTACCCTCACCTTGGCAAGAATCCAATTCATCTGTCGGCACCAGCAATTTCTGCATTAGTAGAAACTGAATGGGACAAAGGTAATGAATACTTCCAACCCACCAGCTTTCAGATCTCCAACGTGCATGCTGGCACCGGTGCCAATAACGTAATTCCTGGTGAGTTGGTGATCGACTTTAACTTCCGCTTCTCCACCGAGAGTAAGCCAGAGCAACTCCGTGAGCGTCTAGAAAAGATTCTGAAGGATGCTGGTTTAGAGTTTGAGATTGACTGGGTATTGGGTGGTAGCCCGTTCATCACTGGTGATAGTGATCTGGCTGGGGCATTACGCAAGGCCATCAAAGCAGAAGCCAATATTGATACAGAACTTTCCACTACCGGTGGCACCAGTGATGGCCGCTTTATCGCCAAGATTTGCAAAGAGGTAGTGGAGTTTGGCCCCCTCAATGCGACCAGTCACAAGATTGATGAGTGTGTCATTGTTGACGATGTCGTGCCACTCAAAAATATCTATCGCAAGACTCTCGAACAGTTAATCGCTTGATCGATCAATTGCGCACCCGACTTTTCTCCTAAAGAACCCCTCCATCATGGACCCTGAGTCTCATCAACACTTCACAGTAAACCAGTGCATCAATCAGATTGCACAAATGCTCAAAGCGGTAAACTTACATTACGGCCACGGAGCAATTGATGCCCAAAGTGAAGCTTTGTGGATTGTGAGCAAACAACTTAATCTCAGTCCAGCAGAAGCGTTAGATCACCTGGATGATGCAATATCCGATGAGCAGCAGCAAAACGCATCCGCCGTTGCCAACACCAGAATCTCTACACGTAAACCACTCGCCTACATCTTGGGTGAAGCCTGGCTCATGGGTGTGCCTTTTTTCTGTAGGGAGCAAAGTATCGTTCCGCGCTCCTGGATTGCAGAACTCATAGTTGATGGTTCACTAGAGACCTGGTTGCCAGCTGATGGCAAAGCGCTTGATCTTTGCACTGGTAATGGCTCACTTGCAATCCTCTTAGCTCTGTCATGCCCAGATATTCATGTGAGCGCATGCGATATCAGCATGCCTGCACTCTCTGTAGCCGCCCGTAACGTAGATCGTCACGGTCTCAGTTCTCAAGTAGAGCTATTAGATGGCGATCTTTGGGATGCTTTGCCAGAACCAAATGAAGATAACCTATTTGATCTGATCATCTGCAATCCACCATACGTGAATGCCGCCTCCATGAATGCGCTTCCTGCTGAATATCACGCAGAGCCAGAGTTGGCTTTAGCTGGTGGAGAAGATGGCATGGATATCATCAGGCGCATTATTGCTTCAGCACCCGATTACCTATCTGAGCGTGGCGCTATCTTGCTCGAGATTGGTAATGAGTATGAGCACTTCAAAAAGGCTTTCCCGCAAATTCCAGCGATCTGGATGGAAGTGTCTGCAGGTGAAGAGCAAGTCTTATTAATTCAAGCGGAAGACTTGCGCTAGGGAATTAACTGAGCTCGGCTGCAGCAGCAATAGCTTGATCAATTCGCTCCACTGGAATTACCTTCAACCCCGGAATCTTGGTCTTTGGCATATTCGCTTTTGGAATGATAGCCACAGTGAAACCTAACTTAGCAGCTTCTTTCAAGCGCTCTTGACCACGAGGACAAGGACGAATCTCACCAGCCAAGCCAACTTCACCAAAGACAATCAACTCTTTTGGCAATGCACGATTTCGAATCGAAGACTGAATCGCCAGAAGAACGGCTAAGTCAGCGGCCGGCTCAGAAATCTTGACGCCACCTACCGCGTTTAAGAATACATCTTGATCAAAGCAGGCTACGCCAGCATGACGATGCAGTACCGCCAAAAGCATTGCCAAACGAGCTTGCTCCAAGCCAACGGCTAAACGACGGGGATTAGGCACATGCGCTGTATCTACTAAAGCCTGAATCTCTACCAACAAAGGTCTACTGCCCTCTTGTGTAACCAATACACAAGCGCCCGGAACCATTTGCTCATGTTGTGACAGAAAAATTGCTGACGGATTCGTTACGCCACGCAGACCTTTTTCAGTCATCGCAAATACGCCCAACTCATTGACGGCGCCAAAACGGTTCTTGATCGAACGTACTAAGCGGAAAGAGGAATGTGTATCACCCTCAAAGTACAAAACGGTATCGACAATGTGCTCTAAGACCCTAGGACCGGCGAGATGACCATCCTTGGTAACGTGCCCGACCATCAACACACAGATACCGCTTGATTTAGCAGCTCTAGTGAGTTGCGCAGCACACTCACGCACCTGCGCTACAGAGCCAGGAGCCGAACTTAATACTTCTGAATACAAAGTCTGAATAGAATCCACCACCAATACTTGTGGCTTCACGGTATCCATAATAGAAATCAGTTTTTCCAACTGAATCTCAGCCAACACCTCAAGCTGTGGCGCATCTAAAGCAATGCGTTTTGCACGAAGGGCAATTTGCGCAGCAGATTCTTCGCCGCTGCTGTAGAGCACATTCATGCCAGCAGAACTCATCTCCGCCAATGCCTGGAGTAGTAAGGTAGATTTACCAATACCAGGATCACCACCCAAAAGCACCACACCACCTGGAACTAAGCCGCCACCCAGTACGCGATCAAACTCTTCAACACCCGTGCTAAATCTTGGCAAGTCTTCAGCGCTAATAGCGGATAACTTTTGTCTTGGAAGGGATTGCGCTAAACCCTGGAAGCGAGCATTAGATGTTGTTTCTGGCAGACCCTCTTCTAAAGTATTCCAGGCCTGACAAGATGGGCACTGACCCTGCCACTTGGCAGAGGTGCCACCGCAAGACTGGCAGATATAAACCGTTTTGACTTTAGCCAAGAGTTACCTAATGAAATATAAAAATAAATAAATAGAAATTAATCGAGCTGAGTGCCCGCTTTATTTTCTTGCGCGCGCTTAGGGGCATCCTTGCGTCGTTGCTCTAGATCGGCCGCTCTTGCTGCAGCATCTTTTTGTTTCTGCTCAAACTCGCGTTGATTGGCTGCTCGCTCAGCCGCTTTTTCGGGCGACGCCCTCTCAGCAGCACGCTTAGCATCTTCTTGAGTCTTTAAACTTTCACGAAGCTTACGTTGCACTTCATGCAAAGCCACCTCTTGTTCGCGTATCGGATCGATTTCCTTGCGATAGTCTGCGCGAGCACTTCTCAAACAAGAATTGACCCAGTATTCCTGGTAGCACTCAGAAGAAGCTTTACCCCAGCGGAATTTAGACCACTCGCGCTGAAGTTCTAATTCTTGCTCAATCTTGTCTAACTGATCAAGCTCAGCCTCTTCAGCAGGAGTTGCCAATACAACCCCACTCAATGCAGACGCCAACAAAAATATTGAAATCAATATTTTTGATTGGAGCAAAAGACTCTTTCTCAAATCTCGACCTTTGCACCCAACTCAACCAAGCGATTTGCAGGAATCTTAAAGAAGTCTGACTGGCGACCAGCGTTTTGATACATCCAGCAGAATAATTTTTCACGCCAGATAGCCATACCAGGAATTTCAGTAGAAACGATGGTGTCACGCGACAAGAAGAATGAAGTGTTCATCAAGTCAAACTTCAAATCGGAGGCTTTTTCGATGAGTTCAATAATTTGACCCATATCTGGCGTTTCATTGAAGCCATAAACCGCACGCACAACATAGATACCATTACCAAGATTGCGCAAAGTAATGCGTTCACTATCTTTTACATACGGCACATCCCAAATACTGACCTTCAGGAAAAAGACTCTCTCGTGCAATACATGGTTGTGCTTCAAGTTATGCAAGAAAGAAACTGGGACGTAATCTACGTGGGCCGTCAAGAAAACAGCTGTGCCCTCTACACGATGCGGAGGATGCTGCATCAAAGCTTCAATAAAGCTTTTAAGCTCAATACCATTATTCGTTGCGTTATGACGCAAAATTTTACGACCTTGATACCAAGTCATCAGCAATATGAAGCATGCGGCACCGAGCAATAGCGGGAACCAGCCACCTTCCATAATTTTTAAAAGATTAGCGGTTAAGAAAGCTAAATCCACCACCAAAAAGGCGCTAATAACCAAAGTTACTAATAGCGTATTCCAACGCCACACCACGCGCATCACAATAGCGGCCAAGAAGGTCGTTACGATCATCGTAGTTGTAACAGCGATACCGTATGCAGCTGCCAAATTTTCAGATTTCTTAAAAGCCAAGACCACTGCGATTACCAGTATCAAAAGCGCCCAATTCACCAGGGGCATATAGATCTGACCAATTTCTCTATCAGAGGTGTGGCGCACTTTCATGCGCGGGACAAAGCCCAACAGGATTGCTTGGCTGGTCATTGAGAAAGCGCCAGAGATTACCGCTTGTGAAGCAATCACAGTTGCAGCTGTAGCTAATATCACCAAAGGAAATACCAAGAATTCTGGGACCATCAAGAAGAATGGGTTGGTAATCGTCTCTGGGTTGTTCAAGAACATAGCTCCCTGACCAAAGTAATTCAGGAGCAAGCAAGGCATGACAATAAAAAACCAGCCCATACGAATAGGCTTGAGTCCAAAGTGACCCATATCAGCATACAAAGCTTCGGCACCAGTCAATACCAGGAAGACCGCGCCCAAAACAATAAAACCTTGTAGCGAGTGTTCAATCAAGAAGCGGATAGCAAACAAAGGATTAATAGCGGCAAAAATTGCTGGATTAAGGATGACTTGATGTACCCCCATCAATCCGATAACAATAAACCAGACCATCATGATCGGACCAAAAAGTTTGCCAACTAAATCAGTTCCAGTTTTCTGAATAAAGAAGAGGATTACTAAAATAAAAATGGTAACTGGTATGACATAACGTGTTAAATCACTGGATATCACCTCAAGGCCTTCAACCGCAGATAGCACAGAAATCGCCGGTGTAATGATGGCATCACCATAAAACATGCAAGCTCCGAACACACCAGCCATAACAATCAGAAGTGAACGCTTGGAATTCGCAGGGGCAGTTCTTAAAGCCAAGGCCATCAGAGCCAGAATTCCGCCCTCACCATGATTGTTTGCACGCATTACAAATAAAACATACTTTAGCGACACCACAATCGCAAAAGCCCAAAACACCATGGAGATCACTCCATAGACCGCATCTGGTGAAAATGGAATACCGTGATCAGGACTAAAGCATTCTTTTAGCGCATACAAAGGACTGGTGCCAATGTCGCCGAAGACCACACCGATAGCAGCAAACATTAATGAAATTGAGGCACCCTTCTTATGAGGATGATCCTCTCGAGAAATCTCTACAGGCCGCAATAAAGATGATTCTGAAAACTCAGGATTGCTAACTGACATTATTAAACCTTGGCGTGATGTTGCGTGGCAATATGTTACTCCTTGCCGGCAGTGATTAAAACGAGAATTTCTCTGATAAAACGCCTTATTTATGCGTTATTTACAGGAATACCTCGACAGAGACTCCCAAAAAATGGTAGAATTTCAGCTTCAGACGCGGGGTGGAGCAGTCTGGCAGCTCGTCGGGCTCATAACCCGAAGGTCGTAGGTTCAAATCCTGCCCCCGCAACCAAGAATTACGTACTAATCCCTTAATTTTTAAGAGATTTTTGCTTTTCTAAGCATTAAAAAAGCCCAATTTCTCGGGCTTTTTCGCTATTTTCAAGTGGGTTTAGTTCAAAACCTTGTAACCACGACCACTCAAACATCTCTTCACAACAGCCTCTTGAGCCTGATTACCAGTAAATGCACCGCCTGCACCACCAATCACCGCGCCAGCACCAGCAGCCTGTACGATGCCCGTTTTATTGCCGCCTGTCACAAGGCCTAATAAGCCACCAACTACAGCGCCAGCACCAGCGCCTTTGGCCGCAGTCTCACCCATACCTGATTGCTGTTGAGCATAGTTTTGGCAGTCTTTTAAATCACTCTCATATGCAGCCTCATTAACGCCCTTCATATCCACGAGGGGGCGGACATTAGCGCCGGCACACCCAACCGTCACAGCAACCACCAGAGAACATAGGGCAAGTAACTTATTCATCTGCAATTCCTTTTATTCAATTTCACATCGATCGATGCCATATCCGTTTTATATCATGTCGCAAAAACTGTGTCGAAGATTTTGAATTATTTTTAAATAGCCAAGTTTGGGCACCTGTTCTCGGCGTTTGATGAAAAGGAATCCCTAAATTCTGATAGCGCGCCGTGACATCTGGATGTGGATGCCCATAACGATTGCGATAGCCATTTTGTGCAAAAGCCTGATGAGGTTCCAATCTCTGTAGGAGGGCCAAGGAAGAGGATGTTTTGCTGCCATGATGTGGCGCCATAAAAATCAATTCCCTGTCGCCGATTTCATGCAACATTTTTTCATCTAAGCGCTCGGTAATTTCTGCTTCAGCTTGCTTTTCAACATCACCCGTTAACCAAAGCGAGCTTTGTTGATTGCGCACCTCAATCACGCAACTCATTTCGTTGGGCTTACCAGGATATTGATCAGTAAATACTGTCTCTTCATGAGGGTGCCAAATTACAAATTCGACACCATCCCATTTCCAACGCTGACCAAAGCGACAAGGGATGGCCGGAATCTTTCTTTTATGCAAATTTTGAAGCAGTGGATTCGCGCTAGGCAAAGATCCCATCATCAAATCAAATTGAATACTCTTCAGAAGTGTTGCAGCACCACCAATATGATCACTATCGCTATGACTAATGACCATACGATCAATGTGATTGATCCCCTGGCCACGCAAATAGGGAAGAATTACTCTCTGACCTGCATCATCTTTCTTGCCCTGAATCGGTCCTGTGTCGTATAGCAATTTTCTATTGGCGGTTTCGATGAGAACCGCAGTGCCCTGGCCAATATCAAAAACACTCGCCCTGAACTCTCCTTGAGCGAGATACACCTCTCCAAATAATTGGCTTGGCCAAAAAAATAAGGGGGTAGATAAAAAGATACCAAGCAATCGACCTTTCCACGTTTCTCCAATCGGACCAGGGCGAATTGCATACACAATTCCACATCCAGCAATCACCAGCATCCACCACTCGGGCTGCTTCGACCAAGCTACAGACCAACTCCAACTCGCCATCCATTCCAGGATGACTGCAAGATATTCCATGGATGTATGCGCCGGCAATAAGAGCCAGCGGCCGATAAATTCTGGAAGCAAGGCACCAGCAATTGCCAGCGGGGTCACGATATAACTGACCAACGGAATAGCAAACGCATTAGCCAGTGGTGAAACAATTGAGACTTGGTAAAACCAATACAAAGTCAATGGCAGGAGCGCCAGCGTGACAACAGCCTGGACACGACACGCCTCACGAAGGGCTTGTCCCATGCGATGCATCCAATGCGTTTCTAATTCTTTTCCCGTAGGGATACCCAATAAACCAGAAGAATCTCCCATGGCATACAGAATGGCAGCTACAGCACCGAAAGATAACCAAAAGCCTGGCGTGTAGGGAGCCATAGGATCGATAAGCAACACGAATGCTAGAGCCCACCACCAGATATCAAAGGAACGTGGATTTCGGCCAGTCCATAAAGCGAATGCCACCACCCCAACCATATACATCGTTCTTTGCGCTGGAATCTGAAAGCCCGCCAACCATGCATAGATAAACGCAGTCACAAATCCCGCTACAGCCGCTACCTTACTGACTGGAGCAATCAGTGGCCATGTGCGTCGACGCCATATAAATGCAGCAATTGAAGCGCCAACTCCTGCCAACATCGTTACATGAAGTCCAGATATAGAGATGAGATGCCCAATACCCGTTGCATTAAATATTTGCCAGTCATCTTGATCGATGGCGTTCTGATCACCCATTACCAAAGCAATCAAAACACCTACATACCTCGCATCATCCGACAGCATAGACTGAATCTTTTTTCGCAGATGCCATCTAGCAAGCTCCATACGTAACTCAAACTCTGTCCAAGCGATATCACTATCGAGCAATAACTCCCCAGACCTTACTGATCCGCTAGCTCCAAAGTCTTGATGAAAAGACCAACGCTCAAAATCAAAGGTATGTGGATTTAAGGAACCATAAGGACGCTTTAGCTTTGCCCTGATCTTCCAGCGCTGTCCAGGAATTACCTCTGGAATTGCTTGAGGATTTCTCCAGGCGGGCTGCCAACTCAAATAGATTCTCTCTGGAAAGGGATTCAGGGCTTCTTTTCCAGAGAAGGCCTCGTCAACCTCAAAGGCAAACTTGGCGCCCGATGAATTACTTTGTGGCAATGCTGCAACTCTTCCCTTGAGCGTTAACTCTTTGCCCTCCAACTCTGTGGCAAGAATATTCTTTAAGCGATTTTCAGCATACAAAGCATTCCAAGTAAAACCTACTACAAATAGCAAACTAATCACTGCAAATTTCTTTAGAAGAGATTCTGGATTAGAAAGCAGGATTGTCAGCAAACAAACTGCGCCAAAAGTAATACAGAAAATGAGCCAATATTCTGGCAATTGCGGCAAAAATAAAAGGAGTAATCCCCCGGCAATGAATGCCGTGATAGCTAATCGCAAGTAATTAAGAGGCTAAGTTGAAACTTGAGAGCTGAGTAATACCTGCGCAGAGGGCAGACCAGCGTGGCAACACTTGCATTGCATTACCCCATACCGCCGAAGCAAATTCAGCATCACTGACACCCCTAACTAAGGCAAGTTCTTTTGCAATCCGCGGTAGAAAAGCAGGCTCATTAAAAGCAATACCCTCCGCTCTGAGCCATGCTGGTGGGATGTCGGGAGAATCTGTTTCAGTCACAATACTGTCAAGCGACAATTCTTTTAAAAGTCTACGGATTTGCAAAGCACGCTCATAAGTCGCTGCACCGCCAAATCCCAATTTAAATCCGAGCTCAATAAATTGCTCAGCCTGCTGAAAGCTGCCATTAAAAGCATGCGCTATTCCGCCAGGGATACTTCGACGACGCAAGGCTTTTAAGATTGCATCCTGAGAACGACGTACATGCAAGATTACAGGCAATTGATATTTCTGAGCCAAATCTAATTGCGCATTAAAAAAGAATTCCTGCTTATGAGAATCTAAATCCTCAACAAAATAATCTAAGCCAATCTCACCAACACCCACAAAGCGAGGATCAGATAGAGATTCAATAATTCTTTTCTCAAGTGTTTCAATGTCGCCCTCTTGGGCTTGATTGGTATATAGCGGATGTATTCCCAAGGTATAAACCAAACCTGGGATTTCTTGACTATATTGATGAGCTAACTCTCTAACATGAGTACAGTCAGACACCTTCACAGCAGGCAACAGTATTGCTGCAACGTTTTTTTCAGTGGCCGCCTGAATAATTGTCGGCAATGAAGTCGCAAACTCAGGGGCATCTAGATGGCAATGGGTATCAATCCACATGGGATGCCCACTCACACAGAGAATGGTTTTAATACTCCACGCTCTAAATGCAAGATCCGATCACAACGTTTGGCGCGCACCGGGTCATGCGTCACGATCACAAAGGCTGTGCCTTGATCTCGAGCGATGTCCAACATCAAATCAAATACGCCGTCTGCAGTCTCGGTATCGAGATTGCCGGTTGGCTCATCCGCCAGAACGCAAGCAGGATTACCAACCAAGGCACGAGCGACTGCCACACGCTGGCGTTCCCCTCCGGATAATTCGCCTGGAGTATGGAGTTCACGTGCAGCCAAGCCAACTGCCTTAAGCATCTTGCTGGCGCGCTCCATTGACTCATCATTACTAAGGCCACGAATACGCAAAGGCAAAGCCACATTCTCTGCAGCACTAAATTCATCTAAGAGATGATGGAATTGATAAATAAACCCAAGACTATGGTTACGTAGTTGGTCTAAATTCTTCACTGATAGGTTATTCAAGTCAGAACCAGCCAAAATGACGGAGCCAGCGCTTGGAGCATCTAAACCACCCAATAAATGAAGTAAGGTGCTCTTGCCAGAACCTGAAGAACCGACGATAGCCACCTTCTCCGATGGAGAAATATCCAAGTCAATCGCCTTCAGAACCTCTACTGCAGTAGGCCCTTGACCGTAGGTCTTGGCTAAGCCTCTGGCCTTCAGCACTAAGTTATTGATATCACTCATACCTAAATTATTCATAACGCAGGGCCTCCGCAGGTTGGACCTTGGCAGCACGACGACTTGGGTAAAGCGTCGCTAATACAGAAAGGCCAAATGCCATTAATCCCACTGTCAGCACATCACTTGCCCTAACATCAGAAGGTAATTCGCTAATGAAATACACCTCACGCGGCAAGAACTGCACACGGAAAATGGCTTCAATGACCGGCACGATGACATCAATGTTCAGCGCAATCAATAGACCCAATGCAACACCAAGCAAGGAGCCCAAAAGGCCAATCGCCAATCCCTGAATTAAAAATATTCTTTGAATGAGTCCAGGGCTTGCACCCATGGTTCTCAGAATAGCAATATCAGCCTGCTTCTCGTTCACCGTCATGACTAAGGTGGACACCAAATTAAATGCGGCTACGGCAATAATTAAAGTCAAAATGATGAACATCATCTTTCTTTCAGTCTGAACTGCTGCAAACCAATTGCGGTTTGATCTTGACCAGTCAGTGACCCAAAGCGCCTGAGGAACAATACCCGATAACTCATTAGCAACTTCTGGGGCCCGCTGCATATCATCCACCTTGATACGCAAGCCAGACGGATCATGTAGACGCAGTAAGGCGGCAGCGTCCTTCCAGTGCATGATAGCCAAGGAGCTATCGTATTCATAATGGCCACTGTCAACAATGCCGACTACCTGCAAAGTCCGCATCCGTGGCATAGCACCCGCTGGAGTTAAATCGCTTTCTGGAACAATTAAATTAATACGATCGCCGACGTGTGCGCCAACAATTGCTGCAAGTTGTGCGCCCAGAGCAACACCAAAACTACCGGGCTTAAGATCATCAATATTGCCGGTAACAAATTGTTTTGGTAAATCTGAAACCTTACCTTCTTCGCTGGGCAAGATGCCACGAATAGCAACGCCGCGCATCACTCCTTCGCGAGTCAATAAACCTTGCGAACTCACCATGGGTGCCACACCAATAACGTGTGGTTGAGTTGCAACCTTCAGCGCCAGTGGCTCCCAATTTGCCAAACCATCAGGAGCAGTAATTTCCACATGAGATAGCACCGACAACATACGATCGCGCACTTCCTTTTGAAAACCGTTCATCACCGAAAGAACCACAATCAGTGCGGCAACTCCTAAAGCGATACCAGCAGTAGAAATCCCGGAGATAAAGGATAGGAAACCATCGCGCTTCCCCACCGTCTTACGACGCTTGGATCGGGTGTAGCGCAGGCCAATTTCTAGCTCAATAGGAAGTCTCAACATAGCCACAGTTTAGTGAATTGCGCAGACAAACTGATGGAATACTTAAATGCCACCTAAAATCAGGGGAATGACTGCGAATTTCACCTCCCCCAAGACTCCGCTACGCCGCTTCACCCTGATGCTTTCAGGGGAAGATGCCTTAGATGAGCTCGAAAGCAGAGATAGCCCCCGTAAGGGACTACCTCATGAGCGCTTTTTGCTCGGAGAATTACTCCCTCTTGCACCGGTCTTACTTCTCGGACAATCCAATCAAGCCGTCAACCCAAACGAAGTCATTGCCTGCTTACAGCCCGTTCATCTGCATGCCACTCGGGATCACCTCATTTTGATGGGGCAAAACCAGATTGATCTGACCCCCGAAGAGTCATCTAAGCTTCTGCAAGCGGCGCTACCTTTTATTGAAGAAGATTTTCAGGGCTCTGTACTTTTTCATAACCAGCATTATTGGTTTGTGCCTGCTGGCCCATTTTCCAGCCTAGCAAGTTACAGTGTGGACCAGGCTCATGGCCGGAATATTGATTGGTGGATGCCGCGTGATACTCAAGAAGAAGGTATCGCGAAACGTTGGCGCAAACTTCAAAATGAAATCCAAATGCTTTGGCATATTGACCCTGTTAATGAAGAGCGCGGACAACGTGGCATGCCCAGCATCAACTCAATCTGGATTAGCGGCATCGGTAAGCTCAATGATGTTCAAGCGCCTGCATTATTAAAACAATCTCAGCGTCTCATCGGCTCACACCCCATTCTGGCTGGCCTATCCAAGCTATTAAGCCTGCCACACGAATTCGTCCTGGATGAGAAAAATTTAGTTGGCGCCTTTGCCTGGCCTGATCAGCCAGAAGCGGCTTGGCCACAGTTAAGTGCAGCACTCCATAGCAAACAACTAGATGAGGTTGTCATCATCGACTTTCCGATGGGAAAGGTACGCGAACGAATTTTCACCGCTAAAGATCTCAATAAAAGATCTTGGGCCTTTTGGAAAAAAGCAGAGCCACTGACTTGGAAAGAAATTAGTCAGCTATGAGTTACGCATGAGTTTCGTATGAGCATATTTTCACAACGCCCCTTCTCAGAGCGCACTGCCACCTGGTTAGCGCAGAGTGGCTTACACCCACTACTGGCTAGACTCTATGCTGCTCGAGGTCTGCAAACTCCAGAAGAACTCTCGCTTGATTTAAAGCAACTGATATCACCAGTTGAACTAAAGAATTGCATCAGCACCGCCTCTTTACTCGCCGATATCCTTGAGGCAAAAGATCCCATGCTGATCGTCGCAGACTACGACTGTGATGGCGCAACCGCTTGTGCCGTAGGTCTCCGAGGTCTGCGCATGCTGGGCGGACCTGATACACCAATTCAGTTTCTAGTTCCGAACCGCTTTACGATGGGGTATGGCCTCACACCTGAGGTTGTTGAGTTGGCAGCACAACAAACGCCTAAACCGAAATACCTGATCACTGTCGATAACGGTATTGCTAGTGAGGCTGGCGTTGATCGTGCTCGTGAACTGGGTATGGAAGTGATTGTGACCGATCATCATCTACCTGGAGATAACTTACCGAAGGCGCTAGCAATCGTTAATCCCAACCAACCAGGTTGTAGCTTTCCAAGCAAAGCTCTTGCTGGTGTTGGTGTGATGTTTTATATGCTGGTGGCATTACGCGCTGAACTTCGCAAGCGTGGAAAATTTTCCCATGAAACTCAACCCAAAGTAGAAAACCTCCTCGACCTTGTTGCCTTAGGAACAGTTGCTGACGTAGCGCAACTCGATCGCAATAATCGAGTATTAGTTTCTAATGGCTTAAAACGTATCCGTGCTGGAATATCTCAACCTGGGATTCAGGCGCTATTTCAGGCGGCGGCTCGAGACCCACGCAAAGCAAATACTTTTGATCTAGGCTTTGCCATCGGCCCTAGACTCAATGCGGCCGGGCGTCTAGCGGATATGACTTTAGGCATTCGCTTACTCCTCACTGACAATACGGATGAGGCACTCAATCTTGCGCATGAACTCGATCGCATTAATCGCGAACGCCGCGTGATTGAAACAGGGATGCAAGAAACTGCCCTCTCTCATCTTGCCGAAGATCAACTTGACGGCACTATGGCTGAGCGCCCCAGTATTTGTTTATGGAATTCTGAGTGGCATCAGGGTGTTGTTGGCATTGTGGCTTCACGACTGAAGGAGCGCTTTAATCGCCCAGCGATTGTGTTTGCTCCTGCCGATGGAAATACCGGCGAAGAATTACGTGGTTCAGGTCGCTCGTTGACAGGATTTCACTTAAGAGATGCTCTCGATCTTGTTTCGAAACGAGAGCCTGGACTCATTCTGAAATTTGGCGGACACGCCATGGCGGCAGGCCTAACGATTCGAAAAAGTGATTTTGAAAAATTTGATGCCTGCTTTCAGGAAGTGGCGGGCGGCTTATTAACAGATGAGTTACTAGAACGTCGCCATGCCCACGATGGCACGTTGGAGCTCTCCGAATTTACACCTGAAATAGGTGACCTACTAGCTGAAGAGATCTGGGGGCAAGGTTTCCCGCAGCCCGTTTTCTATGGGGAATTTGAAATTACCCAGCAAAGTCTCATGAAAGAAAAGCATTTACGACTGATGGTTCGCCCTATCGGCAGTTCTGAACTCAAGCCGACCAATAAGCCACTCACTGCCGTTTGGTTTAACCGCACCCAGAGCCTACCCGCCAAAGCTAAATTAGCTTATCGCCTTGTCACTGACCGTTATCAGGGCCAGGCTCGTGTGCAGTTGATGATTGAAGCCCATGACGAGGCAGCAAGCACCTAAAGGCCTAAGGCAATAACCCCCTTATAATCAGGGGATGGAAGCTGAACAACTAAATACTATTTCGAATACCTTGTCCGATCTGCTCACCCGTGAGCAAGCTCTTCGGGGGTATCTTTGACTTCGAAGTAAAGTCACGTCGCCTTACCGAAGTTAACTCGATTCTGGAAGATCCCACTATTTGGGATGATCAAAAGAAAGCACAAGCGCTGGGCAAAGAAAAGAAATTGCTCGATGGCGTAGTGGCGACTCTTACTGATCTCAATACCAATATTACTAGCGCACTTGAGCTGTTTGATATGGCCAAAGAAGAGAGTGACTTTGAAACGATTGGCGCTATTGAGAAAGATGTTGAGAGCTATAGCAAGACCATTGGTGATCTAGAGTTCCGCCGCATGTTTCATAACGAGATGGATTCTTGCAATTGTTTTATCGACATTCAAGCTGGAGCTGGCGGTACCGAAGCCTGTGATTGGGCCAGTATGCTCTATCGTCAATACCTCAAGTATTGCGAGCGCAAAGGTTATAAAACAGAAATACTCGAAGAGTCTGATGGCGACGTTGCAGGCATTAAGAGTGCGACGATTAAAGTCGATGGTGAATACGCATACGGACATCTCCGCTCTGAAACTGGCGTACACCGTTTAGTACGGAAGTCGCCTTTTGACTCATCCAACGGTCGTCATACTTCCTTTGCCTCTATCTACGTGTATCCAGAGATTGATGACTCGATTGAGATCGACGTTAACCCTGCTGATATCCGCACTGACACCTACCGCGCTTCTGGTGCGGGTGGTCAGCACATTAATAAAACCGACTCAGCTGTCCGCTTAACCCATATTCCAACTGGGATTGTGGTGCAGTGTCAGAACGACCGCAGTCAGCACCGCAACCGTGCCGAAGCGATGAGCATGCTCAAGTCTCGCCTCTACGAACATGAGATGCAAAAGCGCCGCGCTGAACAGGATAAGTTAGAGGCCAGCAAGACCGATGTGGGTTGGGGCCATCAAATCCGCTCCTACGTTCTAGACCAAAGCCGCATCAAAGACTTACGCACTAACGTCGAAATTTCCAATACTCAAAAAGTATTAGATGGCGATCTCGATGCCTTTATTGAAGCCAGCCTAAAACAAGGCGTGTAAAAACCAACTCTCATTACTGCACCACTATAGATATGAACGATAAAACCCATTTAGATACTGCTCCAGCTACCGAAGTAGTTGATGAGAATCACATCATTGCGGAGCGCCGTGAAAAACTGGCCAAGCTTCGTGCTGGCGGTGTTGCATTTCCGAATGACTTTGTTCCTACTCATTTAGCGACTGATTTGCATGCTCATTACGACAGTCTGACCAAAGAAGAATTAGCCGCCAAGAAAGTTCATGTCAAAGTAGCCGGTCGTATGGTTCTTAAGCGCGTGATGGGTAAAGCCAGCTTTGCCACTATTCAAGATCGCAGTGGGCAGATTCAGTTCTACATCAATGATGAGCTCAGCGGTGCTGATGTTCATGGGGCCTTCAAGCATTGGGATATGGGTGACTTTATTTCTGCTGAAGGCAACCTCTTTAAGACCAATAAAGGTGAGCTGTCTGTTGAGTGCAGCAACTTACGCTTACTCAGCAAATCACTGCGTCCACTGCCTGATAAGTTCCATGGCCTATCAGATCTAGAGACTAAATACCGCCAGCGCTATGTCGACCTCATTGTAAATCCAGAAAGTCGCAATACATTTAAAGCACGTAGCAATGCAATCGCATCATTACGTCGCCATATGTTGGATGCCGACTTCATGGAAGTAGAGACACCAATGCTCCACCCTATCCCTGGTGGTGCGGCAGCGAAGCCCTTCATTACTCACCACAACGCACTCGACATGCAAATGTTCTTGCGTATTGCTCCAGAGCTTTACCTCAAGCGTTTGGTAGTCGGTGGTTTTGAGCGTGTCTTCGAAATCAATCGCAATTTCCGTAACGAAGGCGTAAGCCCACGTCATAACCCTGAATTCACCATGATGGAATTCTATGCAGCGTATACAGACTATCGCTGGTTGATGGACTTCACAGAAGGCTTGATTCGTGCAGCTGCCATAGATGCTCAAGGCACTGCCGTATTAACGCATCAAGGTCGTGAACTCGATCTGAGCAAACCATTCCAACGCCTAACTATTACCGAGGCCATCCTCAAGTACTGTGGCCAGTCAGGTAAGAGCTATGATGCATCTCAGTTGGATGACATCAACTTCATTCGTACTGAATTGAAAAAAGGTGGCGAGAACCCAGACGCCCCAACCCTCAAGAATGCAGGTATTGGCGCACTTCAATTGGCCTTATTTGAATTGGTTGCCGAGGAACACCTTTGGGAGCCAACTTACATCATTGATTACCCAATTGAAGTCAGTCCACTCGCCAGAGAATCCGATACCCGCCCAGGCATTACTGAGCGCTTCGAACTCTTTATTACCGGCCGTGAAATTGCAAATGGCTTCTCTGAGTTAAATGATGCTGAAGATCAAGCGAACCGCTTCCGCAAGCAAGTTGAGCAAAAAGAAGCTGGCGATGAAGAGGCCATGTACTTTGACCATGACTTCATCCGCGCCTTAGAGTACGGCATGCCTCCAACGGGTGGTTGCGGTATTGGCATTGATCGTTTAGTCATGCTGCTGACCGATGCACCTAATATTCGCGATGTGATTCTATTCCCGCACTTGCGGCGCGAAGAAGAATAAATTCTTCAGCAAAGAAAAAGAGAGGCAACCACCTCTCTTTTTTTAACTTCATTTTAATTGCCATAGACCTCAACGCCACCTTTAATAGTTTTAAGGACTTGTATGTTCTTAATATCATCTGGCGCAACCTTTAAGGGGTTTTGATCCAGAACTACTAAATCAGCCAGCTTTCCTGGTGTTAGCGATCCCTTGCTGAGCTCTTCCTTGTATTGATAGGCCGCATTGCGAGTAAAGCCCTGTAGAGCCAAATACGGAGTAATGCGCTGTTCAGGCCCCAACACTGCACCGGAGAATGTTTTACGGTTCACGGCACTCCAAACTGAAAAGAGCACATTCGGGCCGGACGAAGGAGTGTCATTATGCAGAGCAAGTGTTATGCCTTTTGTATTAGCGCTATTCGCAGGGCTTAAATTAGCAGCCCTTTCACCACCTAAGACCTTGTTATAAACATCGCCATACAACCAGGTATCGTTTGGCATCATCACTGCCATAATATTTTTCTTCTTGTAGTCATCTAACTGATCATCGCGTGCAAAGAATGAGTGCGCAATCACGGTACGACGATCTTCTGTAATACCAGTCTCAGAAATTGTTTTAGCCAAAGCCGCTAGAGTCATATCAATACCAGCATCACCATTGCTATAACCAAAATATTGAATGTTTTTCTCGTAAGCCAACTTGGTGTACTTATCAAACAAGGCCTGTGGGTAGTAGGCAAAGCCACGCCAGTCTTTTGGAAAACCGGTGATATCTAAATAAGGCTTGGAAAAATAAGCCAAACGCAGTTGCGGCGCCCCATCAGTAGGCACCTGAATTCCGGCAACCTTAAAACCTCTATCACCCTGGCTATAAGCACCAAACTGAAAATTAGGATTAGTCGCCAACATTTGATCAACAACATCGAAGGTTGGTAACGCAATTAAATCGATGGTCACAATTTTTCTATCGATAGCTAATCGCATATTACGCATATCCGCAATGCTGGCTTCGTAACTTTGTGCAGTTGTAAAACCATTGGAGACGTAGATCTTCTCGGCTTTGCGGTAAGTTTCAAACGTCAGATCTTGTGAATACTTGCCGACCGCCTTAGCAACCGCCTCTAAATAAGGCATGCCGATCAATTCACCTGTGAGTTGACCAGTTTTGGGGTCTACCGGAATAAACCCAGAAACGGCCTTAGTAGCTTTTGTGATTCCCAGCTTCTTGAGGCCAGCAGAATTCACCATACCGGTCAACGTAGAAATATTCTCAAGCAATACCGGTTGATTTGGGTAGGCCGCATCTAGATCTGAAATTGTCAATCCACCATCAGACAGCATTGCTTCAGCGTAACCCGTGCCAATAATCCAGCCATTAAATACCTTTGCTTCTGAACGCAGCCTACTAATCACGTCCGTCTTAGTCTGCGGAGGTTTTCTGGAGAAGTAGGCAAGATTTACACCGAGCGTATCTTGGGCGATTAATGCAAAGTGCCCCCAAGTATCAATAAAGCCAGGCAATAGGGTGTGCCCTTTTAAATCTTGTAGAGCGGCATTGGATCCAGCCTGAGTCAAGGCTTCGCGCATGTCGCCGGTGTAGGCAATCTTGTTGTCTTTGACAACCAGTGCTTCAACATACCTAGGGGTGTCACCCTCCATCGTGAGGATGTCCCCGTTGAAGTATACGGTGGGCGCAGTAACATTAGCGGCGGAAGCCAATGAAAATGTAGCTAAAAAGAGGGTAAGAAATTTATAAGTATTTTTCATAATCTCTTTATAAACCATTCAGACTAAAGAGCCTACCGACAGTAATATTGAGTGAGCCGCTTAGGTAGGCAAGCCTTTTTCGTCAAACATTCCCTCGAATAAGGCAGAGCTTAAGTAACGCTCAGCTGTATCTGGAAGCACCACCACGATGGTTTTACCCGCGTATTCAGGCTTCTTAGCTAAACGAACCGCTACTGCAGCTGCAGCACCGCAGGAGATGCCTACCAAAATACCCTCTTCTTTAGCAATACGGCGGGCAAATTCAATGGCTTCTTCGTTGCTTACTTGCTCAACTTTATCGACTACTGATAAATCTAGATTCTCCGGAATAAAGCCGGCACCAATTCCCTGAATCTTATGTGGCGCAGGCTTGATTTCTTCACCATTGAGTTTTTGCGTGATGACTGGACTTGCAGTGGGCTCAACTGCAACTACCTCAATGTTTTTCTTCTTAGTATTCTTGATGTAACGAGCAACACCGGAGATTGTTCCGCCAGTTCCAACTCCCGCTACAAACACATCAATCTTGCCATCAGTATCCTCCCAGATTTCTGGACCAGTGGTCTTTTCATGAATCGCTGGATTCGATGGATTACTAAATTGCTGCAGCAAGACATATTTAGGATCAGACTCTGCAATCTCTTTAGCCTTAGCAACCGCACCATTCATCCCCTTGGGACCTTCGGTCAAGACAATCTTTGCACCTAAAGCCGTGAGCAACTTGCGGCGCTCAATACTCATGGTCTCTGGCATGGTCAATGTCAAAGGGATGCCGCGAGCTGCCGCTACGAAAGCCAAAGCAATACCAGTATTGCCACTAGTTGGCTCAACCAGTTCTTTTCCTGGCCCCAAAATACCTTGTTCTTGCGCATCATTAATCATGGCCACGCCGATACGACACTTGACTGAATAGGCTGGATTACGTCCTTCGATCTTGGCGAGCACAGTTGCCTTAGAGCCATCAGTTACGCGATTTAAACGCACTAAAGGTGTCTTGCCAATGGTTTGGGAGTTGTCGGTAAAGTAAGTCATGAGGATTCCTTAATGCGAAGATATGAATAGAGATCTTATGGGTTAAAGTAATTCTTGTAAAAGAAATGGTGGTTATTAGCTAAATACTAAATGCTATTAAGACACGCCCTGAGAGCGAAGCAAGGTAATAGCTTCTTGCGCCGTCATCACGCCCTCATCGGTAGGGATTACCCATACCTCAACACGACTTTGTGGAGTGCTAATGTTTAACGTTAGATGCTGAGTTGCCTCTTGATTTAGCTTTTCATCTAACTCAACCCCAAGCCACGCCAGTTTTTTACAAACCGCTGACCTCAAAATAGGATCATGCTCGCCAATGCCGCCACTGAAAGAAATCAGATCGAGGCCACCGAGACAGCCAATCATAGCCCCGCCCTCGCGAATAATCTTATAAATAAATAACTCAATCGCCTCTTTAGCCAAAGGATTGGAGCTACTTCTTAGCTTTCTCATGTCCGCAGAGATGGTTGAGACCCCAAGCAAGCCACTCTTTCTATAAAGGAGATCTTGTAGCTGATCATGGGTATAGCCACGCTCGACCAAATACATCAATACACCGGCATCTAGAGAACCGCTGCGAGTCCCCATCATCAAGCCATCTAATGCAGAAAATCCCATCGTGGTCGCCACACTCTTACCATCAATGGCAGCACACAAACTTGCGCCATTACCAAGGTGAGCCATCAAAACTTTATCTCTTGCTTTGTTCGAGCTCTCCATCAACTCGCCAATAATGTACTGATACGAAATTCCATGAAAACCATAGCGGCGGACTCCTTGATCAGTAATCTCTTTAGGTAATGCTAGAGATGTTTCGAGAGTGCTCATGGTTTTATGAAAGGCGGTATCAAAACAAAGAACTTGGGGAATGTCCGGAAATACTTGAGAGAAAGCTTTCACGCCATCCAGGCTATGGGGCTGATGCAATGGCGCTAAGGCACTCATCGCCGACAATTTCTCTAGCGTCGCTGAGGTTGAAATGATGGGCTGAAAAAACTCAGCACCACCATGAACAATACGATGGGATACAGCCCGAATGGGAGGAAGATCTTTAATTCCGAGCAGTAATTCCTTGAGGTGCATTAAGGCCGCAAGAAAAGGATCTTGATCTACATCTACAAAATACTCAGCATGCTCTACCCCTTGATAGGCATAGCGTAGTTCGGTTTTTCCACCTGGCTCAAGACCCTCAAAACTGCCAGCCAAAATAGAAGGCAAGACTGCTCCATCGAGGGTTGGATAAATAGAAAACTTGAGAGATGAGGAACCAGCGTTAACGGTCAGAATTGCCATAAGAATATAAGGTAGGTGTGATGAAGCTCTTCAATAAAAAGCTAATGGTGAGAGCGCTATTAAGTTTTAGTATTTTTAAAAAATGTCACCGCAAATAAAATCAGTAAGACACAAAACCATAACAAGGACCATTCCGGAACCTGTAATCCTAAAATCGCAGGTAACTTAGCAGAACAAAGTCCATCCGCTTTAAACAACCAAGGCAAATCTTGGACCAACTGAAATTGATTGATCCAAACCTCTAGAGGGTCTATGCCGCAAGAAGCTTCTGGATGCGATAAGAGCCAGACCTGCTTACCCGCGATGATTGCTCCAGAACAAGCGGACATTACCGCCAATATGTGAAATAACTTTTTCAAAGCAGGAATGCCGGCCGCTAAAAAGCAACTGATAGCAATTCCAAGGTAGCCAATTCTTTGCAAGATGCATAGGGGGCATGGCAAAAAAGAGGTGTTCTGATAACCAAATTGCTGAAGTAAGACGGCAAAGACCACCAAGCTCAGGCAAAATAAAGAAATGAAGAGGTATTGAGTGCGGGTCATCCCTAGATGATAGCGAGATCACCCTATAAAAGACCCAAACTCAGGCTTTTATAACTAAAAGTGCATAACTTATAAGAAGTTAATTGCTAACTGAGTCATGGATAGCCCCTGCAGCAACCCAAGATTGAGGATAATTGAGGTTTAGATAACCTCAACAAGATTAAGCATTTATGGCAGCCTACAACACTGAAACCGTTCTGACCGTTCATCATTGGAATGACACCCTTTTTAGCTTTACCACCACCCGTAATAAAGGGCTACGCTTTCGCAGCGGTCACTTTTTGATGATTGGTCTTGAGGTTGAAGGTAAACCACTTGTAAGGGCATATAGTGTTGCTAGCCCCAACTACCAAGAACATCTCGAATTTTTAAGCATTAAAGTCCAGGATGGTCCACTAACATCGCGCCTGCAAAAAATTCAGGTGGGAGACCCTATCCTTGTTAGCGAAAAATCTGTTGGCACTTTAGTCATTGATGATTTAAACCCTGGCAAGCATCTTTACCTTTTTAGTACCGGCACAGGTCTCGCACCATTCATGAGCATTATTCGTGACCCAGAGACTTACGATAAGTTCGAGAATGTCGTTCTCATTCATGGTGTTCGCCTGGTCAGTGAACTTGCTTATGGCGACTACATTAAGAATGAACTGACTCAAGATGAGTATCTGGGTGAGTTGATTAGAGAAAAGCTGATCTACTACCCAACCGTAACCAGAGAAGCTTTTAAACATACCGGGCGCCTAACTACCGCCATAGAATCTGGCCAGCTATTTAAAGACATTGGCTTACCGCCATTAGACCCTGCGGTAGATAGAGCCATGATTTGCGGCAGCCCCTCCATGCTTAAGGAGACCGCTGAGATGCTGGATGCTAAAGGCTTCAAGGTATCACCAAGCCTGGGTCAACTCGGCGACTATGTATTCGAGCGCGCTTTCGTAGAGAAATAATCTAGATCTAATATATCTAAAAGTAGTTTAGTTATCGCTATATATTCCTTGCGAATATATAGCGACCTTGATACAGTGTTTCTAATGAGATCAGTTTCAAGGAGTCAAGATGTCACCCATCAGAGAGCACTACAACCCGGCCATTATTAGCCTGTTGCGTGAACACGATCAGTTGCCTCACGACAAAATCTCCGAAAGAAAAAGTTTTCAGCGCCAAATTCTTTTCTTAATGAATGCCATCAAAACTGCAGAATTTGAAACTTCATTTTCTTAAGCAGTTATTTCTAAGACATAAAAAAACCGCCTAAATAGCGGTTTTTTATTGATCTGAAAAGCACCTTGCATCAGGGCGACTTATTTTTGCATCACTTATTAATCTTCTATTTGAAAATACACTTCAGTATTTGCTTGTTTACTAGCCTGACTAATCACAACTTGATCAGCGACTTTAGATGAGGCGAAAGTTTTTTCCGTAGTCTGCAAAACAGATTTAACAACTGCATCTTGTTTGTTTTCAACTGTGTAACCCATGTCGAACTCCCCTATCTAATCTATGCCGGCGTATTTGCCTAATGAGCTTACAGAATAGGGGCTTTTCTTATACCTGAAAAGAATATATATTTCATTTACTTATATCTATTTAAATATAAGTAAAAAGAGCAAATTAAAGCCTGCATTAGCAATCAGAAGCGCTAAACAGAGCCTCTTTAAGGCATTGTCAGAAAGAGCGTGCATTCCCAAAACCCGCTGAGCAAGCCTTAAGCCAAGCCAATACGCTGGAATAGCGAAAATAAAATAGGTAAGCCAGCCTAATCCCCCACCCATCAAACTTGCAGCAATAATCGCAAATATCGAGATGCCAGAAACGAAATGGGATAACAAAGACCTCGTTCTATCGAATGCTTGATTGGTTGAATTAAGGTACAGAGCAGCTGGAGGGCCGCCAATTCCGCAGGCTCCCAACAACAAGCCTGACAAGCCACCAGCTAATCCATCTAAAGTACTAGAACTGTTGAGTCGCACATGGGGCTTAAATAACAAGTAAGCAGCGAAAAATAGAATAACTGCACTCGTCGCCGTCTTGAGTGTCACCAACGGAATAAATCTTCCCAACCAAATACCAAGCGGCAATGACACTGCAGAAAAAATTAACATCAACCAAAGTCGAGGGCGATCTTCTTGATGCACCTTCCACTGCCGGGAAAGCAATGCGCCCCCAAACACTTCAGAGCACATGACAATCGGAATCAAAAAAGGAATTGGGAAAACCCACATTAAAAGAGGCGTCATAATGAGTGCCCCTCCAAATCCGCTTAACCTTCTAATAAATCCACCAAAAACTGCCGCGACTAACAATAAGCCGATCGAGGCTAAGTTTTCAGGAATCAAACAGCCTCGCTGACATCATGTTCGCCAGCAATGAGATCACGAATCTGACGACGGATTTCTAAATAAGCAGGGGTATCTTCAACCATTCTACGAGGCTCAGGAACGCGGATAATTTCCTTCACCCTGCCAGGACGACGCGTCATCACAACAATGACATCCGAAAGATTGATAGCCTCCTCAATACTGTGGGTTACCAGTACAACTGTCTTACTTTCTTCATTTAGAATTCGGATCATTTCAGCCTGCATCATGGCGCGATTTTGCGCATCTAAGGCCGCAAAAGGCTCATCCATTAAGAGGACTGTCGGATCCACAACTAGAGCTCTTGCGATCGAGACGCGTTGACGCATGCCCCCCGAAAGTTGATGTGGGTAATGATTAGTAAATTGACTTAAGCCAACAAGCGCAGCAAAGCGAGTGACAATTTGCTTAATCTCTCCGGCATTAGTGCCTTTAATTTTTAGACCAAAAGCAATGTTGTCATACACAGTCAACCAAGGAAAGAGTGCGTAGTCCTGGAATACCATCGAGCGATCAGCGCCAGGGCCATTTACGACTTTTCCAGCGCACTCGATGCGACCGGCCGTTGGCACTTCAAACCCAGCAATTAAATTGAGTAAAGTCGTTTTCCCACAGCCGCTATGTCCCAAGATTGAGCAAAACTCATTCTTGCGGACCTCTAATGAAATGTCCTCGATTGCCAAAACTTCTTGGCCTTTGGCATGCATCGACGGATATATTTTTCGTACGTGTTCTACTTTAAGTGCTGGCATTGGATTATCTATTTGCATGTTTAATGATTAACAATACCTCTTACGCATTTAGCGCTCTAGACCACGGCATCAGTTTCTGGGCCGTATAACGAATCAATCTATCCAGGCACAGACCAATCAATCCAATAGCCAACATACCAACCAAAATGTAATCCGTTCTTAATACAGTACGCGCATCATTAATTAAGAATCCAAGACCAGAGTTAGCGCCGACCAATTCAGCCGCCACCAAAGCCATCCAACCCACCCCAAGACCAATACGAATACCGGTCACAATCTGAGGAAGGGCTGCACGCAAGACAACGCGAGTAATCACACCCCAAGAGCCGGCACCTAAACAACGTGCCGCACGAATCAGATTTGGCTCCACATTCTTAACCGCATCAATGGTATTTAAAAGAATTGGGAAGAAGATACCCAAGAAAATAATGAATTGATTCTGAGTATTGCCAACACCAAACCACAAAATACTCAGAGGAATCCAAGCAATTGGTGGGATAGGTCGCAAAATTTCTACGATCGGATCCACTTGCTCATTGACCCATTTAAAACACCCCATCACGATTCCCAGAGGAATCGCGACAGAGGCATAACAAAAAGCAATAAATTCTCTGGATAAGCTATCGAACAAATGTTTCCAAATTTCGCCAGATTTCATTAATTCGAAACCGCCTTGTGCCACCCCCGAAGGAGGCGGCAATAAGGTAGATTCTGTTTTATCCAGAATAAACCGACTGGCATACTCCCAAGCGGCAAGCAAAATGACCAGTAAAGCTAGGCGACGAAATTGCTTGAAAAAATGAATGATTGGCATAGCGCTTTATTTTTTATAAACCTTACCGTCAAAAGACCAATCTCTGGTGAGGTCGCCTTTTTCCGGGAAGGCCTGAGGCTTAGAAGTATTCAATGGATTCATATACATTGGGTAAGGCGTTTTATCCATTGGTGCAGACCAAGTAGATGGTAAGAATGGAGGACGAGTAATCGTTGCCCAACCCAATTTCTCAAAAGTCTTATCCATAAAGCGTGTATCAACGGCGCGGGCAAAATCAATGCCCGTTAGCTTATTCTGAATACGCTTGTTTTCATAAAGCCATGTGTAGATCGGCTCATTTGCACGACCCCAGAAAACTGGAATAGGGTAAATATAATTCGGTTTATACAAGAGGTTGTAGGCAGAAATTTGCTGACGCAAGATTTCTTTTGAATAATTCTTTAGATTTGGATCTTCCTGCATAACGTCTACAGCAGCATCTGGATTCTTTCTAATCCAAAGTGTTGCTTCTGCAATTGCATCGGTAAATGCCTGAACGACGTCGGGCGCATTATCAATCACTTCTTGGCGCACGTAGAAAGTTCCCTCATAAATATTGTAGGGATAGCTGTCGCTAATAATTCTGGCGTTCTTGCGCTCCTTGGACATGATGGTCGGGGTTGGGTCCCAAGGCACCACTGCATCAATACCCTTAGGCATCGCCATTTGCTCACCCGGAGGCATATTTTTCAGGATGATGTCTTTACCAATCTCAATACCGTTGGCTTTCGCTGCAGCTTGAATATAGAATTCGGCAGAGGAGCCGGTCACAATACCAATAGTGGCTGGAGGATTTGATCCCTTGAAGTCTTTAAAGGATTTGATTTTGGAGTCCAACGGCACCAATACCGCATGCATCAAATTAGTATTAATCACCGCAATCGTTTTAACGGGAATATTTTTATCAATCAATGAAGTAAATGGGAAATTGCCACCATTACCGAACTGGAATCGACCAGAGATGATCACTTCATTGATTGCTGGCCCAGATGGAAATGCTTGTAATTTTGATTCAATACCGCGCTTGGCCAAGAGACCTTTTTTATCCATCACCAAGTTAATCGTATTTTGACCTGACCATGGTGGCTGAAATGCGATCTGCAACGGCCACCAACCTTTTTCTTTGAGCCAGGCTACAGACTTAGCTGAAACCTTTTCATCAGCGCCTTCTGGCCATCCATAGTCATTGAATTTAGTGGCGTTTTGAGCCATTGATAGCATTGGAGCGCCCGATAACATGGCGACAGCGAGTACTGAAAAGATACGGCGTGATGCGCTAAATTGTTTCATTACGATCTCCTTGAGAATGGAACTTCTTAGATCTAATATAAAAAGCAAAGGTCAAAAAAACTAACTGCTGAAGCTTAACTCTATACCGCCCAACTTGGTTCTAATTTTTCTATATTCTTTTTTCATAACTAAATACTTCACCAACTCGGTAAAGGGCTGTAAAGCAGGCCCCTGCTTCAAAGCTTCCTGAGCACCATCTCTTAATCCTAATGCAAGATTTTCAGGATAAAAAGCATGCAAACTCAACTGCTCCTTACTTACTGAGCGCCCCCATTTTTTTCTTAATCCAGATAACGCAGGCTCAATCAACTCCCCAGGCCTACGAGAGGCGTCGTAATCTACGTTGGCACGATTCATTACCTCAGCACTGGGAGTGCCAGCCAATCTTCCGTAGTGACCCTTGAGATATAACTTAACCTCATCAGGAATCGTTTTATAACGTTCACCCTGCATCACATTTAGAACAGCTTGCGTCACGATATATTGGGCAAATGGGCTGACCAGAATGGGATAACCCAAGTCTTCGCGAACTCTGGCCGTCTCTTCAAGAATCTCAGATTCTCTATGAGAAATGCCCATTGTGGCCAACTGAGCACGTAGATTAGAAATCATCCCGCCAGGGATTTGATGTTCATATAAAGCTGGATCGTAACTGGCCTTCTCTCCGCGAGCAAAATTGTCACGCGCACAAATCCAATCGAAGTATTCATTCACTTTTTGCAAAGCAGCGCGATTCATCTTTGGTGCACGACCTAGTTTCTGTGCGCTAGCATATACATCTAGCACTGAAGGCAAGGAAGCACCATTCGCTAAACAGTCAGTTGCGACATATCCATAAGCAAATCCAGCCTTGATAGCCTCTTCGTATACCAATGGAGCCAAACCAGATTGGCAATGAGAATGTAATTTAATCGGGATACCAGTGGCTGCAGAGACTACCGCAGGGAAAAGTGTTGCAGCCCGATCGGGAGTAAGTAAGCCTGTTGGGTCTTTTACCGAAATAAAATCGACACCTAGCTTTACCAACTCACGTGTGCGAGCAATAAAGTAAGCATCATCATGCACAGGGCTTAAGGCATAAGTCAACATGGCATTGATCAACATGCCATATTTTTTACCTGCCTTAACAGAGGATTCAATATTGCGGTTATCGTTCAGCGCATCGTAAACAGTAAGCACTCTCACGCCAGACTGGGCTAATAACTCCACATTCAACTCAACTACGTCATCCGGGAATAACTCAAACGTATAAATACTTTGGCCACGTGTTAATGCATCTGTTGGCGTGCTGAGTTGCTTACTCAAAAACTCCATACGCTTCCATGGGTCTTCACGCAAGAATCGCACCATCACATCGAATACAGCTCCGCCCAATATATTGATGTAGCCATAGCCAGCCTGATCTATATCAGCCAAGGCTGGATACATATGGGGAGTAGTCATACGGGTAGACCAAAGGCACTGATGCGCATCGCGCAAAGTGACATCAATCATTTCGAATGGCGTCTTCTTAGTCATCACGCAAGCTCAATCACCATCAGAGGCTGCCCAACTTCGATCGTTGCGCCATCCTCCACTAGAATCCTAGACACCTTACCAGCGCACTCTGCAGGAATCGTGTTGAGTAATTTCATTACCTCGACAATGCATAGGTCCGTAGTAGGCGTAACGCTATCACCCACCTCAACAAATGGCGGAGAGCTTGGGCTTGGCCGACGATAAAAAGTACCGATCATTGGACTCACAATCATGCGCTCTGAAGATGAAATAGTCAGTGCCGCATTAGGTGCCGGAGCAGTAATAGGGCTTGGAGCTAACACAGCAACTGGGGAGGCAGCGTAAGCGACCGGAGCGGAAACATTTGGAGTCCCCACGGAAATCTCAATCTCAAATTCTTCAGTCTTATAACCAAAGGTCGTAAACGTACCCGCGTCCTTGATGAGGGCAACAATTTCCTTTACCTGCTTCATTGTGAATTCAGGAGGGGTCTTCACCTTGGTTGCAGCTTTTGTTGCTGGAACTTTTTTAGAAGTCTTTGGGTTTGCTTTCGCTTTGGAGGCGACTTTCTTTTTTGTTTGCACTGTCTCGTATTTTTAGTTAATATTTTCTCTAATGAAATTTAAAGTATCATCAGATGAAATGCTTTAAGGGTAAACACTTAAAAATGCAAAAATCCTCAAAAAATCCTTAATAAATGCCGCAAAAACTCTCCCGCATCACTCCTCCAGCCGAAATATTGGAAGAATCCGCCAAATCCAGCATGGCGGAAAAGGTGCTGCTCATTCTGGAGACAATTGCGCAATCAGAATTTCCGCTTACCCTTGAGACCATATCGACTGGCACTGACTTAGCTAAGCCCACTGTATTTAGATTACTCAACACATTAGTTACACAAGGATTTATTGAGCGCGATCCCAATGGCAGGCGTTTTCAACCCAGTGCAAAACTCAGAATTTTAGGAATCAATATTCTCTCGGTGGACTCGATCCGGTCACAACGCGTAGCAGTAATGAAACGTCTTGTAGAAGAAATTGGTGAAACTTGTAACTTCAATATTTTGGATGGCAACAAGGTGATGTATCTAGATCGTGTTGAAACAAGCGCGCCTATTAGACTTCACGTAGATCTAGGTATGCGCGTTCCGCTTCACTGCACTGCTAGTGGAAAATTATTTCTCTCAGGCATGACTGAATTGCAGGTTCAGCGCTCACTTGGGAATGAGCCTTTTGAAACTTATACGCCCAGAACCATTACTACTTACGATAAATTATTTTCTGAGCTGGAAAATATTCGTCAAAATGGCTACGCCCTTGATGAATCGGCCTTCCTGGAGGGTTTCATTGGTATCGCTGTACCAGTAATTAACTCTAAACAGAAAACCTTTGCGACGATTACGGCTCATGGTCCCGCGCCGCGCATGCAAGAAAAATCTATTGATTTTTATATCAACCCTTTAAAACGCGCTGCGCAAGATATCCAAAGCAGCCTATCTGAAACTAGCAATTAATTTCTTGGAATTTATATGAGCACACCAGTAATCATCACAGTAGCAATGACCGGAGCGATTCCTAGAAAAAAGGATTGCCCAGGTTTGCCAGTAACCACTAGCGAGCAGATTGAAGAAACTCAAAAGGCTTTTGAAGCAGGCGCTTCTCTTGCACACATTCATGTGCGCAATCCTGATGAAACCCCAAGCTCTGATCCTGATTTATATGCAAAGGTACAAGAAGGTATACAGAAATATTGTCCAGGAATGATTGTTCAATTCTCTACCGGTGGTAGAGGTCGTGATCAAGCGGCACGTGGCGGTATGCTATTTCACCGACCTGATATGGCTTCCCTAGCAACCGGATCAGTCAACTTCCCAACCGGTATCTATGAAAACCCACCAGAATTTGTAGATGGCCTCGCAAGTGAGATGCTTAAATATGAGATCAAGCCAGAAATTGAGATTTTCGATCTGGCCATGCTCTACAACGCGGCAAATCTGATTGAACGCGGACTCCTAAAGGCGCCGGCTCACGTGCAATTTGTGATGGGCATCCCAAATGCAATGCCAGCGAGACGTTCGATTCTAGAATTTCTCATTTCAGAATTAAAAGCCGTGATGCCCGATGCCACTTGGACTGCAGCAGGTATTGCACGTCATCAGCTCACGGTAAATGAATGGACACTTGAATTAGGTGGCCACGTTAGAACCGGGTTGGAGGACAATACTCGCTTTGATAAAACTCGTGCAGCAAAAGATAATGCAGAGCTTGTTGCGCGCTTAGCTGAAATAGCCCCTAGATATAACCGAACAGTTGCAACGCCAGCACAAGCTCGCGAAATCTTAGGATTAAGAAAGCACTAATCAGCATGTCAAACGCATCGTTCGATTACATTGTTGTTGGCGGGGGATCATCTGGTTGTGTTTTGGCTAATCGCCTCTCAGAAGATCCTAAAAATTCCGTTTGCCTTATTGAGGCTGGGCCTAAGGACCGCTCTCCTTGGATTCATCTACCAATTGGTTACGCAAAAACGATGTGGGACCCAAAACTCAATTGGAAATTTCAGACCGAGCCTGATACCGGCGTGAACAATCGACAAATTTATTGGCCCAGAGGAAAGACATTAGGTGGCTCTAGCTCAATCAATGGCTTAATTTTTATTCGCGGCCAGAAAGAAGATTACGACACTTGGCGTGATCTCGGTAATCCAGGTTGGGGTTGGGATGACGTACTACCCTACTTTAAAAAAGCAGAAGGTAATGATCGCTTGGGCGAGCCATTACATTCAAAAACTGGACCATTAAAAGCTTCCTCTATTCCAAAGAAGCATCCTTTGGTTGAGGCATTCAAAAAGACGGCTAATGCTTTAGGAGTGCCAGAGACAGATGACTTTAATAACTTAACGCAAGAAGGCGTTGGTTACTATCAACTCACAACCCACAAAGGCTTTCGTTGTAGCACTGCCGTTGCTTACTTAAAGCCCGCTAAGAAACGCAGTAACTTAAAGATCCTGACAGATAGCCAGGTTTGCAAAGTTATTTTTGAAAATAAAAAAGTCGTTGGGGTTGAGCTCATTCGCAACGGCGTTAAGAGTGTCGTCCATGCAAACAAAGAGGTTATTCTTAGCGCTGGTGCCATTCTCAGTCCACAGCTCCTGCAGCTATCCGGAGTGGGCCCAGCTCAACTACTACAAGAATTTAATATCCCTGTTGTACAAGATTTGCCAGGGGTCGGAGAAAACTTACAAGACCATCTGCAGCACCGCCTCATTTATGAACTAAACCAACCCATCTCCACCAACGACCAACTCTCATCTTGGTTTGGGCAATTAAAAATGGGATTGGATTGGCTGCTTTTCCGTGGTGGTCCACTGTCTATTGGCATCAATCAAGGCGGCCTCTTTACACGAGTCATGAAAGACTCTAAAACGCCTGATATTCAATTTCATTTGGCAACACTTTCTGCTGAAATGGCTGGAGGCAAGGTGCATCCATTTTCTGGATTCACCATGTCAGTATGTCAATTACGACCAGAATCTCGAGGTCACGTCCGCATTCAATCTTCGGACCCACTTGTGCCGCCAAAAATGTTAGCCAACTATATGTCGACACCTTACGACCGCGATATCAGCATTGCGGCAGTCAAGTACGCCAGAAAAATTGCGCGGACTGAACCACTGAGATCCCTTGTGGTCAGAGAGGTCAAGCCTAATAACCCACAATCGGATAAAGAAATCTTAGAGTTTTGCCGCAACAATGGTGCAACGATTTTCCATCCTACTGGCACATGTCAAATGGGTCCGGATAGCGATCCAATGGCAGTACTTGATTCCTCTTTAAGAGTTAAAGGTGTACAAGGCTTGAGAGTGGTTGATTGCTCTGCAATGCCAACACTTCCCTCAGGCAATACCAATTGGCCCGCAGTAATGCTCGCTGAAAGAGCCTCGGACCTTATTCTAGGAAAGATTTAATCTCCCTAATGCATTTCTTTATCTTTTCATTAATTGGGGTGATGACAGGCTTGCTAATGGCCCTTTTTGGTATCGGTGGCGGTGCATTTATTGTTCCGGCATTAGACGCTGCTTTTTTAGCAGTGCCCAATTCTGCTCATCCGCCTTTTCAACTGATAGTGATTGGTAGCTTATGCACTATTGTTATAGGATCCCTACCGCGCGCTATTAAAGTTTTAATTGGCGATAAAAATGAACGTAGCATTGCAAGGTTATTAATACTCAGCGCGCTTCCATTCATATTGCTAGCCAGCCTAGCAGCCACTCAATTGGCTGATCAAGCGCTGCGCCTAGGGTTTTCTGGGACGATTGTTTTAATTGGACTATGGACTCTCTTTGGCAAAAATCCATCGAGCAAATCAGCTGCCGTTCCTGTTAAGCCCAGCACTTACAAACTCATTACTGTAGGGGCCATTTCAGGCATATCATCAGCATTGTTTGGTCTCGGCGGCGCAACCCTTTTGATGCCGCTCCTAACAATGTGGGTTGGATTGCCGATTGCAATTTGCGTTGATATTTCGATTCTATTTGTATCAGCCACTTCCATTGTGAGCCTCACTACCCTCAGTTCAGCCTGGGTAGGAATTCATGGGGCAGATAGCATCGACAGCACAATATTAATTTTGATACTCATTCTGGGGATAAGTGCCGCATTGACACAGACTCTCGCATCAGGAAAATTAGTCAAAATGAAGGATGGTTTAAGGCAGCGCTTACTAGGGTGCTACCTCGTAAGTCTAGGGATCTGGGTAATTGCCCGCTCGCTTAACTAAACTGCTTTAGGAATAACATCGATCAGCTTTAAGCGCTGAACCTTGCCAGATGGCCCCCGCGGTAGATCTTCCATAAAGAGAATAATCTTTGGCGTTCTGAATTTACCTAATTCTTTTAGGCAAAATTCGCGCATTTCTTCTTCGGAACAAGTAGTGCCTAGTTTGAGAACAATGCACACCATAATCTCTTGGCCATAATTACTATCAGGAATACCCACTGCTGCTGCATCCAATACTGCAGGATGCTTTAGGACAGCCTCATCGATTTCGCGGGGGGCAATATTTTCTCCGCCTTTAATAATGAGCTCCTTCAGGCGGCCGGTGATGAAATAAAAACCATCATCATCACGCATTCCAAGGTCGCCAGTCTTAAGCCATCCTTCACTATCAAAAGCCTTCGCAGTTTCTGTTTCTGCTTTGTAATAGGCATTGAGTACATTACCGCCACGTAAGCAAATTTCACCGACGGCATTGTTTCCCAGCGGATTGCCTTCTGGATCAATGACCTTTGCCTCTACCCCGCAAGGTTGGCCTGGGCTGCCATAGCGTCGGCTTTCATCATGGGGATTACAAAAAACCATGGAGGCTGACTCTGTCATGCCCATGCCTTCAATGACGGTAATTCCAAACAGCGCCTCGAATTCACGATGATGCTCAGGGGGTAAGGGAGCAGAAGCAGATCGACCAAATCGAATCGATTTCAACTCCTCGCGACTCGGTAATGCACCACCACTCTTGGCTGCATTAATTAAATACGCAATGATGGTTGGGACCATATTGATCCATGTGCAGTGGTATTGAATGGCCAAGCTCCACCAATTCTTTACAGAGAATGAATGTGGAGCCACAACAGATCCACCAGATACAAACGGAGTGATAGTAGAAATTACCTGGCCATTAATATGATAAATCGGCAAAGAGCTCAACACAACATCCGCCTGCGTCAATGAATGCCATGCGGCCATAGATCGAGCGGCATGCAATAAATTGGCGTGAGTTAACAAGACGCCCTTAGGTGTGCCTGTCGTACCTGAGGTATACATTAAGAGTGCAGATCGTGAAGACTTAACCGCAGGTAATGTTCCAGAAGCGCATTGCATGAATGGTCCTGCGGCAGCATCTGGGTCAAGCTCCACTAACAGGAACTTTCTTTTGGTTTTTTCAATGGCCAAAAATAGACTTTGCTTCTTGTCAGGCGAGTAAAACAACACTTCAATATCACTATGATCCAAGACCCAAGCCAGTTGATCCGTGGGGGCCAATAGATTTAAAGGGGTAATCACGCGACCACAAGACATGGTTGCCAGAAATACCGTGCTGGTCTGACGCCCGTTTTGCATAAACAAGCCAACGTGACCCTGCTCACTAATGTCTTGTTGCTCTAACCAAGTTGAAAAGTGGCGCGCTTCTATTGCAAGTTGCCCATAACTTAGAGCAGCCCCAATCTCAGGCGCAAATAGAAATGATTTATCTGGCTGTACCGCCTCCCAGTGCAGTAGTACCTCACCCAAACTCTTGCAAGCTACGGTCATCTTTAAACTAGATCTGTGGAAAGCGGCTGAAATATTCTTTCAACAAATCCTCTACCTTGGGCACATGCTCAGGGATTGGCCTAACCACTCTCGTGATGTTCATATAGTGGCGATAATTCATATTCTCAGAGAAATTATTCTTCCCCCAGGTACCGCAACCCATGGATAAAGAAAAAGGTAGGCCATTTTCAAAGCTACCGCCCGTTGCAATCGCATGGGCCTGATTCACAATGATTCTAGCTACTGGCAATTGCTGCGCTAGCGCTGCAGCCCTTGCTTCCTGTATGTCACCGCTTTGCGCAGTATGCAAGCCAACAGAATGTCCAGCACCTTGGTATGCATATACATTAGCAATTAATTGTTTAGCTGCCTCAAAGTCGGCAGCCTTCCAAACCGTTAACACCGGACTGAGTTTTTCACCAGAAAATGGCGCATCCGGCCCATAACCCTGCTCCTCAACCATAAAAAATTTGGCTGATTTTGCTTTTGGATTCTGTAATTGAGCGCGCTCTGCAATAATGGCTGGGCTTTGAGCAGTAAGTGTTGAGGTCAACTTGCCATTTTGGAACATGACATCTTCTAGACGTTTCTTATCAGCCGCATCCAACATCAAGCCACCTGCTGCCTCAAGAGCACCAATAGCCTGATCGTAAATCTGAGCACAAATGATCGCCCCATTTTCACTTGAGCAACTTGTAGCGTTGTCGAATGTTTTGGACTGCAGTATTTTGTTAGCCGCGCTAGCAAGATCCGCATACTCATCAATGATCACCAGCACATTGCCTGCGCCGACCCCAAAAGCAGGTGTACCGCAAGTATATGCAGCACGAATATTAGATTGAGAGCCTGTAGCAACTACCAGATCAACCAAACGCATTAACTCATTCGTAGAGTCTTTAGTGATTGGCGATGGCAACATCTGCACTAAATCGCGAGGTGCTTTCACTTGATCTAGCTGGTGATGAACAAACTCCAACAGACGCGCACAGGTTGACTGCCCTTTTGGAGAGGGCGCAATAATGACTGCATTACGGCATTTCAAGGCATTCAAAATTTTGTTAATTGGGGTTGCGCCAGGGTTAGTTGAGGGCGTGATAGCTGCCACTACACCGACTGGGCGAGCATATTCTGTAAGTCCCGTTTTTAAATCCTCCGAAATAATCCCCACTGTTTTGGCGTAACTTAAGTCGCGCACTAAACCTAAGGTTTTTCTAAAGTTCTTCTTAAATTTATCAGCCACATCCCCAAGACCAGTATCTGTGACGGCCAGTTCTGCTAACTCTTGATTACGCTTTGGCTCCAATATTGACCAAGCTACAGCCTCGACCACTAAATTAACCTGTGCCTGGGTGTACTGCTCATATATTTTTTGAGCTGCACGTCCGCGCTCAACAATAGTTTCTACTGGCGTCATCATTTATCTTTTTATCTTTGCTAATGAATTTGATTCTTCAGATTTACTAAAACTTATTCAGCCTTGATGCTGGCATCCTTCGTTACTTTTTTCCACTTAACCAATTCTGCTTTCACAATTGCACCCAATTGCGCAGGAGTACTACCCACCGCTTCAGCACCTTGTCCTAATAATTTTTCTTTTATAGCTGGCTCAGACAATACTTTGATAGTGGCCTTATTGAGAGTCTCAACAATGGCACTTGGTGTACCTGCAGGCACAAACATGGCATACCAAGAATCAACTTCGTAGTCTTTAAAACCAAGCTCAACCATGGTTGGAACATCCGGGAACATTGGTGAACGCTTCACGGTGGATACCGCTAGAGCCCTAAGCTTTCCGGTCTTAACGTAGTTAGCAGCAGCTGGAATAGAAACCCACAACAAAGGAACTTGTCCAGCAATCACATCGGTAATTGCTGGGCCACCACCACGATAAGGTATGTGCATCATGTTTACACCAGCAGAGCCTGCCATCATTGCACCTGCCAAATGACCAGGAGAGCCATTGCCCACTGAAGCATAAGAAACTGCATCAGGTTTAGCCTTCGCCATTTGAATCACATCCTTAACTGACTTCACTGGGAAATCAGGATTGGCTACCAATATTTGTGGAAGCGAGGCCACCAAAGATACTGGCAAAAAGTCTTTTTCAGTATCAAATGCCAACTTTGGATAAATGGCAGGGTTAATAGTATGCGAAGAGAGGGTGAACAAAACGGTATAACCATCCGCCGCAGATTTTGCAGCAATGTCGGTTCCGATTGAGCCGCCAGCGCCGCCGCGATTATCAATGATGATTTGCTGGCCAAGGGCCTGACTTAAGGGCTCTTGCATGATGCGGGCAATAACATCAGTACCCCCACCCGGTGGGTAAGGAACGATAAATTTAATAGGTTTGCTTGGCCAAGCTTGTGCTTGAGCAAACTGTACCAAACCAAGCGAGCCCGTTAAGGCTAGGACCATCGACAGAAAAGCGCCTAATAGATTGCTTCTACGCATACCCAATCTCCTGTTAAAACTGCTATTGGGCCTATCTTAGCCCTTATTTGCCATCTCTTGAAGCATAAATGATCTTATTCAACGGAACAAGTTGTTTCGTATAAGTAAAAATACTAACATTTTCCCTAGAAATTACAACCTTGTTCTATTAGAATGAACAAAACGACACATTTCATGAGATTTAACACTTATGCTTGAATTAGACCCTATCGAACAGCTAGATATCGCCAAAAAGGATAATTCTGGCGAAAACTCTTCCATGCTGAAGGGTGTGGTGATTTTGGAGGCCTTGGCCGGATTGCAACAGCCCGCCACCTTAGCTCAGCTTATGCAAATTACTGGCATGCCAAAAGCATCCCTGCATAGAACATTAGCTATTTTCGAAGAGGCAGGCTTGGTAGCACGAGAGCCTGGGGGACGTACCTACGCTCCTGGTGAACGCCTTTCACATTTAGCAATGTCGACACTAACGCACGACACTGTCTCAGCCATACGCCACACTATTCTTCGTGGCTTAGTAGCTGATCTTGGTGAGACTTGCAACCTGGCAGTCTTAAGGCGTGGCGAACTTTTTTATTTGGATCGTGTTGAGGCGAATTGGGCTTTACGTCTGCACCTCCCACCCGGAACAGTACTGCCCCCACATTGCAGCGCCAGCGGAAAATTACTACTCGCCTACAAGCCTGTAGAGGAACGTACTAAGATTTTAGAAAATCTTCCGCTTGAGCAATTTACTCATAGAACCATTACAGATCGTCACTTATTGGAATCTGAAATGGAGCGAATTGTTAGTACTGGTTATGCGGTAGATAATGAAGAGTATGTATTAGGGGTCTCTTGCGTAGCTGTGCCGGTAAGAGATTCGATCGGCGAGGTAGTGGCAGCTATTGCTGTCCATGCGGCAACCGCAAGACTCCCATTAAATCAAGCGATGGAGCATATTCCTAAGTTAAAAGAAGCGTCTGAGCGCATCTCTCAAACTCTTTCCTAATCAGCACTGCATCACGGAAATCTTGGGGAATATCTAATCATGAAATACCCGCTCTTAGAAAAAATGATTGATGAGGCTAAGAGTGATTTACCTCTTGGAGTGGTCTACCCACTGAGCGCGCCAGCATTGGAAACTGTTTTTGATCTCATCAAACGTCAGTTGTGCACGCCTATCCTAATAGGCCCCAAAAAAGATATTGAAGAGCTGGCTGCCATTGAACGACTCCCTTTAGATGGTATACAAATTGTCGATACACCCAAAGATCCCATCTTAGCAACCAAGAAGGCTGTTGAGATGGTTAAAGAAGGGAAGTTGGCAGTTTTGATGAAGGGGTCTTTACATACCGAAGATCTGATGGGCCCGATTGTGAGTCGCGATGGACTGCGCACCGATAAACGCGTCAGCCATCTTTTCTTATTTGAACTTGCGCGTTATCACAAGCTACTGGGCGTCACAGACGCAGTGGTAAATATTGCGCCTAACGCTCAACTCAAAAGAGAAATTCTTGCCAACAGCTTAGATGCCTTAAAAAGATTAAGCATCAGCAATGTCAAAGTAGCCATTATTGCTGCCACCGAAGTCATCAACCCAGCAATGTCATCAACTACGGATGCGAAAGAAATTGTCGATGAGCATATTGCTCATCCTATTTTTCCAGACACCATCATTGAAGGCCCCTTTGGATTTGATAACGCGATTTCAGCTCAGTCAGCAAGAACCAAGGGCATTTATTCCAAGGTTGCCGGGGATCCAGATCTCTTGTTGATGCCAGATTTACAGGTCGGCAATATTCTCTACAAGTCCTTTGTTTATATGGCTGGCGCCGAATGCGCCGGAACCATTTTAGGTGCTCAAGTTCCCATCACCCTAACATCCAGATCTGATTCTGTTTTTTCTAGAGTGGCCTCTACAGCGATGGCTATTCTTCTTGCTAAAAATCCTCAATAGTTGAGAAGGCTATGTTCAAAATATTTTCTAGTGACCCAGTGCATGACCCCGTCAATAAACAAGCGCCAGCAACTGAGATAAAAAAGACCACCTGCTACATGTGTGCCTGTCGTTGTGGTATCCGGGCGCATTTACGTGACGGTAAATTGGTGTATATCGATGGCAATCCTGAGCACCCATTGAATCAAGGCGTCATTTGCGCCAAAGGCTCCTCAGGAATCATGAAACAAAATTCTCCTGCACGCATTACGCAACCACTGTTGCGAAAAGCGGGTAGTGAAAGAGGCAATGGCGAGTTTGAACCCATCAGTTGGGAAAAAGCATTTGAAATCCTGACTGAGCGTCTTGCTAAAATTCGTGCTACTGATCCAAAGAAATTCGCCCTCTTTACTGGCCGCGACCAGATGCAAGCTCTCACAGGTTTATTTGCAAGACAGTTTGGTACACCTAACTATGCAGCTCATGGCGGTTTCTGCTCAGTCAATATGGCTGCCGGGATGATCTACACCATTGGTGGAAGCTTTTGGGAATTTGGTGGTCCCGATTTAGATCAGGCGAAGTTGTTTGTGATGATTGGCACAGCTGAAGATCACCATAGCAATCCAATGAAGATTGCTTTATCCAAATTTAAACGGGCTGGCGGTCGCTTTATCTCAATCAATCCGGTGAGAACTGGATATTCTGCAATTGCAGATGAATGGATTCCAATTAAACCCGGTACAGATGGGGCACTCTTCATGGCTTTGATGCATGAACTGATTCGTCTTGAGAAATATGACGCTCCTTTCTTAAAGCGCTTTAGTAATTCTGCTCAATTGGTATGCATGGACTCAGGTCCAGAGGAAGGTTTGTTTTTATATGATCCTGACTCTGATCCAATTAACTTAGATTTACCTCATAACAAATACATTTGGGATGAAAAATCCCAAAGTGCGAAACCTTGTTTTGCACAAGGCACATCACCTGCTCTATTAGGTGAATATGTCATGGGGCCAGGACCACACCAAGGAAAAAAAGTAGTCCCTTCATTTGAGCTTCTTAAGCGACAAGTAAGTGAAACTACACCAGAGTGGGCTGCAGCCATTACTAGCATTACAGCAGAACGGATTCGCAAGCTTGCTCTGGAGATGGCCGATACCGCCTTTGGTCAAGAATTTGAGTTACCCATTCAGTGGACAGATTCTTGGGGTGAAAAGCATGAGTCTGTCACTGGCAGACCAGTTGCTTTCCATGCAATGCGTGGACTCTCAGCACACTCCAATGGATTCCAAACCACGCGTGGCTTAGCAGTACTAATGTCTTTACTGGGAACCATTGATCGCCCAGGCGGCTTTAGACATAAAGCGCCTTACCCACGTCAAGTTCCACCAAATGCAAAGCCACCGTCTTCCGAGAATGACATTAAACCTAATACGCCTTTGGCCAAACCTCCTCTTGGATGGCCAACACAACCAGAAGATCTGGCATTAGATTCTGATGGCAAGCCATTGCGCATTGATAAGGCTTATTCATGGGAGCATCCTTTAGCAGCTCATGGATTGATGCACAACGTAATCACTAATGCAGTGAAAGGCGACCCCTACTCCATTGATACGCTCATGATCTTCATGGCCAATATGTCTTGGAACTCCACCATGAATACGATGGAAGTTCGCGAACATCTCAATGCTAAAAATGATGATGGCGAATTTAAGATTCCATTCTTGGTAGTTTGTGATGCATTCCAGTCGGAGATGGTCGACTTTGCTGACTTAGTGCTCCCAGACACTACTTATCTAGAGCGTCATGATGTCATGAGTATGCTCGACAGACCTATTTCTGAATTTGATGGTCCAGTCGACTCTGTTCGCATCCCTGTTCTGGAGCCATTAGGGGAATGTAAGCCATTCCAGGAAGTATTGATTGAGCTGGCATCCCGCTTAAAGTTCCCTGCATTCACTACGCCGGAAGGGGATCGTAAGTTTAAGGATTATCCCGACTTTATTACTCGCTTCCAAACCACACCAGATTCAGGCATTGGCTTCTTAAGCGGTTGGCGCGGAAAAGATGGTGATAAATCATTGCGCGGTGAACCGAATCCTAATCAGTGGCAAAAATATGCCGAGAATAATTGCGTTCATCAATATCACACGCCTCCTGAGCATCAGTACATGCGCAACTGGAACAAAGGGTATTTAGATTTCTCCAAAGACAATGCTCTACGTCAGAAAAATGATCCGATCATGATCGCAATCTACTCAGACATATTGCAACGCTTTCGCTTGGCGGCAACTGGCAAACGTCCTGGCGCCCAACCGCCAGAGCATCTGAAAGCACGAATCTTCAAATATTTTGATCCACTGCCTTTCTGGTACCCACCACTTGAGGATGAAGCTACAGATCTTACTAAATTTACCCTCAATGCAATTACCCAGCGCCCGATGGCGATGTACCACTCATGGGATTCACAAAATGCGTGGCTACGACAAATTCATAGCCATAACTATCTATACGTCAATACTGCTACTGCACTTAAAAGCGGCATTGCAGATGGCGCCTGGATGTGGATTGAATCCCAGTGGGGCAAGGTCAGGTGTATGGCAAGACACTCAGAAGCTGTTGATCCTGGAACAGTATGGACCTGGAATGCTATTGGTAAAGCAGAGTCAGCCTGGAGTTTGACTAGTGATGCAGATGAATCTAAAAAAGGCTTTTTATTAAATCACCTCATCTCAGAAGAGCTTCCGTTGGGAGGCTTCACTGTTAGCAATTCTGATCCAATTACTGGTCAAGCAGGATGGTATGACGTCAGAGTGCGATTGGCGCCTGCAGATGAAAATGAACCCAAAGAAACCTGGCCACAAGTAAAGGCATTTGAAGTTCCTGGAATGGCCCTCAAAAAATCGGGGGAGACTAAATGAGCAAAAAAAATAAACAACTCGCTCTCGTTATTGATCTTAATGTTTGCGTGGGATGTCACGCTTGTGTGACTTCATGTAAAGAGTGGAACACCTCTGGATCAGCAGGCCCCCTCACCGATCTAAATGCCTATGGCGCCAATCCGAGCGGCACTTTTTTTAACCGAGTACAAACTTTTGAGGCGGGAACCTTCCCGAACACCCAAACAGTTCACTTTCCTAAATCATGCTTGCATTGCGAAGAGCCGCCCTGCGTTCCTGTTTGCCCTACCGGTGCGAGCTATAAGCGCAAAGAGGATGGGATTGTGCTGGTCGATTATGACAAGTGCATTGGTTGCAGCTATTGCTCTTGGGCATGTCCTTATGGCGCTCGAGAGCTGGATCAAGAACGTCAAGTGATGACCAAGTGCACACTCTGTGTGGATCGCATCTATAGTGAGACTTTGCCAGAGTCCGAGAAAAAACCCGCCTGTGTTCTAGCCTGCCCTACTAGCGCACGTATCTTTGGAGATGTTCATGATCCAGAGTCTGCTGCTAGCAAAGCGATAGAGGAACGCTCAGGTTATGCACTCATGCCTGAATGGGAAACCCAGCCTGCCAATCACTATTTACCGCGCTCCATTATGGAAACTATTGATGCGGCAAGGAATGACAAATAATGCGCCCACAATTTTCAATCATTTTCTTTACCACCCTAGCTGGAATGGCACAGGGTCTGTTATTTTTCATTGCCCTATCGTATTTATATAGCCAAGCAATTCCTATTGCCTTTCTGACTAACCTTGCTCTGCCTATTGCCTTTGCTCTCCTTAGCCTAGGCTTGATAGCGTCGTTTTTTCACCTGGGTCACCCTGAGCGAGCATGGCGTGCTGCCATGATGTGGAGAACCTCCTGGCTATCCAGAGAAGTGATTGCCTTGCCAGCACTCATGGCAGTGACTCTCGTGATTTACTTTTGTGCAACAAATGGCGAAGTCCCAAAATGGCTTTGGATAGACCTTCTCATCTGCACACTGGCTCTTTGGATCTGCACCGCCAAGATCTATCAATGCATACGCTTTATACAAGAATGGTCGCATCCATCTACCATCGCTAACTTCATCCTCCTTGGATTGGGATCGGGATTGATTTTGTTGGAGTTGCTGATTGCTTTATGGGGCGACTCCGCAACACAGATCATTGATGCGCCACTATCAATGCTTGCCCTCTTGCTACTATTCCTGTCTTTTAATCTAAAGCTTTGGATTTGGAAGCGCAATCAGGACCTAAAACCGAAGTCTAATCTCTCTACAGCAACCGGCATCAAAGGTAGCAATATTCGTCAAACCTCAATGGGTTTAATGGGCGGAAGTTTTAATACCCGCGAATTCTTTCATCACCAAACAGATCGCGTCATTGCCAATCTTCGTAAAATTATCTTGCTGTGCGCCTATGTAATACCAATGATATTGATGGCATATACCATTACCATTCCAAGCACTTTGATAATTGCCTTGGCATTACTGATCAATTACCTAGGCTTGCTTGCTGAAAGATGGATGTTCTTTGCAGAAGCAAATCATCCACAGAACTTGTATTACCAAAGAGTCTCTTAAGTACGCCTGATGCATATGGATCAATTTGCCGAACAACTGATTCATGGCAGAACCCATATATCGCCCAAAAGATTGGGCGATCCAGGCCCAAGCCCCGCAGAGAAAGAAACCATTCTCTTGGCAGCCAATGCCGCCCCTGATCACGGCAGAATGGTTCCATGGCGCTTCATCGAGATCCAGGAAAGTAGTCGCGCCGCCCTAGGAGAAGTATTCCACCAGTGCCTGCTAGATCGCGATCAGAACGCTACCTCGATACAACAACAAGAGGCGCGTGACAAAGCATCCCGTGGCCCACTACTGCTACTGGCCATTGCCAACTACCGAGATGCAAATGACGATATTAGTAAACAAGAGAAGCTAGTTTCCCTTGGATGCGCCATCCAAAATATTCTTCTGAGTGCTTATGCCTTTGGCTTTGGCTCTGGACTATCTAGCGGCAGAGCTTTGCAAAGTGGTCGTATCCGAGAGTTATTCCAACTCACAAAGGATGAGGAACCGATTTGCTTCATTACGATTGGTACCGTCCAAAAAAATAAGCCCGGTCGTATTCGACCGAGCTTATCTGAGTACCACTCTATTTTTTAAGTAATTACTAGAGCACTTCCACTGTTTGATTTTTAGTATCGATGCGCAATTTAGCACCACTTGTAATTGCCTTAGTAATATCGCAATCGAAGCCACTCAACATCGGAATACCAGCATGAGCAGCGCCTTGTGCCAAGATTGGATTGGCTGCATTAAAAATAATGGCAGATGGACAAAGATTTCTCGATTTCATCTCATAGAGCATCCATGCACTTGCAACCCCACCTTTGGCGGCATCCAGCACTAGAATCTTATCTTTATAGGATTGTCCAAAAAGCTTATGCGCTGGACGTGAAAACACTCCTTTTATTCGATCTAAATCATAGCGAGCCGAAAATCCGTCGGATGCACTCAGACATTCGCCCTCAATACTATCGCCCTGGGCGTGTTTAGCCTTATAAATTTTTCCGCTCACTTTAGTCTCCCCGTTACAGCAGCTTGCACACAGTCTTCCATGGAGGCCAGCATCGGCGTATAACCATAGCCGCCCAAAATATTCACAATTTTTGCGCTATTGGTTGCTAATACCTTCCACCCATTAGTCTCCGCAATTTCTCTCGCATAGGATTGATAGAAACACATTCCAGAAAATACTGTACCGCCTGCACTTTCTATCATCTCCGTATACCCCATGCGATCTGAGTCTGGTTTTACTTGCGGGCTAGTCATGGCTAGCAAAGGTTTAATGAATTTCTTGCCTTTGCATAACTCCGCAATACTCTTCATCTCCATGAGACTCAACTGCGGCGCAGAAAATACTACAACATCAATTTCTTCAGCAATACGATAAGAATTTTGTAATCCCATTACCTCTTCTTTGGTAATAAGAACCTCTGGCAGATGCAAGTACTCCAAATCTCGAGCGCGAAGCGCTTCAGGCGTAACACCTAATACGTGAAATAAGGCAGTAGATCCAAAACTCGCCATTGCCGCGCCAAAGTGCTTCATAGCATCAGAGCCTGGATGGCCTTCGATCCCCTCCAAAATAGGAACTGACCAATAGTTCCCTGATTTCTTGCCAATCAAGCCTCCTAAAGCGCCCCACTCATTGAGCGTTTGGGGTGTCCATGAAGTTTTAAAGCGATGCGTAGGCTTACGATGTTCATCAAGGTGATAACCATAGCGAGGAGTTCTACCGGTCAAACCTGCCGCCAACGCAGAAGGACCTCCTTCAAAATTCGATCTGGCACCGCAGACACTATTGGAATAGATAACCACTCCGGTGTCACCAAATGCTAAATGCTCTCCAAATACGGGAGCCATAATAGTTTGGTAATTAATGCAAGTGTCTGTCATAGACACGCCCATTTTTACAAAGGCATCAATAGCGCGTCTTTCAAGCTCAAGCATTTTTTCAGTTTGACCTAATTGCTTTGCTTTGCTGAAGTCAGTACCTCTTGGATCAGTAATCGTTGGAATGCGAACCGATCGATCCTCAATCGAATTCTTAGCTAGGCTTTCTAACCATTCAACACCAGCTTCACCCAAACTCTCGGTATCAGCCATGATGTGCGCTTGGGATACAGGTACTAAATCTTTAGCGCCAAAGAACTCACCTACTTTAATTTGATGTGCGATAGCTGTTTGTCTTACTGGACCAAATTCACCGGCAAGCATGGCCTTTTCTTCTTGATTTAGCTTCATTTTGTTCTCTTCTCAATCCTCATTGGTCTACCATCAATCAATAGTGGCACCAGAATCTCTAACAACCCTGGCCCATTTCGCAATCTCACTAGTCTGGAAATTAGCCAAACTCTCTTTGAAGTCTGTATTTGGCTGAACACCCAAGTTACCCAAGCGCTCTTTGAACGCAGCCGATTGGGCCACCCTCTCTGTATCGACTCTTAATTTTTTGGTGATTGCATCTGGTAATTTCGCTGGACCAAATAAAGCCCACCAAGCAGTTGACTCAAACTGGGGGTACCCCAACTCTGCAACCGTTGGTACGTTAGGCAATAAAGGTGAACGAGTCTTACTAGTTACAGCTAAAGCACGCAGTTTTCCAGAGGTGATGTGCGGCAATACGGATTGAATCGGATCAAAGACTAATGGTATCTGATTACCAATAAGATCTGTTACTGCGGGCGCACTCCCCTTATAGGGAATATGCTTTAGCTTGATCTGAGTGGTGGATTCAAATAAGGCAGCAGTTAAATGTCCTGGGGTTCCATTTCCAGCAGTTCCATATGCAATGGTATCGGGCTTTGAACGAGCTTCAGAAATTAACTCAGCAAGCGTTTTAATGCGATCGCTTGAATTAACCACAATGACAACAGGCGCGGAGGCAACCAAAGCAATTGGCGTGAAATCTCTAATCATGTCGTATGGCAGCTGTTTATACAAACTGCCATTAATTGCATTCGTTCCTACGGTACCCATAAACAAGGTATAGCCATCTGGTGCTGACTTAGCAACGAGATCGGCGCCAATCGAGCCACCAGCACCGCCCTTATTCTCAATAATGATTTGCTCTTTAAGGCGATCACCCAGGAGCACTGCTAACGGTCTAGCAACAATATCAGTAGGCCCTCCAGGAGGAAAAGGAACGATTAGCCTGATAGGCTTGCTCGGATAGACATCTGCCATCACATTGCTTGAAAGCAAAATCAAGCCAAAGCAAATTAAGAAATATTTAAAACTTTTTATTACCAGGCTATTCATATAAACAGACCTCAGCAAAGTGCGAATGGGATTAGTCAAGTGCAAAAGAAAAAGTCCAGCTGAACCGGACCTTTTCTTCATGCTCATAGTGACTTATACGTAATCTTTATATTTATCCAGGAAACGTACTGGCTTAGATAAAGCATCACGGCGGAATGGATCACCAAGCTCACGAGTACACATGATCTCGATTACACAGGTCTTACCTTCCTTCATCTGCATATCAATTGCCTTCTTGAGTGCTGGGCCAACCTGATCAAGCTGGTCGACCACAATTCCCTCGGCACCCATGGATTGCGCAATGCCTGCAAAACTTGGGCTCTCTAACTCACCCGCTACGAAGCGACGGTTATAGAAATCCACTTGGTTCTTTTTCTCAGCACCCCACTGACGGTTGTGGAACACAATCGCCGTAACTGGAATGTCATGACGAACTGCCGTCAAAATCTCGACCATACTCATTGCCCAAGCGCCATCGCCAGCATATGCAACCGCTGGACGATTAGGGGCGGCTGCTTTAGCTCCAATAATGGTTGGTAGTGCATAACCGCAATTACCAAAACTCATTGGGGCAAAGAAGCTACGTGGCTTTTCAAAGCGAAGATAGCTATTAGCAACCGAGTTGATATTGCCAATATCAGTAGACACCATTACATCAGCAGGCATGGCCTTTTCAAGCTCACGCAAAACTTGACGTGGGTGCAAGTAATGACCACCTGTTGGAGTCACTTCTTTTTTCTGCTCTTCAATCATGTCAAGACTAAATGGGTCTTTTTCATGAGTCCACTCATCCAACTCTTTTTCCCATGCGGCTTTTTCAGCAGCAATGGTCTTAGCGCGCTCTGCTTTGGTAGCATCACAAGCTAATTTCTTACCTTCTAAACGCTTGGTTAATGCCACTGCAGCAGCCTTAGCATCACCACAAATGCCTACTGAAATTTTCTTCACTAAGCCAAGCATCTTGTTATCAGCATCGATTTGAATAATCTTGGCATTCTTAGGCCAGTAGTCCATGCCATGCTGTGGCAATGTTCCAAAAGGTCCAAGACGTGATCCAAGAGCCACGACTACGTCTGCCTGCGCCATCAACTTCATTGCAGCCTTGGAGCCTTGGTAGCCCAAAGGGCCGCACCACAAAGGATGGCTTGCAGGGAATGAATCGTTATGTAGGTAGCTATTCACTACAGGAGCACCCAAGCGCTCTGCAAAGGCTTTGCATTCTTCTACAGCATCGCCCATTACCACGCCGCCGCCAGAAATGATCACGGGGAACTTAGCATTTGCTAAGAGCTCTGCAGCCTCATCCAAACTCTTCTCGCCACCAGGCCCGCGATCAAGACGATTTGGTTGTGGAATTTCTACTTCTATTTCGCCATAAAAATAATCACGTGGAATATTGAGTTGGGTTGGACCCATTTCAGATAATGCGCGATCAAAACAGCGGCCAGTAAATTCAGCCATACGCTTAGGATTATTTACATGCCCTTGATACTTTGTGAATTCTTCAAACATTGGCAATTGGTTAGCTTCTTGGAAACCACCTAAGCCCATACCCATGGTTCCTGTTTCAGGAGTAATGATCACCACAGGACTATGAGCCCAATAAGCCGCTGCAATTGCAGTAACGCAGTTACTAATGCCAGGGCCATTTTGTCCGATGACAACACCATGACTTCCGCTAACACGAGCATAGCCATCGGCCATGTGTGCAGCACCTTGTTCATGCACTACCGGAATCAAGCGAATCCCCGCTGGAGCAAAAATATCCATTGCATCCATGAAGGCAGAACCCATGATTCCAAAAATATCCTTCACATCATTGGCTGCCATGGTTTCGACAAAAGCCTCAGAAGGGGTCATTTTTTGTGGGCCAGCAGGTAATTTAGCGCCAGTCTTGGACATTCAGTTCTCCTAGTTATTCAATTAAACGGAACATTTTGTTCTACAATAGCTATATTAATCGTGAATTTTCTGCCATGTCAAGCATATAAACCCCAATATGGAATATATTTGACAACGCATTAAGACTCTTAAAGGACGCAATATGGCTGCCAGCCCCTCATCCATCGATTTATTGAATTTTCGACCCGATCGGATGGTTTCGCTTCATGACGTCTTTCCTGAATGCAAGGGATTTGCAGACTTCCAGATCCCCGCTTTTAGTCAAAAATCAGACCTAGTACCAACGATTGACTCAAGCTATCAGTTAAATCCTCAAGCTAGCGTAGCTATCCTGGCTGGCTTTGCCTTCAACCGCAGGGTCATGCTCCAGGGTATGCATGGCACCGGAAAATCCACTCACTTAGAACAAATAGCTGCTCGTTTAAATTGGCCGTGCTTACGGATAAATTTGGATGGGCAAATTACTCGAATGGATCTCATTGGAAAAGACGTGATTACGCTTGAAGATGGCAAACAGGTAACCCAATTTCAAGAAGGCTTAATTCCGTGGAGCCTTCAACGCCCTATTGCCCTCATTTTGGACGAGTACGACGCTGGTCAAGCAGATGTCATGTTTGTGATTCAACGCATGCTGGAACGTGAAGGACGCCTCACCTTGCTTGATCAAAATCGAGTGATTGAGCCCAACCCCGCGTTTCGCATATTTGCGACTAGTAATACTGTAGGACTGGGCAACTGGAATGGACTCTACCAAGGAACACAATTGCTCAATCATGGGCAAATGGACCGCTGGGATATTGTTGCTGCCCTAAATTATCTAGAGCCAGCAGAAGAAGAAAAGATCTTGCTCGCTAAAGTTCCCGAGCTCTCACCAGAAACTGCCGGCCAAATGATTGCCTTGGCTAATCTCACCAGAAAGGGCTTTGAGGCTGGGGATATATCAACACTCATGTCTACCAGGACTTTAATTACCTGGGGAGAGAACTGGCGAATCTTTAATGACCTGGAGCTTGGTTTCACTTTAGCGTTTTTAAATAAATGTGAAACCGAAGAAAAAATATTGGTCGCCGAATATTATCAGCGTTGTTTTGCTCAAGCGCTTTGATCAATTAACCCTAGATTACTATTAGCGGCGAATCTTGCAAACCGAATCTCACGATGAAGTAGAGCTTCAAAATCGCTATGGCGCCCTGATACGGTCGCTATCTGGCGATACTCATATTCAAATTCGGGATTGGCAACTATTTCATAAAAATCTCCCTCTCAATACCCTTGCGCCGCATCTCAATCTAAATCACTTGCAAACCTCATGGGCTGATCCAAGAGGAATTCTTGATGGCATTGCATTACGTCTGCGCTACTCAGACCAGGATCTTCATTTAGCACTCTCACCAAATGGCTTGATTGAGTCACTTGTCTTTGAAGTTCTGGAGCAAATACGAGTTGAAAGCATCTGTCCAAGGGGATTAAAAGGCAGCAAGCAAAATATTGAAAATCAATTTCTTGCTTGGATGCAAGAGTTTATGGCCAGCGGTGGAGTTGAAGGCAGTATCGGCCTACTTTTACTTTCCATTTTTTCAACGGTCTGGGTTAGGTTAAACCATCGCCCTATCCCTCAATTAATGCAAGATGTTGTGGAGGCCACTCGAGCAGGACTCGCTGAGGGGCTAGGCCCTCATCTTGTCAAACTCAAAGCAAATCAATTAAACCAAGCCAAGTATGCAAACGCCTCGCTTGAGATAGCGCAATTCGTTTCACGCTTGATTGAAGATGAATATCAAAATGTTTCAAGCATTCGCACAAAGCAAAAAAATATTCGCAATAGCTTTTTGAAAATTGAATGGGCGCAACCGCCAACTCAAAGTGGCAGCTCAAAACAACATCAGCATCACTCTGTACAAGAATCCAAAAAGTCCTTAGAGCGTGCATTAGATCAATACATAGTATTCAACGCGGATTACGATATTGAGATCGAAGCCAAAAAGCGAATTCGGCCAGCACAACTCGCCATTTACCAACAACAATTGAATGAAGAAATTAGCAAACTCAATATTCCTTGGGGGAAATTAAGTAGGTCATATCAAAACATCTTTCTTTCTACAACAAACAAAAGATGGCAAAACTCTGAAGCGGAGGGACTATTAGATCGTCGCTTTCTCACCCGCATTGCAACTGCACCACTCGATCCCATCATATATAAGCACTCATCCCAAAAGGTAGAGGCTTTGGGCCGAATAAGCCTTTTAATCGATTGTTCAGGCTCTATGAAAGAACAGCGAATGAAGATTGCCGGCTACGTAGATTCGCTTGTCAGAATATTAGAGCAAGCCCATATCCAAACAGAAGTACTTGGTTACAGCACAAGCACCTGGCAAGGAGGTCGCCCTTTCAAAGAGTGGCGAAGAAATGGTCAAACACCAAATCCTGGAAGACTCAACGAGAGGGCGCACTGGATCTTCAAAGACTTTCAGACCAACTGGCGCCGAGCAAGACCAGGAATCGCAGCACTACTTAGACCTGAAATTTATGCAGAGAGCATTGATGGGGAAGCGCTATTGTGGGCCGCACAACGACTACTAAATCAAGACAGCAACCAGAGTACTAATAAAAAACTCATTTTATTTTCTGATGGCTGCCCCATGGATAGAGCCACCATTGAAGCCAATGGAGAAAGCTTTCTCAAAAATCATCTATTGCAAGCTATTGAATGGTGCGAACAACAAGCCAATCTAGAGTTATGGGGTTGCGGAATTGGCGAAGAATTAAGGCCTTACTTTCCGCATCGCTTAAGCTGGGATCAAGAAAGTGATTTAACAGGCGATTGCCTCGTGAATTGGGCAAAAGAATTAAAAACAAGCAAAAACTAGGTTACCAACTCATTAAAGTATTCGTGGCGAGTAGTATTTAGTGTAGAAACACGCCACTCAATTGATTCATCTTGAATATCCAAAGCCACTCTTCGAATATGCAGCACTGGAGAATCTGGCTTTAACTTTAACCAAGCCGACATTTGCTTGCCAGCTAAACCTGCGCGTAATCGCTCATTCGTTTTCACAACTGATTGACCATAACGCATCTGATACAACTGATAGATACTACCTTCGCGCTTATCAAAATCAGCACGGGTTAAATTCTTAAAACGCTTTTTATCCAATGTGATGTGATCAATCATCACACATTCATCCTCAAGATATAAACGCGTGACAATACGCCAAACAGGGGCCCCCTCTTTAATGCCTAACTTAAGAGACTCTTCTTTATTTGCTTGTGACATTCCGAAAGAGGCAGTTTCAACACGAGGGTAAGTTTTTTTATCTACATCCCAACGTACTACATGGAAAAAATAATATAGCAGGCGTTTTGCATCATGTTCTGCGACATAGGTTCCCCTGCCTTGACGGCGGACAACAATCCCTTCTGCAACCAGCTCATCTACCGCCTTGCGCAGGGTTCCTATAGATACATCCAATTCTTTGGCTAAATCCTTTTCAGCAGGTAATGCCTGCCCCATTGGATATCGCCCCCTGACCAGATCTTCGGTGATCTTCTGCTTAACTTCTTGATAAGCGGTCAGGGTTTTCATACTTTAGTACTTATGCAGACTCGTACAAACGGGTCATTACAAACTCACGGTGGCCCAGGATTTCAGCAGCCGTCAATTCGCCGTTTGCAGTACGGAGAAGCGCATCAAGAAGCTTCTCGCCTGCTGTGTCCAAGTTTTCTTCACGACGTAAGATACCAGAAACGTCTACGTCAATGTGCTCAGACATTGTGCGTACAGTTTTTGGATTAGCACACAACTTAATCACTGGAAGAATTGGATTACCAATTACGTTACCTTGTCCAGTTGGGAAGAAGTGAGCAGCAAAACCTGCGGCAGCACATAAAGTCACCATCTCAGCAGCAGCTGATGAGGAGTCCATGAAATGCAAACCAGGAATGGTTGGAGTCTCTGCTTTATCAAGCACGCCATCAACAATACATTTCTTACCAATTTTCTGGATATTTCCCAGGGCCTTCTCTTCGATGGTTGTAAGACCACCAGCAATATTGCCTTTAGTCGGTTGTGAATCAGATAAGTCGCTGGTTTTATTCTTCTCAACAACATCTTGATAGCGATCAAACATAGCGCGGAACTTTTTCTTCACCTCTGGAGTACGGCAACGTGCCTCAACCAAATGTTCGCCACCGGTTAACTCGGTAGTTTCACCGAAAACCAGAGTTGATCCAATGTCATACAGCTTATCAAAGGCATTGCCTACAGTTGGGTTAGATGCGCAACCAGAAGTAGTGTCGGATTCACCGCACTTGGTTGAGACCCATAATTCTGATAATGGAGCAGACACACGTTGTTGCTTAGAGGCATGCTTCATCATGGAGTAAGCCGCTTTGCTGGCACTAGCAATAGTTGCTGTATCGCCATTGCCTTCAATCCAGAAACCTTCTACTGGCTTGCCTGAAGCTTTAATTCCATCAACCACAATCTTGGTCCACTGTGGCTCAATACCAATCACCACCACTCCAGCTACGTTTGGATTGCAGCCAGCACCAATCAGGGTTCTAAAGTGCAGCTCTAGGTCTGCGCCAAACTGAAGACGACCATAGGGATGCGGAATAGCAACAGTGCCTTTAATGTTATTGGCAACCGCTTCGCAGGCTGCATTCGACAAGTCATCTAAGGGCAGAATAATGACGTGGTTACGGATACCCATACGTCCATTTTCACGGCGGTAGCCCATAAAAGTTGCTTCTTTTAAATTAATCATTTTTTATCTCTCTTAATATCGTAGTGAACACTCGTATCGATTACCAACGCTTGGTCTTAACATTTTGAACATGGGTATGTTCACCTTTTTTGATAGGTGCAACTACCTTGCCGATATCAACGCCATACTTAATGATGGTGTCGCCGGTTTTCATGTCTTGCAATGCAATCTTGTGGCCAATCGGAATATCACTCTCAGCTTTGATATTGACAGTACTATCACCATCCATTACCCAGCCGATTAAATCGGTACCAGCCTTTACACCCTCTACCACGACAACGCCTACGACGTCCCCTGGCTCATGCACGACAAAATGAATCATTTCTTTCTCCTTATAAATCTGGTTTGAATACTACCCATTCCACGACTGACGAATACCAGCCTGAATTTCTTCTACAACGACATCAGAAACATTGACACCCTCTTTAAAACCCACCGCTCTTTGTTTGAAACGCCTGCGTCCTGGAATTCGAGTCCCAGTGTCTGCTGCTAAGGTTTTCAAAAACCCTTGCATCTTGCTTGCAAATACTTGGCTACCTGCCAATCCTGGATCAATAGTCAATAGAAGTTGACCAATACGTGGTCGATTTCCCTTGGCATCAAAAAATGAATCAGCCTCATAAGAAAATCTACTGCCCGATAAACCAACCACCAATAGCTCAATCATCAGCGCCAATAAAGCGCCCTTATCTCCGCCCAAAGGAACCATTAATCCCTTCAATCCTTCATTAGGATCGGTAGTGGGCTTACCTTCAGCAGTGAGAGCCCAGCCCTCAGGAATGGACTCTCCTTTTTTGGCTGCTACCAGTAATTTTCCACGGGCAACTGCAGACAAAGACATATCGATAACTAAGGGATCTTGATTTCCAATTGGAAATGCTGCTGCTAAAGGATTGGTTCCAAACAAGGCCTTACTACCTCCAACCATAGGCATTGCAGCAGGGGTGTTGCCAAACAATAAGGAGATATAACCTGCTCGAGCTGCAGCTTCAGCAAAATGTCCAGCAACCCCAAAGTGATGGCTATTGGTAACTGCAACCAAACCAACGCCAGTTTTAGATGCCAGATTGACTGATAAATCTGTTGCAAAACGTAATGCAGGAAATGCGAGGCCATCACAGGCATCTACCAAAGCAGCTGATGACTTAAAAGGGCGAACTTTAATTTTAGGAGATAGCTCGACTCGACGGTTTTTGGCATGTCCAGCATATTGAGATACTCGAGCCAAACCATGAGAAGCTAAACCATCTAATTCTGCAAGCGCTAAAAACTGTGCTGTTTCAAAAGCTGCCTTCTCCCCTATGCCGGCAGCTTGCAAGCCTGCAGATGCTAGTTGAACCATCTTTTCATAGGACAAGTTCATTTCAAAGCTCCTAAATACAGATTCACTTCATCGGCAATCATTTGACTAACTCGCTCGTTGCTCTCATGGGTAACACCAGCGATGTGCGGCGTAAGAATGAGATTCTCAATTCCTGAAAAGTGACTTAAGTCCTTAGCAGGTTCGGCGGCAAAGACATCAATCGCTGCGCCACCAATGCGTCCTGAGCGCAAGCGTTCTGCTAGCGCCACCTCATCAACTATCCCGCCACGCGCAGTGTTAACAAGGCATGCGCCCTCTTTCATCAGATCTAAGGTTGTCGCATCAAATAAATTTTTGGTTTCAGGTAAATAAGGAAGATGTAGCGAAACCGCATGACTTCTAGCGAGTAATTCACTTAGTTTGAGTAGAGGTACTGAAAATCCCCCAAGCTCTACAGCCTCACCAGAAAGCATCGGGTCGTAAGCAACGCATTGCAAACCAAAGGCATGTGCTTTTTTAGCTACCACCCTACCAATGCTGCCAAATCCAACAATACCTAGGGTTTGACCTAGAAATTCATGGTAGCCAGAAAACTGAGGGCGAGGCCAAGCACCATTCAGAGTTGCGATGGTTGCTGGAATAAAACCACGGGTTAACGCAACTGCAGCCCCTACAACATATTCGGCCACTGATTCAGCATTAGCGCCTGTAGCAGGAATCACCTTAATGTTGCGTTTAGCGCAAGCTGGCAGCTCAATATTTTCAAGTCCAACCCCAAGACGTCCAACAACCTTCAATTTGGGGGCAGCATTCAAGACCTCTTCATTCACCTGCGTTAGATTGCGAACTACCAGCGCATCAATATTTTGCATAGCAGCAATTAGCGCTGTCCTATCCTTGTACAAATCAGGTTCGTAAATGACGTCGTTCCTAGAACGCAGGGTTTCTAGGGCTTGACTAGTAATGAACTCAGAGATCAAAATAGCAGACATATCCATATCATATAGATGATTTAGATCACTTGCAAGTAGCAAGACCATTTTTTAAGAAACGGATAAGCTTATTACTATTAAATAGTACCTATTCAATGCAATACAAGCTAAGATAAAAAATAAATAAATAAATGGAGGAGCATGATGTTTAAGAAAGATCGCATTACCGCTATAAAGTCTGCGCTCATCAGCATAGGGGCATTACTGTATTTGACCTCCCCTTCTATTGCTCAAGCTCAGAGCTGGCCAGATAAACCAGTAAAGTTGATTATTCCTTTTGCTGCAGGTGGAACCACCGATATCCTTGGAAGAATCTTGGCACAGCAAATGACCACCATCCTAGGTCAGAATGTAATCGTAGAAAATAAAGGTGGTGCAGGTGGCAATATTGGTGCTGAGATTGTTGCTAACTCGCCACCGAATGGATACACCTTATTGTTAGCATCAGGCAGCATGATGACCGTCAATCCTTATTTATATAAGAAGCTGCCTTTAAATTATTCGACCGACCTTACCTACATTACTGCTGTAGCTGGTGGCCCAATGTTGGTTTCTGTGAGCCCTAACTTGCCGGTGAATAACTTAAAAGAATTTATTGCTTTAGCAAAAACAAAGGAGCTCACCTTTGGCTCTGCAGGAATTGGCAGTCAAGTTCACATGGCAGGTGAAAACTTCACCTATGCCGCCGGAATTGGTGCAACCCACGTCCCATATAAAGGCGAGGCACCTGCTATCAACGATTTAATCTCGGGTCAAATTGACTTTATGGTTGGTAATTTGCCTGCAGCTGCAGGCTTTGCTAAAGCCGGCAAGATCAAACCTCTAGCCATCACTAGTAGTAAACGAGTTGCTCAATTACCAGATGTCCCTACGGTGGCAGAGGCAGCTATCCCCGGATTCGTGAACGTTGGTTGGTATGCACTTGCTGCACCAGCTGGTACCCCGAAAGCGATTGTTGACAAAATTTATGTTGCAACTCAAAAGGCACTTGAATCAGATGCTATGCGCAAGAGTTTAGAAATCAACGGATTGACACCAATTGCCAATACTCCTAAAGAGTTAGAAGCTCAAATTAAAAGTGAGTCAGCAGGTTGGGAGAAAGTGATTAAAGCTCGCAACATCGTAGCTCAGTAAATATATTTGAAGGCACCCATATGGGTGCCTTTTTATTTGCAGCACTACCTAACCTTTCCTAGGAGCTTGCATGAAGCTAAAAGATTTTCATTTGCTCAAATCCACCCTCTTATGCTTGGGATTACTGAGCGTCGTTACACCCGTATTGGCGCAAAACTATCCCAACAAACCAGTAACGATTGTTGTTCCTTTTGTAGCTGGCGGTGATGCTGATCAGTCGGCTCGTAATTTAGCTACAGTTGCTCAAAACGTTCTCAAGCAATCTATTGTGATTGTGAATAAAGGTGGCGCTAGTGGTGCTATTGGATCTCAGTTAGTTAAAGATGCTGCGCCTGATGGCTACACCCTTCTTCTTGCCAGAGTTGGATCGCAAGCTGTATTGCCTGCCATGAAAACAGACTTAAGCTACAAGTGGAATGACTTTACTTTTATTGGTTTGCTAGAGTTAAACCCAGTGGTATGTGTAGTGAACTCAGAGTCTCCCTATAAATCGTTTGAAGATCTGACTAAGGCAATCACAGCACAACCAGGAAAATTGAATTACAGCTCTTCAGGACCGGGTACGATTTTAAATTTTGCCTCACAGCTAATTTTACAAAGCCTGAAATTAAAACCAGATGCAGCAATAAATGTGAGCTATAAAGGTGGCTCAGAGGCAGTAGTTGCCGTCTTGGCAAAAGAGGTTGACTTTAGTTGTGGCAACTTAACTTCTGCCCTCACACAAATTAATAGCGGCAAGTTACGCGCCTTAGTAGTAACCACTCCGGAGCGCGTTAAAGAAATTCCAGCGGTGCCGACTGCAAAAGAAGTGGGGATGCCTCAACTAGAAGCCATCGTAGGATGGAGTGCGCTGTATGGGCCTCCCAAGATGAGCCCTGAAGCAGTTAGCAAGTGGGTTGAAGTGTTAGCGGCGGCAGATAAAGACGCAAATTGGCAGGCTGGTAATGTACGTTACGGAGGAGTGCCTCGCATCCTTTCGCCTATGGATACTGAAAAATTTGCAGCCTCTCAATATGTCGCTTATTCCAAATTAAGCAGTCAATTAGGCATTAAATAATTTAATAGAAAACAATGAATCCTAAAAATAATAATGGGGCATCAGCCCTAGTGAAGGCGTTTGAGATCGCTGGCATCTCTAAGATTTTTACCTTGTCGGGTAATCACATCATGCCGGTATATGACGCTATTTTCGATTCAAAAATTGATCTAATTCATACGCGACATGAAGGTGCAGCAGTACATATGGCCGATGCCTGGGCAAGACTGACTGGAGAAGTTGGAATTGCCCTGGTTACTGGTGGTCCAGGTCATGCTAATGCAGTGTCTGCACTTTACACAGCAGGCATGGCTGAATCCCCTGTAGTTCTTTTATCTGGTCATGCCCCATTAGATCAACTTGGTAAAGGCGCTTTTCAAGAGATGCGCCAAACTGATATTGCAGCTCCCCTAACAAAAGCATCATGGGCCTGTCAAAAAGTGGAAGATATTGGTAAAGATATTGCGAAAGCAATTCAGATTGCTAAATCAGGCAGGCCAGGCCCAGTTCACCTCAGCCTCCCAACAGATGTTTTAGAAGCGGCATGGCCTGAGAGTGGAGTCATGCCAACATCTACCTCTTTTGAGTTAGAGCCAATACAGGCTCAAAGTTCAGAGATATCCAGCATCATTGAAAAACTGAAACAAGCCAGTAAGCCGCTCATTTTGACTGGCCCACAGATGCAATCAAAGGCTGGCAAAGTACTTCTTTCAAAGCTTCAAAAAACCCTAGGTATACCAGTGGTGGGCATGGAAAGCCCTCGAGGAATTGGCGACCCTAGCTTAGGTGCATTTGCAGAAATATTAAGTCAAGCAGATTGTGTTTTGCTACTAGGTAAGAAGGTAGACTTCACTCTAAAGTTTGCACAAAGTCCAGGATTCAATAAAGAGTGTCTTTTCTTGCAAATCGATCCTGAAGCAGAAGAAATAAAGCGCGCAAAAAATGCATTAGGGCCACGTTTAGCTCAATCCATAATGTCGGATATACCGAGTGCGATAGAACAGATGTACAGCCTTAAGCTTGGTACCAATAGCGCGCAAACACAATGGCAAAAAGAAGTTTCTGAGGCGATTACTTATCAGCCTCCAGCTTGGTCTAAACTCCCTAACAGCAAGGGCAAGCTACACCCTGTTCAGGCCCTTGCGCCTCTTCAAGTAATTTTAGATAGCCACCCAGATTCAGTCCTCATTAGCGATGGAGGGGAAATCGGCCAATGGGCGCAAGCATGCCTACAGGCTCCCAATAGAGTGATCAATGGGGTTGCAGGTTCAATTGGCGCTGGTCTACCGTTTGCAACCGCGGCAAGCATTGCAAAACCGCATGTACCAATCATAGCTGTCATGGGTGACGGCACTTTTGGCTTTCATAGTGCTGAAATAGATACTGCCGTCCGCTATCAACTACCCTTTACCTTGATTGTCGGTAACGACGCCAAATGGAACGCAGAATATCAAATACAAGTTCGCGACTATGGGCAAGATAGAACTCTTGGCTGTGAACTTCTCCCCTCACGCTATGAAAAAGTCTGCGAAGCCTTTGGTGGATATGGAGAGTACGTAGATGATTCAACTGAAGTCCTCCCTGCTGCTAAGCGAGCACTTGCCAGTAAATTACCTTCATGCATCAATATCATGATTGAAGGTCTTCCCGCCCCCAATATCAAACGCAGCTGAGTTGGAAAAGGCGAAGAACTTTATAGAACAGTGCCAAGAAATCATTGGCACTGAATATGTCTATCTCTCAGATGCTGATAAAAGCCCTTTTCTAACTGATTGGAGCAAACGCTTTACAGGCGAGGCACTGGCTGTTCTGAGACCAAAAAATACCAATGAAGTTGCAGCATTAGCAGCGCTTTGTCATTCTGAAAATATTGCTATTGTTCCCCAAGGCGGCAATACTGGCCTATGCGGGGGAGCAACTCCTAGTAAAAATAGTCATTGTATTGTGATTAGCACCTCGCGCTTAAATCGCATTCGCGAACTTGATCTCGAAAACTCAACCATCACACTTGATGCAGGTGTTGTATTAATGAATGCGCAAGAAGCTGCAGTAAAAGTGGGAAAATTATTTCCTTTAAGCCTAGCAGCAGAAGGAAGTTGCACCATTGGAGGCAATTTAAGTACCAATGCCGGTGGCGTTCAGGTATTACGCTATGGAAACATGAGGGACTTATGTCTGGGCATCGAGCTTGTAACTCCCACAGGCGAGATCTTCAATGGTCTCAGAGGCCTCAGAAAAGATAACACTGGTTATTCACTAAAAGATCTCTATATTGGCGCAGAAGGCAGTCTTGGCATTATTACTGCGGCTACCCTCAAGCTTTATCCATTGCCTAAATCAAGGGTAACAGCACTCGTAAGCATCCAAAGTGTTAGAGCAGGTATTCAATTAATCGACCTGGCACGTGAAAGCTCTAATGCAGATTTAACAGCATTTGAATTAATTTCTACCCGAGCACTTCGTTTAGTTGCTAAGCGCGCAAAAAATATAGAGTCTTTTTCCAGTACGGAATCAGATTGGGTTGTATTACTTGAGTTTTCCAGCATGGAAGCCGAAAACATCAATAGGGAGCGTCTAGAGAATTTGCTTGGCAGAGCCTTAGAACTTGAATTGATCGCTGATGCAGTCATTGCTAACTCCATACAGCAAAGTAAAGACCTGTGGAGTATTAGAGAAGGTATTCCAGAAGCACAATTTGAGCTTGGCACTGTTATCAAACATGATATTTCATTGCCTATTTCTCAAATTGCCAGCTTTGTTGAAGACACAGAAGTTAAATTACAGCAGCTTTGGCCAAAAATGCAGACCATTATTTTTGGTCATGTAGGAGACGGAAATCTTCATTACAACTTGGCACCACTTTCCCCTAACCTATCGAATGACATTGAGGAAAGAAGAAATTCAATCAATCAATTGGTCCACGATCAAGTCTATGCACACTTAGGATCATTTTCAGCTGAGCATGGTATCGGTCAATCCAAGCGCGATGAACTGCCTTTGCGAAAAAGTAATGTTGAAATGGAGTTAATGAGATCTATTAAAAAAGCGCTTGATCCAAAAAACATCATGAACCCAGGAAAAGTGCTTTAAAAAAGCTGGCGAATAAGCAAGGTAGTTCCGGAAAAAAGCAAAATAGATCCGTAAACAATGCGCATTGAAGTGCTGCTCAATTTTGAATGTACGTGAGTACCTGCCCAAATCCCCAGAAACATAGCTGGCATTAGCCAAAGTGCTAAGCCAAATACAGGCCAACTAAATAATAAGCCCGTTGCTAGCATTAGGCAAAGTCGCAAAAATGTGAGGATCAAAATAGCGAATGCCATAGTTGCCCTGAGCGTTTTTGGATCCGCAATTCTTAATGCGAGGTAAGACGCATAAATAGCGCCACCAGTTGCAAAAAGCGCCGTGAAGATCCCCCCAAAAAAACCAAATGGCACCGCCCACCATTTGTTGATAGCTTGATGCAACTCCCTGTTTCTTTGCCATAGAACTCGGGCACCATTCATTGCAGCAAAGACTCCCAAGGTAATCAATAAAGGCGCACTTGGAGCATTTAGCAGCACCAGTCCACCTACGACAATGCCGACGAGCGTAAATGGAAACAACCACTTCAATTCCTTCATGTTCGCATTGCTGGAGGATTTATTGCCAAGATATAAAGAGCCGCAGATATCAATCATTACCATCATTGGCACCACCGACTTTAGCGGGTAAATCTGCACCAATAAGGGAACTGCAACAATCGATGAACCGAACCCAGAGACTCCAAAAATGAAATAGGCACCAAAAATAACTAGCGCCGCTAATGTAAATGGTAATGGTTCAATAAATTCAAAAATGACTAGGTCTCAACAAGAATAGTTTCACCAGGCTTCACCAGATTGAACTGAACTGGTTTATTTTCGATCACCAAACTTTCGCCCTGAAGATGAATTGCAGTGAAATAGGATTCCTCTAAGGAACCAGGCTCAGGAAAATCCTCACGATAATGCGAGCCTCTTGAATTTTCTCTAGAAATAGCAGCTTCCGTAATCGACTTACTTACTTGAATTAGATTCTGTAGATTCATCCAATCTTGCCAAGTAACACTATATTCACGTTGAATATCACCTACACCAATTTGATTCAACTGCTTACCCAATAGCTCTAAAGTATTGCGGGCACGATGCAAGCTCTCTTTAGTTCTTGAGATTCCCACGTCATCCCACATACATGCAGACAAGGCATCCCGAATTGCCTCAATATCACCAGCTGCTTTTTGTAATGGCGCTTCATGGACCTGAATACTCTTATAAACCTCATCCATATTACATTCCTGCAAGCTTTGGGAAGCAACCCACTGCGCCATTGCATCACCTGCAATGCCCCCAAACACTGTTGAGTTAGCTACACCATTACCACCAAGGCGATTAGCTCCATGAACACCGCCAGTATCTTCACCTGCGGCAAAAAGTCCAGGTAGATCGGTACTGCAATCTTTTTTGAATACCAAACCACCCATCATGTAATGGGCAGTCGGAACCACTTCTACCAAATCATTTGCTAAATCAAAGCCGCTATCAGCACAACGCTCGACCATTCCCTTAAATTGCTCACGTACATTTTCAGGGCCTAAATGACTCATTTGAATGTAAACGCCACCATTGGGAGTAGCTCGACCTGCACGAATTTCAGAATTGATTGCACGAGAAACAATGTCTCGAGTAGCGCGTTCATTACGAGGATCATAGTTCCCCATAAAACGTTCATTATTGCTGTTGAGTAAGTATCCCCCTGCACCACGCAAGCCCTCTTCTAGAACAGTTCCAGTCATACGAGTATCTAGGCCAGCTAATAATCCCGTAGGATGAAACTGTACCATCTCCATATCACGCAAGCTTAGACCTGCACGAAGAGCCATTGCTAAACCATCGCAACTCTTATCTCCTGATGGCGTGTGATATCGATACATCGTTGGTCCGCCACCTGTAGCAAGCAAAACCGCTTTAGCACGCACTAATACAAATTGACCAGTGTGCATATTGAGCATCAACACGCCAGCAAGAGACTTACCGTCTTTGCTATGTATTAATTCAATAGCCCGATGCTCTTCAAGACGATGAATTCCCCTGGACCATACCTGCTCTGCCAAGCGATTAATAATTTCAATACCAGTTAAATCACCTTTATGTACTGTGCGATCAAACGTTTGGCCAGCAAAGGCTTTTTGATGAACAGTACCATCAGGGTTGCGATCAAAAAAGCAGCCTAATTCATTCTCAAGTTCATGAATGCGCTCTACCGCCTTGCTGACTAGCGTCCAAGCAAGATCTTGATCCGATAACCATTTACCACCTTCAATGGTATCCATAAAGTGACGCTCAACCGAATCTCCCTCAGCAAGAGCGACGTTATACCCACCCTGTACCATACGGGTACAACCACATTTACCTAGCAAACCTTTTACTGCAATCGTGATATTGAGATTTGGATTGGCTTGATGTGCATGCAAGGCCGCAAAGAGCCCTGCTCCACCAGAACCTAGTATCAATATATCAGTTTCAATTGTTGGGATAGCGCTCATGAAAGAATTCCAAGGCTTTTTAAAACAGCATCTTTATTGCGAGCGACATCGCCCTTCACTTCTTGATAAATACTGCCGCCATGGCTATCCATAGCTACCAAGAGTGGACCAAAATCTTTGATCTTGAAACGCCAAAGTGATTCTGGATTGAGATCATCCATATCTACATCTTCAATTTGCTCGATCCAAGTCGTTTCAAGCGCCGCTGTGCCGCCAATGATCGCCAAGTAAACGCCGCCCAATTCTTTAAAAGCCTCGGCTGAACCTTCCCGCATGCCACCCTTACCAACAATCATGCGGACACCTTTTTGAGTCATTAGTGGACGAGTAAAGCGCTCCATTCGGTCAGAAGTGGTAGTTCCAATGCAAATAGGTTCATAACCAGCTGGAAATTGCTCACTCACTGGAACTTTACGTACATTGGGTGCAGTATGAATGACTGCATGACCATTTAAATCAAAACGGGTTTGACGATCATAATCAAACATATGAATTTGTGTTGCATCACGAATGCCAAATAGAGTACTTTGCAAGGTTACGGTGTCATTAATACGTAACTTACGAATTGCCTCTTCGTTAACCGGCGTCTGGAGAACATAGTGTGCCATCAATATTCTCCTCAGAATCCGTAACTGACGCCAGATGGCGTAAAGGTGGCACGCGCCCTGCGTGCAGAATGGCATTGCATATTTACTGCAACAGGGTTGAGGGTGATATGAGTATGCGCAAGTTCGACATGAACGGCAAAGGCTGTGCCATCACCACCAAGTCCTTGGGGTCCAATACCGAGATGATTCACGGCTGCACTCAACTCTTTTTCCAGCTTTGCACCCTCTTCATCAGAGCAAGCGCTTCCTAGCGGACGGGTAGCCGCTCTTTTTGCCATCGCAACACATTGGTCAGATGTTCCACCAACACCTACGCCAACAATCGTTGGTGGACAGGTTTTACCGCCAGCGGACACGACGCTTTCAATTACAAATGCCTTGACTCCATTGATACCATCTGCAGGTATCGCCATTTTAAGAAAAGAATTGTTCTCTGATCCACTGCCTTTTGGCACCATTTCAATTTCAACTGTCTCAGACTCATCTACAAAATCGATATGGATTGCAGGCATATCAATACCGCAAGAAGTATGATTATTTTTGCGTGTAATGGGATGTACGACTGAAGATCTCAAAGGATATTCTTTAGTGGCACGCTCACAACCTTTACGAATGGCTGCTTTTAAAGCCATGCCATCAAACTGCACATTGCCACCAATCTTAACGTTATAGATAGGTAAGCCAGTATCCTGACAGAGCAAATTATCTTCCCGCTCTGCCACAGCAATATTAGTAATCATGGTTTTGAGAACAACCTGTGCTCGTTGATCAGTTTCAGCCCGGTCTAAACGATTGATTCCATCTTTAATATCATCTGGAAGCACTTTTAGTGCACGGATATAGAGCTCCTTACAAGCCTCTTCTACCAAATCCATATTGAGTTGCATATCAACCTAACTAGTTAGCAAAATATAGAAATAAGAGCCCGCAAATGATTGCGAACAATATGGAGGCTTGAATCCACCCCTTACGCAAACCACGCCAAGGTCCAAATTCAATCATCAGTAAGCGCACTCCTCCAGCTAGATGAATAGCCAATAAGATAACTAATACCCATTCACCAAACTTAAATACCCAAAAATCAGTCAACTTCAAAGAGGCCTCAAATCCTTGAGCACCACGCAAGGATTGAGAAAGCATTAAAAAATGTAATGGAATAAAACATGCCAAGAGCAGACCGGACAGACGATGGCATGCATATGCAAAATAAGATAAGTGGCTTTTGGCTCGGTAATCTAAGTGCGGTCTGGAGCTCATAAGCTGCCCCCGGTATACACACCAACTACAGCTGTTGTTCCAAGAGCAAGAATAGCGATTGCAAGAACCCAAGAAATGGGCTTTGCCAATCCAGTCTTTGGAATAGTTTCTTGAAGAATATTGGCTACGCCAATTGGAGCATGGACAAAACATGCCAAAACAAATAACTCATAAAAAAGTGCAAATGCGATATTGCCTTGTGTACGACCCAAAATCTCTTGAGCAGAAATACCGCCCCGGATTGCATAAAAAATAATGAGGAGGTGTATCGCTACACAGATTCCAAGAATCATTGCGCTGATTCTTTGGGCATACCAAAGCTTTGCCTGTAAAACGCCTTGACTCATAACTTGCCCCACTTGCTGCCACGCACTGCGGCTCTTGCCACTAGCTTCTTCAGTCCAGCAATACTTGCCGTTGGTTCAATTGCCTTAGGGCAACGCTCAGTACAGGAACCTTGCGTATGGCAGGCATGACAGCCTGCGTCTCCTGCTACTGCCTGCATACGCTCAAGCTGCTGTACATCTCTGATGTCATTCGTTAATGTCCAAGCTCTATTCAAAGCTGCAGGGCCCAGGTAGTTAGGTCTTGCTTCAACCACTTCACATGAGGCATAACAAACACCACAACCAATACATTCAATTCCGGCATTAGCCAATTGACGCTCTTCAGACTGCGGCTCCACTTTTGCAAAATCGTCGTGACGAGTTTGAGTGCCCTTAAAGAACCCAACTGCACCCTTCCATTTATTAAAGAACTCACGCATATCTGTTGCAAGGTCTTTGATCACGGGTAAATTATTCAATGGTGCAATTTCGAGTGAATCACCCTTCACGATTTGAGACACATGGGTTCGACATGTCCAGCGAGCAACGCCATTCACCGTCATGGCACAAGAACCACACATCCCAACACGGCAGGCAAAGCGATAACTTAAAGTAGGGTCAAGCTTACGCTGGATATAGGTCACCACATCCAAAACGGTTTGATTGGAATTGCGCGGCACCAGGTACTCAACAAACTCCCCCTGCTCTGCGCCACGCCAGACTTTTACTTTGAGATCGGTATTAGACATAGCCCCATTATATCGATAGATAGTAAAAATAAAATCGAATATAATTTTCTTTGAGATAAATATTTACTTTATCTCAATATAAGCACCCTCATGTTTCGCCTGCAATATCCCAACGACAAGTTAACGCTCAATTGGAATAAATCCATCCCTGTTAGGCATTCTTACTAAAGGCAATGTTTTCGCATCCATAACGGCATCTTGAGAGATGATCTTATTTAAATACAAAATATAGGCTGTTGCCGCATAGACTTGATCATTAGTTAATGATTGAGGCGCGTTATGAGGCATCGCCCTCCGGGTGTAATCAAATATCGTTGTGGAATACGGCCAAAAGCTACCAACCGTTTTCACAGGCGAGTTGGTATTTAACGCGCCGCCACCAACCAATCGATTTGCTATAGAACCTTGACCTTTGTCTCCATGGCAAGAAGCGCATTGTTGTTGAAATAGGACTTCACCAGTAATCGCCGTACCAGAACCTGCAGGCAATCCTTCACCATTTGGGCCGATATCAATATTCCATAAGCGAATTTGATTCTCAGAGATGGGCTTGCCAATACCAACTGGCCCATTTGAGTGATAAGAACTACTACAAGCCGTGATAGAACCAATCACAAGCACGCTGTAGATCACCTTCAGAGGAATGCGATTAGCGACCATTGGTAATCTCCCCATTAGCTGCTACGTGCCAAGGCTGAATAGCATTATTGTGATAAAAAAAGTTGGTGCCTTTTTCCTTTAGCAGAGATCCCATTGAGGGCTGCACTGCGCCGCTCGAATCGATGGCGCGACTCATCAGCATAGCCGGGGCACCGTCCCACATCCAAGGGAAGCGGAAACGCACGAGAGACTTATCCATCACTGGCTCCTGTAAGACAGCTTGGGCCCATGAAGTACCGCCATCAGTTGAAACTTCAACGCGCTTAATCATGCCCTTACCCGACCAAGCAAAACCAGATACCTCATAGAAGCCTTTTGATTTGAGCTTCATCATTCCCGATGGTTGTGTAATCACAGACTTCACATCCATTGCAAAAGTAAATTGTTCTGCCTTCCCAGTAGGTAGCAAATCGGTATAAGCAGAAGTTTCCTCACGTGTCTGCCAAGGCTCGGTTCCTAACTTGATACGACGCAACCACTTGATACTCATGTTCCCCTCATATCCCGGTAGGAAGAGTCTTAGGGGGTAACCCTGCTCTGCACGCAACATCTCCCCATTCTGCGCATACACTAATAAGGCGTCATCCATCATCTTGCTCATTGGAATACTGCGAGTCATGGCCGCACCATCAGCCCCCTCAGCTAGGGCCCACTTTGCAGATGGCTGAACGCCACACTCTTGCAAAATTGTCGACAAGCGCACGCCCGTCCACTCACAACATGAAAGGAGTCCATGAATTTCCTGGGCAGTCTTTCCGGTTGCCTTCTTTAGCTCTGCCGCACTATTACCAGAACACTCTAAAAAATACACGCGTGATTCAGATGGAAAGCGCACGATGTCTTCCATGGTAAATATCATGGGCCGATCAACCAATCCATGAATGACTAAGCGATGCTCATCTGGATTGATATCGGGGATACCAGCATGATGTCTTTCAAATACCAATCCATTGGGAGTAATAATCCCATGCAAATTTTGCAAGGGGGTTCTTGAGCCAGTTAAAAAAGTAGGTGGTGGCGAAGGTAGAACCCGAACTACATTCTTCTCGTATTTGGAAGGCAATCCATAAGGAGGATTAATAAAAGTCGATCCCTGAACTTTGGTCCAAGGATCAATAGCTAAAAAATTACTGTCATTGGTCTGCGAGAGCGCATTCTTAGAAGCTAGGATTCCCCCAATGCCGCCCCCAACAGTGAGGGATTTTTGAAGAAATTTACGGCGTTGAGAAACCTCTTTCTTATCCGACATAATTCAGCTGCCTCCATTGTGTGCATTAGCCACATGCATATTCTTTCCTGCACCTTACCACCAAAATAAAATAATTTATATAAATACTCATCCTGAGTTCCTATAAATTTATTGATTATTTTTTCTTTGAGATAAAGAATTTATTTATAATAAATTTCATGTCTAGCATCAAACTCCTCAAAAATTTCATTGCCATCACCCGTCATAAAAGTGTTGCGGCCGCTGCCAGAGAGATTGGTTTAACAGCCGCTGCTGCAGGACAGCAATTACAGCAACTAGAGCAGGAAATTGGAGTAGAGCTTTTTGATAGAACGAAACGTTCTCTTTCGCTCAATAGTAATGGTCGTGCCGTAATTGAGCCGATACAAGAGATTATTGTTAAATACGAATCCCTGGGCTCTAACCTTAAATCCGAACTGAGTGGCACTATTGTTCTAGGAGCCCTAGTATCTACCCTTATGGGTGCATTTGGCAAAACCCTTAATGAACTTAAGCAAAGTTATCCTGAATTAGAAATTAAGCTCATTGCAGGTCTCTCGAGCAACTTCCTTGATCAAGTAATGGAAGGCACTCTAGATGCTGCTATCGTGACTGAGTCCCCTTATGCATTACCCCAAACTGTGCAATGGACCGAGCTCTATAAAGAACCCATGATCTTGATCTCGCCTAGCTCATCCAAGACCTCAAAGAACCTCAACAACTCCCTGCCCTTTATTCGCTTTGAGCGCAATACCTGGACTGGCCATCTAGTTGAACAAACCATCAAGGTGAATAAACTTAAAATTCAAGACAGTATGGAATTGAATTCAGTAGAAGCGATTATTGAATTAGTTAGACAAGGCCTGGGTTATTCAATTATTCCGAAGCTAGCAAATATTGCCTGGACTAGCGATCGTCAATTAAAGATCCAAGAGCTCCCCGGGAAAACGGTCTACCGAAAAGTAGGACTCTTAGAGCGCAAAAAACATGGACGTCAAAACATTACTCAAGCGATAAAGAAACACTTCTTATCGACTCTATAAGGCCTCTCTGTAGAGAGCTGCAGCATCTTGCAGTTTGATTTCCCGTGGGCTATTCATCAATAGACGAGTTTGCAACATTGCGTCAATTGCAAGTTGATCAATGTCCTTTTCTGCAATACCAACCTGACTTAATCGGGTGGGTAGGCCCAAATCTTCAGCCAAGGTAGCAAGATAGTCAACCAATTGAGTGGCTTGATCCATAGTTGAACCTTGTAAGCCTGGCTTAATGATTTGCCCTAAATCGGCATACATTGCATGAGCCGCTTCCAAATTGAAGCGCATTACTGGCGCCAATACTAAGGAATTAGAAAGCCCATGAGGAATATGAAATCTAGCGCCTATTGGATAAGCCAAAGCATGAACGCCTGCAACGGGCGCATTTGTAAATGCCATACCACCTAGGCATGCGCCAAGCAGCATATTTTCACGGGCGACAATATCTTCCCCCGACATCACAGCTCGATGCAGATTGTTTGACAATAATCTCAGTGCTTCCTTGGCGAGACAGTCAGCCATCGGATTTTTTAAATATTTGGTAGTAAACGCTTCAATAGCATGAACCATGGCATCAATTCCGGTTGCAGCCGTAACATGGGCAGGCAAACCTAAAGTTAACTCAGCATCGAGCAAGGCAACATCAGGCAATAAATAGGGAGAAAGAACTCCCTTCTTCTCGCTCTCACTCACCGTCACTACTGAACTCTTGGTAGCCTCAGATCCCGTTCCCGCAGTAGTCGGCACTAATATCAAAGGAAGGCGCGGGCCTTTTGCGTTACCAATTCCATAGATATCAGCTAATTTTTCTTTACCAAGAGAGAGCAATGCCACCAGCTTTGCTACATCCATTGAGCTTCCACCGCCAAAACCAATCACACAGTCAGCTTGATATTCTTGCGCCACTTGAACTGCCATTTCAATTACCGCAACGGGTGGGTCAGCCTGAACATCAGAAAAAATATGTACTGGAATACCTAGCTCTTTGAATTGCGGTAATGCCTTTTCCAATAAACCCGCAGAAAGAACACCTGGATCTGTCACGATGAGCACTTTGTTCGCGCCTTGCTCTCGAGCAATTTTTGCTAGCTGGGTCGAGCCCCCTCTTTGCACCAAGATTGAGCGGGTCGAATGAAAATCAAACTGCATAGAAATCCTTTGTCTATTGCTCAGCTAGGCCATTCAATATGTTGCGCTATATTAAAAAGGCTTCAACAAGACTTTTGCTGCAGCTGTTTTTCCAGCATGTAGATCCATAAATGCTTGTGGTCCATCATCAAGTGAGCGGCTCTCTACCCATGACAAATCACCAAATGCATTACGTGCTAATAAGTTAACTGTGGCCTGTAAATCCACGGTGGAATAAGTGTAAGTTCCAAGTAGCGTGATTTCGGCTAAAGTCAACTTACGCATATCGATTTCGCTAGCCCAATCTTGTAGGCCAACATGCATTACTACCCCACCGGGTTTCACTGCGGCTAAAGCAGTATTTCGAGTTACTGCTGCTCCAACACAATCCATAACAAACTCATAACCGTTTTCGGTTGGCTGTTCATCCATCGGATTAATCGTATTGCAGGCTGCATGCTGTTCAAGCGCCTGTCTACGCAATGGATTTACCTCTGCAACAGTCAGATCGCCAACGCCATAATGCTTTAAAAGCAATGCCGATAACATGCCGATAGCACCACCCCCCAAGACCAATACACGACATTCCTGAATTGGGCGCTGTAATGCCCGCATCGATAGATTAATTGCATGGACTGCAGTAGCAGCTGGCTCAGTTAATGCGGCAGCATCCACGCTTAGCCCATTAGGAATGGCAATCAAGGAGCTTGCCGGAATACTCATGTATTGCGCAAATGCACCCGGTCTCGTCATACCAACCATTGTGCGATTAGCACATAAATTATTTCTACCCTGTAAGCAATATTCGCAATGCCCACAAGTAATTAATGGGTTGCCCGTTACTCTTTGACCCTTGGCAAATAATGAGGAACTGGTTTCCTCTACAGTGCCTGCAAACTCATGCCCCAGAACTAAGCCAGGCTTTCTTCGAGGATCATGTCCATGAAAGGCATGCATATCACTGCCACAAATACCAACCGACTCAATCTTGAGCACGACCTCATTCGCCTCCAAGGAAGGATAGGGTCGCTCCAAAATTTGCATCTCATTTGGCTGGGTATACACCAATGCTTTCATGATTAGATTCCTTACGAAGCTGTATAGCCGCCATCAACCATGATGGTTTGGCCAGTAATATACGCTGATGCCTCACTTGCTAAGAAAATAGCAATGCCATTAAGGTCTTGAATCTCACCATTTCGTCCGATAGCAGTTCGTTCAGCGTGTAGTTTTACAAGGGCAGGATCGCCAAACACTGGCGCTGTTAGTGCTGTCGGAAAATAACCAGGCCCGATAGCATTGCAGGTAATACCAAACTTTGACCATTCTTGAGCAATCGCTCGAGTCAATTGCAAGATTCCACCCTTTGCAGCACCATATGGAGCGCTATTAGCAAATGCACGATAACTCTGTAAGGAGGCAATATTAATTACCCTTCCCCATTGCCGCCCTTTCATCTGTGGAGCAAGCGCTTGAGTCATAAAAAATGGTGCAGCTAGCTGCACATTTAATTGCTCTTGCCAACTCTGCGGAGTGATATCACCAAATGGCTCTCGTAAATTAATGCCAGCAGCATTAACTAAAATGTCCACCTTTCCTAGCTTAGCAAGCACTTGTTTAGATAGCTCTGCAGATTGTTCAAGAACACTGAGGTCGGCCATAAACGCGCTCGCTTTAATGGCCTTTTGGCTTAAACGGCCAACGGCTTCATTTAGAGGCGCCTCCCTACGAGCAGCGATTGCAATTTCAGCACCTGCAAGCCCAAGCGCTAAAGCAATGCCCTCGCCTAAGCCACTACTACCGCCAGTGACCAAGGCAGTTTTTCCCTGTAATCCAAATAATTGATTCATCATAGAACTCATACCTCTACTGGAATACCAAGATCAAATTTTTCATCAGGGAAATATTTCTCAAGTCGATCATCTGCAGTACGAGCATGCGCCTCCATACCTTCTAAGCGACTAATTCTGGCAGTGACCAAAGCCATTTCCTTGCTACCCTCGCGGGTCATCTTTTGCCAAGTGAGTGTTTTCATAAACTTATGAACAGATAAGCCGCCAGAGTATCTAGCTGCACCCTTAGTTGGTAATACGTGATTAGGGCCACTAGTCTTATCACCGAATGCTACCGTTGTTTCTTCACCCAAGAAGAGTGAGCCATAACAAGTCAGATTACTGAGCCACCAATCCAAGTCTTTTGCATGTACTTCAAGATGCTCACTAGCATACTTGTCTGAGATTTGAGCAACTTCTTCACGTGAGCCACATACGATCACTTCACCATAATCGCGCCATGCACAAGCAGCAGCATCTTTAGCAGTTGGTGGCAAGAGATCAATCATCTGAGGCACTAATACCATCACCTCTTTAGCTAATTTCTCAGAAGTGGTGAATAACCAGGCTGGTGATTCATGGCCATGCTCTGCTTGACCAACCAAATCGCTTGCAACAATTTTGGGATCGGCAGTTTCATCTGCAATTACCGCAATTTCAGAGGGTCCCGCGAATACATCAATACCGACCTTACCAAAAAGAGAGCGTTTAGCTTCAGCTACAAACTTATTACCCGGTCCCACAACAACATCAGCAGGCTTTCCAGTAAACAAACCATAGGCCATAGATGCAATTGCTTGTACGCCACCCAATGTCATGATGACATCTGCTCCGGCTGCTTTAAATGCATAAAGAACATAAGGATGGATGCCGCCACCACGAAAAGGGCTTGAACATGCAATGATATTTTTGACGCCTGCTGCCTTAGCAGTGGCTACCGTCATGTAAGCAGATGCGATATGAGCATAGCGTCCTGAAGGCGCATAGCAGCCGACTACATTCACTGGCAAGACCTTTTGACCAGCTATCACCCCTGTATGTAAAGTCGTTGAGAAATCTTGAATGCTATTTTTTTGAGCGATTGCGAAGTCATATACTTGCTTAACAGCAAAATCGATATCATTTCTAACTGAGCTAGGCACATCCGCCAAGATAGCTTTAATGGTTTGCTCAGACATCACAATTTCGCCAGTCCACTTATCCAACCTGGAAGCGTATTCCTTCACAGCTGCTTCGCCATTTTTCTCAATATTGGCCAGCATCTCAGTTACCACCTGTTGGGCAGTTGAAGTTTCTGTCTCAGGCGTTTTTGCTGCTTTTTTTAAGTAATTAATAGACATATTTGTTACCTTCATTGTGTAAGCGCTTACAGCTTAAATCTAAAAAATGAGGTTTCCCTCACTTTTTAGATTGATTTATGTACTACTTAGTATTGTTTGCAAATTCACGTAGCTTTTTATCTGCATTCACCATCTTCATGAATTCATCAGTAATGTATTCATTTGCAGGTGGAACAGTTTGAATCGCGCCGGTTGACTGCATAAATGCCGCAATCGCATTAAACCAGCCATCAACTTGTGAAGGGCCTTTGGAGTTATCCATAATCTTTAACTCAGCAGCCAAATCATAAGTAGGACGAGTATCAAACTCTTTTTTCATGGATGCTTCAGAAATAGTAACGCCGCCCTGCTCATAGAACTTTTTCATCATAGCGATAGCTTGTGGCTTATTTGCGTTCATCCATTTCCATGTACGTAGATAGATAGCCAAGAACTTAGCAACGTTCTGTGGATTCTCTTTTGCATAATCACCGCGAACAATCAATGCGCCCGGAACAAATGCGCCACCATCTTTACCGCTACAGATGACTTTTGCTCCAGCTTTTTCTTCCAAGGTATAGATATTTGGCGCCCATAAGCCACCAAAGTCTGCATTACCAGATGACATGGCGGAAATGATTTCACCTTGACCCATGTTTTTAATAACGACATCGGTCTTAGATAATCCATACTTCTTCAAACAAGACTGAACAGCGTAATCTCCAGTGGAGTTACCAGTCAGCACTATAGTCTGCCCTTTTAAGGATTGCGGATTTGCAGCAAAAGCTTCTGCCGCTTTTGAAGTTGCCAGCAATGCATTACCTGCAGACTCATCATTACTCAGTCCAATAGTCTTAATACCAAATCGGACATAGCCCAATACCGCAGGAACGGATCCGGTGCCGCCCACATCCCAAGATTTGGAAGCGGATGCTGCAATCTGTGGAACACCTGCTGGGAAAGTGCTGAACTCAGGCTTTAAACCTAATTCACCCCACCAACCCTTTTCTGTAGCTACAAAAAAGGGTAGAGCCCAATATAAAGCAGGCTGATAACTTACCTTAATCTCTGTCAACGCAGGCTTTGCCTGCGCTTGTACTTGCCCAATACTGACTGCTGATAAAACTGTTGCCCCTAAGATGCTTGCTAATGTTTTTTTGAATTGCATTTTTATCTCCTTCATATATTACAAAAGTGAATCAATGATCAACGCCCAGGTTTTGCTCCCGTAATAACTTCCAAATCTGACTACGTAACTGCACAAACGAACTTAAATCCATTACATCCTCAATACGCGAATGAGAATCCCAGCCCTCTTTCTCCCGAACAGGCTTAATGTCAATCACCTCCCGAATCAAACCAGGCCTTCTAGACATCACTACCACACGATCTGCGAGATATACAGCCTCCTCAACTGCATGGGTAATAAATAAAACAGTTTTAGGATTCTTGCGAGCCAGTCTTACCAACTCTTCCTGCATGACCACCCTAGTCTGTGCATCCAAAGCTCCAAAAGGCTCATCCATCAACAGCACTTCTGGCTCAAGCACATAAGCGCGTGCAATGGCAACACGTTGCTGCATACCTCCAGATAATTGATGGGGGTATGCCTGCTCATACCCCTCCAGACCCATCAAGGAAATCAAACGCGCAGTCTTATCGCGTTTTTCCTCTGCGCTCATACTCATGGATTTCAAACCAAACTCAATATTCTCTTGCACTGTTTTCCATGGAAACAAAGCAAACTGCTGGAACACGACGGCGCGATCAGGTCCAGGACCCTTTACCTCTTTACCGCCTACCAAAACTCTTCCTTTGCTAGGCATTTCGAGTCCAGCAACCATACGCATACAAGTTGTTTTGCCGCAGCCAGATGGTCCGACGATCGCCACAAACTCTCTGTCCTTAACAGTTAAATTAATTCCGCCTACAGCCAAAAATTCTTTGCCGCCCTGTTTAAAGCTGCGTTCTACGGAATCGAAAACAATATCTGCCATAACTCAAATTTCTCTATAGTGAACAGCGAACTTTTCAGCCTGCCTTAAAAGTACATCAATAAATAAGCCGATGAGCCCAATAGCAATCATGCCGCTCATCACAATATCGGTCTGAATACTGGCTTGACCTTTAACCATCATGTAGCCCACACCACTAGAGGCCACAATTAACTCTGCGCCAACTAAAGATTGCCAACCTAGGCCAGCAGAAATTCTTAGCCCCGCAATGATGGATGGAATTGCTGCCGGAAATAAGACTTCGGTCATTAATCGCAATTTCCCTGCTCCCAACATTCTGGCGGCCTCAAGATACTTTTTATCCACGTGGATAGCGCCACGATAGGTATTAATTAATACAGGAGGAAAAGCACCCATAAAAATGACCAATACTGGACCGCCAATTCCGGTGCCGAACCAAAGCGCTGCAAATGGCACCCAAGCAATTGGTGCAACAAAGCGGATACTTTCAAAAAATGGCGTAATGAGTTGGTTTGCAAATCGAGATAAAGCCATTAAGAGGCCTAATGGAATTCCGATTGCCACGGCCAATAAAAATCCATACAGGAATCGCTGAAAGCTGGAGGCGATATGGGCTAATAGGGTATATCCAGAAAAGGGTTCATTGATCAAATGAATAAATTTGAGAAGAACCTCATGTGGAGCAGGTAAAAATTGCTTGGGTACAAAACCCAAGAGAACTGACAGATACCAAACACCAATAAAGCTAGCAATACCTAGCCCCGTCCACAATACAAACTCACCCTGGTTTAAGCGATCACGATGAGCCATCATGCTCTCCAGGGCATTGCATAACGCTCAGCTTTCGCCAAAATTTGCGTCATAAGCCAGCCAGAAATAGCGACACTGATCATGCCTACCAAAATCATTGCGGGATTAATGTCCTGCGCTGCTTGATTGAGGATTGAGCCTAATCCTAAGGTTGCCCCTACCAACTCAGCGGCAACAAGTGTCGTCCAAGAAGCCTGCAGTGAGAGCCGTAAGCCAGTAAAGATCAATGGCAGAGCTCCAGGTATCAAGACCTCACGGTAATAGGCAAAGCGACTAATGCCCAGCATTGCAGCAGCTTCGCGTTGCGGCATCTCAATGGAGCGAACACCGGTAAAGCTATTAATTACCGCTGGCACGAATGCAGCAACATAAATCACCATCACCTTAGCTGAATTACCTAGACCCAACCATACGATTGCTAATGGAATCCAGGCCAATGGAGGTATTGGTCTCAAAGTTAAAAAGATGGGGTTTACAAAAGCCTCTATCTTCTTATTGGCACCCATCAGGATACCTAGCAAGATACCCAAGGATGAAGACACTAAGAATCCCGTTGTAACCAACATCATGCTCTGAAGAACGTGTTGGTATAACTTGCCATTGCCATACCCTTGCATTGCGATAATCTTGAAAGAATTCCAAGTTTCGGTAGGCGATGGGAATCTTGCGCTCGAGATTGTGCCCGTCCACTCAGTCAAGCCAAACCAAACCAAGAGCAATATGGCAAAAAATAAGACAAGAGAAAAAAGTCTGCTAAAAATTTCTAATTCCTTATAGAATGACAGGAAATGTAAGCGCTTTCATAATAGCCCTAATTTAACAGTAATATAAATTCTGTCCATAAGATTGGATCAGTACTTACCCCAACTGAAGATGAAAAAAAATATCGGTGCAGTCACTATTGATCATGTTGCATCTGCAGCAAAAGTTTCTACTGCGACCGTATCGCGCGCTTTAAATCGTCCCGATACGGTCAGTACAGCGCTCAAAGAAAAGATTCATGATGTCATCAAGAAATTAGGCTACATACCCAATGCTGGAGCAAGATCGCTCATGCTCAAGCGATCAGGAACTATCGGCGCCATCGTGCCAACACTTGATAACGCCATCTTTGCCCAAGGTCTTGCAGAGTTTCAGAAACAACTCAATCAATCAGGCCATCAACTATTGGTAGCTAGCAGCAACTACGAACCCAGTATCGAAACAAATCAAATTACTAACCTATTAGCAAGAGGTGTTGAGGGAATTGCTTTATTTGGAACTAGCCAACAAAGAGATGCATTAAAACTATTAAAGACTAGGGGCATTCCATACATCCATGTGGGGTCATTGTCAGCTCCCCTAGGGGGATATGCATCTGGCTTTGATAATCGAGAGGCTATCAAGTTAGGGGTTGAACACCTCCTTAAAAACGGTCATAAAAATTTTGGCATTCTGAGCGGAATAACCCATAACAATGATCGCGCTAAAGACCGAGTAGCAGGGGCTCTTGAGCTACTGGCTGAGAGAAAAATTCATCTTAAGCCTGAAGTTATTGTGGAGTGCCAATATGAACTTCAAGAAGCCAGGTTAGGGTTAAAGAAGCTAATTCAGAGTAACCCCAAAATTACAGCCATTATTTGCGGTAATGATGTTCTTGCAATGGGTGCGCTGCTAGAAGCTGAACGCCAGGGCATTCAAATTCCACGAGACCTATCGATTGTGGGATTTGATGATCTGGAAATATCCAGACATCTTTTACCTAGTTTAACCACGATTCATATCGATTCAATTGGCATGTGGGCTCAAGCTGCAAGTCATTTAATTTCTCAAATCAATGGTGTAGATAATTTATCCAAGAAAATTAAAGCGAATGTGAATTTAGTAATTCGCGAATCAAGCGCTGCAGCACCAAAGCGTTAAATTTAATTAGTCTTAGTCTTTTTTAATTGCCAATGGCAAATCTTTTGTAGTTGCATAAAAAACGATGAGCTCAGTTGGGACTGACCCACGGTTCATTCCGTGATGCCACTTTCCAACCATCTCAATAATCGCCTCGCCCTTGCGAAAGGTACGCTCGCCACCGCCCTCTTTCACAACGGTTACCTCACCCTCTACAAGATATGCCGCATTAATTGAGGGATGTTGATGAATCGGTAAAGCAGTTTGCGGCGGGATGACGTATCTCATTAATGCAATTTCTGGAGCATCGTTGAGGTATGGAGGCAACCTGCTTCCTGACCAATCATCCGGACTGCGTATAACTAATTCAGTAGTGATACCTGGGTGTGTACCATCAGCATAGGCAATAGCAAAGACTGAAAATAGGACTGCAAATAAAGTGATCTTGATTTTGATCAATTTAAAGTCTCTTCGTTTTTAATGGTTTTCTTTTGCGTGATTGATGGAGTACTTCGGAATCTCGATGACCAAATCTTCACGAGCCACAATTGCTTGGCAAGATAAACGAGACTGAGGGTTCAAACCCCAAGCGCGATCAAGCATATCCTCTTCATTTTCATCTGGAGGATTTAGACTTTGATAACCCTCTTTAACAATGACATGACAGGTGGTGCAGGCGCAGACCATATCGCATGCATGTTCAATCGGAATGTCATTCTCCAGCAATGCTTCGCAGATAGAGGTACCAGGCAAAACCTCAACGACCGCACCTTCTGGGCAATATTCACTATGAGGTAGAACAACAATTTGCGTCATGATCAATTTCTATAGATGGTTAAATTTCAGCGACATTCTTACCAGAAAGCGCTTTTTGAATACTGGCATTCATGCGCATTTGTGCAAAATCATCTGTGGCTTTGGCAGCATGATCAACAGCCTTTCGCACTACCGCGCTATCTGTTTCTTCATTCAAAATCTTTTGCAAGTTAGCCATCTCTTGATCAATGACAGACTGCTCTTCTGCAGAGAGTAAGTTCCTATCACTATCTAAGGCCGTTTGCACGGCATCCAATAATCTTTGAGCGTTCACCTGCTCTTCCCGTAAAGATCGAGCCAACAAATCTTCTTTTGCAGACGAAAAACCGTCTTGTAACATTCTGGTAATTTCAGCATCAGTCAAACCGTAAGAAGGCTTGATATCAATTGAGGCTTTCACTCCAGAACCCTGCTCAGTAGCACTAACAGATAGCAACCCATCTGCATCAACCTGGAAAGTAACCCGAATACGTGCAGCGCCAGCCGCCATCGGAGGGATGCCGCGTAATTCAAACTTACCTAAAGAACGACAATCCTGTGCCAGCTCACGCTCTCCCTGCACTACCTGTATAGCCAGTGCAGTTTGTCCATCTTTAAAAGTTGTAAAGTCTTGTGCCCTGGCAACTGGGATAGGTGTGTTGCGAGGAATAATTTTTTCAACTAATCCACCCATCGTCTCAATACCAAGTGAAAGTGGAATCACGTCCAATAACAACCACTCATCATCTTTACTTTGATTGCCTGCAAGCAAATCAGCTTGCATTGCAGCCCCAAGCGCAACAACTTGATCAGGGTTAAGGTTATTTAATGGCTGCGTACCAAATAACTCACCAACCGCACGCTGCACACTAGGCATACAAGTTGAGCCACCAACCATCACAACGCCTTTTACATCCTCAGCCTTTAAGCCAGCGTCACGCAATGCCTTTTTACAGGCAACTAATGTCTTGGCAAGTAGGTTTTGCGTCATCTCAAAGAATTGGGCCTGACTAATACCGACATTTACTACCGTGCCATCAGCAAGAGTTACATGTACGCGCGCTAATGGGTTATTACTTAATTGCTCTTTAGCATGTTTACAAGCTTGAAGCAGAGTACGGTGATCATGGATCGATAGCGGTGGAAGCTTAGCCTGCTCGATTACCCAGCAGTACAAGCGATGATCAAAGTCATCACCACCTAAAGCAGAATCTCCGCCAGTGGACAGCACTTCAAACACCCCTTTGCTCATGCGCAATATAGAAATGTCAAAGGTGCCCCCACCTAAATCATAGACGGCATATACACCTTCGGAAGCGTTATCTAATCCATAAGCAATAGCAGCAGCAGTGGGTTCATTCAATAAGCGCAACACTTCAATACCAGCCAACTTTGCAGCATCTTTAGTCGCTTGTCGTTGTGCATCATCAAAATAGGCAGGGACTGTAATCACAGCACCCACAATGTCATCGGATACAGAATCCTCAGCCAGTTGACGCAAGCGCGCCAAAATTTCGGCAGAGACTTCAATTGGGCTCTTATCACCGGCAACTGTTCGCAACTTGAGCATGCCAGGCTGATCTACAAAATCATAAGGAGCACTCTCAAGATGCTCCACATCTAGTAAGCCGCGCCCCATAAAACGCTTTACAGAAACAATCGTATTTTTGGGGTCAATAACGATGCTCTCTAGCGCTTCAAATCCAGCTTGGGTTCGCCCATTAGGCAAATAACGTATCACCGAAGGGAGTAGCTCTCTGCCTTGCGCATCTGGCAGCACCTTTGGCAGTGCATCGCGCACGATAGCCACCAAAGAATTCGTGGTGCCCAAATCAATTCCCACAGCAATACGCCGTTGATGAGGCGCTAGGGACTTTCCAGGTTCTGAGATTTGTAATAAGGCCATAAGAAATAGAGTGTAAAGCTAGACTAAAGCAGCAATGGCGTCATCAAGTTCAATAGCGAACTTATCAATAAACAATAAGCCTCGGAGTAATTCAGCAGCCCGCACATAATTGTGAGCATGATCTATTGCCTGGGAAATTTCTAGCAAGGTATCTTGCTTAGAAAGCTCAACCTCCTCCATCAATGCCTCAAGCGCTACCAGGTCTTCTGCCTGTTCATCTAAATTTTCACGCCAATCCATTTGCTTCATGAGAAAAGCAGCAGGCATAGCAGTATTGGTTTCTAACTTGGCATCAACACCATGAAGCTGGCAAATATAGAGGCCGCGTTGAATAGGATTCTTCAGTGTTTGCGCAGCAGTGTTAGCAAGAGTAGCCATCTGCATAGCAAGGCGCTGTTCAGCATCGCTACCACGCGCATGGCGATCGGGGTGCACTTCCTTCTGAATCGCCAGGTATGCCTGATCTAGAGCAGGCAAATCGATTTTGAATTGCTGATTTAAACCAAAGAAGCGGAAGTAATCGTCAGACGCGGAAGGATTCGCCACAACCACACTCATCTTTTACGTTTGGATTTTGAAACTTGAATCCCTCGTTCAAACCCTCGCGCACAAAGTCTAGCTCCGTACCATCCAAGTAAGCCAAGCTTTTTGGATCTACAAATACCTTAATGCCATTGGATTCAAATACCTGATCCTCAGCTGCAGGCTCATCTACATACTCAAGCTGATATGCCAAACCAGAGCAACCTGTTGTGCGAACACCCAAGCGCAAGCCGCAACCCTTGCCACGCTTCTCAAGATTGCGGTTTACGTGTGCAGCTGCTTTGTCAGTTAAGGTAATTGCCATAGTTTTATCTGCTTATTTCGCTGGGTGCTTTTCTTTGTAATCCGCTACTGCTGCCTTGATAGCATCTTCAGCCAAGATGGAGCAGTGAATTTTTACTGGCGGCAAAGCCAACTCTTCAGCGATGAGTGAATTCTTGATCTCTAGAGCTTGATCCAAAGTCTTACCCTTAACCCATTCGGTTACCAGGGAAGAAGAAGCAATCGCTGAACCGCAACCATAAGTCTTGAACTTGGCATCTTCAATCACGCCTTGATCGTTCACACGAATCTGTAATTTCATTACGTCGCCACAGGCTGGAGCCCCAACCATACCAGTACCTACACTGTCGTCGCCCTTTTCAAATGAGCCAACGTTGCGGGGATTTTCGTAGTGGTCGATGACCTTTTCGCTATATGCCATGGTAATTCCTCTTTAATTTCTTTATCTTTAAATATCTTTTAGTGTGCAGCCCATTGAATCGTGCTGATATCGATTCCGTCTTTATACATTTCCCACAGCGGAGATAACTCACGTAACTTGGCAATCTTTTCTTTTACTAACTTGATAGTAAAGTCCACCTCTTCTTCAGTCGTAAAGCGACCTAAAGTAAAGCGAATGGAGCTATGAGCCAACTCATCGTTGCGACCCAAGGCACGTAATACATAAGAAGGCTCTAACGATGCCGAGGTACATGCTGAACCAGAGGAGATCGCTAAATCTTTTAACGCCATCAACATAGACTCGCCTTCAACATAGTTAAAACTAATGTTGAGGTTATGCGGAACACGATCATCCATGTCGCCGTTGACATAGACTTCTTCAATATCTTTCAAACCATTGAGTAAGCGGTCACGCAATCCACGGATACGCTTGTTCTCTTCAACCATCTCTAAACGAGCAATGCGGAAAGCCTCACCCATACCAACGATTTGGTGAACAGCCAAGGTTCCGGAGCGCATACCGCGCTCATGACCGCCGCCATGAATCTGCGCCTCAATACGAATACGTGGCTTACGACGCACAAACAAAGCGCCAATGCCTTTAGGACCATAAGTCTTGTGGGCAGAAAAGCTCATCAAATCTACTTTGATTTTTTCTAGATCAATATCTACTTTGCCAGTCGCTTGTGCTGCATCCACATGAAAAATCACGCCACGTGAACGGCACAATTCACCAATTGCAGGAATATCTTGCACAACACCGATTTCATTATTGACATACATCACTGAAGCCAAAATCGTGCCCGGCTTCATTGCAGCTTCAAGCTGCGCAAAATCAATCAGGCCATTAGGCAATACATCTAAATAAGTCACTTCAAAACCTTCGCGCTCAAGCTCACGACAAGTATCTAGAGTTGCCTTGTGCTCAGTCTTAACAGTAATGATGTGATTACCGCGATCTTTGTAAAAATGCGCCGCGCCTTTTAATGCCAAGTTAATACTTTCAGTGGCACCACTAGTAAACACAATCTCTCTTGGATCAGCATGTACCAACTGCGCAACCTCTGAACGCGCCCACTCAACAGCTTCTTCTGCAGCCCAGCCATAAGCATGACTACGAGAAGCGGCGTTACCAAACTGCTCACGCAAATAAGGCAACATTTTGTCGACCACACGCGGATCAATCGGCGTTGTAGCTGAATAGTCCATATACACCGGGAAGTGCTTAGGGCTGAACATAGGAACCGGTTGTTTCGGAAGGTCTTGTGGTGCGTTCATGGTTTATTTATCGGTAGGTAATACGTTATTAACTTTGGCGCGCCAAATTGAATACGGAATTCACTAATGGCGCTTTAGGCGCTACTTCTTTTTTAGCTGCAAGTGCTGTAGCAGGCTTATCTGCTTTAGAGCTTTCAACTTTAATTTTCTTTTGACGCATATCTTGAATCACAATGCCGCGCCCTTCTTGCTGATGAACTAAATCTTTTAAGCTCACCGAACTGAGGTACTCAACCATTTTGGAATTGAGATTACTCCAGAGATCATGCGTCATACAGCGGCCATGATTTTCTTCATCGGTATGACAGTTGCCTTTGCCGCCACATTGGGTTGCATCGAGAGGTTCATCGACAGCAACAATAATATCGGCCACACTCACCTCAGAGGACGGACGTGCCAAGGTGTAACCACCGCCAGGACCACGAGTGCTCTCCACGATATTGAAACGGCGTAATTTGCCGAACAATTGCTCGAGGTAAGAAAGGGAAATCTTTTGTCTTTGGCTAATTCCGGCCAAAGTTACGGGGCCATGCGTTTCACGCAGGGCTAAATCAATCATTGCGGTTACTGCAAAACGACCTTTGGTTGTAAGTCTCATATGTCACCTTGGTAATGGATTGTTATGGACAGCTAACAGTCGGGCGGGTAATACCCGACCATTCCACTCAACTTTACCATATTCCCTATCAAATTGCTCGGGAATTATCCCGAAAAACCTCAATGCAAGCCAGGAATTAGCTGCTCAATCTTTAGACAGAGTCCCTAGATCTAGCCCCAAAAGCCATTTCTTTAACCTTAGTGAGCCTATCGCGGGTGCTAGCAGCCTTTTCAAACTCCAAATTTTTGGCTTCAGTGTTCATTTGCTTCTCCAGACGCTTAATTTCCGCTGCTAAGTCCTTCTCGCCCATATCTTCATAGTGAGCCCGCTCCTGCTCAACCTGCATCTCCTGACGCTTCTCTTTGACGTCATAGACACCATCAATAATGTCCTTAATGCGCTTTTTGACGCCCTTAGGCTCAATCCCATGAAGCTTATTGAAGGCAATTTGCTTGGTTCGCCGTCTTTCAGTCTCGCCCATTGCGCGCTTCATAGAGTCCGTGATTCGATCGGCATACAAAATTGCCTTGCCGCGCACGTTACGAGCAGCACGGCCAATGGTCTGAATCAAGCTGCGTTCTGAACGTAAGAAGCCTTCTTTATCGGCATCCAAAATGGCTACAAGAGATACCTCAGGAATATCCAAGCCCTCGCGCAATAAGTTAATACCGACCAGCACATCGAAGACACCCAAACGTAAGTCACGCAAAATTTCTACACGCTCTACCGTATCGATATCGGAGTGAACATAACGCACCTTCACGCCGTTATCAGAAAGATAGTCAGTTAATTGCTCGGCCATCCGCTTAGTCAACACAGTCACTAGAACTCGCTCATGCACTTTGACGCGTGCATGAATTTGATCTAACAAATCATCGACCTGTGTACTTGCTGGCAACACTTCAATTTCTGGATCAACCAAACCAGTTGGTCTAGCTACTTGCTCGACAACCTGTCCTTGATGCGCTTTCTCATAATCAGCCGGTGTTGCAGAAACGAAAATAGTTTGACGCATTTTGGTTTCAAACTCAGTAAATTTGAGTGGGCGGTTATCCATCGCCGAAGGCAAACGAAACCCAAATTCCACCAAAGTATGTTTACGAGATTTATCCCCGTTATACATCGCGTTTAACTGCCCAATGAGGACATGGCTCTCGTCGAGGAACATCAAAGCATCGTTAGGCAAGTAGTCCACCAGCGTCGGCGGGGCTTCGCCGGGAGCGGCTCCGGAGAGGTGGCGAGAATAGTTCTCAATGCCTTTACAGAAACCTAACTCATTGAGCATCTCCAAATCAAAACGAGTACGCTGCTCGAGACGTTGTGCCTCAACTAGTTTGCCATCCTTAACAAACTCATCTAAGCGCGTGCGCAACTCTGTTTTGATGGTTTCGATTGCTTTCAAAACAGTTTCACGAGGTGTGACGTAATGTGAACTTGGGTACACAGTAAAGCGTGGAATCTTTTGACGAATCTTGCCAGTGAGAGGATCGAAGAACTGCAAACTCTCCACAACATCATCAAACAACTCTACCCTTACTGCCAACTCATTATGTTCAGCCGGGAAAATATCAATCGTGTCGCCACGCACTCGAAACACACCGCGCTTGAAATCCGTTTCGTTGCGGTCGTATTGCATCGCAATGAGGCGCATTAAAATATCACGCTGACTCATCTTGTCACCAGGACGTAATGTCATCACCATGCTGTGATAGTCACCAGGATTACCAATACCGTAAATTGCAGACACGGTCGCAACAATAATGACGTCTCGACGCTCTAATAAACTCTTGGTTGCAGACAAACGCATCTGTTCGATGTGCTCGTTAATAGAAGAATCTTTTTCGATAAAGAGGTCGCGCTGAGGAACATACGCCTCAGGCTGGTAATAGTCGTAATAGCTGACGAAGTACTCAACGGCGTTTCTCGGGAAAAACTCCCTAAATTCGCTATAAAGCTGGGCAGCTAGGGTCTTATTCGGGGCAAAAATGATGGCAGGACGGCCGGTTCTGGCGATGACATTAGCCATCGTGAAGGTCTTTCCAGAGCCAGTAACCCCTAAAAGCGTCTGGAAGGTCAATCCATCCTGAATACCCTCAACCAAGGCATCAATGGCCTGGGGTTGGTCCCCAGCGGGTGGAAATGGCTGATAGAGCTGATAAGGGGAGTCTGGGAAGCTTACAAACTTGGCCGGATCGAGGTCGTGGCCCGCCTCACCCAAGGGATCTGCCACAGGGGTTTTTTGCACTTCTTTTACTTCAACTTTTAGACCAGTTTTGGGCAACTTAGGAGGCATCTCGGCTATCATTTCACCTGTGAGAGTTATTCACAGCGAATTTTGTACAAACAATGATTTTGCCGTTTTTCTTAGGAAATAGTTGATTCTGGCTTCAAAAACCTACAATTAAACTGAATATAACGTCAACAACAAACAAAACCACCCTTAATTACCCCTTAACCACCACTTTCGACCTCCAATGACCCTGTTTGCCTCAGTCCAGCTAGCCCCTAAAGATCCTATTTTTGGCCTCACAGAAGCCTACGTTGCAGACCAACGTGCTGACAAAGTGAATTTAGGTGTTGGCGTGTATTACACAGACGAAGGGAAGGTGCCACTTCTTAAGGCCGTGATTAAAGCTGAAGAGGCGATTGTTGCAAAGCACTCACCACGTAGCTACATTCCAATCGAAGGTCCAAATCCATACAACAGTGCAGTGCAAAATTTATTGTTTGGCGCTGACTCCGCACTCATTAAAGACGGTCGTGTTGTAACTGCCGAATGTCTTGGTGGTACCGGCGCATTGCGCGTTGGTGCGGACTTCATCAAGCGCTTGAACCTCAATGCACCATGCGCTATTAGTAACCCAACCTGGGAAAACCATCGCGGCATTTTTGAATCTGCTGGCTTTGATGTGGTTGAGTACACCTACTTCGATGGAAAAACTCGTGGTGTAGATTTTGACGGCATGGTCAAGTCTTTAGAGTCTTTCCCAAAGAACACTACTGTGTTGTTGCATGCTTGCTGCCACAACCCAACTGGTGCAGATATTACTGAAGCACAATGGCGCCAAGTGATTGATATCTGCAAAAACAAAGACCTCATCCCCTTCTTGGATATGGCCTACCAAGGCTTTGCTGATGGAATTGAGAAAGACGGTATTGCCGTTCGTCTCTTTGCTGATTCAGGCATGTCTTTCTTTGTATCAAGCTCTTTCTCCAAGTCATTCTCACTCTACGGTGAGCGTGTTGGCGCCCTGTCCATCGTCACACAAAGCAAAGATGAATCGACTCGCGTGCTTTCACAATTGAAGCGCGTGATTCGCACTAACTATTCCAATCCTCCAACTCATGGTGCCGCAATTGCTGCTGCTGTTTTAAATTCCCCAGAATTACGCAAGCTCTGGGAAGATGAGTTGGCAGAAATGCGTGATCGCATTAAAGCGATGCGACATGGCTTGGTTGAAAAACTAACTGCTGCTGGTGTAAAGCAAGATTTTGCTTTTATCGAGAAGCAACGTGGCATGTTTTCTTACTCAGGTTTAACAGCTGAGCAAGTTGATCGCTTACAGAAAGAGGATGGCATTTATGCTCTCTCTACTGGACGCATTTGTGTTGCAGCCCTCAATACCAAAAATATTGATAAAGTGGCTAAAGCAATCGCCCGCGTATTAGCTGAATAAGGCGTAATAAGCGGATACACTGAATTATTGGAGGCATCATGCTATATCAGCTACACGAGTTCCAAAAAGCCTTACTTCAACCCATGAGCTCATGGGCACGTGCTGCCTCACAGGCATTTATCGATGGTTCTAATCCGGCATCCAAGGTGCCGGGATCGGATCGATTGGCAGCTAGCTATGAACTTCTCTATCGCTTAGGCAAGGATTACAAAAAACCGGAATTTGGTATTCGCTCTGTTACAGCACATGGTCACGAAGTTGCGATTCACGAAAGAATAGTCATCGCAAAACCTTTCTGTAATCTGATTCGTTTTAAGCGCTTTTCTGATGATGTAGAAACCATCAAGAACCTCAAAGAAGATCCGGCTGTACTAGTAGTCGCTCCAATGTCTGGTCATCATGCCACTTTGTTGCGTGACACAGTGCGTACCCTCTTGCAAGACCATAAGGTTTACATCACTGATTGGATCGATGCTCGCTTGGTACCAGTAGAGGATGGTGAATTTGGTCTTGATGACTATGTACATTACGTGCAAGAATTCATACGCACCATCGGCGCTAAAGACTTACATGTGATTTCCGTTTGCCAACCTACTGTTCCAACTTTAGGCGCAATTTCCTTAATGGCCTCTGCCGGCGAAGCAACGCCAGCATCCATGATCATGATGGGCGGCCCTATTGATGCACGCAAGTCACCAACTGCGGTAAATAACTTAGCTGATCAGAAATCATATGAGTGGTTTAAGAGCCACGTAATTTATAACGTGCCGCCTAACTATCCGGGCGCTGGCCGTAAAGTTTACCCAGGCTTCTTGCAACACACTGGCTTTATCGCCATGAACCCACAGAACCACCTGCAATCACATTGGGATTTCTTCCAAAACTTAGTGCGTGGCGACGAGCAAGATGCAGAATCACATATTCGCTTTTACGATGAGTACAACGCTGTGCTAGACCTGGACTCTAAGTTCTACTTAGATACCATCAAAACTGTTTTCCAAGACTACTCATTGCCAAACGGCACTTGGGAAGTTGCTGGCGAACTTGTTAAGCCACAAGATATTAAAAAGACTGCTCTCCTCACTATTGAAGGTGAGCTGGATGACATCTCTGGAAGTGGTCAAACACGTTCTGCACATGCTTTATGTGCCGGCATTCCAAAAGACAGTAAAGACCATTATGAAGTTGCTTGTGCTGGTCACTATGGCATCTTTGCTGGTCGTCGTTGGCGTGAGAAGGTTTACCCAAAGATTAAGACGTTCATTCGTGAGCATCAGAATACGAAGAAAACTGCCACACGGACTGCTAAGTCTGCATAAATTAAGGGCTCTTCGGAGCCTTTAATTTTAAGAAGAATCCAACAAGTCTTTTCCATGAGCCAAGCAAATAACCTCATCGATCAACTTGAGAATATTCTTCCGCAAACCCAATGTACTAAATGCGGCTACCCAGACTGTCGTGGGTATGCCGAGGCAATGGCCTCTGGAGATGCACTCCCAAATCGCTGCCCGCCTGGTGGGGTTGAGGGTATTGAGCGCCTAAGTAAGGTGTTGATACCCATCTACCCCCAAGATGCCTTTGAGCTTCATCCCACTATCGATCCAGAGTGTGGTGTAGAACGCCCAAGGCCAGTAGCGTTTATTGATCCACAGAAATGCATTGGCTGCACTCTCTGCATTCAGGCATGCCCTGTTGATGCGATCGTTGGAGCTTCCAAGCAAATGCATGTGGTGTTGACTGAGTGGTGCACTGGTTGTGATCTCTGCATTCCACCGTGCCCTGTTGATTGCATTAGCATGATTGATGTCACCGGCAATAAAACTGGTTGGGATGCCTGGTCCCAAGACTTGGCAGATATCTCCCGTCAGCGCTATCACGATCGCGAGAAACGACTCAATAGAGAGCAAAAAGATAATGATGATCGCTTGGCCAAAAAGGCTGAAACTAAATTAGCGGCGGTCAATGCTGAAAGTCCTTCATCTGCTGACGAGTTAAAAGAACAAGAGCGTAAACGCGCCATCATTGCGGCGGCCATTGCACGAGCCCAACAAAAGAAATGATGAATCTAGAAAAGCGTCGTGCTTTTTTTGAGCAGCTTAAAGCCAATAATCCCAAACCAGAAACTGAGCTGGAATATAGCTCGCCATTTGAGTTGTTAATTGCGGTACTACTATCGGCACAAGCAACTGATGTCTCAGTTAATAAGGGAACGCGCAAGCTCTATAGGGTGGCCAATACACCGCAAGCCCTTTTAGATCTTGGCGAAGATGGTGTTAGGCCCTATATTCAACATATCGGATTATTCAACTCTAAAGGTAAACATATTCAAGAAACCTGCCGACTACTCCTAGAGAAACATGGTGGTGAAGTTCCGCAAACTCGCGAAGAATTAGAAGCTCTACCTGGTGTTGGCAGAAAAACAGCCAACGTCATTCTGAATACTGCCTTTGGGCAACCTACGATTGCGGTGGATACGCACATCTTTAGAGTATCTAACCGAACAGGGCTAGCGCCCGGCAAAGATGTAATCAAAGTGGAAGAACAATTGCTGAAGCGGGTACCTAAGGAATACTTATTAGATGCCCATCACTGGCTTATTCTGCATGGCCGATATACCTGCAAGGCGCGCAACCCAGATTGTGCACAATGCATAGTAGAACCACTATGCGGCTTTAAACAAAAAACTGGTAAAGGAAAAGTTCGTGGCGATATTTAATCCATCCCGTGAAGAAGTGCGTCGCTTTTTCTGTGACACCTGGAAAAAGAAGATCGAGAATCATATTCTTGATCCGATGGAGACGTTGGCCAGCGATTGGATGGTTGAGCACCCCGAATACCACGACTTACTCAAAGATCCAGAGGGTGCTCTTGCTCAGGACTACACGCCGGAACGTGGCGAAACCAACCCCTTCTTGCATTTGTCGATGCATCTTTCGATTAGTGAGCAGATCTCAATCAATCAGCCGCCCGGCATTAAAGAGATTGCAGACAAACTATCCCTGAAGTTGGGTTCAATGCATGAGGCCCAGCACGTAATGATGGAATGCCTAGGGCAAGTGATGTGGGAAGCGCAACGTGAGGGTCAACCACTTAACCCAGAGAAGTATTTAGAAGCCCTGAAGAAATTGACTTAATCCTCTTTCATATTGGCACGCTTCACTATTGGCTCTAGCCTTGCTTTCTCATCTGCGAGGAATTTAGTAAACGAGGCTCTCGTTCCAGGTGATGGCTCAATACCTTGTGGTGTTAGGCGACTCTGAACAGCCTCAGTCTTCAGACCCGCATTAATCGCTTGATTCATTTTCTCCAAAATAGCATCAGGTGTGCCTTTGGGCGCAAAAACTCCAGCCCAGTGACCAATGAAAACTTCAGGATACCCCTGCTCTTTAGTTGTTGGAACATCAGGCAGAGCAGCAATTCTTTTATTCCAAGTGGAAGCAATTGCTTTTAATTTGCCGCCTTGGATTTGCGGAATTACTACAACACTTGCCTCTGAGGTTGCATCAACTTGATTGGAAATAACAGCCACCATTCCTTCGGAACCACTTTTATAAGGAATGATTTCATATTTACCGCCTGCTTTTACCTTCAACATCTCCGCTACGAAGTGTGGAGTACTCCCAGTACCAGCAGTCGAGAAGTTAAGCCCCTTGGGATCTTTGGCTAGAACAAGCAAATCCTTCATATTATTGATTTTGGAGTCTGCTGAAACAACAATAATGGATGGGCTTATAGCGAGCATCCCAACGGGCACTAAATCGCCTTCCTTATATGGCATGGATGACTTAATCATTGGGTTGGTAATAATTCCACCAGCACTAACAAAGAAGGTGTACCCATCTGGCGCACTCTTTGCTACAAAATCTGCGCCCAATATAGAACCAGCGCCTGGTTTGTTTTCAACAATAATAGGTTGACCCAATTGCTTTGAGGCAGCTTCAGCAACCACTCTGGCAACAGTATCGTTAGCGCCGCCAGGACCAAACCCAACAACAAATTTAATGGGGTGATTAGGCCAAGGGTCAGCAGCAAACACCGGTCCAAATACTAAAGATAAGAATGCAATCAGAACAGCTTTAGTAAAACACTTCATTTCTATGGTCCTTTTTATCCTACCAAGGTATTGCTGGCAACACTGGCTTTAATCCTGCTTTTTGGATGGTATCAACTGCTTTTGTTGATGCTAAAAATACTATGAGATCTTTTGATGCATCTAAATTTTGCGTGTTACTTGTAATACCCGCGGAAAATAGCACTGTCTTTTGAGCTTCTTGCGGCAGCTCACCTATAAAGTCAACACCAGGAATGGGGAGTAGCTCACTGACTTGCTGAAAGCCCAAATCTGCATCACCCCTGGCCACAACAGAAGCAACTCTCTCGCTATAAATTTTTCTAGCAGTTTTATCCATCTGCTCCGAAATACCCATCTTTGGAAACAACTCTGTTGATAAATAAACACCACTAGCGCTTGCGGAATACGCAACCGACTTTGCATTTAATAAAGCCAATTTCAAACCATTCATTGTGCTGATATCAGGCTTTGGTGCACCCGCCTTTACTACCGCACCCATTACCGAAGCAACCAAATCAACTCGCGTCCCAGATTGAAGATCTCCGCTCTTGATAAACCCCTCCAAAGACGGTGCAGCCAGGATTAATACATCAAACCGCTCACCTTTGGCTAATCTAGAAGGGATAGAGTCGGGTGCAGCGCCCATTGATGAGCCATAAGAAATAATGACTTTATTAGGAGATTGTTTTTCATACTCAGGGACTAACTGCTTTAACGCCTCAGCGAATGCTCCTGAGGTAATCACCTGAATATCTGCCGCATAAGAATAGTCAACCTGCAATACATTAGTTGCAAGTATTAAAAAGGCAAAAAATAGTTTACGCATCGATTCCCTAGGATAAATTTGCAATTGCAGCCTTGATTGCGGCTGGCAATTCTTGAGCCTGTTTTCTTCTGGCCTCTAATACAACTTCTTTTGCTTCTTGAGTTCTTTTGGACCAAGCCGATCCCGGAAAGAAAGCATCATCTTTGAATCTTGGGATGACATGCCAATGAATATGCGGAACCATATTGCCTAAGGCGGCAATATTCACCTTGTCTGGATGCATGACGTGGCGTATTGCCTCTTCAACAGCGAATACTAGAACCATCAAATGCTCTCGCTCACTATGGGTAAGTTCCGTCATCTCAGCCACATGGCGATTCCAGATCACCCTGCAGAAACCAGGTAGGTCCGAGTCATTAACTAGGATGACTCGACAGTCATCGCCACGCCATATGAGTTGACCCTCTTCGGGCCTGAGTTCGTCTTTACAAAGTACGCAATTAGTCATCTGAAGAATGTAAACGAAAACGGCACCTAAGTCACCCTTGTGGGGTCATTTAGGTGCCGCGGCAGTATGGTGCTACTGCTTACAACGTACTACTTAGGGATTCTTAATGGAACTGCTCTTCTTCAGTAGAACCAGTCAATGCTGTTACAGAAGACTTACCACCTTGAATAACGGTAGTTACGTCGTCGAAGTAACCAGTACCAACTTCTTGCTGATGTGAAACGAATGTGTATCCACGGTCACGAGCAGCAAATTCTGGCTCTTGTACTTTCTCGATGTAAGCAGTCATACCGCGCTGCATGTAGTCTTGAGCCAAGTCGAACATGTTGTACCACATAGAGTGGATACCAGCCAATGTGATGAACTGATACTTGTAACCCATTGCGCCCAATTCACGTTGGAATTTAGCAATGGTTGCGTCGTCCAAGTTTTTCTTCCAGTTGAAAGATGGTGAGCAGTTGTAAGCCAACATCTTGCCTGGGAACTTTGCACGAATTGCTTCAGCAAACTGACGAGCAAACTCAAGGTCAGGAGTACCAGTCTCACACCAAACCATATCAGCGTAAGCAGCGTAAGCCAAACCACGTGAGATCGCCTGATCCAAGCCTTTACGTGTTTTGTAGAAACCTTCTGGAGTACGCTCACCTGTCAAGAATGGCTTATCGTTTGCATCATAGTCAGAGGTCAACAAGTCAGCAGCTTCAGCATCGGTACGGGCCAAGATAATAGTAGAAACACCCATCACGTCAGCAGCCAAACGTGCAGAAATTAACTTCTGGACTGACTCAGCAGTAGGCAGTAATACTTTGCCACCCAAGTGACCGCACTTCTTAACAGAAGACAATTGATCTTCAAAGTGAATGCCAGCAGCGCCCTGCTTGATCAATGCTTTGCTTAATTCAAATGCATTCAACACACCACCGAAACCAGCTTCAGCATCGGCAACGATTGGAGCGAAATACTCGATGTAACCTGCATCACCTTTGTTGATACCTTTAGCGGTTTGAATTTCATCAGCACGTTGGAATGAGTTATTGATACGCTCAACCATCTTAGGAACTGAATCTACTGGATATAAAGATTGGTCAGGGTACATTGCTGCATAAGAGTTACCATCAGCAGCAACTTGCCAACCTGACAAGTAAATAGCTTGTACGCCAGCTTTAACCTGCTGCATTGCTTGACCGCCAGTCAAAGCACCTAAACAGTTAACGTAAGCTTCGTTGTTTACCAATTCCCAGAGGCGCTCAGCGCCATGCTTAGCTAAAGTGTGCTCAATCTTCAATGAACCACGAAGACGTACTACGTCCTCAGCTGTATAGCCACGAGTAATACCTTTCCAGCGTGGATTGGTATCCCAGTCTTTTTGTAGTGCTGCGATTTCTGCTTTGCGATCTGCCATGTTTTTCTCCCTAAGTTAAACAAGTACTTCAAAATTTGAAGACCTTTAAGACCTATTCAAGTCTTATGTCTTATATAAGAGTTTAGACAGTTCGAAAAAGCAGGCAAGGGGAATTTGAGATATTTTTCAAAATATTTAGTTATTTAAATTCAATAACTTATATGTATATTTTTACTATGTGGAATACTCATTCACTGCTTGGAATGAAAGGGTCAACTGCTTACTGCACAGAATTTTACGCAGCGTAATGACGTTTCATATTATGAAAAATATAGCTTCAGTGGGTTGGCGCAAAGAATTCGATTGCGCAATCCTTCATCAGGGGCATATAACGCAAGGCTTTCAAGTAGCTGCGCTACGGATGGCATAACACCCCAATTAGCTACATGTGGCCAATCAGAGCCCCATACACATCGCCCAGGTGCGGCATTAATTAACTCTTGCGCATAAGGAATCACATCTTCATAAGGTGGTGCTTGATCAGTTAAACGATAGGCACCAGACACTTTGACCCACGCCCGCTCTCGCACTAAATCTACGAGCGCTTTAAAGCCAGGCGAATCCAAACCAACAGTAGTTTTTAAGTAGCCCATATGATCAACTACGAGAGTAGACTTTAAGTTCTGCATGCGCGGCATCAGTGTCGGAAGATCATTTGCATCTAACAAAAATTGAATATGCCAGCCCCAATCTCTTGCTAAAGCATCACACTCTTCAAGCTTCGAAATATCTAAGCCGCCCCCAGAAAACATGAGGTTCATACGAACACCAACTACACCAGCATCCTTCATCTTTTGATAGTAAGAATCTACTTGACCAAGGAGCGGCACAGCAACCCCACGCAAGGGCTGCGGATGGTTTCTTAACGCCTTTAGCATTGGCTCATTGTCTTGGCCATTCACGCTAACTTGAATCAGCACACCGTAGGTCATGCCAATCTCATTAAGCATTCGAATATATTGCTCCTCGGTTGCCTCTGGCGAGGTGTAGGAACGATCAGGTACAAAACTGGCTGCGCTAATGACATGCGCATGCGTATCTACTGCGCCGAAAGGCATCTTAAAAGGAAAAGGACCACCCTGATGATCGGGCGGTCCTGGACAAAACGGAATTTCTTTTTCTGACACAGAGAAGCCGTTAATTAGCCTGCAATTCGCGTCCTTTGGTTTCGGGAAGAATCACAGCAGCTATAAAGAAAACACCATAAGCAATCACAGCAAAGATTGCAATCGCCATGGCTAATCCATACTGAGCCGAGAAATAACCAACCAAAGCGGGGAATAAAGCACCAATACCGCGGCCAAAGTTATAGCAAAAGCCCTGACCAGATCCACGCAAACGAGTTGGAAAGAGTTCAGTCAAGAATGCGCCCATGCCTGAGAAATAACCGCTGGCAAAAAACCCAAGGGGGAAGCCAAGCCACATCATCATTTCGTTCGTAATTTCTAACTGGGTGTATGCCAAGACTAAAACAATTGCACCTAGCGAGAAAGTCATAAAGAGTTTTCGACGGCCAAAGCGGTCAGCCATCCAAGCACCAACTAGATATCCAACAAAACTTCCAACAATCAGGAATGCCAAGTAACCGGTAGAGCCAACTACTGTTAATTTACGCTCAGCCTTTAGGAAGGTTGGCACCCAAGTAGTAATTGCGTAATAACCGCCTTGTGCACCCATGGTCAACAAAGATGCCAAGATAGTGGTTTTCAAAATACCCGGTTTGAAAATCTCAAAGATTGATGGTGAGTCACCAGCTGCTACAACTTTTTCACGAGCAATCTTCGCAATCTCAGGCTCCTCTACATTACGACGGATATAGAGCAAGAGTAATGCAGGGAAGAAGCCCACAACAAACATTGCACGCCATGCCATATCAGCAGGAAGTAAGCTAAACATAATAGCCTGCAGGAGTACAGCAGCGCCCCAACCTACCGCCCACGCGGATTGCACACTTCCTACAGCACGACCACGATATTCAGCGCGAATCGTCTCGCCCATCAATACCGCACCAGCTGCCCACTCACCACCGAAACCAAAACCCAAGAGTGCGCGAGCGATCATGAGCTGATTAAAGTCTTGTGTGAATGCACAAATTAAACTGAAGCTAGAGAACCAAAGAATCGTGAACTGAAGCGTGCGTACGCGACCAATTCGATCGGCTAAATAACCTGCAAACCATCCACCAAATGCAGAAGCCAATAAAGTACCCGTTACTGCAAGACCAGCCATACCCCGATCGACCTGCCATACTGCAATAATGGTTCCAATCACCAAGGGGTAAATCATGAAGTCCATGCCGTCTAATGCCCAGCCTAAGAAACAACCCCAAAAAGTTTTCTTTTCTTTGGGGTTCATGACCTTATAAAAACCAGTCAGACTGGTATCTGGTTGTTGACTCATTTTGTCTCCTTTATTTTTAGGCTTTAAATTAATGAATGAGTACTATCTTTATAACCCAATTATTCCTGCTTAAGCACATACTAGAGAAAACCCTTAACACTCCATCATGATGCATTGCACACTAATTGGCGACCACAGCATATTGATTGATTTCTCAAAATCATCAGATGCCTTAAAAGATATTCATGAGCTAAGCAAGCTACTGTTGGTCAACAAACCCTCATGGGCCGCTGAAGTCGTTCCCGGCCTAGATTCACTGGTCATCCAACTGCAATATACGCATGAAGGTCGAAACATAACGCGTCAACAAGCTTTTGCAGAGCTAGAGAAAATTCAGCATCAGTTGGCAAAACAAAAGAAGCGCTCAACTTATCCGGCTAAGATTCACCGGATTCAAGTTTGTTATCACCCGGATGTCGCATTAGATCTACACGCCATTGCTAAGGCCTGCCAATTGTCTATTGAAGAGACAATTCACCTTCATAAGAAAAATCTTTATACGGCAGATATTCTGGGCTTTATGCCTGGGTTTGCATACTTTAGTGGCCTTGACCCTAAGTTGCGCCTACCTCGCCTATCCTCTCCTCGGCCAGCAGTGCCGAAAGGCAGTGTTGCGATTGCAGAATTACAAACTGCAATTTACCCTCGAACCACGCCAGGCGGATGGAATCTTATTGGTCGCTCACCCAATCAAATGTTTGACATCCAAAATCAACCGCCTGGATTATTTATGGCCGGAGATCAAATGCAGATTGAAGAAATTACATTGGATGAGTTTTACAAACAAGATCAAAAGAACGCTCACCAAGAAATTATTCACGCATTAGATAAGGTTAATAACAAAGCATCGATTGAAGTATTACAGTCTGGAACCTTTAGCACTATTCAGGATGAGCCAAGATCTGGTCTTTCTCATTGGGCGGTTGGTCCTGGTGGAGCTTGCGACTTATCATCTCTTCATCTAGCAAATGCTTTAGTAGGCAACTCAGTAGAAATGGCCGCCGTAGAGATGACCTCCAGCGGTCCAAGCCTTCTCTTTCATCAAGCAACTTGTGTAGCATGGGTTGGCGCACACTGTGACGGCATTGTTGATGATCAACGCATCCCAGGCAATCGACCCGTATGGTTGGCAAAAGGCAGCGTGCTCAAATTTTCGCCACTTAATACCGGGTTTCGAGCGCTATTAGCCATTGGTGGCGGGCTGCAATTACCTAAAATCTTAGGCTCCTCAGGCTCACATATCAGTGCTGATATTGGACCAAAACGTCTTGAAAAGGGGCAGCTCTTATCGCTCATCAACCCCCAATCGCCTTTGCAATCACCTTTCTTAAAGTCACTCCTTAAAGGAGATGCTCTGCCATCTTTCGCAAAATGGCATATCAAGTCACCTTTCACGCCATTGGCAGCAATCACGCCAATCTATTGCTTGGCAGGGCCTCACCTATTCTTTTTATCCATTAAAGAGCGAGAGTTATTTTGGTCGACTGTTTGGACTGTAAGCAACCAAAGCAATCGTATGGGTCTACGTTTACAAGGCGAGTTCAAGGTCAAAAAGGTTTTGCCTAATATTCCATCACAAGCGATTACGTTTGGAACTGTGCAATTTCCACCCTCACATGAACCTATTGTGATGCTTGCAGAACACCAAACTACTGGCGGATACCCACGCTTAGCTGAGGTCATTCATTCCGACCTCATTAAATTGGCACAAGTTAAACCAGGCTCAAAAATACAATTGATTCCGATAGATATTGAAGAGGCAGACCGTTTAAATGTAGAAGCATTAAAGTTAGAAGAATCAACAATTAACTCAATTCAAACAATTATTCAAACCAGTGGAAATTCGTAATGGATATTAATAGCGATATGGGCGAAGGCTTTGGTGCCTGGGATATGGGCAATGACGCGTTATTGCTTGACTACATTACATCGACCAATATTGCTTGCGGGTGGCACGCTGGCGATCCCGCACGCATGAAAAAGTTAGTTGAAATGGCAAGTAAAAAAGGGGTTCGTATTGGCGCACATCCAGGCCTTCCAGATCTAGAAGGCTTTGGGCGACGTGAGATGGCCATATCAGAACAAGATGCCTACAATTATGTTCTTTACCAAGCTGGTGCATTAAAAGCTTTTGTGGATGCAATTGGAAATAAGCTTCATCATGTCAAACCGCATGGGGCTCTTTATAACCAGGCAGCTAAAGACATCAAACTCGCGCGAGGTATTGCACAGGCTGTAAAAGATTTAGGGTCCGAAGTTATTTTGTACGGCCTTGCAGGAAGTTGCTTGATCGATGCTGCCAAAGAGCTAAATGTTCCGGCATGGCAAGAGGTATTTGCGGATCGCAGATACACCAAAGAAGGCTTTCTGGTCCCGCGCACTCAAGCGGGTGCAGTAATTGAAGATGAAGTGGAAGCACTTAATCAAGTGATTAGCATGTCAAAAAATAGCAAGGTCATCGGGATTGATGGCAGTGAAATCAAAATCCAGGCCGACACCTTATGCATTCATGGCGATAATCCGCATGCGGTTGAATTTGCAAAAAGGATTAAGGCAGCTTTAGCTTAAGCTGCTTGCCGGCTCTTTGAGGTTACTTTAAAGACGGTTGGAATAATCATGATCTGGAATACGACGATCCCAAGAAATAGCGCCTTCGGCAATCCAGCATCCATGAAAAAACCGAAAATGAATGGCCCAACTGCGGCGCCCAAATCAATTCCCGAATATACGATTCCATAAACACGTCCAGCCACACCTTGTGGGGTTGCCTTTTTGACCAATAAATCTCGTGAAGGCGCAACTATCCCATAACCAAAACCTAACGCAAAGAAAATAATAGGTATTAAGTCAATTGATATGATTCCGGTAGCTAGTAGCAAACACATCACTACCGTAATAGACAAACAGGTAGAGACTATTCTTTCTGGTGCTCGTAACTTAGCAGCTAAATAGCCACCAAATAAAACCCCTCCAGCGCTACCAAGCGCCAAAAGGGTAATGTAATAACTGCCGACATTTAATGGAATCTCATAAATGCCAAAGAGTGCACTGGGTGCAAAGGATTGCAAGCTAGAAGTAGATGCCATGCTAAAGAAAAAGAATACCCAACATAACCATACTGCCGGCAACCTTAAGAATGCAAAAGGACTCTCATGGGCACCCCCGGAGTTTGCAGCCTGAGCACTCGCATGCCGCTCCTTAACATTGTCAATCAGTTGATTTTTATTAAGCCAGAGCACCAATAGAATCAATGCCTCAAGGACTCCTGCCAACATAAACGCAACACGCCAATCTGCAAGTTGCGCAACACCCACCATAAAGGCAGGCGCGGCAGCCCATCCCAGATATCCAGTCACGCCATGCATAGAGTAGGCATAAGGTAGATTTGGCGGAGATACTTTGTGATTGATCAATGTGTAATCAACTGGATGAAAAATGCCGTTACCACATCCAGCAACAACCGCCCCCAATAAGAGCATGGCATATCCATTGCTTTGGGAGTAAATCAATGCCGCAAGGACTAATAATCCAACACCACCAAATAAAACCGGCCTCGCCCCAATGCGATCAACCAAAAATCCTGAGCCGGCTTGCGCTACACACGAAACCACAAAAAAGACTGACATGAGTAAACCAAGTTCAGCATAGCTCAATGCAAAAGCATCCCTCAACCATGGGAACATGGGAGGAAGAATTAAATGAAAGAAATGAGAGCTGCCGTGAGCTAGGCTAATGAGACCAATAACCCGGACATCACTGGCACGCCTACTAAGCGCAACAGTCATGTACCGAGTTTACTGGCGCAGGAGCATTCCTGCTGAACTACGTATTTGCTACTTAATGGACCTGACGGCTAAAGCTAAACTCACCTGATTTATCTACATCGACAGGTACCACATCCATGGGTCCGAACTTACCTTCCAAAATCATCTTGGAGACTGGGTTCTCAATATGCTGCTGAATCGCCCGCTTCAGAGGCCTTGCTCCAAAGACTGGATCAAAGCCCACTTCGGCAATTTTACTCAGAGCGGCATCACTGACCTCAAGCTGCATATCCACTTTTGCCAAACGATCCGATAAGTTCTTGAGCAAGATCTTGGCGATATTGGCGATATTGCCTTTATCAAGACCATGGAAAACCACGATTTCGTCAATACGGTTTAAGAACTCAGGGCGGAAATGATTCTTCAGCTCTTCAAATACCGCCTCTTTGATTTCAGACTGCTTCTTATCAGTCATTGACTGAATTAAATGAGACCCAATATTGCTGGTCATCACAATAACGGTGTTCTTAAAGTCTACGGTGCGACCTTGACCATCAGTGAGGCGTCCATCATCAAGCACTTGCAAGAGCACGTTGAAGACATCGGGGTGAGCTTTCTCGATTTCATCAAACAAGATTACGCTATATGGATGACGCCGAACTTGCTCGGTTAAATAGCCACCCTCTTCATAGCCTACATAGCCAGGAGGTGCGCCGATTAAACGCGCAACGCTATGCTTCTCCATAAACTCACTCATATCAATACGAATGAGGTGATCTTCGCTATCAAACAAGAAGCCAGCCAGCGCTTTACAGAGCTCGGTTTTACCAACCCCAGTAGGTCCAAGGAACAAGAATGATCCATAAGGACGATTCTCTTCAGCCAAACCAGCGCGGGAACGGCGAATAGCATCCGATACTGCGCGAATAGCCTCCTCTTGACCAACCACGCGCTTATGCAACAACTCTTCCATCTTGAGCAATTTATCGCGCTCACCTTGCATCATCTTCGATACAGGTATACCTGTCGCACGTGAAACTACTTCCGCAATTTCTTCAGCGCCTACTTGAGTACGAAGTAGCTTGTTCTTCAATACACCATCTTTATCGCCCTTTGCTTCGGCAGCTGCGGCAGACTTCAGTTTTGCTTCGAGTTCGGGGAGCTTGCCATATTGCAACTCAGCAACCTTTTCTAACTTGCCATCGCGTTGTAACTTTGCAATATCTACCCTTACTTTTTCAATTTCCTCTTTCAGCTGAGCTGCGCCTAATACAGCGCCCTTCTCTGCCTTCCAAACCTCCTCTAAATCAGCATACTCAGCACCCAGACGTTTAATTTCATCCTCAATGAGACCTAGGCGTTTTTGCGAAGCATCGTCCTTCTCCTTCTTAACCGCTTCGCGCTCAATCTTTAATTGAATCAGACGACGCTCCAGCCTATCCATCACTTCAGGCTTAGAATCAATCTCCATCCGAATACGCGAACCCGCTTCGTCAATTAGGTCGATCGCCTTATCTGGCAAGAAACGATCCGTAATGTAGCGATGCGATAACTCAGCAGCCGCAACAATCGCTGGATCAGTAATTTCGATGCCATGATGTAGTTCATAGCGCTCTTTAAGGCCTCGCAAGATGGCAATAGTTGCCTCGACGGTAGGCTCTTCCACCATCACTTTTTGGAAACGACGTTCCAGCGCTGGATCTTTTTCGATGTACTTACGATATTCGTCTAAGGTAGTTGCGCCAATGCAATGTAATTCACCGCGGGCCAAGGCAGGCTTGAGCATATTGCCAGCGTCCATTGCGCCATCACCCTTACCAGCCCCTACCATCGTATGAATTTCATCAATAAAGATGATCGTCTGACCTTCATCTTTGGCAACATCGCTCAGAACTGCCTTCAGGCGCTCTTCAAACTCGCCGCGGTACTTGGCGCCGGCCAATAACAAGGCCATATCTAAGACCAAAACGCGCTTATTTTTCAAAGTCTCAGGCACTTCACCGTTAACGATGCGCTGCGCTAAACCTTCAACAATAGCGGTCTTACCAACACCTGGCTCACCAATGAGTACAGGGTTGTTCTTACCACGACGTTGCAAAATTTGAATGGTGCGACGAATCTCATCGTCACGCCCAATAACTGGATCGAGCTTGCCCATACGCGCGCGCTCAGTTAAATCCACTGTGTATTTCTTTAAGGCTTCACGTTGGCCTTCAGCATCCGCACTATTCACTGACTCTCCTCCGCGCACTAAATCAATAGCCGCTTCTAATGATTTACGATTTAATCCATTCTCACGAGCCACTTTACCTAGCTCGCCCTTGTCATCAGCCACTACCAGCAAGAACAATTCGCCTGCAATAAATTGATCATTGCGTTTATTGGCTTCTTTTTCACATAGGTTGAGCCAATTACTTAAATCACGACCGACTTGCACTTCGCCGCTGGTACCTTGTACCTCAGGGAGATTGCCAATGATTTTCTCCAGGCCTTTTTCAAGGCCGGGGACATTGACCCCTGCTCGAGTCAATAAACTCTTTGCTCCACCATCGGAATCACGCAACATGGCCAGTAACAAGTGGGCAGGCTCAATATATTGGTTATCTTTAGCTAAAGCGATACTTTGGGCCTCACTTAAGGCCTCTTGAAATTTGGTTGTTAATTTATCTATTCTCATTTTTGTGCTCCGTATATCTATCTATAGAATATAAGGGCAATATTAATAATTTCAAGCATCTACCCCACTTTTAAACCTAATTTTCCCTATTTTGACCTGGCTTGTTTACCTCCTTGAATGCTCAGATGGCACCTACTATGCTGGCATTACTAACTGCTTAGAGCATCGCTTAGAGGCGCATAACTCAGGGCAAGGCGCGCGCTATACAAAATCGCGTGGACCAGTTGTCCTCTTGGCAACACAAAAGCACCCAGACCGCTCTGAAGCCTCTAAAGCAGAGCTCCGCCTAAAGCGTTTACCGAGGTCTGAAAAGCTAGCCTTTTTTGAGACTGAGATCACCACCAAAACTGGGCACAGTTAGTCAGAGCAATCTATGAGCCAGCAATACAATATATCCATAACAAAACCAATTACTTAACCGGACAACAATCATGCAACCAAAATGGGGAACTAGAGGAATGGCGGTAGCGCCACATTCTCTAGCATCAGAATCTGCTTTAGCTGTTTTACGAGAAGGTGGCAATGCCTTAGAAGCAATGGTTGCCGCGGCTGCAACTATTGCAGTGGTCTACCCTCATATGAACTCCATAGGCGGCGACTCTTTCTGGGTGGTTCATTCTCCCGGAAAGGCCATGGGTGGCATTGATGCTTGTGGAGCGGCTGCTGGTTTGGCGACAAAGCAATGGTATGCAGAACGTGGCATCACTAAGGCCATTCCATTTCGTGGTGCAGTAGCAGCGAATACCGTTGCTGGAACTATCTCTGGCTGGGGCGCAGCGCACCAACTCTCCAAACAAGGGTTAGGCGGCAAATTACCACTTTCACGCCTGTTGGCTGATGCGATTCACTATGCAGAAGCTGGCACACCAGTTACTTTCAGCCAATCAAGCCTCACAGAAAAGAAGCGTCAAGAATTGAGTCCAATACCAGGCTTTGCAGAGACTTTTTTAGTAAATGGCAAAGCGCCCGCTGTTGGCAGCATCTTTAAACAAGAACGTCTTGCTAAAACCTTACGTCAGATTGCCAAAAAAGGTACAGATGATTATTACCGCGGCGAACTAGCTCAATCACTAGCAAAAGAACTCGCTGAGTTAGGAAGTCCGCTGCGATTAGACGATCTACACCGTCATAAGGCAAAACTCATAGACCCTCTTGAGCTTAAACATAGCATGGGTAATGTTTACAATATGACTCCACCTACACAAGGTGTAGTCTCATTGATGATTATTGGCATCTTGGACCAATTGAACTTAAAACGCTTTAAGGTTGATAGCGCCGAGTATGTTCATCATTGTGTTGAGGCTACCAAACAAGCATTTAAAGTACGCGATCAATTTGTAACCGATCCTGCATATATGACAAAGAATGCACAATCTTTCTTATCACCCGCATTCCTGAAAAAGTTAGCCAAGAATATTGATCCAGAAAAAGCGCTCCCTTGGGGTCAGGGTAAAGGTCCTGCAGATACTATTTGGATGGGCGTGATTGATGGCGACGGCAATTGCGTTTCTTTCATTCAAAGCATCTATCATGAGTTTGGCGCAGGCATTGTGCTTCCCACCTCAGGAGTCAACTGGCAAAACCGCGGTTGCAGTTTTTCTCTTGATCCAAATACACTCAATCACCTTGAGCCGTATCGCAAGCCTTTTCATACTCTTAACCCAGCGATGGCTTTATTTAAAGATGGTCGCTCAATGGTCTATGGAACGATGGGTGGAGATGGCCAACCCCAAACCCAGTGCGCAGTATTTACTCGAACAGCAACTTATGGCCTTGATCCACAGGATGCTATCAGTCGTCCACGATGGTTACTTGGTCGAACCTGGGGGCAAACCAGTGACAGTCTTAAATTAGAGTCACGCTTTAGTCCATGGGTAGCTAAAGAGCTTCACGCTTTAGGCCATGAAATTGAAATGCTCGATGCATTTGACGAAACCGTTGGTCATGCGGGTTGCATCATTCGTGATCCATCAGGTACGCTACAAGGCGGATGGGATCCTAGAAGTGATGGGGCTGTGAGCGCTTTCTAATACGTCTCAATGCAGTACAAATTAGACAGCATTAAAAAAGGCTACCAAGTGAACTGACCCACAAAAGTTGGACACCCAATCCAACTCAACAGGGTCAGTCTCATGTCCAAATACAGCAAAGAGTTCAAGCTAGTAGTCATTGAGCATTACCTCTCCGGTAGGGGTGGTTTTAAAAC
>NZ_JACVPH010000004.1:0-299704 GCF_018882015.1 Polynucleobacter sp. JS-Fieb-80-E5 | reverse complement strand
GAATATATCGACTATTACAACCATGATCGGATCAAACAAAAACTGAAGGGATTGAGCCCGGTTAATTACCGAACTCAATCCCTCGTGCTAACCTAATTAAACTGTCCAACTTTTGTGGGTCAGTTCAATTGCAGTCTTTTTTTATGCATGCACACTTAATTTCATACCCAAAGCATGTATTACCCTGGCTACCGTCTCAAATCGTGGACGCGCTTCAATTTTTAAGGCTCTATAAAGAGATTCCCTGGTTACTCCACTCTTTTTAGCAATAGCAGTCATGCCTTTTGCCCTAGCAATATCACCTATTGCCGCAACAAATAAAGCAGGATCCCCATCCTCTAGCACAGCAGTTAAATATCCAGCGATATCTGCCTCCGTTTTTAAGTAATCCACGACATCAAATTTAGGCAAATCTTTTATTTTTATTTTTTTTGTATTTTTCATTCAATCCTCCATCGTTAAAAGCAACTTTTTAACCTTTTTAATATCAGCCTTTTGAGTTGTTTTATAACCGCCGCCCAACATCACAATTACTACCTTCCCACGCCGCAAGTAATACATCCGCCAACCGGAACCAAAATGCTCTCGCATCTCCCAAATTCCATTTGCATCAGTTATTGGGGCAACATCACCCAAATTTCCCAATGCGGCCCTACGCAGTCTTGCTAATAAACGACCTCGAGTTAAAGGATCGCGAATAGCCTTTAGCCAGACCTCAAATTCAACTGTTTTATTGATTTCATACATCTTCAAATTGTAATCAATTGGTTACAGTATACACAAAACCTTACCGATTACACTGCTTTAAAACATTAAAAAATTTAGATGATTAAGATAATGTGAAGTTAGATAAGTAAATAAAAAGCCTGTAACAGCAGGCTTTTTTAAAATTACGAATATCCCTTAGGATTATTTTTTTGCCATCGCCAAGAATCGGCACACATGCGATCAATCCCCAATTGAGCTTCCCAGCGTAAAACTTTTTTAGCCGACGTTGGATCTGCGTAGTATTCAGATAGATCACCAGCTCGTCGAGCAACAACCTCATAAGGAATCTTTACTCCCGATGCTCCCTCAAACGCCTTAATCATGTCAAAAACACTATAAGGCTTTCCGGTTCCTAGATTTACTGTGATGGACGCATTCTGCTCTAGGGCTTTTAAAGCCGCTAGGTGGCCCGCAGCTAAATCCTCGACGTGAATGTAATCTCTTAAACCCGTTCCATCTGGGGTTGGGTAATCATTTCCATACACCATCAATTTTTCTTGGGCACCAATGGCGACCTGAGTCATAAATGGCATCAGATTGTTTGGTTTGCCAAAAGGATTTTCACCAATCTGCCCCGACTCATGAGCTCCAACTGGGTTGAAATATCTTAGCAAGGCAATTCTTAAAGCAGGGTTAGCCTTTTGTAGATCACGCAAAATCTCTTCAACCATCAACTTCGTCCTGCCATACACATTGATTGGCGAAACAGGGGTCTCTTCGGTATAACAAACTGATCCAGGATTGCCGTATACGGTAGCTGAAGAGGAGAAGATCAACTGATTTACATTAGCCAGCATCATCTCTTCAAACAAGACAATACTTCCGGATACATTGTTATCAAAGTATTTCAGGGGGAAGGCTTCGGATTCACCCACTGCTTTGAGGCCTGCGAAATGAATTACCGAATCAAATGTGTGTTGCTCGAAAGTGGCTCTGACTAGCGCTCTATCTCGTATATCACCCTCGATGAACTCAACCGCCCTTCCAGTCAAATCTTCTATGCGCTTGATAACCCCCAGGCTACTATTGGATAAGTTATCCAGAATGACAATTTCTTTACCGGAATTCAATAGCTGAACTACGGTATGAGAGCCGATATAACCAGCGCCACCTGTGACCAGAATTTTTTTCATATTTTTAATGACATCTTCAGAGGTAAATGCTGCTCACCAAATTGTCTACTTCAGCTCTTTTAAAGCACTCTCGAAAGATTCGATATCTGCAAAGCTTCTATAGACCGAAGCAAAACGAATATATGCAACCTTGTCCAGGCGCTTGAGCTCACGCATCACCAACTCACCTACGCGCTCACTCGGAATCTCTTTTTCACCCAGACTAAGGAGCTTTTCTTCAATACGGGCAATGGATTCATCAACGGAGTCTGAGGAGACTGGGCGCTTACGCAGGGCTAATTTGATCGAACTTGCCAGTTTGTCATGACTGTATTCCACCCGGCTGCCGTTCTTCTTGACGATGGCTGGGAGCGCCAACTCAACACGCTCATAAGTAGTAAAGCGCTTATCGCACTTGGCACAACGGCGACGACGACGAATAGTATCGCCCTCGTCAGATACCCGGGTGTCTAGAACTTGGGTATCTTCGTTATGACAGAAAGGACAGCGCAATTAGCTCTTCTCTTGGTTGGATTAATTAATGCTTAACCGTAAACCGGGAAACGCTTAGTGAGCTCAGAAACTTGAGCACGCACTTTAGCGATGTTCTCAGGATCATTTGGGTTATCTAAAACATCCGCAATAAAGTTACCTACTTGTATTGCTTCTGCTTCTTTAAATCCACGGGTAGTCATCGCTGGTGATCCTAAACGAATACCACTGGTCACCATTGGTTTTTCTGGATCGTTTGGAATACCATTCTTATTACAAGTAATGTGCGCTTCACCTAAAACACGTTCAGCTTCTTTGCCGGTCATTTTCTTGGCGCGCAAATCTACCAACATCACATGAGAATCTGTTCCACCAGAAACGATACGTAAGCCACGTGCAATCAAAGTTTCTGCAAGCGCTTTTGCATTCGCAACAACTTGCTTTTGGTAATCAATAAAGCCCGGCTCCTGCGCCTCTTTGAATGCTGCCGCTTTACCAGCGATTACATGCATCAAAGGGCCGCCCTGTAAGCCTGGGAACACTGCAGAGTTAATCGCTTTTTCGTGCTCAGCCTTCATCAAGATGATGCCGCCACGGGGACCACGCAAGCTCTTATGCGTTGTAGAAGTCACGATGTCTGCATGCGGTACGGGGTTGGGATAAACACCAGCAGCAATCAGACCGGAGTAATGCGCCATATCCACCATAAAAATTGCGCCCACTTCTTTTGCTAACTTTCCAATACGCTCCCAATCAATTACGAGAGAGTAGGCAGATGCACCAGCAATAATCAATTTCGGTTTGTGCTCACGCGCCAAACGCTCCATTTGCTCATAGTCAATCGCTTCATTTTTATCGAGGCCATATGAGATAGGGTTAAACCACTTACCACTCATATTCAGAGCCATACCGTGCGTTAAGTGACCACCCTCAGCAAGACTCATACCCATGAAGGTATCGCCTGGTTTTAAGAAAGCCAAGAACACTGCTTGGTTAGCAGATGCTCCGCAATGGGGTTGTACGTTTGCTGCTTCAGCGCCAAACAATGCTTTGACACGATCAATCGCCAATTGCTCAGCAACGTCCACGAACTCGCAACCGCCGTAATAACGCTTTCCTGGATAACCTTCTGCATACTTATTGGTCAACTGAGAACCTTGGGCCTCCATTACCGCTGGTGAGGTGTAGTTCTCAGAAGCAATCAGCTCAATATGGTCTTCCTGACGCTTATTTTCGTTCTGAATGGCTGCCCATAATTGGGGATCGGTTTTGGCTAAGGTGTTTTGACGGTCAAACATGGTGATAATCCTGAAAATGTTGGATTGCTGAGTGAATTAACTTAGTAAAATCAACCTACATCATACAAAATCCACCATGACCTCTACACAAGACCTCTCATTTCTCTCCCTAGTCCTTAATGCCAGCCTATTAGTACAGTTGGTAATGTTGTTATTACTGGGGATGTCCGTCGCCTCTTGGACCATTATTTTCAAGAAAACTGCTGTTTTACGTGGGGTCCGCCAGGATACCGAGCGCTTTGAGCGCGACTTTTGGGCCGGCGGCGACCTCAATACCCTCCTGGAGGCAGCCCAGCGTAATAACCGCAATGACGCGGTCCTAGAGCATATTTTCGAAGCTGGGATGCAAGAATTTGCAAAAGGTCGTGAGATTGACGCCGCCCGTCGCGCAATGAAAGCCACCTATCAACGCGAAATGGACCTCCTGGAAGCCAATCTACCTTTCTTGGCATCTGTAGGCTCAGTTTCTCCCTATATTGGCCTCTTTGGTACCGTTTGGGGCATCATGCACTCCTTTCGCGGTTTGGCCAATGTGCAAAACGCTACCCTTTCTGCAGTAGCTCCCGGTATCGCAGAAGCGTTGATCGCCACAGCAATTGGTTTGTTCGCAGCGATTCCGGCAGTAGTTGCTTACAACCGGGCAGCAACTGATGTAGATCGCCTCTCCATTCGCTTTGAAACTTTCATTGAAGAGTTCACCAATATCTTGCAGCGTCAGACTGTAGGACGTTAATTGAAATAACGAGTGGACCGATAAGCGAAAAAAATTATGGCTGGATCTTCATTACGTAAAAACAAACGTCGGGCAATGTCTGACATTAACGTCGTTCCGTATATCGACGTGATGTTGGTATTGCTCGTGATCTTTATGGTCACCGCACCAATGGTCAATCCAGGTGTTGTCAACTTGCCCACTGTTGGTGGCGCCAAAGTGCAATCACTACCGCCAGTCTTTCTAACGATTGACGCCAACGAGAATGTCATCGTGCGCAAAGATGGTGATCCGACGCAAACACTCAATAAATTTGAACTCGGCGCCTTTGCGAGATCACAAGCAGAAAAGTCTGCTGATCAACCAATTGTGATCGCCGCTGATAAATCCATCAAATATGAAACAGTGATGGAAGTAATGTCCAAGCTCAAAGAGAATGGCGTGAAGCGCGTTGGCCTTGCGGTCAAGACCCAGTAAGACTCTGGCCTTCATAGCTGCTCATGAATAGCGCACACTCTTTTCAGCCACCCCTCTCGCAATTCAAGCGAGGACGCTTCACGAAAGAAGAAAGCACTAAGCGCGCGTTTACTTTTTCACTCATTGCGCATTTGGGATTGCTTGCCTTTCTCATGATTGGCATTAGCTGGAATAACACCACCTCTTCTGGTGTTGAAGTTGAACTTTGGGATTCTGCTCCGCAGGTTGAAGCGCCGCCTGAACCAGAACTCAAAACCGAAATGAAAGAAGAAGCTGCAGATATCGCCATCAAGAAAAAGAAGGTTGAGAAAGAACCGCCCAAAAAAGAAGTAAAAGAAACTCCTAAAACGGTAAAACCTCCTCCACCCAAGGAGAAGGAAGAGCCGCCGAAAAAGGCTGAAGCCCCTAAAGCGCAATCTCCTGCAGAAACCAAAGCCAATGCCGCAGCAGAAAAAGCACGTGCAGATCAGTTAGCGCGTTTACGTGCTGCAGCTGGTGCCGAAGGTGGTAGTGGTGGCACAGTTGGAAGTGGTGTTGGTGGCGGAGGCAATGCGCCTCCAGGCTGGACCGATAAAGTGATTAAGAAGGTCAAGCCATTGATTGTCTTTAACCCTGAGTCCGTAAGTGGCAACCCTGCTGCAGTCATTCTGGTGAGCCTTGCTCCAGACGGAGCTATTCTGAGCACCAGCATTCAGTCCTCTAGCGGCAACGCTGGCTGGGATCGCGCAGTACTACTTGCACTCTCTCGCGCAGAAAGCCTGCCGAAAGACGACAATGGCAAAATTCCTCAACGCGAAGTAAAACTGACTTTTAAACCCAAGGATTAATGCATGTTGCAATTAGCAAAAAGACAGCTACAGAAGCTAGCATCAAAATTAAACTCTTTTAGCATGATTGTAATTGCTCTTTGTATCAGCTTTGCAATGCCTGCGCTAGCGCAGATGAATATTGAAATCACTGGCGTTGGTCAATCGCTCTACCCAATCGCAGTAATGCGGTTTAAAGATGAGAATAAATTACCCACTAGCGTTACTGAAATTATTCGGCAAGATTTAGCGCGCAGCGGTTACTTTAAAAATACTGAAAATGGTAATGCCGTTGAGAGTGATGATGGTACGCCTAACTACAAGTCTTGGGCGGCACGCGGTGCTGATGCACTAGTCGTTGGATCAGTCGTGCAGACTGGCAACAACCAATTTGACATTCATTACAAGTTGTTTGATGTTCGTAAATCCCAAAGTCTGGGTGGCTTAAATCTCAACTCAAGCGCCGATAACCTGCGTGCGGTTGCCCACAAAATTGCTGATGACATCATCTTCAAATTACTGGGTGAGCGTGGCGTGTTCTCTACCCGCCTCTCCTACGTCATCAAGGACGGTAAGCGTTATCGCCTAGTGATCTCCGATGCAGACGGTCAAAATATTCGTAACGCCATGAATAGTGGCGAGCCGATCATTTCCCCATCTTGGTCACCTGATGGCAAGAAAGTAGCCTACGTTTCTTTTGAAGATCGTAAGCCAGTTATTTATGTGCACGAGCTCGCTACTGGTCGTCGCATTTCTCTATCAAATCAAAAAGGCAACAACAGCGCGCCAGCATGGTCACCTGATGGTAAGAAATTGGCGATCTCATTATCTAAAGACGGCAACACTCAGATCTACGGCATCAATGCCGATGGCACGGGTTTACATCGCTTCACTCGTGGCAACACGATTGATACTGAGCCACAATATTCTGCTGATGGTCGCTATATCTATTTCACCAGCGATCGTGGCGGTAGTCCACAAATCTATCGCATGAGTGCTGATGGCGAACAAGCTGAAGGTGTCAAACGGATTACCTTCAAACAAGGTTTCGTCACTTCACCGCGTATCTCTCCAGATGGAAAGTACTTGGCTTACATTGCTAATGTTGGTGGCGCATACCGTCTCTACATTCTGAACTTAGCTACTGGTGATGCTCAGGCACTTACTGATGGTACTAGTGATGAATCTCCTTCCTTTGCTGCAAATGGTCGCTATGTTCTCTACTCCACAAAAGTGGGTGGCAAACGCGTTCTTGCTGCTGTCTCAGTTGATGGAAACTCCAAGCAAGTGTTGAGCATTCCAGGATCTGATGTACGTCAGCCATCCTGGGGTCCATTCATGGACTGAGTCTTAGTCCAGCCTTAACCAAGTCTTCACTACGTCTAAACCCCCTTTTAGGGGTTGAAATAGTCACTTTTGATGTTCTTGGGGGCATAATATTGTCTATTGATTCATTTATAGATTTAGCTCGTAGGAAAAAGGAAAATTCATGAAGATTTCTATTGCACGTCGCGCAGCGACATTCGCCCTGATTGGTGCCACAGCATTTTTGATGGCAGCATGCTCCAGCGTCAAACTAGATGACACTGATGGCGCCAATGGTAGCGGCAGTGGCAAATTTGGCTCACAGCCATGGAATGATCCAAGCAGCCCACTCTTTGAGAAAAGCGTTTACTTTGGCTTTGATGAATATACCGTTCAGACTAAATATCAAAAAATGTTGTCCGCTCACGCAGGCTACTTAAAAGCCAATCCAAAGCAGAAGATCATTATTCAAGGCAATACCGATGAACGCGGCACCGCGGAATACAACTTGGCACTTGGCCAACGTCGTTCTGATGCTGTACGTAAATCATTGAACTTGATGGGCGTTTCTGACGACCAAATGGAAGCAGTGAGCTTTGGTAAAGAAAAACCAAAAGCAGAAGGTGATACCGAAGCAGCTTGGGCAGAAAATCGCCGCGCTGATATTGTTTACATCACCAACTAAATGAAGATGCTTTCATACTCAGTAAAACAAACGCTCTCACGAGCGTTTTGTTTAAGTGCTGCACTGGTTTGCTTGGGCGCCTCTAATAGCGCCTGGGCTCTCTTCTCTGATGATGAAGCGCGTAAGGCAATTCTGGATCTACGCAAGTCGCTAGCCACCACCCAGCTTGAGTTACAGGGCCAAATCGACAAGCTCAAAACTGAGAATGCTGAGCTCCGTGGCAAGGTGGAAGAGCTTGAGAAGCAAGGCGAAGACATTAACAATAGTCAGAAGACTTACTACCAAGATCTCGATACTCGCTTAGGTAATTTTGAGCCTCGCACCGTAACGATTGAAGGCGTTTCTGGAACAGTACAGCCTGGTGAGAAAAAAGCCTATGACGATGCGTTGAAGGCATTTCAAGCGGGCAATCTAAAGAAGGCAGATGATAGCTTTGCTGCATTTACTGCGAAGTATCCAAAGAGTCCTTACTTACCGCTTGCCCTCTACTGGAGTGGCAATAGTAAATATGCGAATAAAGAATATGCTGGCGCGATTAGTCAGTTACAAAGTCTAATTAAACGCTACCCAAATCATCCACGCATACCTGCGGCAATGGTGACTTTAGGAAACTCGCAATTAGAAAGCGGCAATAAGGCAGCAGCTAAAAAAACATTTAACGAAATCATCGCTAAATATCCAGATACTGACGCAGCCAAGGATGCGCAGCAACTCATTGCTAGTACTAAGTAATTAATCATCCATGTCTAAGCTTTCTGCTGCATTCGAATCTCTGGCGCCCCGTAAGGCGGGCGCTCCAGCAGTCATTCTGTTTTCTGGTGGCTTGGACTCCACTACTGTTCTAGCCCTCGCCAAAGACCTGGGCTATACGCCGTATGCCCTTTCGGTTGGATATGGTCAGCGTCATTCATCTGAGCTGGCAGCGGCAAAACATATTGCCAAGCAAATTGGAGTGGCACGACACGAAGTAGTTAATCTAGATCTCACTCGCTTTGGGGGCTCTGCTTTAACTGACTCCTCGATTGCAGTCCCAACAACCCCCAGCAAAGATCAAGAAATCCCCGTTACCTACGTACCAGCACGCAATACCATTTTGCTATCACTTGCCTTAGGTTGGGCAGAGTCATTAGGTGGACTAGATGTTTTCTATGGGGCTAATTCGGTGGATTACTCAGGTTATCCTGACTGCCGCCCTGAATATGTTGCCTCTTTTGAACATATGGCCAACCTAGCTACTAAAGCAGGTGTAGAAGCCATCAATGATGCAAATCGTTTTAGAGTTCACGCACCTATCATCAGCCTGACTAAAGGTGAAATCATCCAACTAGGAAGCACTCTAGGTGTTGATTATTCCCAAACAGTCTCTTGCTATCAAGCAAATGACTTGGGTGAAGCTTGTGGTGAATGTGAGTCATGCCGTCTAAGACAAGCAGGCTTTAAGCAAGCCAATATGGTCGACCCAACCCGCTATAGGTAAGCCTACAACAAGAAATAAACCCATAGGGCTATCAGGCCCTTTATTTTTGCGTTTGACATTTGTAAAAAAGCACATAATAATGCACTAAATTATGGGTATTTTTATATGAGCCTTACACATACAATCCACGCTAAAACCACAGTCAGCATGACTGACTTAAGACGCAACCCCAGCAAGATTATGGAGATCGCTGGAGATCTTCCTGTCGCCGTCTTAAACCACAATAAGCCAGAGGCTTATCTTTTATCTGCAAAGGCTTATGAAGCATTGCTCGATCTAATTGATGATGTCTCACTAATTAAAACTATTCAGGCTCGCAAAGGCGGCAAAACTGTGAAAGTGAAGCTTGAAGAGCTTTAGTCTTGAGTTTCATGCTCTTGCATTAAAAGAATGGCAAAAATTAGATAACTCAGTAAAAGAGCAATTTAAAAAGCAACTGCAAAAACGTCTAGTTAACCCAAGAGTATCTTCAGCAAAACTTCATGGTGACTTAGACAACTTTTATAAAATTAAACTGAGAACTGTTGGTTATAGACTTGTTTATGAAGTTATTGATCACAAACTTGTAGTTCTAGTGATTGCTGTAGGTAAGCGAAATCAAGATGTAGTGTACAGAAATGCGGAAAACAGAAAATGAGTAATCAATCTTATTTAGCTTGAGTTTCTAGCATTCTTGCAACATAGCGCGCAATTAAATCTACCTCAAGATTTACAGCATCGCCTTGCTTGAGATTACCCAATGTAGTGTTTTCCAGGGTGTGGGGGATGATATTGATATTGATGATGCAAGAAGTTACAGTGTCTTCGGTGTGATTGACGGTGAGTGATACACCATTTACAACAATCGAGCCTTTGTACGCCAAATATTGCGCCAGTTCTTTTGGTGCCTCGATGCGTAACAACCAAGATCCATAAGCATCATTAGCTACTTGAACAAAATGCGCCACTTTACCAACACCATCTACGTGCCCGCTAACTAAATGACCGCCCAAGCGATCATTTAAGCGCATGGCTTTTTCGAGGTTGACTGGGCCGACCTTATCTAGACCAATTGTTTTATTCAGAGACTCACGAGAGATATCCAAGGCAAAAGAATTGCTGGTTAACTGGGTAGCCGTCATGCAAGCACCTTGAATGGCAATACTGTCACCCAAGGCAACATCATCCAAATAGCCAGATGGGACCTCAACGATTAAATGCAAGCCATCGCCCTTTGCTTGAGCACTCTTAATTTGACCAACAGCAGTAATGATTCCAGTAAACATAGGGGGATTTTAGTTCTTAATTAAGCGGAGTCGAAGATCGGGGCCAAAGAGACTGTGATCAATGACTTTCCACTGTTCTTTGTCATTCAGGGAATTTAGGGGCGAAACATTGGCCATCCCAATACCATCACCCATCAAAAATGGAGCGTAGTAAAACAGTAACTCATCTACACAGTTTTCTCTGAGCAAAGAACCATTGAGCTTAAAGCCTGACTCAATATGAATCTCATTCATCTCACGCTCTTTAGCTAAATACGAGAATAGCCTTGGCAGATCAACTTTGCCAGATGGGTTAGCCATAGCAATAACTTCGATACCGCGCTCAGTAAATACTTGCGCTTTTTGTTGCATTTCGGAGCTGTCTAAGCTGGCACAAACAATGATGACGCCTGATTGATCAATGTGGTTGAGAATCTTTGCTGCCGGCGGCGTTTCTAATTTGGAGTCAACGATGATTCGCCAAGGCTGACGCTCAGTTTGAACATCTCGCACATTCAAAGTGGGATCATCTTCTTTAACAGTACCTACGCCAGTAACAATGGCACAAGCTTGCGCACGCCAATGATGGCCATCCGCTCTCGCCAAAGGTCCAGTGATCCATTGACTACGGCCATCAGGCAGGGCTGTTTTGCCATCCAGGCTCGCAGCGATTTTCATGCGCACCCAAGGTAAGCCTCTAGTCATCCTTGAGATAAATCCTGGATTCAATGCCCGCGCTTCCGCCTCCATTAACCCGCAATGCACTTTGATGCCAACAGCTGTTAAACGCTCCAAGCCTTTACCGGCAACCAAAGGATTGGGATCAGACATCGCCACAAATACGGTTTCAGGTTTTGCTGCGATCAATGCATCCACACAGGGAGGTGTTCGTCCAGTGTGATTACATGGCTCTAGCGTGACATAGATAGTTGATCCAACAGGATCATTTCCAAGTGATTTAGCGTGCGCTAGGGCTTGCACCTCAGCATGAGCGCTACCCACCTTCTGAGTAAAGCCCTTACCAATCACTTTGCCATCTTTAACAATGACGCAACCCACTCTGGGATTAGGGTTCGATAAATAAAGTGCTTTTTGAGCCTCGGCTATTGCCTCGCTCATGAACTGGTGGTCAACTGCGCTGTACATAGGGTCTATTAAACCATTCAATGGCAGCGCTTTGCATCTCTAGCAGGATCACAGATTCGCCAGCGCCCTCCACTTCCCAAAATCATTTGGCGCTCCAAGTCGGGGGCCCTGCTGTGACCCAGGATCAATCGATTGGCTACAAACCCGCCTTGAGCTGTTTTTGCCGCACCAGCAGCATTAAACAGAATGCCCTTCTTGCCAGAATTGGGATCGATGAATTGCTTGCCTCCGCCCTTAAAGTAAACAGGGTCAATGCTTCCTTGCGAAAACCAGGGCTTTTCAATGCAATCCGGTTTGGCCGGCTTTCCGATGCAGCCACTTTTAACTATCCACCCCGCTTCCCATTGATCGCTAGAAATAGGCGCAAGGTAGACGGGCTGACCCAAATGTAAGGCCTGCTGACGAGCAAAGTGGGCATGAGCAATAAATCTTCTAGCAATAGCCTCAATTTCTCGCGCGGCAATTTGTTCTTGCAATAAAGGCATCGTCATCATCGCAACAATGGCAATGAGTAAAACCACAGCCATCAATTCCAGAAGGCTAAATCCAGATTTCGAATCTAACTTGAAGTTATTCAAATACATGTCGCCAGTTCATGCGAGTGACTGTGCCAGTTGTTTCATCAATCACAACACCAATCTGAATCGCTGGCTTTTCTTTGCTCGAAATCAGCCAACGGTTTTTACCGACTGATTGAATAAAGCAAGCATTCTCCTCCAGATTAGCAAGAGTGGTTAAATTTTTCTCACAGTCTAAGACTGATTTTTCAGCAGCAATAAAATGTTTCTGGGCTACTTCCACTGTTTTAACTTCTACGATACGTAATGCACCCAGCCTCTCTAAATATGCAATAAGAGATGAGCAGAGTAAGAGTAGCGATATCACCCAAGCCAAAATCACAAGAGATTCCTCGTCGAAAAAGTTCTTTCAAAATCTAGGTTGAGCTTAGCTCCGTCAGTCATTTGCAGCTTGATCTTAAAAAGCCTTGATGCCGATAAATGCTGGGCTTGAGAGGGGCTCAACTCCTCTATTAAAAGACTATTGACTCCATTCATTAAGGTGGTGTTTTGAATACGGCCTTGGCGATCGAGCGACTGACAAATTAGCGAGCCACCATTTACTTTCTTGCCTTTTGGAATGCCTGCCTGACGATCCACCAGGAATCCTTGCATGGCTAAATTATTTTTGATGCGCTCTTGAGTAAGCGCATTACCAATGCAATCAAAATCTTTACCAGCAGATAATTCATGATGAATGATCAATGAATCAGATCCACGAAATCCCGATCTTTTTTCAACCTGAATAAATGAACCATCGTTTTTTTGCTGTCTTATTTTTTGTCCTGACTTTTGGATTGGGATTTGAGCGGCTTGAATATTGCGATAACCAGCTATACGAATAGCTCGGCCAATTAATTCAAATGCACGATCCGCTTCTGAAATTAATGCTTGTGATTTCTCATACTCAATTTGCTTGATTACCAAATCAGCGCTTGTCTTTAAAAGAGGGTTGAGTAGAAGTACGCAGAGGGCGATTCCGACTAGACATTCGAGCAGACTCATTACTTAAGGCTTGATTCGGTAGATTGAGATGAGCCCTGCTGTGTTCTTGTATTTCAAAAGTATCCGAATCCTTTCTGAGTTGAGCTCTTTTACCTTCCTGTTGAGTCAGAGTTAAGGCGAGGCGCTGATAAACGCCCACCGATGTCATCCAAACTCCCAAAATCAGGGCCATTGCGACTAGAACCTCCAGCAAGATGAATCCCTGGCCATTTTTAGATCTCATTGGAGGCTGGGGTGCTTTATAGGGGGCATTGCCCATTTTCAAAGGCAGTCTTGTGAACTGAAACTCCGATCCAAGGCTCTTGCTGTCAGAAACACGGGATATTAAGGTGGGACAGCACTGTAAAGGGCTCCTGAGCTTAAAATAGAGGGCTATGCCAAATACCCTTGCCTCCACCGAAGAAATCATTGCCGAGCTCAGCGCCGGCAAAATGGTGATCCTTGTCGATGAAGAAGATCGTGAAAACGAAGGTGATTTAGTCCTGGCCGCCGATCACGTCACCGCTGAGGCTGTGAATTTCATGGCAAAACATGGTCGTGGATTGATTTGCTTAACCTTGACGCGCGAGCGCTGCCAACAACTCAACCTACCTTTAATGGTTCGAGATAACGGCACATCCATGGGAACGAATTTCACAGTTTCCATTGAAGCAGCTAGCGGAGTAACTACCGGTATTTCTGCAGCCGATCGTGCGCTTACGATTAAAACTGCCGTAGCACCAAACGCCAAGCCCAGTGATTTAGTTCAACCTGGCCATATTTTTCCATTAATGGCACAGCCTGGTGGTGTACTTATTCGCTCAGGACATACTGAAGCGGGTTGCGATTTAGCCGCAATGGCTGGATGCTCTCCTACATCTGTGATTTGTGAAATCATGAAAGACGATGGCAGCATGGCACGTCTTCCAGATCTTCTAGAGTTTGCGAAAGAGCATCAATTAAAAATTGGCAGCATTGCAGATCTCATTCAATACCGTAGCCAACATGAAAGTATTGTGGTTCGCGAAGGCACCCGTGAATTCATTACCCCTTGGGGAAAATTCCAAGGCATTATTTATCGCGACACTCCTAGCTCATGCATTCATATTGCATTAGTGCATGGCAAGCCTTCAGAAGCTCAAGAAACCTTAGTGCGCGTGCATGAGCCGGTCACTGTTTTGGATTTCCTTGACTCAAATGTCAGCACTCATTCATGGCCGCTAGCCAAAGCGTTAGAGGAGCTTGCTTCTGCCCCTACTGGCGTTGCGGTACTCCTCAATGCGTCTGGCATCGCCGCCCCGAACGATCAAGATTGGTTGGCACAGTTCCAGAAACTGAATCAGTCACAGGAAGAAGCCAAGAAACCGTTGACCAGAAAAACTGATTTTAGAAGCTACGGTATTGGCGCCCAAATATTGAAAGATATTGGTGTTGGCAAAATGCGCTTGCTCGCCAACCCAAGCCCTGTTCCTAGCCTGTCTGGTTACAAGCTCGAAGTTACAGGTTATAAGCCGTACACTTCTTAAATTCCATTAAAGCCTGAATATTTTAAAGATTGATATGACGAGTTCCACTAATGATTTTGTAGGCGTATTAGAAGCTGATCTCAATGGTCAAGATCTCCGCATCGGTGTTGTGCAAGCACGCTTTAATGAAGATCATTGCGTTGCCCTGACAAATTCCTGCATCAATGAATTGCTTGCACTTGGAGTTTCTCAAGCAGATATCAAATTGGTTACTGTTCCTGGCGCATTAGAAATTCCATTTGCCCTCCAAAAAATGGCCGAGACTGGTGAGTTTGATGGCTTAGTTGCCCTAGGTGCAGTGATTCGTGGTGAGACCTATCACTTTGAATTGGTCTCTAATGAATCTGCTTCAGGCATCACTCGCATTTCTATTGACTCTGGACTACCAATCGCCAATGGAGTACTCACTTGTGACACCGCTGAGCAAGCTCATGCCCGCGTGCAAGTAAAAGGTGCAGAATGTGCTCAAGCAGTAGTGGAGATGGCAAACCTAGCCTTAGCATTAACTCCTGATATTGATATCGAAATCAACTCGAGTGAAGAAGAATAATTCGCATGTCTACATCTAGCCAGAACCCACAAAACCCCCAAGCCGGCAAAGAAGTGAAGCCTGCTCCAAAGCGCTCACTGACACCACGTCGTCGCGCTCGTGAATACGCACTGCAGGGTGTGTATCAAAGCCTAGTCATGCGTCGTGCTGGCAGCATCCCCAATGGTGCCGCCATTGCCAAGCAACTTGCTGAAGATCCAGCATTCCGTCGCTGCCAACTTGATCTCTTCCAAGGTATTTTTGATGGCGTACTGGCTCGTACCGATGAGTTGGAGGCGATTATTACCCCTGCATTAGATCGCCCAATTAACGAACTTTCTCCAGTTGAGCATGCAGCATTACTCATTGGCGCCTATGAACTAGCTATCGATCTTTCGGTACCTTACAAAGTGGCCATCAATGAAGCGGTTGAACTTGCTAAAACCTTTGGCGGCACTGATGGCCATAAGTATGTCAATGGTGTTCTTGATCTACTTGCCCAGAAGCTTCGCACCGCCGAGACTCAGGCAGGCTAATCACCCCCTAACTAGCATTAAAGAATCTCAGCCTCCAGGCCCTAAAAGCTTGGGGGCTATTTTATTTATTGAGGGATAAAATGATCTACATCTATACCAAGGTCAAATATCATGCAAAAAGTAGACATTCGTAGTCAATTACAAGATTCAAGCCTTTTTAGAGAAGAGGCTTTTATTGATGGCAAATGGGTTGGCTCTAAAAATACCTTTGCCGTTTCTAATCCAGCCACTGATGAGATCATTGCTTCGGTAGCGAACTTAGAAACCAAAGATGCTGAGCTCGCTATCGCCGCAGCTGAAAAGGCACTGCCTGCATGGCGCAGCAAATTAGCCAAAGAACGCGCGCAAATTATGCGCAAGTGGTTTGACCTCATTATCGAAAATACACAAGATCTTGCAAAGCTCATGACGCTCGAGCAAGGCAAGCCTCTAAGCGAAGCTGCCGGTGAAGTTGTTTATGGCGCTTCATTTGTGGAGTGGTTTGCTGAAGAAGCAAAGCGAGTTGAAGGCTCCATCCTCGGAACTACCTGGAGTGATAAGCGCCTCATGGTTCTCAAACAACCGATTGGTGTTTGCGTAGCTATTACGCCTTGGAACTTCCCGATTGCGATGATCACGCGCAAGATTGCACCTGCATTAGCGGCGGGATGCACCATCGTGATTAAGCCTGCTGAATTGACACCGCTATCCGCTTTAGCTTTGGCTGAACTTGCCAAGCGTGCGGGTATTCCAGATGGGGTGATTAATATTGTTACTGCAGATGCCAATCAATCCATTGTCATTGGTAAAACACTTTGCTCCTCACCAACAGTGCGCCATCTATCGTTCACAGGATCTACAGAAGTCGGCCGTATCCTGATGGAACAGTGTGCGCCAACCGTCAAAAAAATCGCTCTAGAATTAGGTGGGCATGCGCCGTTTATTGTTTTTGAAGATGCCGATATCGATGCCGCCGTCAGTGGTGCCATGGCTTCTAAATTTAGAAACTCTGGTCAAACTTGTGTTTGTGCAAACCGCTTTTATGTTCATAAAAAAGTACATGATCAGTTTGTTGAAAAGTTTGCTAAGGCACTTTCCATTATTAAAGTGGGTAATGGGTTGGACACCGGCATTACTCAAGGCCCCCTGATTGAAACCGCTGCTCTTGAGAAAGTACAAAAGCATGTTGCCGATGCACTTAGTAAAGGTGCCAAGCTGGTTACTGGCGGCAAACAGTCTATTGAAGGCAAGAACTTTTATGAGCCGACCATTCTGGCCAATGTAAGCAGTCAAATGCTGATTACCTATGAAGAGACCTTTGGCCCGATAGCGCCAATCATTCCTTTTGAGAGTGATGAAGAGGTTATCAGGTTGGCGAATAGTAGTCAGTTTGGTTTGGCATCGTATTTCTATAGTCGTGACATTGGCCGTGTCTGGAAAGTAGCTGAGGCCTTGGAGTACGGCATGGTGGGCGTTAATACTGGATTAATCTCTAACGAGGTTGCTCCCTTTGGTGGCATTAAACAATCTGGCCTGGGACGCGAAGGTAGTGTCTATGGTATGGATGAATACCTTGAGATGAAATACGTCTGCGTGGGCTTATAAGCCCATAGATCTCTTTTTATTGATTTATTTTTTAGTTACTTGGTTTATTTTTTCTTGTAGACCAAATCCCAAACGCCGTGGCCTAGCTTAACGCCACGGTTTTCAAACTTCGTCACTGGGCGGTAGTCTGGTCGTACGACATAACCCTGATGTTCTGCATTGAGTTGTTCAAGGGTAGGCTTAAATTCATTGCAAACCTCACCAGACTTAGCAACATCCTCAGTAGTGAAAGTTTCCACTTGCATCAATTCAGTCGAAGTGTTTTGCAAAGTAGTTTCGGCATTCAGCACCAAGAGCATTTGCTCGGCATAGTTATGCCAATCGGTAGCTAAATGTAAATACCCGCCCGGCTTTAATCTAGAGACTAAAAGTCTTATAAATTCAGACTGAATTAAACGACGCTTATGGTGACGCTTCTTATGCCAAGGATCTGCAAAGTAAATATGAATACCATCCAGTAAATCCGGCGCCAGCATATTCTCCAAAACTTCAACAGCATCATGGCGTATGAGTCTGAGATTACTAAGATTGTTCTCACCTATGAGCTTCAGCAAGGCGCCGACGCCAGGAGGATGAACCTCGATAGCTAAAAAATCATCGCCCGATCTTAAGGCGGCAATCTTGGCAGTAGTCTCGCCCATACCAAAGCCAATCTCCAATATCTTTGGTTTAGTTGAGCCGTTAAATGATTCAATTAAGTTGAGATTGGATGCTTGATAAGGAAGTAAAAACTGGGGGCCCAATTCTTCAATTGCGCGCTGCTGACCAGCGGTAGTTCTTCCAGCCCTTAATACGAATGAGCGAATCCTATCCACTCTCTTCATTTATCAAAGCCATTCGGCGTATTCCAGCCAGCTGAGCGATAGGCATAAACAACCTCAGCTAGCACAATGGATAAAGAGGTCATAAAAAAGATGAGGCCAAGTACAAATGTCCAAATGACATAGGCTGTCTGCAATGAACGCACCGCACCCGCTTGAAAGAAAAATAATTCAAGCACCGTTAAGGAAATAAAAACACCACTGAGAACATCAAAAAAGATTGCGGCGGTACAAAGTCGACCCCGGATTTGAGCTTCATCAGCCTCTTTATGCATGTGCTGCAGTATTGCCGCATCCTTTACCTCACCCAGGTTAATAGAATGTCGAATCGCCCGCATACGATCGACTGAACGAGCTAAGCGTCCAGAAATCGCATTAATCAGAGTTGCTACAGCAGTTAACAAAAATACAGGGGCCAGTGCCAGCTGAATGTTATTGGTAATTGCGTCTATTGATACATCCATATTGAAATACCTTAACTTTGATGAGGGGTATTGGTTAGATCAGTGAGACCAAGCTATTAATCCGCTGTAAGCAGTCAATAACACTAACAAGCCGAAAGCGATTCGATACCAAGCAAATGGAATGAAGTTGTGGTGGGCAACATAATGAATTAACCAGCGAACGCAGATAAATGCAGAGATAAAGGCGGCAACGAAACCAACAATAGTAGCTAGAGTGAATTCTCCAGAGAAAGCCACCGGCGCCTTCCAAAGCTTGAGCAACTCATAAGCAGTAGCGCCACCAATCACTGGTATAGCCAAGAAGAATGAGAACTCTGTAGCAACAGCGCGAGGTAAGCCAAATAGCATGCCACCAATAATGGTTGCGCCCGAGCGAGACGTTCCCGGAATCAAGGCCGCACATTGCGCTAAGCCGACTTTGAGTGCATCCAAGGGAGTAAGGTCATCCACTGATTTAATGTGACTAGAAACATCCGCACGATTTTGCTGACGACGTTCAGCCCAAAAAATAACTAAGGCCCCCACAATAAAAGCGCTCGCTACTGGAATCGGCGAAAACAACACCGCCTTAATATGTTTACCAAACAAGAAGCCCAAGCCCATTGCAGGAATAGAAGCGATTAATAAGTTCAGTACAAAGCGACGCGCAATGGGACTGCCCGAGAATGAGGTAGCAACCTTTATGAGTTTCTGGCGAAACTCCCAGCAAACCGCCAAAATAGCGCCAAACTGAATGATGACCTCAAAAGCCTTGCCTCGATCATCATTAAAGTTGAGCAAATCTCCAACCAAAATCAGATGCCCAGTACTAGAGATCGGCAAAAACTCCGTTAGCCCCTCTACCACCCCCAGAATGACTGCTTTTATTAACAAAATTAGATCCATAGACCAAATTTTATAGGTATCTAGAGGTAAAGCAGGGTATTTGGCAAAATAGCGTCTAAATGAGCATTTTGAATAAATTAGCCTTAAACTGCATGGCACATTGAAAAGTATCCGAATTACATGACCCCAACCCGCTTTAGACTTTCTCGACTTACCGCCTTTGGTTTGATCCTCAGTCAAGCGCTCGGTCTCGGCACCTGGTCATTCGACGCCCTTGCGCAAAGCCCCAGCGCGGCCCCTAGACCAGCCTTACCCACCCCAATGAGTGCATCGACTCTGATTGGCTTAGAGCAGCCACCACAGATAGCACCTCCACCCAATAAGACCGCGTTACCTGATAGTGCAACCCCATCCTATCTTGGAAATAACAAGTCAGGTAATAGCAATGCTCAATACAATGACCTCATTCAGCTTTATCAAGATGCCGCGTTTAGCGATCCAGTTTTAAACGCTGCGCGCTTTAACTATCAGGCGAGCAAAGAACTCTTCTGGCAGGGCCTCTCTTTATTACTACCTCAAGCCAATGCAACACCTGGTGGTACTCGGTACTACCAGCATGGTGCTGGGTCTACAGTTGTCTCCACAGGCCCGGGCAACTCCCGTGTCTTTGACCAGAAGAGCTACACCGTAACCCTTACCCAGCCTGTTTTTAATATGGCGGCATTAGAGGCATTTAAGCAAGGCGATCTGAATACCAAGATTGCTGATATGAATTTCTTTCAAGCTCAGCAAGATTTAATTCTGAGAGTTTCACAAGCTTACTTTGATGCGCTAACAAGTCAAGACAATGTGGCGCTCTATCGCAACAAGAAAGATCTGATTAAGCAGCAGCTAGATGTTGCACAAGCCAAATTTGATGCCGGTTTAGCAACGATCGTAGACGTTAATACAGCCCAAGCTAGCTATGACCTTACCATCTCTCAAGAGATTGCTGCACAAGCAGATTTAGTTGTAAAGAAGGGTGTGCTGGAGCAATTGGTTGGACATCCAGTTGCCGCACTCAAGCCTTTAGTAAAAGCAGCCAAAATTGATGGTGTGCTGAAAGATCCTCGAAGTAAAAGCAAAGAAAATAAAAGCACCCCTCTTGTTGATAACGTCAATCCAGTACTGCCACCTGGTCAAACTTTAGATGACTGGATTAATCAAACGGAAGCCGCAAACTTTAAAGTCTTAGCAAGTCAGCTTTCAGTTAGCTTGGCCGAAAGCACTTATCGCGCAGCCCAGGCCTTGAACTATCCATCACTCAATTTAGTGGGCACTTCAGGCTATAACACCTCAAACGGCACACCGAATAATTACTCACCAGCTCAAACTAACGTCTATAACAATACTATTGCGTTACAGATGAGCATTCCATTAGTTTCTGGTGGCTTCAATAGCTCCGTCATTAGACAGAATGCTGCTTTGGTGGATACCGCTAAAGCCAACTATGACAATGCAAGACGTACTGCAGCACAAAATACGCGCGCAGCATTCACTGGCTTCTATGGTGGTCTAGCGAGTGTTAAAGCCTATGAAGCGGCAGAGAGATCTTCAGAGTCCGCCGTGGAATCTAGTCGACTAGGCTTTCAGGTTGGGACTTTAATTAATATCGACGTATTAATTGCAGTCGATACCTTGTTTACTACCCGCTCCCTGCTGCAGCAAGCGCGCTACAGCACAGTCTTAAATGCGCTCAAACTCAAAGCAAGTGCGTCCAGTCTATCCGATGAGGATTTGTTGGCGATTAATTCTCTGCTGCGTTAAGTAGCAAATTCATAGAGGCTTCAATCACTTCTGCCACACTTGGTGGCGTCTGAATATCACCGACATTGCGAATGCTCTCAGACCAATAACCTTCGGTCTTCCATCTAGGTGAGTCACAATAAATTTCTACTGTTGGCTTACCCAACACTGCTGCTAAATGGGTCAAGCCAGTATCTACACCAACTGTGAGTGCAGCACCCGTAATGACTGAGAAAGCATCTTCAATTGAAAATGCAGGTGGCACTATCGCGCCCGGTATTTGACCTGCAATTTGAATACTGACATCTCTCTCCGCAGCACTTCCCCAAGGAAATACCACTTGTAAGCCCTTGCCGGATAACTCCTTACCCAGCATTACCCAATTTTCATTGGGCCAACGTTTTGCCTCTCTAGCTGTTGAATGAAAACATAGCACATAGGGAGACTTCAATTTCTCGAAGATGCTTAATGAAGTCGTATTCAGAGAATCAACGTAAGTCTGTGGATAGAATTTTGGGGCGCTAGCACGATCAACCAAAGGCCAATCTAACGCAGAACACATGACCCAACGGGAACGGTCTACCGCATGACACTGAGTGGGGACCTGGACCGATTGGTTGTAGAAAGAACGGGCTATCGGCTCGTAACCAGAAAACTCAGTTGCATTGGCAAGTCCTGCAATCACAACATTTGGGGATTTGCTAGCCAAATAACAAACAATGGCCGATTTAAGCAGTCCTTGAGTTTCAATAATGACGTCATAAGAAACTTCTTGCAGCTCTTTTTTGAATCTAAAAAATTGCTGCCATGTTGACGCCTTGAGAAGATTCTTTTTCCAGCGACGCAAACCAAATGGAATGATGCGATCTATACCTCTAAATCCATCGCGACTTAAAAGTGGCTCAAGCAAATGAACATAACCTTCCTCAACTACCCAGTCAATTTGGGCATGCGGTAGGCGTGCGCGCAAATCCCAAACAATCGGTAAGTTATGAAGCACATCCCCCAACGAGGAAAGCTTCACTAACAAAATCTTAGGATCAGAAGAATGATTTACCACGGAGGTAGAAGATACAGCGCTCATATGAGCATTATCTTATCTTTTTAAGAGCGCCTGATATCGCATTAGAACTTCGGAGCCGCATCCCATGAATGGCCAGCTGCATCTTTAGCATTCATATTGGGCTGAATACCAGTAGGCAAAGGCCACTCAATAGCAATCGTTGGATCATTCCAGGCAAGACAGGCTTCGCTTTGCGGGTGGTAGTAATCAGTGGTTTTATATAAAAATTCTGCCGTTTCTGAAAGCACTAAAAAGCCGTGTGCAAGTTTTGCTGGAATCCATAACTGCTTATGATTCTGCGCGCTGAGTTCAACACCAACCCATTTGCCATAAGTTGGAGAATCTTTGCGGATATCTACTGCAACATCAAAGACGCTACCAGCGACGACTCGCACTAATTTACCTTGAGTCTGCTCCAACTGATAATGCAGCCCACGCAAAGTCCATTGACGAGAAAAGGAATGGTTGTCCTGAACGAATTCAACATCCAGCCCGGTTGCTTTAGCAAAGTCTTCTGCATTAAACGATTCAGTAAACCAACCGCGCTCGTCACCAAATACTTTGGGTTCTACGATGAAAACATCATGAATAGCGGTTGGCATTATTTGCAATTTAGAAGGGGTGCTCATTTGCTAGTCTTCTTGGCGGATAGAGAGATGGGTTGCGCAGAAGTGTTGAGCTCATTCAAAATCTTGCTGAGATACTGTCCATAACTATTTTTACTTAGCTGTGCTGCCACTTTTTGAACTGCTTCTGCAGTGATCCAGCCTTGACGATAAGCAATCTCTTCGGGGCAGGCAACCATTAGTCCCTGGCGCTTCTGCAGCGTGGCGATAAAGCCAGCAGCATCGAGCAATGAGTCGTGAGTTCCCGTATCCAACCAGGCAAAGCCACGGCCCATGATTTCTACGCTTAATTCATTCTTTTCCAGGTAAACACGATTTACGTCGGTAATCTCAAGCTCCCCACGAGCGCTAGGCTTAATCGAGGCTGCAATGTCGCACACTTGGTTGTCATAGAAATACAAACCAGTAACTGCGTAACTGCTTCTTGGCTTTAGAGGCTTCTCTTCAATCGAGAGTGCTTTGTAATCTTTATCAAACTCAACCACGCCATAGCGCTCAGGATCATTCACGTGATAAGCGAATACTGTTGCGCCAGTACCGCGATCGTTTGCACTATCCAATTGGTCAACCAATTCATGACCATAAAAAATATTGTCGCCAAGAACTAAGGCGCTAGGATTATTTCCTACGAAATTCTTACCCAAAGTAAATGCTTGTGCCAAACCATCTGGTGAAGGCTGCACACAATATTCAATATTGAGACCCCACTGCGAACCATCACCCAATAACTCTAAGAATCTAGGTGTGTCATGCGGGGTGGAGATAAGCAAAATGTCACGAATACCAGCCAACATTAAAGTGCTTAAAGGGTAATAAACCATCGGCTTGTCATAAACCGGCATTAGTTGCTTAGAGACAGCCTGAGTAACTGGGTACAGACGAGTTCCAGACCCACCAGCCAAAATAATGCCCTTACGATTTACAGCCATGCAAATTACCCCTATTTAGTACCTCAGGCAGCAAGAGGGGTTTTTAGATCAAACCATCCGCAGCAAGCTTGGATACGTATTCTTGAACTATGCCATCCCAAACTGGGAAATTTGGCATATTTTGGGGTTCATTATAAGAGTTTGAAGCTTCCAAAAGGCTGCCTTGTAGTGCGTGACGCAATTTAGCGCTCTCCATACGGGAATTCATTGGTCGTGGGGCTGGCAAGGGGTATTCGATAGCCGGAATAGGCTTAATAGCCCCAGGTTTTGCTTTCAGCGTGATTCCCGCATCAAGGGCAGTCTGAATCGCCAAACAGGCTAATCCGTGCCAGGTGGTTTCTCCAGCAGGCACGGCGTGATAGATGCCAGAAGCAAACTTTTTAATCTTGAAGTGCTCATCCAGAGCTAGACTAAGACTTACTTTTGCGAGCCAATTTGCGCTAGTTGGAGCACCATGCTGATCATGAATGACTTTGAGCTCTTCACGATCCTTTGCTAAGCGCAACATTGTTCTGATGAAATTACCGCCATCACCATAAACCCAGCTTGTTCTGAAAATAGCAAACTGACCTAGCGATGAATTTGCAAAAGCCTTTTCTATAGCAAGCTCGCCAGCTGCTTTACTTTTTCCGTAAACACCTAAGGGATTGCGTACATCGTCCTCTACATACCAGCCATCTTTACTGCCATCAAACACATAGTCAGTGGAATAGTGCAAGAAAGTGGCGCCATGTTGAGAAGCATATTGCGCCATAAATTCTGGTGCTCGCGCATTAATGGCGTATGCCATATCAATCTCAGTCTCAGCTTTATCAACGGCTGTATAAGCGGAAGCATTAATGATGAGACTTGGCTTTTCTTTAGCAAGCAAAGCATTAAGAGCCTCGCCGTTACTGAGATCGCATTCAGTGCGACCAACATATTGAATGTTCACTTTATCCGGAAGTGCTACAGCATCAAAAAGCACTCGGAAGGCTTTACCTAGTTGACCATCTTTACCAAACACCAGAATATTCATCGGGAACTTAGTTGTATTGCTTTTGGACCCAGTCGCGATAAGAGCCACTCACTACGCCCTCGATCCAAACTGGATTGTCCAAATACCACTGAACCGTTTTACGAATTCCTGTATCAAAAGTCTCCGCCGGGCGCCAGCCAAGCTCACGCTCTACTTTGCCAGCATCAATTGCATAGCGACGGTCATGACCAGGACGGTCTTTTACAAAGGTAATTTGCTCAGCATATGGCTTGCCGTCAGCGCGTGGCTTGAGCTCATCCAAAATACGGCAAATCGTTTTCACAACATCGATATTGGCTTTTTCATTCCAGCCGCCAATGTTATAGGTCTCACCCAATTTACCTTTAGCCAATACTTCACGAATTGCCGAACAGTGATCGCCAACGTACAGCCAATCTCGAATCTGTTGACCATCGCCATAAATTGGCAAAGGCTTGCTATTAAGTGCATTCAATATCACTAAGGGAATCAACTTCTCTGGGAAGTGATAAGGGCCATAGTTATTGGAGCAATTGGTAGTGACTACTGGGAACCCATAGGTATGAAACCAAGCGCGCACCAAATGATCTGAAGCTGCTTTGGACGCTGAATAAGGACTGTTTGGCTCGTAAGGATTGGTTTCTGTGAAAGCAGGATCAGTCAACGATAAAGAACCATACACTTCATCGGTAGACACATGATGAAAGCGGAATCCCTCTTTCTCTTTTCCCTCAAGAGTATTCCAATACTCGCGTGCGCACTCTAATAAATTAAATGTACCAACAATATTCGTTGTTACAAATTCAGCTGGACCATGAATTGAACGATCCACATGACTCTCAGCAGCAAAGTTGACGATGGCGCGCGGCTTATGCTCTTTTAATAACTTAGCAACTAACTCTTTATCTCCAATATCGCCATGAACAAAAATATGGCGTGGATCATTTTTTAAAGAGTCAAGGGTGGCCAAGTTGCCGGCATACGTTAATTTATCTAAATTAATAATGCCCTCGTTGCCCGGAACCTTGAGCCAGTCCAAGACAAAATTACCACCAATAAAACCTGCGCCGCCTGTTACCAAAATCATTTGATTGCCTCTAATTTAAGGGGTATGCATCAATTGTAGATACTTGTTAAAGCGTTTCTTACCAAATATCAAAATGCCTAATTTTTTAATGAGCTTTACTGCGCCTCTAGGCTTAGGAAGCACTAAAGGTTCATCAGATCCAGAGGCCTTATTGCAGTTAATCAAGGCAGGGTTAATAAAGATGCGGAAACCCTTTTGTCGCAACTCTCGATGAAAGGGGGTGTGGTCAGCAACATCTATGCCTCCAGCCTGTGCATCTGTCCCAGCATATCTACCCGCCAAAAATGCTTCGCGCTTATAGATTCCTAGGCCACCAAATGCAGAATCCACTTCAATGAGGTCTGCGCGAGGATCAATTACCACTTGTTTGCAACCAAGCGCAATCTCGGTAGCTGCCTTGTCGCCCAGGATTGCTTCTAAGCGATGCTTTTGTTCCCAGCAATCCATGGGGTTCCAATGGGGATGGCTTAATGCCCAAATATCATAGTAACCACCAAGCTGGTTGGCCGTAATGACATCCCACGGCTCATCCACTTCCCAGCATTGCGCAATTTTTTCTTGAGTCACCAGACCATTCATACCGTCCAAATCGGCCATAGCGACGTAATCTATATTTTGATATTTTGGATCACTAGCCACCGCATCAATAATTAAATTTCTAGCGTATGCAATCCGATCCGTTCTTTTTGGAAGTTTTTTGCTGAGTTGACCAGCAGTGATGAATGAGAAATTCTTGAATTTCTTAGACATCTCTTCCAGTCTTTGCAGAGTGTCGTCACTAGAATCACTCTCAACAATAAAACAATAGACTGCCTTAAATTGACCAAGGCTCGTCAGAACCTTTTCAATATCGTTAGCAATATGATTAGAGGCATTTCTGACGGGGCCAGCCAACAATATCTCCGAATCAGCGATAGGCTTTCTAGATCGTGAGCTTAAGTTTATTAAAGTCATAACGAATTATTGCACGGCTAGTTGTGCTTGAGCCCGGCAACGATGCACTTGGCAAAGCTCTCTGAGCTATATGGAGTAAAGCCCGAGCTCTTTAAAAACTGAATGGCAGCCTCTTGATAAGAAGCAAAGGTTTGCGCAGTCATGGTGCTAATAAATTGATTTAGGGCACCATAATCAGCGAATTTTCGGAAATCAATAAAACAACCGGGCGGAATTACATCAACCACATTAGCTTCACCCCAATAAATAGGAATGCAGCCAGCAAATAAACAGTCAAAGATCTTTTCAGTTAAATACCCCGGAATATCTCTCGCATTCTCGAAGCAAATGCAAAACTTGGTCTTACTCAAAACTTCATGCTTAGTTGTTGCGGGCCCTTGGTAACTGGGAAACACTGGCCTTGATGTAATCCATGGATAAATTTTTTCCATGCGATAACGAAGCTTGCCTAATTTACCTAATCGCTTTTGTGGAACTTTCCAGCCATTGCCATAGAGCTTCAACTCTCCAGGCGCGTGCTTTTCAAACCAACGAACCGCTCGCACTCTTTCCGAATAGAGCTCTCGGTCATCATGCGCGTTGGCATGCCGATTGCTCCCAATCAAACACACCAAATGAGGTCGCTGAGAAAAAGGCGGACTTACAAAGTCTTGCCCACATTCCGCTGGGATGGGGTTGGGGTGAAATATCTCAATGAAGCGTTCGGCAGGAATGATTCTTCCTTGATCATCCGAAAAGCCTTTTTCAAGTAAATCCTTATTCCAAGTAAAAATGCCATCGAAATGATTGAGGTATTGATATTCAGCATTTCTGGGGACTGTTAGTGGTGTTTCATACAGAATTAAGTAATTCTTCTTGATGGATGCAGAAACAAAGTCGACTGACTCAACATAGAGCCCAAAATCTAGACTTACACCATTCTTCTCATTGACGTCTGCAGTATGTAACTCGACATCTTGACTCAGTGCCACTTCCTGCAAAACACGCATTGGCTCAAGACAATTGTCTCGATTACGCAGGCTGTGAGGGTTGAAAATGTCATCTCCCCCATTTTCCCAACCGTAAATACTGCCAATGAGCATAAATTACCTATTTATATGGAATCAGAGGGTTTGCAGTTTTCAGTAAACATACCGAAAGCCCCATCTGATGTTTTAATTATAAAGTTATGAATATCATCGCACAGCTACAGGGTGGACTTGGCAACCAACTCTTTCAATACGCCACTGGAAGGGCTCTTGCCCTGCAAAAGCAAGTTCCTTTACTACTAGACCATAGTTGGTATACCCAAACCTATGATGATGTGACTCCTCGAGAGCTAATGCTGAGTGAATTAAATACCAAAGGGTCTCTGATTTCCTTTCAGCCAAAGATTCAGCGCCCAAAACGTATACAACGCATTGCCCAAAAATTCTGGCCCATCAATCCGTTTGTCTTTGCAGAGCAAGCCCCCTATCGATTTGACCCCCGACTAAATAAGTCGCCTGCTTTTAAGCAACAAAACCTCTACCTCATGGGTTATTGGCAATCTTATAAATACTTTGAGAGCATTAAAGCCATTCTCCAAAGCGAGATCAGCCCCAAGAAGTCGCTCGATACCCATTACCAAAACTATCTTCAACACATTCAAGCGACTGCATCGGCTATGGTGCACGTGCGTCGCTGTGATTATGTCAATCTAGCGAGCGCTGCAAAAGTGCATGGATTTATTGGCCTTGATTACTATCATGCGGGTATGAAGCTATTGCTAGAGCAAAATCCAGAAATACATTTTTTTGTATTCTCGGATGATCTTGAATGGGCAAAGGAAAACCTCCCTCACTCAGAGAGAACTACCTTCATACAATCACTCGATAATAGCGATGCAGTAATTCAAGAGCTTGAACTCATGACTCACTGCCAAAATCATTTGATTGCAAACAGCTCTTTAAGTTGGTGGGCTGCTTGGTTAAGCAAGCAATCAAACGGAGTCATTCTATGCCCAAAAAAATGGACCAATGATCTGAGCATGAATTGGGATGATTTATTACCTAATACCTGGCAACGAATTTAAAAAAATATTTAATTTAGGATGTAAAAGAAGCAAACATCGATACCAGCAAACGCTCTAGCCTCGTGAATGGTGTTAATAAACTATTTCCACGATATTGAAAGCGAGCATAAATCTCATAATTGGCCGCCACTGAAATACCGCAAATTTTTTGATTCAATTGCATTAAAAATGGAATAGCAACCTTGATTCGATCAGCGAAACCCATTGCTCTTGGTGTTAACTTCGGCGATATACCCAAGCCTAAGAGATAATTTTCACGACTATTTGCAAAAATAGTATTTGTCTCAGAATTTTGAACCTGACTGGTTTGCTTAGAATGAATACGGTAAGTGATCAGCCTCTCTTTGAGATTAGCAAAACGATATCCTGCTAAAGCCAGTTCTGCCCATAATGAATAATCTTCGGCATAGTCCCTGCCCTTTTGATAAGGGTGGCTTTTGAATATCTCCGCTCTACCCATAACCGCTGGATTACACAGTGGGCTAGAGATCGTAATAAGCGCACGAATATCCGCATCTGAATAGCGCTGCTTAGAGGCTTTTACCTTACCACTAAGCTCATTCAATGAATCATAAGCGCTTCCACAGATATCAGCTTGATTGGTGTTTAAGAAGTCAACTTGAGTCTGTAGGCGATGAGGCATAGCAATATCGTCCGCATCTAAAAAAGCAATATAGCTTCCGCGAGCCGCGGCGACCAGTTGGTTGCGAGATTTAACTAAGCCCTGATTTTCTTGAAGATCTATTTTATAAATACGGGGATCATTAAAGTGATTGATCATATGACTTGTGTTGTCTCTTGATCCATCATTCAAGATAATGAGTTCAAAATCAGAAAAACTTTGTTTGAGGATACTTTCAATTGCCTGTGCAATATATTTCTCAGCATTGAATGCCGGCATGAGCACACTAACTACAGGTAGCTTCATTAGATAAAGCTTTGTAAATATCGGCCAAAGCGCTTTATACGCTTAAGCAGACGGGAAGGAAGTGATTTCTGCGAAGCGCCAAAATTCAACTCAGATTCCCAAGCGGACTGATAAATAATCCCCATGTAATGCTTTGCAACCTTAGCTTCGGTTTCACCAAGGCGCTTCATTAGGAAATATTGCCAATCGTAGTGATAGATCCGAAACAAGGGCTCAATCGCTATAAGCGGAATAGCATGGAACTTCAGGAGGGCTTCTCCATAAATCAAAGTCTCAGGATATTCAGAGGTAATCAAATCCCAAATACTCATACCTTGAGGTTGGAGAAATTGTGTATCCAATGATTGCCAAACTTTGGCCGACCAAATAAAAGGGGCTGGCGCGCAATAAAAATTTGGGCCTATTCGGCCAAATAATTTTTGTACGCGGTCTGCTTCGGCCCTAAGATCTCTCTCAACCTTATCTTGCCCACGATTAGCTGCTATTTGAAAAAGTTCTTTGTTCTGATGCAGGACTGTGTAAGGTACGCCATCTAAAGATAAGAAATCAGATTGATGAAAATCTCGAATAAATAAACTATCAGAATCTAGGCATAAATAGTTTTCAGCAAGACCTAAGCGCCAAAACTCAGATTTCACAATCTGCTGTGACAAGCCACCTGGCATAGCCTGATATTTTTCGAAACTCGACTTAGGATTGGCGGCCACAATATCCTCATCAGCCACCCAGGTGTAACCCTCTTGCCCCAAAACTTCTATAAGAAGGGCTTTATCCGCTTTTGGAGTGGAGATATAAAAAGGCAGGTGATCAACATTGAACTTGCTAATGGAGTCCAGCAAGCGCTTTAGACGCAGGAAATCCCTTGAATAGGATTTGCAGTAAAGAACAAAATCTTTCAAATGATTTTCCAGTTGTTATTGAGCGTGACTTTGCACATTCGTCAATATGGTATTAACAGCCTGATCAACGCCAATCGGCTTCCAGGCTGGCTCAATCAAATGTTTTCCCTGCCAGTCTAACCAAATTCTCTCTAAGGCCATGGCAATTCCCCCGGAATCGCCTTCAGCACTTAAATATGCCCCTCGATCGAGCAACATTTGATCTAACTGGGGATTGCGGTGGGTAATGCCCCAGATCGGGCGACCGGCCCAGAGGTAATCGTAGAACTTGGATGGAATGTACTCAGCACACCACTCATCATTACCATGCAGCAATATTAAAACATCTGCCTCTTGCATCTTTTCAACAACCCGCTCGCGCCCAGACTTACCGCTGACAGGATCTTTTTCTAAACGACCATGCGCCAGCAATACATCAGAGAATCCCAGTTGATTGATTGCATCAAGCGATAGAGAATCCAGAGGAGCGCCATAAGCATGGACTCGAATTAAATTTCTAGCCTCTGGATATTTCTCAAACAGAGGAACAAGACCATTTAAAACAGTTGAGAGTGATCGATCATTGGCTAGCGAGCCAAAATGACAAAGATTGAGTTGAGATGTATAGGCATGCGCCCTATTGGCATTAAGACTGCCCGGAGGCTCAGCGCCAGGGGTTACTACAAATCCATGGGCATTATGGGGTGTATTGAGATTGGGATTGCGTACCTTAGCATAATGCAAGGCACCTTCAGTAAACCACCAGACCTTGTCTGAAAAACGAGTGAGTTGATTTTCTAAATAATGTCTAAATCGGGCATCGCGGTTTTTGGGTTTCTCAAACCCTGGATCATTAGGATTCTTACGAATCACCAATGGGTCATGAACTTCAGAAATTAATTCAATGCCGGTTGCTTTTTTGAGCCATACACCTGCCAAGTGAGCAGACCAAGCGCTACCAACAGACATCACCACATCAACTTTACCGGCACGAATTAGTCTCCAGCCATGTAAAAAGGCTGGTAATGCCCATGACCATTGACTGGAGTAGCCAAGGCAAAGCTTCTCAACCGCAATAAGTGGTGCCAACAAGATCGAAACTGTTCTCGTGGTGATCTTGTAAATAAATCCACGACCATATTTATTGGCCACCCAATGACGAAAGTCAAAACGAAAACCTGAAGGGCCCCAAGCAATAAATTGGTAATGTGGAAAACGTTGATCTTTGATGCCGGTGATGGCGCTAAATACAATTGGCTCAACACCCGCTTCTAACAAATAAGGGATTTTGTCAGTAATGGTTAAGCTCGCTGCGCGGCCATCCATATTGAATGCATGGGTCAAAATCAGCCAACGCTTTTTTTCAGTCACAGCAGGCAAAGAAATGGTCACTCAAGCAGCTCGACTAGTTACCAGCAACAATGGACATCACGGCCATACGTACTGCAATCCCAAAGGTTACTTGATTCAAGATCACCGATTGAGGACCATCAGCAACGATTGAATCAATCTCAACACCCCGATTCATGGGTCCTGGATGCATCACGATGGCATCGGATTTGGCTAAAGCTAGGCGAGTAGGGTTTAAGCCATACTGTTTAAAGAAAGCATCACCCTCGGGAACCTGACCAGTTTCCATGCGTTCCTTTTGAATACGCAGTGTCATTACGACATCCACATCCTTTAATCCCTCTTCCATGCTGTGGAAGACTTTGACACCCAACATATCTAGATCGCTTGGAAGCAAACTTTCTGGACCAATTGCCCGAATATCCTCACAACCTAAAGTCGTGAGCGCATGGATATTCGATTTAGCAACGCGGCTATGAACAATATCCCCCACAATCGCCACCTTCAAACCTTTAAAGTTTTTCTTAAAGTGACGCATCGTATACATATCCAACAAGCCTTGCGTTGGATGTTGATGGCTACCATCACCTGCATTCACGACGTGAACATGCGCAGGCACGTGATTCGCGATTTCAATTGGAGCCTTAGATACGCTATGACGCACAACAAAAATATCAGCCTGCATTGCCACTAAGTTATCAATGGTGTCTAGAAGGCTCTCGCCTTTAGCGGTGGAAGATGTAGAAATATCTAAATTAATGACATCTGCGGATAAGCGTTTAGCAGCAATCTCAAAAGTTGTTCTAGTACGTGTGGAGTTCTCAAAGAACAAGTTAAATACGCTTTTGCCGCGCAGTAATGGGACCTTCTTCACCTCGCGAGCAGGATCTGTCACGCTAACAAACTGTTGCGCAGTATCCAAAATATGCAGAATCTGCTCCTTAGGCAAGCCCTCTAGAGTGAGAAGATGCGTTAGCTCTCCAGCCGCATTAAATTGATTCACTAGCTGACTCATTACTCACGCTCCTCTAGCTGAAAGCTGAACTTGCCAGCGGTATCTTTTTCTAAAACCAGAATTTGGTTTTCTGGAACCTGCACCTGCTCACCTACAAAATTAGCAGTTACTGGTAATTCACGATTTCCTCGATCAGCGAGGACCATGAGTTCAACTTGCGCAGGCCTTCCAAAATCAAATAATTCATTGAGAGCCGCTCGAACAGTCCTACCAGTGAGCAATACGTCATCTATCAAAACCACATTGGCGCCATTGACATCAAAAGGTAAATGCGTGGTCATGGTGCTAGCGGTACGCAAGGCTGTCATGCCCTTCTCCGCATAGTCATCTCGATGAAAAGCGACATTAATGATCCCAAAGTGTGGAAGCCCTAAATCATGGGCGAGCCGCTCTGCAATCCATGCACCGCCCATAGCAAGCCCAGCAAGCTCGAAAGAACCCTCTTGCGCTCTCTTGCGCAAGTTCTCTAGTAATTTTCCGTATAACTGTTCAGCATTCATTCTCTGGTCCGGGCTCTATATAAGATCTATTTCTTTTTCTGGCGTTTAACTTAATCTAACTCAGGGGCTTCACGCTGTGTTCTGCAAAATACTGCTCCAAAATAAGGGCTGCAGAGTGCGCATCTAGATTGTCGTGCATCTTGGAGTCCCCCTCCAAAACTGCTGAGGTATAGCGCTCATCCACCCAGGAAACCGGCAACTGAAAGCGGCCATGCAACTGATTGCCGAAGCGGACTGCCTTTGCAGTCATTTCATGGGGTGTGCCGTCTGGATGCACCGGCCTACCAACTACTAATTGATCGGGCTGCCACTCTTTCAAGAGTTTCTCAATTACCTGAAAAAGAACATCCCCACTTGGCGCTGCAATGGTCTTCAAAGCTTGGCCTGCTTTTGTAACGGAGTTTCCAACTGCCACACCCACTCTACGAGTTCCATAATCAAATGCCATCACCGTCAATGCGTCAGGCATGCCCAGCCTCTCCAGACAGATGAGACAAATCAAAACCTAGGTGACTCACCGCTTTTTCGTAACGCTGACTTGATGGGGTATTAAAAATGATCTCAATCATTTGTTCGCGTGCTAATGGCACATTCATCCAGCCATTCAGCGTAATTTCTTCTTCAAGCTGACCAGCGCCCCAGCCGGCATAACCTAAGGTCATCAAAAAATGTTGCGGGCCTTTGCCGACAGCTACCGCTTCAAGTACGTCCTTGGATGTGGTCATCGTCAAGCCGCCTGGAATAATCAAAGAAGAGCTATAAGGCGATAGTGCATCAGACTCATGCAAAACAAAGCCGCGCTCTATCTGAACCGGGCCACCAAAATATACTGGCTGCTTTAATAATGGAGCAATCTCCAATTTCAACTCAATCTTGTCAAAGAGCGTTTCCAAATCGACCTCGGTAGGGCGATTAATGACTAAGCCCATCGCACCCCTCTCGGTATGCTCAAACAGGTAAATCACAGAACCAGCAAAATTAGGATCCACCATGCCCGGCATAGCAATTAAAAACTGATTGGCGAGATGGTCTGCGGAAAAGGAAATTGATGACTCTGACACAGAAGCTCGTTCTGAAGCAGGGGGTGCTTTTTTAGCCGGAGTCATATGGCTTATTTTACAGAATATCTAGATTTTTCCGGTAATCCAGTAAGCAAAAAGGCCAACCAGCTCATGAATAACATCATGCCAATTTTGGGCCCCATCAACCAAATTAAAAGAGGTCCATTGAAGACTGTTGGCCGTCTGGTAATCCACCGGTAAGGGCAGCACTAACAAGCCCTGTTTTTGGAAGATCTTCGTAGATCGATACATGTGACTTGCGGAGGTGATCAATAACCACGGTTTCAATTGCCCAGATGCGTTCTTGACCCCCAATTCCTCAATCATCGGCTTCATATAAAGTACGTTTTCGTAAGTATTACGAGACCGATTTTCATAAAGAGCCTTTTCCTCATTTAAACCCTGCTCTTGGACAAGCTGCTTGAACGCATCAGCCTCAGATATGCCTCTTGGGGTAATTCGACCCGAATAGCCGCTAAATATGTAAGGCAGCGTAGGGTATTTTCGAATCAACTCGAAGGCTTTGGTAATGCGTTCTGCTGAAGCATGAATAGATACCTCAGCGCGATCTACTGCGATTTCCCCACCAGAAATAGCTCCACCTAAAATAATAATCCCGCCAACATCATCTGCTAAATTCTTAGATAGCCCTACTTTAGGAACGAGATTCTCAATACCCCTCAATAAAACCTCTGAGGCCGGGAGCCAGCCGACAATAAATAGATCTAGTAGTGCTAACAATAAAAATCGTTTGCACAGGTTTGACTTTCTAAGCGATAAAAAAAGTAAACTTAGAAAGACAAAAACAATCGCCCAATTGAGGGGCTCAATGCAAAATTGCACCACCTTCGAGAGAATAAAAAAGATCGTATCCATAATTCCTTAGGATCTTAACCTGTCTGCCCTGCCTAGCCGCCTGCATTTACCTTGAATAAGCCCTAATATAGGGGCTATGCAAAAAGCTCTCGTTTGGCTCCGCCGTGACCTCCGCCTCTATGACAATGCTGCGCTTCACCACGCCCTAAAAGAAAGTGGCCAAGTTTGGCTTACCTTCGTATTTGATACAGACATTCTCAAACCCTTATTGAAGGGTGATTTAGACGCCAACGGACTCAAGCATGACCGCCGCGTAGATTTTATCTGGCAGGGCATAAAGCAAATTGATGACGAGCTTCGCAAGCAAGGTGGTGGGCTCATTGTTCGCTTTGGAAAACCTACTGAGTGTATTCCAGAAATTGCAAAAGAGCTAGGTGTGGAAGCCGTCTTCACCAATCGTGACTACGAACCTTCAGCGATTGAGAGAGATCAAACCGTTAAAGCATCTCTAGAAAAATTAGGAATTGATTTTGAAAGTTTTAAAGATCAAGTGATTTTTGAGAAAAAAGAAATTCTTACAAACTCAAATACTGTCTTTTCAATCTTTACGCCTTATAAAAATAACTGGCTCAAGACTCTCCAAGAAAAAGATCTTGCTGCATATGAGTGCAATCCAAAGCCTAAGCAACTAGGGGTCTTACCAAAAAAATTAGATCAAAAACTGCCTTCTCTAGAGTCGATGGGATTTTGCCCTACCGGCATTGAAAGCTATCTACCACCTGGCTCCGAGGGCGGTCAAACCTTTTTAGAAGACTTCCTCCATCGCATTGATCAATATCAGATTGGTAGGGACTTCCCGGCAATTAAGGGTGTTAGCTATCTCTCAACCCATCTACGCTTTGGGATGCTTTCTATTCGTGGCTTAGTACGCGAAGCTCATCGTCGCATGTTAGCTGGCAGCATGGGTGCAACTATTTGGTTAAGCGAACTCATATGGCGAGACTTTTATTTCATGATTCTGGCCAATCATCCTCGCTTAGCAAAAGGCGCCTCTTTTAAACCCGATTATGACAATATCACTTGGGAATCTGGTCCAAAGGCAAAGAAACTTTTTGCCGCTTGGTGCGAAGGTAAAACAGGCTACCCATTAGTTGATGCCGCCATGCATCAACTAAATCAAAGTGGCTATATGCATAATCGCCTACGTATGGTGGTTGCCAGCTTTCTGACCAAGGATTTGGGAATAGATTGGCGCTGGGGCGAGGCCTACTTTGCAGAACATCTCAATGACTTTGAGCTTTCCTCAAACAATGGTGGTTGGCAGTGGGCCTCCTCATCAGGATGTGATGCGCAACCCTACTTCCGGATCTTTAACCCCATTACCCAGTCAGAAAAATTTGATCCAGAGGGTAAATTTATTAAACGCTACTTACCGCAGCTGGAAAAGCTCTCCAAAAAGTCTATTCACGCCCCCTGGAGAGCCGGCCATATTGAGCTAGAGGCTGCCGGGATCGTAATTGGGCGTGACTATCCACTGCCGGTAGTGGATCACGATGAAGCGCGCAAAAACACCTTGGTGCGTTACAGCGTGGTTAAAAAAGTCGCCTAATACACAGAATCATTAGCGCCCTATTCACAGTTCCGATTTAAGATAGGGTATGAGCAAGATCTACGCCGTAGGGGATGTGCAGGGCTGTGCGCCCTCTCTCAAAGCCCTAGTCAAGAAACTTCCAAAAAAATCGAAGATGATTTTTTTGGGGGACCTCGTCAATCGCGGCCCAGACTCGCTTGGTGCATTACGCCAGCTAAAAGTTTTACAAGAATCAGGTCGCGCTGAATGCATCTTAGGCAATCATGATCTACATCTCCTAGCAATCGACGCAGGACTTCGAAAATCCAAAGGCCTGGACACTATTGAACCCATACTGTCGGCACCAGATCGCAAAGAACTGATTCACTGGATTCGTAATCGACCCATGGCCTTAAGCAATGGCAAAGTATTAACAGTGCATGCGGGAGTGTTACCGCAATGGGATCTGCAGCAAACCATTGAATGCGCGCAAGAAGTAGAAAAAACTTTACGTAGCAAATCGTATAAAGATTTTCTGGCCAATATGTATGGAAATACACCAAATCAGTGGAGCAAATCACTGAAAGGTTATGAACGCCTACGTGTGATCACGAATACTTTAACCAGAATGCGTTTCTGCACACCCACTGGAAAAATGGAATTTGAGAGCAAAGAAGGCTTGGAGAAAGGCCCCAAAGGCTACATCCCATGGTTTAAAGTCCCAGGCAGGAAGACTCAAGACGTTCTTACCTATTTCGGTCATTGGTCAACCCTGGGCTTATTGCGGCAAGATAATGTGATTGGCCTTGATACTGGTTGTGTGTGGGGTGGCAAGCTTTCTGCCCTAGAAATTTCTAGCTCAAATAAAGACTCTAAAAATCTAGAGCTCATTCAGGTAAGTGGTTACGACCACCCACTCAGAATGTAAACAATCAGAAATATTGATTATTTAATCGTTAAAGCTCAAAGCTTTTTAAAGGATTTCTCGGCAGCAGCAATGATGGCATCGATTACTGCATTGTCATGCGCTATGGAAGTAAAGCCAGCTTCGTAGGCAGATGGCGCCAAATACACACCCTCATCCAGCATGAAGTGGAAAAACTTCTTAAACGCCTCAATATTGCTTTTAGTAACTGCTTCATAGGTAGTTGGCACCTGATCAGCGAAGTAAAAGCCAAACATACCGCCAACGCTATCCACAGCAAAAGGAATGTTGGCTTTATCTGCAGCTTGTTTTAAGCCTGCCATTAACTTTTCTGTTTGGCCAGTCAAGCATTCGTAGAAACCTTCGCGAGAAATAATCTCCAAAGTTTTTAATCCTGCAGCAACTGCTACTGGATTACCAGATAAAGTACCCGCCTGATAAACATTACCCAAGGGGGCAAGCTTATTCATGATCTCTTTCTTACCACCAAACGCCGCCATAGGCATGCCGCCGCCCATGACCTTACCTAGGCAAGTGAGATCAGGGGTTATGCCCTGCAAGGACTGAGCGCCACCTAGAGCGACTCTAAAACCAGTCATCACTTCGTCGTAGATTAAGACGCTGCCATGCTTACTAGTCAAACTTCGAATAGTCGATAAAAATTCTTTTGAAGGCTGAATGAGATTCATATTGCCGGCAATCGGCTCCAAGATCACAGCGGCGATCTGATCTCCCTGCTTTTTAAAGACTTCCTCAATTGCTGCCACATCGTTATATGGCAGAACTAAAGTATGCTTCACCAAATCCTGTGGAACGCCACCAGAAGAAGGTGCATTTTGGGTAGAGTCTGCAAAGGTAAGTAAACCCGAACCTGCTTTGACTAATAGACTATCAGCATGGCCGTGATAGCAGCCCTCAAACTTAATAATCAAGTCACGGCCAGTGTAACCACGAGCGAGACGCAAAGCACTCATCGTTGCTTCAGTTCCACTAGAAACCATACGCACTTGTTCGACACTCGGCATAAGTGCACAGATACGCTCAGCCAATTCAATCTCGCCTTCCGTAGGGGCACCATAACTAAAGCTAGTTTCAGCAGCTTTCTGAACCGCAGCCACCACCTCAGGATTAGCGTGGCCCGCAATCATTGGGCCCCAAGACATAATTAAGTCGATATAACGCTGATCATTAGCATCCCAGAAATAAGGACCTTGGGCTCTAGTAACAAAACGGGGAGTTCCGCCCACCTGACGAAATGCTCGCACTGGAGAATTAACGCCCCCAGGAATTGTCTTTTGTGCGCGCGCAAATAAAACTTCGTTTTGATCTAATTTTGTCATCATTGCTTCCGAATTAAATTGCCATCATTTCAAAATCTTCTTTTCGGGCACCGCACTCTGGACAAGTCCAGTTCATCGGAACATCTTTCCAAAGGGTTCCAGGTGCAATACCTTCATCAGGCAAACCAGCGGTTTCGTCATACACCCAACCGCAGATCAAACACATATACGTTTTAAATTCCATTACCTAACTCTCCGAAAATTTTAGTTACTTTAAGCTGGTCGCTTAGCATACATCTCAAACTTGAATAAACGGCACTCCAAAGGGCCATTAAATAAAGGGGTACGCTTAGATTCTTTGATACGTAGCTGACCTGGCAGCGCCATATCTGCTGTCAACACAAAGATATTCCAGCCACCAAAATCGTCTTTGAGATGCTGGCCAAACTGACGCAAAAACTCCACAAACTTTGGATCCTGCTCTTCTTGGGCTTGAAGCTTCTTCAAAGATTCACGACTTGAACGTTTAGCACTTTGACGACCAGTCTCTAAGTTCAATTCAAAACGATTATCAGGTTCATCATCGTAATTAGTATCTTCACTAGGAGCGCGATCCTGACCACGTCCCCCTTTAATGACCAGACGCTCGCCATAAGGAGGGTTCAATAACATCACCCCCTCACTCAGATTGCCTGGGGCTTTGGCTGCCAAGGCATCAACTTGACGCACCACCGGTTGATCGGGCAATTGGGCTCTTTGCCAATTACCTTTGAACATCGACACCAATTTCTCGTTGATATCGCCACCGGATATTTTCAGAGCATCAACATTTGGATATTGCTTACGCTTTTCCAACATCAAAGCTAGTGCTACCTCTTTCAAATCTACCCAACGCTTTTGCTCAGCAGTTTCATTAAACGGCTTGAGTCTTTGAAACCCAAAGCCATGAGCGGAAGTCACCAAGGGGCGATAAGCTAATCGACTTGGCTTAGCATCATCACCATACATGCCCGCACGAATAGCGCCCGGTGGAACGCCTAGCGCTATCTGCGCAGCCTCAATTAAGAAGGTGCCGCTACCGCACATAGGATCAAATAAAGCTTGCCCTGGTTTCCAAGCGGTAATCGACAAGATGCCAGCGGCTAAATTTTCCTTTAGAGGTGCATCACCCTTTTCATCGCGCCAACCTCGCTTAAACAATGCTTCGCCTGAAGTATCTAAATAAATCGTGATTTGATTAGCGGTTAAATGGGCCTGCACGCGCACATCTGGAAAGGCAGTATCGATACTAGGACGATCGCCAGTCACGTCACGTAAACGATCAACGATGGCATCTTTAATTTTGAGCGTTGCAAAATTTAAGCTCTTTAATGGGGAGCGATGTGCCGTCACATCAACTCGTAAAGTTTGCTTTGAACTAAACCATTCCTCCCACGCCAAGCCGCTCGCTAATTTATATAAGTCTTCTTCTTGCCGATAAGGCGCTTGGGCCATTTGTAATAACACTCGACTCGCAATACGGGAATGTAGGTTCAGCGCCATTGCAGCAGAAATTGGCGCAGCAAGACCAACACCACCCGTAGGGCTAGTTGGCGTAGGATCAATTACCCATGCCCCCAAGGCCTTACATTCTGGGCGTCCAGCAATCTCTGCCAGCTCCTGGGTAAGCGGCACTTCCAAGCCGCCTGGACAAACAACAAAAAATCTCATGAGGCTAATAGTCTTTAAATGGGGAGTTAAAAATAAAACAGTATTGAACAGTATTAAAAAGCTGGTCTTAAGGTTTAAACAACACCAAGGCAACAATAATGACCAACAAGATCACTGGGACTTCATTAAACCAACGAAACCAAACGCCAGATTGTTTATTGATGCCTGCACGAAACTTCTTGAGCAGATTTAAACAGGCATGGTGATACCCAACCACCAAAATCACAAAGATTAATTTGGCATGCATCCAGATATCGCCAGCACCAATACCAAAGTAAAGCCATAGTGTCAGACCTAGTAGTACTGCTGGCACAGCCAAGATGGTCATGAATCGGAAGAGTCGATTCGCCATACCCAATAAACGGGCATAAGCGTCAGAGTTTTTCTCTTCGGCCAAGTTCACAAAAATTCTGGGCAGGTAAAACAAACCGGCGAACCAAGAGGTGATGAATACGATGTGAAAGGTTTTTACCCAGAGGTAGGCGTTGCTCATATGTAGTTAGCTCTAATTATCTTTTTACTTTAGGTTCGAATCTCGCCATGGCCCATAACCACATACTTTAATGAAGTCAAGCCATCTAGGCCTACGGGGCCACGGGCATGCAATTTGTCATTAGAGATGCCGATTTCAGCCCCTAAGCCATATTCAAAGCCATCTGCAAAGCGAGTGCTGGCATTGACCATCACGCTGGCGCTATCCACTTCACGCAAGAAGCGATCGGCCTGCGCTTTGTTATTAGTAATAATGGCATCCGTATGTTTGCTGCCATATTGCTCAATATGATTCATGGCTTCATCGATATTAGCCACTGTCTTAATAGATAAGATGGGAGCCAAGTACTCAGTTTGCCAATCTTCTTCTTTAGCATCGACCAGATTCTGAAAGCCATTTGCTTCAAGGGTTTTGCGAGTCAAACCATCAACCCGTAACTCCACACCTTTATCTTGATAAATCTTGCAAAGGGTTGGTAGTACCATCTGAGCGATTTCTTGATTCACTAGCAAGGTCTCCATCGCATTGCATGGCGCATAGCGTTGAGTCTTAGCGTTATCACACACTTTCACAGCCATCGCTACATCAGCATCGGCGTCAATATAGGTATGGCAGATACCATCCAAATGCTTAATCATTGGCACCCGCGCTTCAGCCATCAAGCGTGCGATGAGACTCTTACCACCACGAGGTACGATCACATCAATATATTGAGTCATGGTGATCATCTCGCCTACGGCACTACGATCCGTAGTGGTCACCACTTGCACTGCGTCTTTAGGCAAGCCGGCGGCGGCCAAACCATCCTGAATAATTTGAGCCAATAAGGTATTTGAATCAATTGCCTCGGAACCACCACGCAAAATCACGGCATTGCCAGACTTTAAGCACAATGCAGCTGCATCGATGGTGACGTTTGGGCGAGACTCATAAATAATGCCAATAACGCCCAAAGGTACGCGCATCTGACCTAACTCAATACCGGAAGCCTGCTTTTGCAAAGCAGAAATTTTGCCAATCGGATCATCCAAAGAAACAATTTGCTCTAAACCCAAAGCCATAGTTTCAATAGTCTTTGGAGTCATAGTGAGGCGATCAATAAAAGCGGGATCTTGCCCATTTGCTTTTGCACGCTCTACATCCACTTGATTAATCTTCTGAATCTTGGCAGCCTGCTGACGAACTACTTTAGCAATATGTAATAAGGCCTGATTCTTTTGCTCGCTAGATGCGCGCGCCATTGCACGCGATGCGGCACGTGCTCGCATCCCAATGTCTTGCATCATTTCTTGAATGGATGAACTCATTTCTTAATCTCTTATTTCTTAACGGAGTAAATTTCCAACTAAACGCAAACCATCCCATGGATCGGCAGGCAATTCAGCCGCATACAAACCCTTTACTTGGCGATCTAATCCTGCCGCAACCTGCATCGCTCTTCGCAACTTGAGGGGCTGAACCCTTCTCAATGCTGCTGGGTATAAACGCTCTTTATTTCCCCAAATTCGGTTGGCCCGCATCAAGTTCTGCACTGATTCGCCAGCATCGCTTGCAGCCTTCAATTTAGATAGTATCCGAAGCTCTTCAGTTACGCTCCATAGAATCAATACCAGCGGCTCACCCTCACCTTTGAGGCCATCCAGCATGCGATTGAGCCTAGCCAGATCTCCAGCCAGCATTGCTTCAGTCAGCTCAAAGACGTTGTAGCGCGCCACCTTCAAAATGGATGACCGAATTTGCTCCTCAGTCAATTTTCCTACGGGGTATAACAATCCCAACTTCAAAATTTCTTGATGAGCAGCAATGAGATTGCCCTCTACCTGATCGGTAATAAACTCAAGCGCCCGCTGACCTTCCGGCCCCGCTTCCACTGCTTGGTCTTGACGTTTAAGTCGTCCAGCGATCCACTGTGGCAAATGGCTACGATCCAAAGAATCAACCTGAATTGCCATACCAGCATCATCTAAAGCGCTAAACCACGCAGAAGTCTTGGTTTTGCCATCCAGGCGAGGCAACACAATACAGACAACCGTATCTGGACCATCTGACCCCATAGGCTGCGCAGCAATTTGAGATGCGAACTGCTTAAGAGCATCAGCTCCATCACGCCCAGGCTTACCAGTTGGAATGCGTAGTTCGACCCAACGCTTATCGCCAAATAAAGACATGGTCTGACCAGCACTCAGAAGAGCACTCCAATCAAATCCACGCTCTTGTAATAGCACTTCGCGTTCGGTGAAGTTTTGTTTCTTAGCAGAAGCTCGTAATTGATCCATAGCCTCCATCATCAACAACGGTTCATCACCACTGAAAACATATAGCGGCAACATGGCGCCACCAGAACTCAAAGACTTGAGGTGCACTTGTAAGGCATCAACTTTAACCATGCCTTAATCTGCCTCTAAAACGCTCTTGATTGCGGGGCTTTTGCAGCCGCTGCAACACGGCGCAAGATCTGGATAGCCAAATCTTTACGCATCAGAGTTAAGAATTGCTGAATTTGAACATCGGTAGCCAACACCGTTGAAACCGTGAAGTCCATATCGCGAGTCATGTAAATCTCTGCCTCAGGCACGATTTCTGCGCCCGCCAAGTCGTAGGCTCTAAAGCCAACACGAATATTGAGGCGATATGCGGAGACTTGACCGTTGGAGTTGTAAGCCAAAATCTCGCGACCATTGATATCGTTAGTAATTTCCAAGATGAGATCTGCATCTTTAGGATTGATAGCAACCTTCGCATCCGTGCCTGTCAGAATCGCCGTCTGCAAGTCCGCCCTGAGAGGTGGGGATGGATTACCAGTAATCGCAATGACCTTGAATGGTAAATCCACCATACCGCGCAAACGAAAGCCGCAAGCGATCAATCCACTGAATGGAGCAGTAGCAATTAAGCCTAGGATTGCACGACGAAGGGAATTTACTCTCATGTCTCTTTTTCTATTTAAGCAACAATATTAACTAAACGTCCAGGCACCACAATTACCTTTTTCGGTGAATTGCCATTCAAAGCTTTTTGTGCGGGCTCGCTTTGTAAAGCTAATGACTCAACTTGCTCTTTGCTGGCATCTGCTGGCACCTTAATATCACCACGCAACTTGCCATTAATCTGCAGCATCAAAGTCAGTTCAGTCTGCACCAATGCCGCTTCATCTACCGAAGGCCATGAAGCATCAAGCAAAGGCCCATAAGTCTTTGTATAAGCAAGATCTTTCCACAACACATGAGTCATGTGTGGAACTACAGGATAGAGAACACGTAATAAGATACTTAAGCATTCACGCAAGACAGGCGCACTAATGGCAGCATTCTGCTCCAACTTGATAGGCTCAAGAATGTTGAGCATCTTCATCGCTGCAGAAACCACCGTGTTGTATTGACGACGTTGATAGTCAAAATTAGCTTGCTTCAAAATCGTATGTACTTCACGGCGAAGTTCTTTTTCAGCATCGCTCAAGTTGCTAGGCAAGCTATCAGAAGCGTCATGCAATGCGCCAGCTTGACTGCTGGAATACATCCAGACCCGACGCAAAAAACGAGAGGCGCCATCTACGCCAGCGCCAGACCACTCCAACTGTTGCTCAGGAGGGGCGGCAAACATCACAAATAAACGCGCAGTATCTCCGCCATATTGATCAATTAATGATTGAGGATCAACGCCATTGTTCTTGCTCTTAGACATCTTCTCAACACCGCCAATAATGACTGGTGTATTTGAAGCGTCACCTATCAACTTGGCGCCTTGCGGACGACCCTTCTCATCAAGATCTAATTCCACATCCAGGGGATTAAGCCAAGTCTTTTTACCCGAAGCATCTTCAGAGTAATAGGTCTCATTGAGGACCATTCCTTGGGTCAGCAAATTCTGGAAGGGCTCGTCAAACGTGATGAGATTGAGATCGCGCATGACCTTAATCCAGAAACGCGCATAGAGTAAATGCAAAATCGCATGCTCAATGCCGCCAATGTACTGATCCATCGGCATCCAATATTCATTGCGCTCATCGACCATGGTCTTAGCATTAGGTCCGGTATAGCGCATGAAATACCAAGAGGAATCCACAAAGGTATCCATGGTGTCAGTTTCACGACGCGCAGGTTTGCCACACTTCGGACACTTCACATTCAAGAAGTCAGTGCGCTTATTGAGTGGATTACCACTGCCATCAGGTACGCAATCTTCCGGCAATACTACTGGCAGGTCTGCCTCCGGCACGGGCACAGCACCACAACCTGAATTGCTTTCATCGCCACAATGAATAATCGGAATCGGCGTACCCCAATAGCGCTGACGAGAAATACCCCAATCACGCAATCGATAGGTAGTCTTGATTTCGCCAATGCCAAGCTTTTCAAATTCTTTCGCAACAGCGCTCACTGCCTCTTCATGCGACAAGCCATCAAACTGAGCACTGTTAAAACAAACTACGCCTTCTTTTTGGGCATACCAATCTTCCCAGCGAGTGGCATTAAACATTGGCGACTCGCCTTTGAGCGCAATTACTTGCTTAATTGGTAAGTCATACTTCAACGCAAAAGCAAAGTCGCGCTCATCGTGAGCCGGCACGCCCATGACTGCGCCATCGCCATAAGACATTAATACGTAATTACCAACCCAGACAGGCACTGGCTCATGTGTCAAAGGATGTGTAACGTATAAGCCAGTAAACATCCCCTCTTTTTCTTGAGTAGCTAAATCAGCCTCGATCACGCTACCGGTTTTGCATTTCTCAATAAATGCGGCGAGCTCGGGATTGTTAGCGGCTGCCTTGGCAGCTAATGGATGCTCAGCCGCTACCGCGCAGAACGTAACACCCATGATGGTGTCTGCACGGGTAGTAAATACATACAAGAGGCCATCTTGAATAAAGTTACCATGATCATCAGCAATATCGTGCTTAAAAGCAAAACGTACACCACGGCTTTTGCCGATCCAGTTTTGCTGCATAGTCTTGACGCGCTCAGGCCAGCCCAAGCTATCTAAGCCAGAAAGCAATGGTTCTGCATAGGCAGTGATATTGAAGTAGTAACCGGGTATTTCACGCTTCTCTACTAAAGCACCAGAGCGCCAACCACGACCATCTATCACCTGCTCATTTGCTAAAACAGTTTGATCAATTGGATCCCAATTCACCACTTGCGTTTTGCGATAGGCGATACCTTTTTCGAGCATCTTTAAAAAGAGCCACTGGTTCCAACGATAGTAGTCAGGGCTACAGGTAGCCACTTCACGCGACCAATCAATCGCTAAACCCATCGCAGCCATTTGCTTTTTCATATAAGCAATGTTGTCGTAGGTCCATTTAGCGGGGGGAACTTTATTTTGTATCGCTGCATTTTCAGCCGGCATACCAAAGGCATCCCAACCCATAGGCATGAGAACGTTATAGCCTTGCATGCGGAGCTGACGTGCCATCACATCGTTAATGGTGTAGTTGCGTACGTGCCCCATGTGGAGCTTGCCAGATGGATAAGGCAACATTGAGCAGGCGTAATACTTTGGCTTCTGCTTACCCTGCGCATCCACTGCGTTCTCGGCTACTTGATAGACTTGCGCACTTTCCCAATCAGCTTGCGCTGCCGCTTCAATACTGCGGTAGTCGTAATCCTTACTCATTCTTCAACAACTCTTTTCTTCTATTTTTGATTGATTGACTAATTATTTACGTAAGCCAAGAACATCTTGCATGTCGAATAAACCTGCACTTTGGTTTTGCAAGAAACGGGCTGCACGCAATGAACCTTGCGCATAGGACTGACGGCTTGAAGATTTATGACTAATTTCAATACGCTCGCCATCACCAGCAAATAAAACAGTATGGTCACCAACAATATCGCCACCGCGAATCGTTGCAAAACCAATAGAGCCTTCTTTACGTTCACCGGTATGACCTTCACGTGCAAACACGGCAACGTCATCGAGCTTTTCACCTAAAGCATCCGCAATCACTTCACCCATCTTGAGTGCAGTACCAGAAGGAGCATCCACCTTATGCTTATGATGAGCCTCAATAATCTCAATGTCATAACCTTGATTGAGCATCTTTGCAGCGATCTCTAGTAACTTAAAAGTCGCATTCACACCCACACTCATGTTTGGCGCAAAAACGATCGCTAACTTTGCCGACGCTTTTTTCAAGCTAGCAATTTGATCGGTAGTTAGGCCTGTTGTACCGATAATCATTTTGGTGCCGGCCTTTTCCGCAAAAGCCAAATGGGCCATAGTGCCTTCAGGCCTAGTGAAGTCAATTAAGAATTGTGCATTAGCTAAAACCTGGGCAACATCAGAGGAAATGAGCACGCCAGTTTTTTTACCCAAGAAGGCGCCAGCATCTTCACCCAACTGTGGGCAAGCATTATGTTCAAGCGCACCAACCAACTGCGCATCAGTTGTATTGAGAACAGCCTCAATCAACATCTTACCCATACGGCCTGTTGCGCCTGCTATTGCAATCTTCATCATTTTTCTTCGCTTCTGATTAAAAGTGGCTGAAGAAACTGACTTCAGCATCAACACATAAGTAATTTCTACTTGGCTTCACTAGCCTGCGGAACATTAAGAGCGCCAGGCCCCAATGGCTCAGACTGAACATTTGGATCCTTTTTAGAAAAACTAAAATAGTCCCAGAATGAACTGCCAGTTTTAGCTGGCGGTATGGCTACACCAGCCGCTAAATTATCCGTTTTACTTGGCACCATCAGTTCAGGTTGCTGCAATGGCGGGGTAACTGGTGGCTTATTGGAGCCCGTGATGACTTCCCAGAACGAACGCTTGGTTTTGGCGTAGTTATCAATCTCGGCAACCATCTCAACTTCTGTAGGCAAAGCATCACCTTCAAACTTCACTACTTTGTCGCCATCAAAGAACACTGTGACATGACGATCTTTGCCCATGACCTGACCAGCGCGCTTGAATTCAAAAATATAATCCCAGCGATTCGCATGGAAATAACTTGCCAATAATGGTGTACCTAAAATTTGGCGCACCTGTTCACGAGTCATGCCCAATTGCAACTTAGCGTACTGCTCGCTAGAAATAAAGTTACCTTGCACAACATCCGGAACATAAGGTCTAAAAACCTTATTCATCCAAGCGCGTTGAGTTTCATCAACGGCAGAAGTGCATCCAACCACCCCCATCAATCCCAATAGGGCCAGGGAGACCAGCCCCAATCGGGCAGGGGAATAAACACCCTTCAAAAACGGGTTCAAAAAGCGGGTAAAAAGTTCAAGGCAATTTTGCATGGCTGGCCGTATCATTAAGACATTGATTTTAGCTCCCAATGCCATAAATATGACCCAAAACCCTAGTCCTGAAGATTTACGCGATATTGGCCTAAAAGCTACCGGCCCAAGGATGAAAATCCTCGATTTTTTTCATCAAAACGGCGGAACCCACTTTAGCGCCGAAGATGTCTTCATGGCCCTGGCCAAAGAAGACAAAGAGATCGGCCTGGCAACGGTTTACCGGGTACTTACCCAATTTGAGCGGGCTGGCCTTCTACTGCGCAGCCATTTTGAATCTAGCAAAGGCGATAGCAGGGCCATTTATGAATTAAATGAGGGTCAGCACCACGACCATCTGGTTTGTATTGATTGTGGGCATGTAGAGGAATTTGTGGACGAAGCCATTGAAAAAAGGCAGCGCGATATTGCCAAAAACCTGGGTTTTAAGCTCCAAGAGCATTCTTTGGCCATGTATGGCCAGTGCCTGAAGAAAAATTGCCGCAACAAACAAGCTAAATAAAACAGCCAAAATAAGCAGTTTTCAGCACTATAGAAGCAAAAAAGACCTCAAATTGAGGTCTTTTTTACAAAATGAAGCCTAAAAAGAAGATTTAAGCGTTTTTTAACAACTTTTAAGCACTCTTAACTACTCTCATCTATTTTTTCTTACTTGACAGCCATTAATGCTTCAGCAGCATTGAGCATCTGCACTGAATAACCCCATTCGTTGTCATACCAAGCTAGTACTTTGACCAACTTGCCGTCTGCAGAGACGCGAGTTTGGGAGGCGTCATAAATACTTGGGCGTGGGTCATGGTTAAAGTCGATGGATACCAATGGCAAAGTATTGAAGCCCAAAATACCTTTGAGATCACCTTCGCTAGCAGTCTTGAGAATGGCATTCACTTCGTCAACGCTGGTGGCGCGACTAGCAGCAAAAGTGAGGTCGACAACAGACACGTTAATCACTGGTACGCGCATCGCGAAACCATCAAAGCGACCTGCCAAAGCTGGCAGAACTAAACCAACCGCCTTAGCGGCACCAGTCTTCGTTGGAATCATGCTGGTAACAGCAGAACGTGCACGACGCATATCCTTGTGATACACATCTGTTAATACTTGGTCATTAGTAAATGCATGAATCGTAGTCATCAAACCAGATTCAATACCAATCTTTTCTAAGAGCGGTTTAACTAATGGAGCCAAACAGTTTGTTGTGCAACTGGCATTAGATACAACCACATCGCCTGGCTTCAATACATTCTGGTTTACGCCGTACACAATAGTTGCGTCTACATCTTTTTCGCCAGGAGCAGAAATCAATACTTTCTTCGCGCCCTGCTCAATATGAATCATGGCTTTTTCTTTGGAAGTAAACTTACCAGTACATTCCAAAACTAAATCAACACCCAACTCACCCCATGGGGTTTCTGCAGGATTACGTGTGCAGAACATTTTGATGCGATCGCCATTGACTACCATGCAATCACCATCAACGGATACATCGGCTGGGAAACGGCCATGAGCAGAGTCATATTTTGTAAGGTGGGCGTTAATAGCAATATCACCCATCGCATTAATTGCGACAATCTTGATATCACGACGTGGCTTACCATTTACTTGATCTTCATACAAAGCACGCAATACCATGCGGCCAATACGCCCATAACCATTAATTGCGACACGAATTGTCATTTATTTTCCCTTACTAATATTGAATTTATTTCGTATTTCTATTATTTCTTTGCAATGCATTGTTTGACTGTCTTCGCAATCTGATCAGCCGTTAAACCAAAATATTCATATAGCACTGGCGCAGGCGCTGATTCACCAAAGGTATCTACACCGTGAACTGCTGCGCAACCATACTTCCACCAGAAATCACTCACGCCCGCTTCAACTGCAATGCGCGGAATATTCGCAGGCAATACTTTTGCTTTGTAGGCAGCATCTTGTTGATCAAAAACAGTGGTTGAAGGTATCGAAACCACGCGAATACCTAAACCTTCTTTTTCTAATTGCTGCGCAGTTTGTAATGCGAGAGCAATTTCAGAACCAGTCGCAATAATGACTGCATCAATCTTGCCAGAAGGGTCACGCAAAACATAACCGCCGCGTGCGATTTCTTTAATCTGTGCAGGAGTACGAGATACAAATGGACAATTCTGACGACTAAAGATCAGGGCGCTAGGTCCATTTTTACGTTCAATGGCTGAGCCCCAGGCTACAGCGCTCTCCGTGGTGTCACAAGGACGCCAAACCATCAGGTTCGGTATGAGGCGCAAACTAGCTACATGCTCCACAGACTGATGGGTTGGACCATCCTCACCCAAGCCAATTGAGTCGTGGGTAAAGACAAAAGTACTGCGTAATTTCATTAATGCAGCCATACGCAAAGCGTTACGACTGTAATCAGAGAAGGTTAAGAATGTGCCACCAAATGGGATGTAACCACCATGTAAGGCAATGCCGTTCATGATGGCGCTCATACCAAATTCACGCACACCATAATTAATATGGTTACCCCATTGATCAGCGCGCACAGGTTTGCATGAAGACCAATTAGTTAAGTTGGAACCCGTTAAGTCAGCAGAGCCACCCATTAATTCTGGTAAAGCAGGTGCCAAAGCTTCGATAGCATTCTGACTTGCTTTACGAGTCGCAATGGTTTCTGCTTTAGTTTGGCAAGTTTTTAAGTACCCACTTAATGTAGATGAAAAATCTTTAGATAAGTCACCCGCCATACGACGTTGCAATTCAGCAGCAAGTTCTGGAAATTTGTTTTTGTACTTCTGAAATTCTTTATTCCACTCATGTTCAGCTGCTTGACCACGCTTTTTAAAATCCCAAGCAGCATAAATATCTTTTGGAACTTCAAATGGTGCGTATGGCCAATTCAATGCAACACGAGTAGCTGCAATTTCAGTCGCGCCCAATGGCGAGCCATGCACTTTATCGCTGCCAGCCATATTTGGCGAGCCTTGACCAATCGCGGTCTTGCAGCAAATCAGGGTTGGCTTATCGCTCTTTTTAGCCTTGGCAATCGCGGCAGATACAGCTTCTGCATCATGCCCATCAACAGCACGAATCACATTCCAACCATAAGCCTCAAAACGCTTAGGGGTATCTTCGTTAAACCAAGAAACGACTTTGCCATCAATCGAGATGCCGTTGTCATCCCATAATGCAATAAGCTTATTGAGTTTGAGTGTGCCAGCCAAAGAACATACTTCATGGCTAATGCCCTCCATCAAACAGCCATCGCCTAAAAATACATAGGTGAAGTGATTAACAATATTAAAGCCAGGGCGATTAAATTCTTCTGCCAATAATTTTTCAGCAAGCGCCATTCCCACTGCATTCGAAATTCCTTGACCCAATGGACCAGTAGTTGTTTCTACGCCAGGAGTAATTCCATACTCAGGATGTCCTGGAGTTTTGCTATGCAATTGACGGAAATTTTTCAACTCTTCAATCGGCAAGTCGTAACCGGAAAGATGCAAGAGTGAATACAACAACATAGATCCGTGGCCATTAGATAAAACAAAACGATCGCGATCAATCCAATGGGGATCTGTTGGGTTATGTTTTAAATGTTCATTCCAAAGACCAACAGCAATATCTGCCATACCCATTGGCATGCCAGGGTGACCTGAATTTGCCTGCTGTACTGCATCCATGGATAAGGCGCGAATGGCATTGGCCATACGAATTTGAAGATTTGACATCGTAAAAGTGGTCTCTGGAAAATTAATTGGCTATATTTCAGTAATGCCTCAATTTTATCTTCCCGGACCATGGGAATCCCAAAAGCCAACCGCCCTCACCCCAGAGGTCGCCCACCATTTGCGCGTTAGACGTGTCCAAGCCGGGGAATTTTTCCCCGTATTTGATGGAAAGGGGCAAGTTGCCAAGGGTGAGCTCCTCTCTTTGAGTGGGAAAACGGGTCAAGTCCAGCTAACGGATATCCGCACCGACACCCATCGTGAGACCCCATATGCCATTACTTTGGCCCAGGGATTGGCTGGTGGCGACAAAATGGACTGGATTGTTGAAAAAGCGGTAGAAACTGGCGTCCAAAATATTGCCCCGATGCAATGCGAGCGCTCCATCCTCAAGCTCACCCGCTCTAGCGACCAAGAACGCGCCCAAAAGCGTCTAGCACACTGGGAAGGGATTATTCAAGCTGCATGCGAACAATGCGACCGTACCGTCTTTACCACCCTAGAGCCCATTCAAACTTTTGAAAGTTATTTAAAAGCAACTCCTAAGCCTGCACTCAAACTACTACTCAGTCCTGATGCGTCGAAAAGCCTGTATTCAGTACTCTTTGAAAATGATCCACAAGATATCGTCTTAATGATCGGCCCTGAAGGCGGTCATTCGCCTGAAGAAGAGGCGCAAGCGCAAGCAGCAGGCTATCAATTGGTTTCACTGGGGGAGCGGGTACTCAGAACAGAAACAGCGGGTGTAGTGGCTATTACAGCCGTACACAGCATATGGAATCCTGAAATGCAAAATCGCCTCAAATAGAGGCGATTTATAAGGCTTGCAGGACTTTAGCGGTTAAGCAAAAGAATAGAAGACGCGGTATGGAGTGCGGCGCTCTGCCCAGAAATCAACGGCATCGCGGAAAACATCTAAAAGCGTTTCACGAGCTTCTTTGTCGAACTTCTGAGTGCAAGGCAGTCCTTCGAGCACCACTACAAATCCAGGTTGTGGACCAGACTTGTCTACGGTAGTTGTCAAAGCATCTAACAAAGGATCGTAATTTTTTGCCTGCTGCTTAGTAAATGAGTAAGCAATAGCAATAGATTCCAAAACCTCACCTTTAGTCATTGCATTTGCGCAATTGGCATAAATGAAGTGTTGACCCAATTCAGTTGCCGCTTCCTGCAAATCAGGAGTGCGGAAAGCGCGAATGGATTGAACGATATTAGGGCGCACACTGCGCAACATTGCCGGCGGTCCGGCATCGCGAACGGCCAAAGCGGCACGCCAAGAAGCTGTCACTTTTTTCCCCGAAACTTGATTTGCTGCATAGGTTTGTAAACGAGATAAACCGCCTTCAGCATAAATGTTGGCAGCGGATGATTCGGTTTCTAGGCGATCATTGCTATCCCAACTTTCAGCACGGCTATGTTCATCGAAGCTGGCTGTATTGCTGTTTTCAGAGCTATTATTCATGATGGATGCTAGGTTACCCGTAACACGCCATCAAATCAAGCCCAAATACAGTGCATTTTATGTAAAGCACTGATTTATATAGAAATAATTTATGTAAGTTATTACTAACTTACATAAATTACCCATTCTTAAGAAATGCCTCTGGCGTTACTTGCTGCCTCTACAACCGCCAAAGTTGTCACATTCACAATACGGCGCACAGTTGCGGCCGGAGTGAGGATGTGAATTGGCTTAGCAACACCCAGCAACAACGGGCCGATTGCAATGCCATTGCCTGCTGCTGTTTTTAGCAAGTTGTAAGAAATATTGGCAGCATCGATATTTGGCAAAACCAATAGATTGGCATCGCCCTTCAGTGAAGATGAAGATACTGCACCTTCACGAATGCTTGCATCTAAGGCGCTATCGCCATGCATCTCTCCATCAACCTCTAAAGTTGGATCCGCCTTCTGAAGCAATGCCAATACTTCGCGCATTTTGACTGCGGAAGGGGCGTTGCTAGAACCAAAATTCGAATGGGACAGAAGCGCAACTTTAGGCGCTAGCCCTAGCTTTCTCATTTCGCTTGCCGCCATGAGAGTGAGGTCTGCTAACTGTTCAGCAGTAGGATCAAGATTGATATGGGTGTCCACTAAAAATACTTGGCGACCCGGAAGGATCAAACCTGACATCGCACCATATACATTTGCACCAGGCTCATGCCCAATCACTTCATCAATATATTTCAAGTGCGTAGCGATATTGCCGACCGTGCCGGAGATCATGCCATCGGCCATGCCTTTTTGAATCAACAAGCTTCCAATCAAGCTGTTGCGGCGACGCACTTCCAACTTAGCAAACGACTGAGTTACGCCCTTACGCTCTGTGAGTCCAAGGTAGGTTTGCCAGAAATCACGGAAGCGTGAATCATTCTCTGGATTCACAATTTCAAAGTCATCGCCCGCTTTCATGCGCAGGCCAAACTTCTCAATACGATGTTCGATCACCGCTGGGCGACCAATCAGAATTGGGGTAGCAAGATGCTCATCAATGATGATCTGCACTGCACGCAATACACGCTCATCTTCACCCTCAGCGAACACAATACGTTTTTGATTTGCTGGTACACGTTTAGCAATGCTAAAGAGTGGCTTCATCAAAGTACCTGAGTGGTACACGAATTGCTGCAACTGATTGCGATAGGCATCGAAATCTTTAATTGGACGTAGAGCTACACCATCATCCATCGCCGCCTTAGCAACTGCAGGAGCAATCACAGTAATGAGGCGAGGATCGAATGGCTTCGGAATTAAATACTCTGGGCCAAAGGATAAGTTATCGAGACCGTAAACAGACGCCACCACTTCGCTCTGTTCTGCTTGAGCCAATTCCGCTACAGCCTTGACCGCTGCGACTTCCATGCCACGGGTAATCGTTGTTGCACCCACATCTAATGCACCGCGGAAGATGAACGGGAAACACAAAACGTTATTCACTTGGTTCGGATAATCAGTACGACCTGTTGCCATCACTGCATCTGGACGAACCGCTTTTACTTCTTCAGGCAAGATTTCTGGGGTTGGGTTTGCCAAGGCATAAACTAATGGCTTTGGCGCCATCTTCTTCACCATGTCTTGCTTAAGCACACCGCCAGCGGAAAGACCTAAGAAAATATCTGCACCTTCAATCGCTTGATCAAGCGTGCGCAGATCCGTCTCTTGGCAGAATGGCTCCTTCTCAGGATCCATCAACTCTTTACGGCCCTTGTATGCAACTCCAGCCAAGTCAGTAACCCAAATATTTTTACGCTGAATACCTAAATCAACCAATAGATCTAAACAGGCTAAGGCAGCAGCACCCGCTCCAGAAGTAACGAGTTTTACTTCCTCTACTTTTTTACCAACCACCTTCAAACCATTGATGATGGCGGCTGCAACCACAATCGCTGTACCGTGTTGATCATCGTGAAAGACCGGAATCTTCATACGTGCTTGCAACTTACGCTCGACTATAAAACAGTCAGGCGCTTTAATATCTTCTAAATTAATGCCGCCAAACGTTGGCTCTAGTGCCGCAATAATTTCTACTAATTTATCGGGATCATTCTCATTGACCTCGATATCGAAAACGTCAATGCCAGCAAACTTCTTAAAAAGAACTGCTTTACCTTCCATCACTGGCTTACTCGCCAGAGGTCCAATATTTCCCAAACCTAAAACAGCAGTGCCGTTCGTAATAACGCCAACTAAATTTCCACGTGCTGTGTACTTGAATGCATTTGCCGGATCCTTAACAATTTCTTCGCAAGGAGCTGCAACGCCAGGCGTGTATGCAAGGGCTAAGTCTCGTTGATTCGTTAATTGTTTTGTTGGAGCAATTTCAATTTTTCCCGGAGTCGGAAACTCGTGGTACTGAAGCGCTGCCTCTCTTAAGGCTGCAATTTGTTGCTCTTTATTGTTTTCTTTGCTCATCCACTAACTCGCTAAGTTTTGTCTTATCTTCATTTATCTAAGACTTATAAGACTTCAATTCTATTCCTCTCGGACATTCGTCTCAGAAGCACCATAAAATGGGGCATGTCTTCTCGCTCTACCCCCCTCGGTGAATTTGACCTGATTGAACGTTTTTTCAAAACGGGTGCGGATTCAATGCGCACTAAAACAGATCAAGGCGTTACCTTAGGTATTGGTGATGACTGCGCCCTAATCAAACCACCAGAAAATGAAGAAATAGCCATTACCAGCGATATGTTGGTGGAGGGCAGGCATTTTTTTGCTGGCGCCGATCCGGCCCTATTGGCCCGTAAAGCCCTAGCAGTCAACCTTTCAGACCTCGCAGCCATGGGGGCAAGTCCGCTGGGGTTTACTTTGGCAATCGCCCTACCAAAAGTAGATGAAGTCTGGCTAGAAGCTTTCTCTAAAGGGCTTTTTGCCATTGCTAAGGAGTATTCCTGCCCCCTTATCGGCGGCGATACCACTGCTGGCCCCCTCACCATCTCTATCACCGCCTTTGGCAGTATTCCCGCCGGCAATGCTATTCGCAGATCTGGAGCAAAGGCGGGTGATGATATTTGGGTCTCAGGAAAAGTTGGAGATGCCAGACTTACTCTTGCTGCACTGCGTCATGAAATAAATCTATCTAGCGAAGATTTACAACAAATCGAAGACCGTATGCATCAACCAATGCCGCGCATTGAATTAGGCATTCAATTGAGAAATGTGGCGAGCGCAGCTTTAGATATCTCTGATGGGTTGTTGGGTGATTTACGCCATATTTTGAAGCAATCGCAAGTTGACGCACAAATTCAGTTGGATCAATTACCAAAATCGGACATCTTGAAAAAACAAGAATCTTCTATTCAAAATTTATTTGCCGCATGCGGCGGTGATGATTACGAGCTTTGCTTTACTGCGCCGTCAAGCCAGCAGAAAAAAATACAGGAGATTGGTAAGTCACTGAACTTGCCACTAACGCTCATTGGAAAAATACTTCCGAGAAAAGATGATCAGGCAAGAGTATATTTACTAGATGCATCAGGAGTACTACTGAGCGATTCACAAGCAGCTCCTTTCCTCAACTCATTTGACCACTTTGCCTGATGACTAATGTTGAGCATTCCACAGAAGTGAAACCAAACCTTAAATGGGTTTTTCAAACTGCTAGTCGCACTATTGCCTTTGGCTTTGGTAGCGGGCTAAGCCCTATAGCTCCAGGCACTGCGGGCACCCTCTGGGCCTGGGCTGCATTTCTAATAGGCGAATACTTTTTCAGCACGGCAGACTTTCTCTGGATCATTGGTGGCGGCATGTTGCTCGGCTGCTGGATCTGCGGCCATGTCAGCGAAGAGCTGGGTAAAAAAGATTTTGGCGGTATTGTTTGGGATGAAATCGTCGCGTTCTGGCTGGTGCTTATCTTCATCATGCCAGCTAATATTTGGATGCAGTTGATTGCTTTTGCGCTATTCCGATTTTTTGATGCCATCAAACCAGGCCCTATTGGCATGATTGATCGTCACTTTAAAAATACTTCGAGTGATAGCGCTCAGCGATCAAGCTTCTTGCAAATTATTTGGCGGGGATTTGGAATTGTGGTGGATGATCTTGCCGCCGCCTTTTGTACGCTGCTTGCAGTAGCCTTGATACAGTTTCTCATTAGATAATGAACTCAATTGATCTCACCAAAACCTTAGCCGAGATTTTGCTTTCCAGAAATTGGACAGTGTCGCTCGCAGAATCTTGTACTGGTGGTCTTGTATCTGCCACCTTGACTGAACTTGCAGGCTCAAGTGAGTGGTTTGAACGTGGCTATATCACTTACAGCAATGAAGCAAAAACGGAGTGCCTGGACGTCCCAGCCCAGTTAATTGAGTCCCATGGGGCTGTCAGCGAGCTAGTAGCCAAGGCCATGGCCGAAGGTGCGCGAATCAATTCGGGAAGTGATGTGGCTATTTCTATCACTGGGATTGCCGGCCCTTCAGGCGGGACTACTGAGAAGCCCGTAGGTACAGTCTGTTTTGGCTGGGCGACTGAAAATCAAACCCTCACTAAAACCACACATTTTGACGGTGATCGTCAAGCAGTAAGGCAGCAAGCAACCGAATTTGCACTGACTGAGTTAATCGCACTACTCAGAAGCTAAGCGCAAATCTAGGCCGCCAATTACTTCATCCATCCTTTGCTATGGAAATACCAAAGAGGGATGATTGCTGAAATTACCATTGCAACAATTGCCATTGGATAACCCCAAGTGGCATCTAGCTCAGGCATGTGCTTGTAGTTCATTCCCCAAATACTGGCAAGCAAGGTTGGTGGCATTAAGGCTACGGATACCACCGAGAAGATCTTGATGATCTTGGATTGGTTTAAGTTAATGAAACCGACGGTAGCATCCATCAAGAAGTTAATCTTGTCGAATAAGAAGGCGGTATGGTTTTCCAGAGAGTCAATGTCGCGCAAAATTTGACGTGCTTCCTCTTGCTGCTCATCAGAGAGCAGCTTGCTGCGCATGAGAAAGGATAAGGCTCTGCGGGTATCCATCACATTACGACGAATACGTCCATTGGTATCCTCTTCCTTGGCAATAGTCTCTAAGACCTCTGCAGCATCAGCATCATTAATACTGTCAGAAAGTACTCGTTTACCAGCTTGCTCCAGGTTTTCATAAACCTCTTCCAAAGCATCGGCAGAATACTCAGCATCTGTTGAGTACAAATCTAGTAATACATCTTTTGCATTGCTCACTGAACCAGGACGCAAACGGGCACGCAAGCGAACTAAACGGAACACTGGCAAATCTTCGTCATGAATTGAGAACAATACTTGCTTGGTCAGAACAAACGCCACTCGAACGTTGCGAGAGGTTTCCTCTTCATCCAATAAGAAATCAGTACGGATGTGGAGGTGGCCATCATCTGCTTCAAAATAACGCGCAGATGCTTCTAAGTCACCCAAGTCATCTAACTCAGGCAAAAGTACGCCAAATGCCTCTTTAATCCAAATTAATTCCTCTTCTTCTGGATCAACCACATCAATCCAGATAGGATTGGCATATTGCAACAATTCATTGCGATCTTCGACTTGCTCTTGAGAGAGGCGGCCATTTTGCAGGACGAACAAGTTGATCATGGTGAACTCCTAAGGAATGTGCGCTAGTTTATCCTATAGGACATGACAGTTTCACTAAAATAAGCTAAAACCAATGAACTCTCGCTCAAATACCTTTAACCAGCAACTCCAGTCCGCATGGGCTTCCCAAGGTAGCATGCTGTGTGTTGGTTTTGACCCGGATCCAAAGCGCTTGCCACCCTCCCTGCAAGGGAATACCGAGGGCATCTATGAGTTCTGCCGAGAAATCGCTGATGCGACCGCGGATTTGGTCTGCGCCTTCAAGCCGCAATTTGCTTACTTTGCCTCCCAAAGAGCAGAGGCTCAACTAGAAAAACTAATCAAGCACCTCAAAGATAAATACCCCCACATCCCAGTCATCCTGGATTCCAAACGTGGAGATATCGGCAGTACTGCTGATCATTACGCCCTGGAGGCCTTTGATCGCTACGGCGCTGATGCTGTGACCGTGAATCCATACATGGGCTTTGACACCATTGAGCCCTACCTCAAGCACACAGGCAAAGGAGTTATTGTCCTCTGCCGCACATCCAACCCTGGCGGGTCAGATTTGCAGTTCCTGAATGTAGCACCCAATGGCGAGCCTCTTTATCTGCATGTGGCTAAGCTGGCTTCACAACAGTGGAATAGTTCCGATCAGATCGGCCTGGTAGTCGGCGCTACTTTCCCAGAAGAAATTGCCAAGGTACGCGCCATTGTTGGAGATATGCCCTTATTGATTCCAGGGATCGGTGCTCAGGGTGGTGATATTGATGCCACTGTCAGCGCGGGAAAAATAACTGGCAAACCAGGAACAGGGATGATCATCAATTCTTCCCGAGCGATTCTGTATGCCAGCTCAGGCGCTGATTTTGCAGAAGCGGCTAGGGCAGTTGCCATGAGTACTCGTGATGCACTTCGAGCTGCTGCAAACAAATAGTTCAGTAAAACAAGAAATTATTTACCTGAACCGCTCTTTGGGTAAGGCGCCAAGGCAACTCTATCCATGCTTTCCAAGACAAATTCTTGGCGAGCGGAATAGTTAATACTTCCTCGACGGCAATACTGCTGCTTGTCAAAACACTTGGGCGCTGGCAGCGCTGAAGCTAGAGCAGCAGCTTGGTCCCGATCTAGGGCTGCTGGACTTGTAGCGAAATAATGCTGAGAGGCAGCACCAATTCCAAAAATGCCCTCACCCCACTCTACCGAATTGAGATAGATCTCAAATAATCTCTGCTTAGAAAGTATTAACTCCAAAAGCCCGGTGATGATGAGCTCCTGGCCCTTGCGCAAATAATGTTGCTCTGAAGAGAGAAATAAATTTTTTGCTAATTGCTGAGTAATAGTAGATCCACCCCGTAACGCTATTTTGGATTTATTGCCTGCTTGGGTTTTTTGCTGATTCTGCTGTTGATTTTTCTGCCAGGCTTTTTGCATATCCTCAACTCGCACACCCTTGTGTTGAAAGAAGATATCGTCTTCACTGACTAAAACAGCGCGCTTGAGATTGTTCGAGATCTTGTCATAAGGCACCCAATAAGACTGCACCGGACAGGTCCAATGCCAAGTACATAAGCGCCAACGCTCAGCCCTCTGAAATGCAGTGCTACTGGGATCTAAGCTCATCCATAAAGCAATCTGCAGGGCGAAAAAGATTTGCATGGCAATAAATCCTGCGAGCAAACACTTCACTGGATATAGAAGCCAGCGCATCAGGGCAAATTAACTGCGTAACTTTGCTAAGACTGCGCGGGGGTCAATTGCACTCGCTAATTGCGCGCCCCGCCATAGCAAGAATGCATCAGCCGCTTGCTCAACCAACATTCCAAGACCATCACTCACGCGCGCACCTCGTTGTAAGGCCTGCTGCATGAAGGCAGTAGTTTTGCCGTAAACCATGTCATAGGCGAAAGAGCTGGGCACAAAAATATTAGCTACCGCTTCGGGCGTCAATGGGGACTCATCGGTTAAACCAGCAGCAGTAGCGTTAATGACCAAATCAAATGGGTGCTGAGTTTTTGCAACATCCGCTAAATCCGCCAAAGTACGCGACTCTAGCGCTACCTCCTTAGAGCCGGCTAAATCTGCAAATAGCTTAACCAACTCATCCGCCTTTGCGCTGGAACGATTGGCAATGATGAGAGACTTAGGAGATTGCTCTAGCAAAGGGCCAATCACACCACGAGCGGCCCCACCAGCACCTATCAATAAAATGCGAGCGCTATGCAGTGCAATACCTTGAGCCAGTAAATCGCGTACTAGACCAGCACCGTCGGTATTGTCACCAAAAATTTTGCCTTCCGTCTTCCACAAAGTGTTAACGGCACCAGCCAATTGAGCGCGTGGTGTTAATACATCAGCCAGATTTTGAGCATCTAGCTTGAAAGGCACAGTGACATTCATGCCTTTACCCCCCGAAGCAAAAAAAGATTCTGCTGCTTGAGCAAATGAATCTATATCCGGCTGAAGACGGCCATAGTGCATTAGTTGCTTTGCCTGTTGCGCAAAGCGTTGGTGTATTGCTGGGGACTTGCTGTGAGAAATCGGATTACCCGCAACCGCATAGACATCCACGTCAGCAAAAAGGCTTGGATCGGTGTGTAGGGAGGCGGTATCAGTAGAGCTCATGATGACTACAGAATAAGCTAATTTGTAAGCTGAGTTAGTAAACTTTTTAAATAGTATTAATGGCGTAGCTCTAGACGATCCACACCATCACGCGTGAACTCAAAGGTAGAGATCCAATCTAAGACATCGATTTGATTGCGCATTTCTGAAGGAAAAGGGCCAAATGGTGCGGAGGCTCTCACAATTGCCAGCGCTTGGCGGTCTAACTCGGGATTGCCAGAACTACGTCCAATCGAGAGCCCATCCTTTCCTTGAGCATTTGTAGTAATTCTGCCTTGGTTATCAACACTGACAACAATCACTAGACTACCGTACAAAGGGCGTCCATTCGCCCTTGGGAAAAAAGCACTACCGTAAACTTCAATCTTCTGACGCATCGCATCGTAATAATGCGCAAACGTGACTGCTTTGGTATTGGCTCCAGTCAATACCTTACGTCTAGGCTCTTTGCCATCAGCCTGTAAGCGTTTAGCTAACTCAGCCTCTAAAGAATTTAATTGGGGAGTAATTTTTTGTTCGTCGCCACTTTTTCGACCACCTGAAAGAGTGCGCTGCTCGTCCAGCTTTGCGAGCATTTGCTTTTGCTGTTTTTCTAAAACCTCTAGTCGCGCTTCTGCACCCAATCTTGCGCGGTGCATTGCTGTGGCATCTTGAGTTTCTGTTTTGCCGCCACCCTGCAAATCAGCCTGCGCCAACTTATTTGCTTTTTGAGGTGGCGTTTTATTGCTGGCGTTTACTAAAACCACGCTCAGCGGGGTATTGAGTCTGCGATTCTGGATCTCTCCCACACCCCAACGGAAAGATAAAAAGAGAACATGAATCAGTATCGAAGTGCACAAGGCAAATCGGAATGGGTAGCGATTCCAGGCCCTGCGTAAATAACGCCAAGCCTTGCCAAGCCTTTGGGGGCATGGAAACTCTAGCGATTTAATCTGGGCTAGCATCTTCTTCAGAATTTTCTGATGGCACCTGCTCTACAGCCTTTTCAGGAGCGTCGACCTTAACTTCGATCTCCAACACACGAACACCAGCACTTAGCTGCAGCAAATCTACATCTGCGATCACCACTTCCGCACGGGTCATGCGTGGATGGGTTGCCAATTCAGGGATAGGTAGATGTAGGGGTACTAACTCCACTCTGGACATACCCTCTTTTAAATGGCGCACATGCACTGTTTTCGAATCACCGTCTTGAGCGATCCAACGTAAGCACCAATACTTTTCCAAACGATCCTGAAACTCGCCATAAGCTTGATAGCAAGACTCAAAGTCAGCAGCAATACCCATCAAGGTAGCATCTCTCGGTGGGAAAGGGGCAACCATCTTGGCAGCGACACCATGCTTTGCCAGCGCAATTAATTGCCACTGATTCACCAAATCAGAATACCGACGTAAAGGAGATGTACACCAGGCGTAATAGTCCAAACCAAGACCCTCATGAGGTCCAGGAGTGGTTTGCATCCGGGTACGCAATGGACCCCAACCCTTTTGAGTTCTGAATAATCCAGGAAGACCATGATCTGCAAGAAGCTGTCCTGAGGCACTATTACAGAAAATCATCCACTCCGCAACAATCGTATCCAAAATAGAACCGCGTTGACGTGGCACAATTTCTACGCGCTGCACCCCATCAACATCTTGAATCTGAAAATGAAAGTCTCTTGCCAGGGCATTTGGATCTATGACACCTAACTGCTCAGCACGCAAACCATTTGCTAGACGCTTCTCTTGACGCCCTGCATGCAGATGTTTAGCAGCTTGCCATAGAGTCGCCAGCTCTTTGCGATAGGGGTAGTTAGAACCCTCATCCAGCAGACTTTCCTCACTCACGAGATGCTCAATGTTTTCCAGGCGCAAATTAGCAGCCATCGGCACCATCTCGGTACGCATCTGCAAGCTCGCTCGATTGGCAATGCCCTCAGCATCAATATCAACATAGATTGATAAGGCTGGTCTAGGCATACCCTCATCTAATGAAAATTGCTCAATTACTGAATCGGGCAGCATTGTAATTTTGTCACCCGGAAAGTACACCGTGGACATGCGATTGCGTGCGGCTAGATCTAATGGATCATCTTTTGCAATGACCAATCCAGGAGCGGCGATGTGAATACCTACTCGATGCCCACCCTCGATTACCGTAACGGATAGAGCATCATCAATCTCTGTAGTGCCCGAATCATCAATGGAGAATGCTTGTACCTGAGCAAGCGGCAGCTCAGCAATAGCAGCTGCATATGCTGCTTGATCAACTCCGATAGCAAGGTTGTGATCCGCTCCATTCGGAAAATGCACCTTTAGGAACAAGCCCTGGTGATACGCTAAAGGTGAGTCAATTGCGCCACAGCGAATCATCAGCTGCGCCGGAGACTCCCCGGTTTCAGTGCAGGCTGCGATCAATGCCTTATAGGCAGAGGTATTTTTATCGGGCGAGAAAAGTAATTGCTTGGCTGAAGACTTCAGCACTTCAGGGAAGGTACCAGCAACCAACTCTTGCTGCCAAATGGATTGCTGTTCGAGCTCTTTTTGCTTGCGATCTAAAGCAGCTAAACCAGCCTGTAACTGCTCTAGTGGAGCTCTCTGAAACCGTCCACGCCCCTTGCGACGGAAAAATACTGGCGCACCTTGCAAGGCAATTGCCAGAGCAACTTGCTGCGGAATACTCGCTTGTGAGCCAAAGTACTCATGCGCCACATCAACCAAGCCAAACTCTTCATCAGGTGCACAGTCCCAAAGGAACTGCAAATCAATATCGGCAGTGAGTGTGCTGGCTTCATCCATAGCCATTTGTGCTTCAGGCTTTTCAAAACGCAGCCACACTTCCTTGGATTTGAGTTTGATCTTTTTTCCAGACAGACTGGTTGCTTGCCAAGACTCTGCATCGCCAGCCCCTGAAGCAGACTGGACTGTGGCGATCTTAATATCGCCACCTTCTTCGTATAAAAGATTCATGCTTAGAGCGAGATCCCGCCGCTGGCCTCTAATGCCACTCCATTGACATAGCTTGCCTCATCGCTCGCTAAGAATAAATACACATTTGCCATTTCAGCGGGGGTACCCAGACGACCAAGCCAACTGCGTTTTTCAATGTCTTGCACAATATTTGCTGGCATGGCCATGACCATTTCAGTGGCGATAAAACCAGGGCACACCGCATTGACTCGAATGCCTTTAGGCCCCAATTCACGCGCCCATGTTTTTGTAAAACCAATCACACCAAATTTAGTAGCTGAGTAATTGGTTTGGCCAAAATTACCGTAGAGACCCACAACGCTTGATGCATTAACCACTGCGCCAGAGCCAGCCTCCAGCATATGCGGTACGATTAACTGAGTGCAATTGAATACGCCCTTCAGATTGACATCAATCACGGTATCGAACTGTGCTTCGGTCATCTTAATCAAGCGTGCATCTTGAGTAATGCCAGCGTTATTGATTAAGATATCAATCCGTCCGTGCTTTTGCATTACCTGGTCTACGACTGACTGAATGCTAGCGCGATCGGTGACATTCATGGCATAGCTTTCTGCATTAGGCGTTTTTTCAGCCGCGCTATTAACAGCCTCCAGGCCAATATCCGTAATGATGACTTTTGCGCCTTCTTCTGCAAAACACTGAGCAGTAGCAAAACCAATACCCTTTGCCGCGCCGGTAATGATGGCTACTTTGTCTTTTAGTCTATTGCCCATGATTTGCTTTCTGTATTTACTTGTATTTTTTACTGCGCCGAAATGACTTTTAATATTTTCTGATGTACGCCACCAAACCCGCCATTGCTCATTACCAAAATATGATCACCAGGCTGAGCCTCATGCGCAACCGCATTCACTAATGCCTCAAGATCATCAAAGGCATGTGCTTTACCCTGTTCCTGCTTGTTGAGTGGAGATAAGACATCTGCCAAATCCCAACCCAATGATTCCTTGCCGGCATTAGCGCCATAGGCAAACACTTTGTCAGCAGCCTCTAGACTTCCAGGAAGTTGAGCTTTCATCACACCGAGCTTCATCGTATTTGAACGTGGCTCAAGTACCGCCAAGATACGTGCTTTACCAACACGGCGACGAAGACCATCAACTGTAGTCGTGATCGCGGTTGGATGGTGGGCAAAATCATCATAGATCGTGATGTCATTTGCAACACCAATCGTTTCCAAGCGACGCTTTACATTCTTAAATTCCGCCAACGCACGTGCACTATCTGCTGGAGAGATACCAATATGATTTGCGCAAGCAATCGCTGCAAGTGCATTGAGTTGATTGTGTCTACCCATCACACCAGAATCAGGCGCCCACTTCACAGTGGCCACTTCTTCACCTGTCTTGCGCACGATGAAGCCATCAGCCTCTTGAGCAATCAAAGACCATTCGTTTGTGAGTTCTTGCCCGAACCGCTCTACAGGCGCCCAAGCGCCACGCGTGATCACGCTCGCCAATGCAGGCTCCTCACCATTTACGACCAGTAAACCATGGCCAGGAACAGTGCGCACTAAATGATGAAATTGCGTTTCGATTGCCGCAAGATCAGCAAAAATATCGGCGTGATCAAACTCTAAGTTATTCAATAGGGCAGTACGTGGTCGATAGTGAACGAATTTACTGCGCTTATCAAAGAAAGCAGTGTCATATTCATCAGCTTCAATAACAAAATATTTACTTTCACCTAAACGTGCAGACACTGTGAAATTCAGAGGTATGCCACCAATGAGATAACCCGGCTTGTAACCGTTGAATTCCAAAATCCAAGTCAACATAGCTGAAGTGGTTGTCTTGCCATGCGTACCCGCTACGGCCAAAACATGTCGTCCATACAAAACTTGTTCGCCCAACCATTGCGGGCCCGAGATATAGGGTAGCCCTTGATTGAGAATTGCTTCCATCAATGGATTGCCGCGAGAAACCACATTGCCAATCACAAATAAATCGGGCATGGTCTCAAACTGAGATAATTGCTCAGGTGAGAATCCCTCAATCAGTTCGATGCCTTGAGCTTCAAGCTGCGTACTCATTGGGGGATAGACGTTGGCATCGCAACCAGTAACACGATGCCCAGCCTGCCTCGCGATTGCGGCAATGCCGCCCATGAAAGTACCGCAAATGCCCAAGATATGTATATGCATTAGCGAATTTTAGCGAAGGAGTTGCAATGAACCGTAGACAATTGATCATCATCGTCGCAATTAGTCTTTTGGCACTCCTTGGGGGCGTACTAACCTCCCAGTGGATTTATAAAACTGGTTTGGCCAGCGATCCTGCTGTGAAAGCATTTTTTGCCAATTCTTGGCAAACGCCGGATGGAAAAACAGTCAATACCCAAGATTGGCAAGGAAAAGTGCTGGTGGTGAACTTTTGGGCCTCCTGGTGCCCCCCTTGCGTTGAGGAAATGCCAGCTTTAGATAAACTTCAGCAAGAGTTTTTGCGGCAAAATGTCTTATTTGTCGGCATCGGCATTGATTCACCCTCTAATATTCGTGAATTTCTTTCAAAAACCCCAGTGAGCTATCCGATTGTGATTGGCGGTCTTGAAGGTAGCAATCTTTCTAAGCAACTAGGAAATTCCCAAGGCGCCCTTCCATACACCATCATCATCAATGCCAAGGGAAAGGCCAGCTATAGTAAATTAGGTAAGATAAGCGAAGATGACATCAGAAGTGCCATTAAATCTGCTTTATAGGAAGTTTTAAGCTGTAAATGGATTTATCGAACCATTAATTTTTGCCTAAAAATTAAGCATTTATTTTGATATCCGCCCCTAAAAGCGATGAAAATTCCTATTTTTGCAGCGAGTTTTTGGTCTTTTTCTAGCTTTTAAAAGGTATACTTCCCTTCATAAGCAATCGAGCATGAAGTTATTTAGCAATTTACGCTTAACTGCCTCTAAAAACAGGGATCTATGTCGAAAAAAGCTTCAATTCTCGTAATTCAAGGCCCAAACCTAAATCTATTAGGCACCCGTGAACCCGATGTTTACGGAAAAACTACCCTAGAAGATATCCACCAAAGGCTCGGCGAACTGGCAAAAGCGCAGTCCGTTGATCTCGATACCTTTCAAAGCAATCATGAAGGTGAGTTAATTGACCGCATTCAAAAGGCTAAACAAGATGGGGTTGATTTCATCATCATCAACCCAGGCGCCTTTACCCACACAAGCGTTGCATTACGCGATGTCTTGGCTGGGGTAGCTATTCCCTTTACCGAAGTCCATTTATCCAATATTCATCAGCGCGAAGAATTCCGTAAACATTCCTATTTGTCCGACATTGCGACTGGGGTGATTTGTGGTCTTGGCGCGATTGGCTATGAATTAGCTCTTCAAGCAGCTATTGCTCGCTTGCAGAAATAAAACAATTTAAAGAATTACAAGAGAGGAAGCACTCATATGGATCTGAGAAAACTAAAAACCTTGATCGACCTAGTTTCTGAATCAGGCATTTCAGAGTTAGAGGTAAATGAAGGCGAAGATCGTGTTCGCATTGTGAACGCCGGATCTTCTGCGCCCGCTGGCCAAATGGTTTACGCCAATCCAGCACCTGCGATGCAAGCTGCACCAGCAGCTAGTGCACCTGTTGCAACAGCTCCTATCGCTGAAGCTCCCGCGGCTGAAACTGGCTCTATTGCACGCTCACCAATGGTTGGCACTTTCTACCGCGCCCCAAATCCAGAGTCTCCGAACTTCGTCAACATTGGCGACACTGTCAAGGTGGGTCAAACGCTTTGCATTATTGAAGCAATGAAGCTACTCAATGAAATCGAATCCGAGCACGCTGGTGTGATCAAAGAAATTCTTTGTGAGAACGGTCAAGGTGTTGAATTTGACCAGCCGCTTTTCATCATCGCTTAATTGACTACCTTTAGTTCAATTCCAATTCACCGTTACTTAACTCAGAGCCGACATGTTCGATAAGATTCTGATTGCCAATCGGGGAGAGATTGCTCTCCGCATCCAACGCGCATGCCGCGAGTTGGGAATTAAAACTGTGGTGGTGTACTCCACAGCAGATAAAGAAGCCAAGTATGTAAAGCTTGCTGATGAGGCTGTTTGTATCGGACCAGCGCCATCCCCGCTCAGCTATCTGAATATGCCAGCGATCATTTCTGCGGCGGAAGTTACCGACGCAGAAGCAATTCACCCTGGTTATGGCTTCCTTTCTGAAAACGCAGACTTTGCAGAGCGGGTTGAGAAATCTGGCTTTGCCTTTATTGGACCTACAGCTGCGTCTATTCGCCTGATGGGTGACAAGGTTTCTGCAAAACGCGCCATGATTAAAGCTGGTGTTCCTTGCGTACCTGGATCAGAGGGCGCACTTCCTGACAATCCAAAAGAAATTATTGCAACCGCAAAAAAAGTTGGCTATCCAGTAATCATTAAAGCTGCTGGTGGTGGTGGTGGTCGTGGCATGCGAGTGGTTCACACTGAAGCTGCGCTGATCAACGCTGTCAATATGACCCGAGAAGAAGCGGGTCGTGCCTTTGGCAACCCAGAAGTCTATATGGAGAAGTTTTTAGAAAAACCTCGCCACGTTGAGATTCAGATTCTTGCCGACACCCATGGTAATGCGATTTGGTTGGGTGAGCGCGATTGCTCTATGCAGCGTCGCCACCAAAAAGTCATTGAAGAAGCGCCGGCACCAGGCATTGATCGTCGTCTTATCGCCAAAATTGGCGAGCGTTGCGCAGAAGCCTGTCGCAAGATTGGCTATCGTGGCGCCGGTACCTTTGAGTTTCTTTACGAAGATGGCGAATTCTTCTTCATTGAGATGAATACCCGTGTTCAGGTGGAGCATCCAGTGACAGAAATGATTACTGGTGTGGATATCGTTCAGGAACAAATTCGTATTGCGGCTGGCCTGAAACTCAGCTATCGCCAAAAAGACATTGTTTTCCGTGGTCATGCCATTGAGTGCCGTCTGAATGCTGAAGATCCATTCAAGTTCACCCCAAGCCCAGGCAAAATTGGTTCATTCCACATGCCTGGTGGACCTGGCATTCGCGTTGATTCGCATGCTTACAGCGGCTACGTAGTGCCATCAAACTATGACTCCATGATTGGTAAATTGATTTCTTACGGCAATACTCGTGAGCAAGCCATTCGCCGCATGCAGATTGCGCTCTCTGAGATGGTGATTGACGGCATTACAACCAACGTTCCACTTCACCGTGAGCTCATGCTAGATCCGAACTTCATTGAAGGCGGCACCAGCATTCACTACTTAGAGCATCGCTTAGAAGAGCAAGCTGCGAGTCGCGGTAAATCCTAATGATGAAAGCGCTTCATGTCTTATCGTGAACTGGTATTCACGGTAGCTGCTGAAACCGCCGAGCCTTTGGGTGACGCGCTTTTGGATTTGGGCGCCCTGTCCGTCACTGTTGAAGATGATGCTGCTGGTGGCTATGACGAAAATCCACTCTATGGTGAGCCAGGCCTCTCTCCAGAAGTGCAAGCGTGGGATAGATCAGCAGTAACCGCTCTCTTTAATCCAGAGATTGATGCTTCAGGCAGCGCGGAATTTATTCCCGAACTACTCGCATCCCTTAAAGAGGCAGGCTTTCATCTAGCACCTCCTCAAGAAAAAACAGTTGAAGAACAAGACTGGGTTCGCTTAACCCAAAGTCAATTTGCACCCATTCAGATTGGTGAGCGGATTTGGGTAGTGCCATCTTGGCACGATGCGCCAACGGATCCTAATGCGATTTGCCTTGCGGTTGATCCAGGTCTCGCATTTGGCACTGGTAGTCACCCAACTACGCATTTGTGTCTTCTTTGGCTTGAACAACAAACTCATTTGCAGAATCAAAGTCTCTTGGATTACGGTTGTGGCTCAGGCATATTGGCAATTGCTGCCGCAAAGCTGGGCTGTAACCCAGTGATCGGCACCGATATTGATCCACAAGCGATGGTTGCCGCTCGCAGCAATGCAGAAATCAATAACACCACCATTCGCTTCGTCTTGCCAAACGAAGGCGCACTCGAACTGGCTGCCGAAACCAAATATGACATCGTGATGGCCAATATTCTGGCAAATCCACTGCAAGTTCTTGCTCCTGCCTTAGTCAACAAGATAAAAGTAGGCGGACGTATTGTTTTGTCTGGCGTGCTTGCGCGTCAAGCAGAAGAAGTGATTGCTACCTATAGCCAGTGGCTCAAGCTCTCCGTTTGGAAAGAGAGTGAGGGCTGGGTTTGCTTGCACGGCACCTTAAACAAGGATAAGCAAAGTCATTCTGAATCTACTTTTGCTGCACCTGCTCAAAAAAAAATTCTTAAGTTCGCCCTTTTAACTGCTTTACTTCTGCTGCTCCTAGTTTTTGGAGAGCATCTCTCCAGAAATTCATTACTGCCCGCATTAGCTCCACGCATTGATGGGACATCGAATTCCATTTCCGTTAGTGCGTTTCATGTTTTACAACATATCGATGCAAAACTTTGTCGTGCACTAGGATGTCTAGATCGCACTGTGAGCGATTTTTCCGCATGGAAAATAACTTCAGCCGCACTTGCGCCAGAAAACGCGCGAGAAGGCCTTAAAAACCCTGCAAATCAATCTCTGTTGCAAGTGGAGATACAAAATCGTCTAGCTATTGCCGTTTTAGCTCCAAATTTAGAAATTTCTTTGACTGATGCAGAAGAATCTGAAATCAAATCACTGCAATTCACTCCACAAGAGTGGTTACCGAAAACTTGGCAAGAATCTCATCCTGATTTTTTAAAAAAAGGGATTCCTTCTGGCGAATTGCTTCAACTTGAGTTGCCTATTTCTCTGCCACCAAATGCTGCGGGCTATCGTGTTCGAGTGCTCTATCCCTAAATCGATTCATAAACACTATATTTACCCCCAATTTTTTATAAAGAAAGTAATTTATGGCTAGCTTAATTTGTGGCTCTATCGCCTACGACACCATCATGAACTTTGAAGGCAAATTTGCCGATCAAATCCTGCCTGAGCAGATTCATATTCTGAATGTAGCCTTTTTGGTACCAACTATGCGCCGTGAATTTGGCGGATGCGCTGGCAATATTGCATACAACCTCAATCTTTTGGGCGGCGATCCGATCATCATGGCTACGGTGGGTGGTGATGCTGCGCCCTACATGAGCCGCCTTGAGCAACTCAAAATTGATGCAAGCCATATTCGCCAGATCGATCAAGCCTTTACTGCGCAAGCGATGATCACCACCGATCAAGCTAATAACCAAATCACTGCTTTCCACCCTGGCGCCATGGATGAATCCCACCTGAACCAAGTCTCGGCAGTTATGACTGAGCGTAGCAAGAACGCTAAGGCTCCAGCGAAATTAGGAATCGTTGCGCCCGACGGTCGCCAAGGAATGTGGGAGCACTGCCATCAACTAGCCGATGCCAATATTCCTTTTATCTTTGATCCAGGCCAAGGTTTACCAATGTTTAATGGTCCCGAGCTTCTGGAATTGGTAGATATCGCTAGCTACTTAGCGGTAAATGACTATGAGGGAGAAATGCTTTCTCAAAGAACAGGCTTGAGCTTGGTCAAAGTGGCTGAGCGAGTCAAGGCACTGATCGTTACTAAAGGCGCCGAGGGGGCGGATATTTATGTTGATGGCAAGGTTATCGCGATTCCACCGGTACCGGCTGCAAAAGTAGTGGATCCAACAGGTTGCGGAGATGCATTCCGCGGTGGATTGCTCTTTGGTTTAGAAAATGGCATGGACTGGGACACCACTGGCCGTCTCGCTAGTCTCATGGGTTCAATCAAAATTACCCACCAGGGACCACAAAATCACCAACTCAGCAAAGATCAAATCGCAGAACAATTTAAAGCGGCGTTTGACTTTAGCTTCTAAATCGAAATAATCCTAGGCAGCATAGGATTACTTATTTCTTCTTCTAAAAATAAAAAAGGGGTCTCGTGAGAGACCCCTTCTAGTAACACCCATCCGATTAAGGACGTGTGCCAGTTGGGAAGGGCCAAGCAGCAGCAGGATTCAACGCACTAGTCGCTGGTGCAGCTTTCTTAGCCACGGGCTTTTTTACAGCAGAGCCCGCTTTCTTCGCAGTAGGCTTACTTACTTTTTTTTTGCTACTTTACGAGCTACTTTTTTAGCAGCAGGCTTCTTAGCAGCTACACGCTTCTTAGCAGCAGGACGCTTTTTAGCAGCTACTTTTTTAGCAGCAGGCTTCTTAGCAGCTACACGCTTCTTAGCAGCAGGACGCTTTTTAGCAGCTACTTTTTTAGCAGCAGGCTTCTTAGCAGCTACACGCTTCTTAGCAGCAGGCTTCTTTTTAGCTACTTTTTTAGCAGCTGGTTTCTTTGCAGCTACTTTTTTAGCAGCTGGTTTCTTTGCAGCAGGTTTTTTCTTGGCGATTGCCATATTAATACTCCTTCACGTGAGGATTAGTACAAACTACATTAAGAAGACCCGACCATTCATTTCCACCTGGTTTTGCAACCTTTTGGATCTGACGAGCGAGCCATTCATCGGCGCACGGCTTGATGCTAGGTGCTGCACGCTAATGAATCCTGGAAAAAAAGCCGTGGTCCCAAAGGACAACGGCTTCTTAAATGTGCTGGAAAAAATGGAGAGAATAGCCCTGGCACCCTTGAGCAAGGGTTTTCGGATTTGAGTCTGTTTTTGCTGACTTCTTAAACTATCCAACCGTCTAATCTCCAATTTAGCCGGCTATGCGCTTACTTACTGCTGACTACTCCCAACTTAGCGCACCGCCAGTTTGATACTCAATAACGCGTGTCTCAAAAAAGTTTCTTTCTTTCTTAAGATCAATCATTTCTGACATCCATGGAAATGGATTCTCTTCATTTGGGAACATCGCGTCAAGTCCTATTTGCAAACATCTGCGATTACAGATGTATCTTAGGTACCCTTTGAACATCGGAGCATTCAATCCGAGTACTCCGCGAGGCATCGTATCTTCGGCATAACGGTACTCTAATTCAACTGCTTTTTCGAAGATGGATTTGATCTCGTCTTTGAACGCAGAAGTCCATAACTGCGGGTTCTCCAGCTTGATTTGATTAATCAAATCGATACCGAAATTGCAGTGCATTGACTCGTCGCGAAGGATGTATTGATACTGCTCAGCAGCACCCGTCATTTTGTTTTGACGACCCATTGCAAGTATTTGCGTAAAACCAACATAAAAGAACAAACCTTCCATCACGCAAGCAAAAACAATAAGTGATCGGAGCAACTTTTGATCGTTTTCTAATGTGCCAGTCTGAAAATTCGGATCAGTTAAAACATCAATAAACGGAATTAAGAATTGATCTTTAGCGCGAATAGATTCAATTTCGTTGTACGCATTGAAGATTTCAGCCTGATCTAAACCTAAAGATTCCACAATATATTGGTACGCGTGGGTGTGAATTGCCTCTTCAAAAGCCTGGCGCAATAGGTATTGACGGCATTCTGGAGCAGTAATGTGGCGATAAGTACCCAAAACAATGTTGTTTGCTGCCAAAGAATCTGCAGTTGTAAAGAAACCCAGATTGCGCTTGATGATGCGACGCTCATCTTCTGTCAGGCCATTCGGATCTTTCCAAAGCGCGATATCGCGGTTCATATTGATCTCTTGTGGCATCCAGTGATTTGCGCAACCAGCTAAATACTTTTCCCAAGCCCATTTATATTTAAATGGAACCAACTGATTTACGTCAGTCTTGGCATTAATGACGCGCTTGTCAGCCGCATTAACACGCAAGGCAGCGCCACCAACTGCAGCAGCTTGCGCTGGGGCAGTAGCAGCAACTTGAGGGGCTACTTGAGCAACCTGATCTACCTGTGGGCGCTGTGGCTCGACCGCAACCGGTTGCGGTGCAAGATTCGCCTTGGCTAGTGCCGGAGCGACTTCTTCTTCCCAATTCAACATAACGTTCTCCTAATTCTTCTATTCTGACCAATAAGCAAATCGCTTATTGACATGCTTCACATTCTTCGAAACCAGCATCGCCTGGGCGCATTGTGCAAACTGGGCCATCAGCTTCTTGTGCGGCTGCCGCATCTGTACCATTTACGCCACCACCGCTAGAAACCGAGTTCAACTGACCACTAGCAACGGTTGATTTCTCAACGTGAGTTGCAGCCATTGTGCGGAGGTAATAAGTGGTTTTCAAGCCACGTAACCAAGCCAACTTATAGGTGTCATCCAATTTCTTACCGGAAGCGCCACCCATGTAGATGTTGAGTGACTGAGCTTGGTCGATCCATTTCTGACGACGTGAAGCAGCTTCAACCAGCCAGCTTGGCTCAACTTCAAAAGCAGTTGCATACAAATCACGTAAATCTTGTGGAATGCGGTCGATTTTGGACAAAGTGCCGTCAAAGTACTTCAAGTCAGCAATCATCACTTCATCCCAAAGACCGCGATCTTTCAAATCACGAACCAAGTACTCATTTACCACTGTGAATTCGCCTGAAAGGTTGGATTTCACAAACAAGTTTTGGAATGTAGGCTCGATACAAGCTGAAACACCAATAATGTTTGAAATCGTTGCTGTTGGGGCAATCGCTACGCAATTAGAGTTGCGCATACCATGTTGCTTGATGCTTGCACGTAAACCGCTCCAATCCATAGTAGAAGAGTTATCCACCTCAACATAACCACCGCGCTCAGCTGCCAACATGGCCACTGAATCCTGTGGGAGGATGCCACGATCCCACAAAGAACCCTTATAGGTGCTGTAAACGCCGCGCTCAGCTGCCAATTCATTGGATGCTTGGTATGCGTAGTAGCAAACCGCTTCCATTGAAGAGTCAGCAAACTTCACAGCCTCATCGCTAGCATAAGGAATACGCTGCATATGTAAGCAATCCTGGAAGCCCATGATGCCCATGCCCACTGGACGGTGCTTCAAGTTGGAGTTACGCGCTTTAGCTACTGCGTAGTAGTTGATATCAATCACGTTATCCAACATACGCATTGCAGTACGAACGGTTCTTTGGAGCTTCTCGTGATCCAAAATCATCTTGCCGTTGGCATCTGTAGTCATGTGAGCAGTTAAGTTCACAGAACCCAAGTTACAAACTGCAATCTCGGTCTCGTTTGTATTGAGGGTAATCTCAGTACAGAGGTTAGATGAGTGAACTACGCCAATGTGCTGTTGTGGGCTACGGATATTGCAAGGATCTTTGAAAGTAATCCATGGGTGACCTGTTTCAAACAACATACCGAGCATCTTGCGCCACAATTGCTGCGCTGGAATACGGCGGAATGGCTTCAATTCACCACGATCCGCTTTTTGTTCATAGGCAACATAAGCCTCTTCAAATGCTCTGCCGAATTTGTCATGCAAATCTGGAGTATTTGATGGTGAGAACAACGTCCAATCGCCACCTTCCATTACACGTTTCATGAACAAATCGGGGATCCAGTTTGAGGTATTCATATCGTGGGTACGACGACGGTCGTCACCAGTGTTCTTACGTAACTCCAAGAACTCTTCGATATCTAAGTGCCATGTTTCTAAGTAGGCACATACCGCACCTTTACGCTTACCGCCTTGGTTCACAGCAACTGCAGTGTCGTTCACCACCTTCAAGAATGGCACAACACCTTGTGATTTACCGTTAGTTCCTTTGATATGGCTTCCCAACGCACGAACATTAGTCCAGTCATTACCCAAACCACCAGCAAACTTAGACAGCAACGCATTTTCTTTCAATGCTTCGTAAATTCCATCCAAATCATCATCCACTGTCGTCAAGTAGCAGCTAGAGAGCTGTGGGCGAGTTGTTGCTGAGTTGAACAATGTTGGTGTGCTGGACATGAAATCAAATGTAGACAGGATTTCATAGAACTCGATTGCACGACGTTCGCGATCCATCTCATTCAAAGACAAGCCCATTGCAACGCGCATAAAGAAAGCCTGTGGCATTTCAATACGGCGCTCTTCAATATGCAAGAAATAGCGGTCATACAAAGTTTGCAAGCCAAGGTAGTTGAACTGCAAGTCACGGCTGGCATTCAAGGCTGCAGCCAGGCGTGGCAAGTCAAACTCACGCATGCGTGGGTCCAGCAACTCAGCAGAGATACCTTCATTGATGTACTTCGCAAAGTAAGTGCTGTATTCAGCTTGTGTATCACCTTGCAATACTTCCTTGCCAAAGATTTCTTTACGAATCACGTGCATCAAGATGCGTGCTGTTACTTGGCTGTAGGCCGGATCTTTTTCAATCAAAGTACGGGAAGCCAAAATAGCAGAGTCATATACCTGCGCCATTGGTACGCCGTCGTACAAGTTCTTGATAGTCTCAGTAATGATTGGAGTAGCGTCAATATGAGTACCCAAACCTTCACAGGCTGCCTCAATTACAGTACGCAAAGCGGCCATATCAAGCCACTTCTCAACACCGTTGTCAGTTACCTTGATGCCAGACTCGCCAGCTTGATTTGCGTTCTGTGCTTCTTGGGAAACTTCTTGCTGAGCGGCGCGCTCTTGGTTGCGCTTTTCACGATAGAGAACGTAAGCACGAGCAACGTTGTGCTCGCCACTTCGCATCAAAGCCAATTCAACTTGGTCTTGAATATCTTCAATATGGAAGGTTCCACCGTTTGGACGACTACGCAACAACGCTCGCACAACAGAGTGAGTCAACTGCTCTACCTGTTCACGAACACGTGCTGATGCAGCACCTTGTCCACCATTAACCGCTAAAAATGCCTTCGTTACTGCAATCGCAATTTTGGATGGCTCAAATGCTACAACTGAGCCATTACGGCGAATAATTTTGTAATCAGACAATTGAGTTGCCTGAGTGCCACCAACACCACCAGCCATAAAGCTGGCAGAAGGAGCTTGGTTTACCGCCCCTGCAGGACTCATTCCTGGATTATTCGCTCCAGCTGCTTGGCCTGCTGTCTGTGGATTAGCGTATGTCATGTTGCTCCTGCGTATATATAGTTATTTGGACAAAATATCGTTAAAAAACAATGGGGTATTGCTAGATTCAAACACTACATCTAGTGTCTTGAAGCGGATTAGGCACTAAGTATAGGGAAATATTTGATAATTGGTAAGCTATTTATGACAAATATTTATTAGTACTTTTACTAAGTTTTCCACTTATTTTGGGGTGATTTTGGTGTGGGATTTTTAGCCCGTTTTAGATAAAGGCTAAAAAAGTAAGCGTACGCTCACATACAAAAGGAAGACTATCGAGGACTTAGACCAAAAGGTAGTCGTTCAGAAGGAATGCTTGTCTCTTTTTGGAACTTTTTCCAGTCAAAATAAATTCCAGGATCTGTTTTGCGATCAGGTGCAATGTCGCTGTGTCCAGCAAATTGCAAATGAGGATATGTGACTGCCAATTTCTGAATGAGATTTACCAAGACTTGATACTGAGTATCTTCAAATGGCGAATCTCCATCCCCCTCTACCTCAATACCAATCGAAAAGTCATTGCACTTTTCCCTGCCAAAAAATGATGAAACACCAGCGTGCCAAGCCTTGTTCTGTGTAGAGACAAACTGGATTAACTCTCCAGAGCGGGCAATCAAGAAATGGCTGGATACCTTTTGGTCAGCAATCTCTGCAAAATAAGGATGCGCATTTGAGTCCAGCTTATTTTGGAAAAAATCCACAATATGCTGACTAGACGATTGATTTCTAAACTCGCCTGGCGGAAGACTGATGTGATGAATCACCACTAGATCGGGGATAACACTTTCTGGTCTAAAGTCTTGGTTAGGTGAAATTCTCCAGCGCGCATCACCGACCCAACCTTGCGAATCCAAAGTCTGGAGATGTTCTTTTGAGCAATAAAAACGGTCGTCATAAGTTAAGGCTTCTGACTTGGGTAGGTGCACTTTGCAGCACTGACATTGAACCATCACTTCAGGTGTAGCCGGCTTCTCAGCCTTATTTTTATTGGGCTCAGAGGTATGCCCTACATTCGTTGCGGCCTGCTTCTTGCTCTTAATCCAGAGGTAAAAAAGTCCAGCACCTGCAAATAATAAAAGCCACTTAAACAAAGCTTAAGCTCTCTGAAGGATGACTTCAACTACAAAGCGACTACCGACATATGCAAGCAATAAGGCGGTGTAAGCGCTCAATACCCAGCGAATAGCAGCCCTGCCACGCAATCCAACTCGCCAACGTGCTATCAATAGACCTGCAAATAAAAACCAAGAGATCAAAGCAAAAATCGTTTTGTGATCAAACACTAGAGGTTTACCAAACAAGGTTTGCGAGAACAGTAATCCGGAGAAAACAGTCAAGCTAAGCAATCCAAAACCAACGTAAAGCAAATTAAATAGGATACTTTCCATAGTCATTAAGGGTGGAAGTTCTTCCAGCCAATGCGCAAAACGACTGTTAGGAATAATGGCCAACTGACGATGCAAAGCACGATCTTGTATGCTCATCAGCATGGCATGCATTGCCGCTAAACTCAGCAACCCCACCGCGACCGTTGCAACAACAAAATGGCCTTTAAACCAAGGATCTGCAACAGCCTTGGGAGAAATTAAGATACCTGGGAAAACACTGGGAAGAAACGCGCAAATCATTGCAAACATTAATGCCATCCAACGCAAGCTGGAAATGGGTAAAAACCAAGACTGAAACCAATAAAAAGCCAAGCCAACCCACGCAATTAAGGACAAATCTTGTGCAAACCCAAATACAAAGCCTTGTGGGGTGAATACGGAATCATGAAGTTGCGCCCCATGAATCACCAAAATTACAAAAATTGCAGCTTGCACCAAAGTGCCAGACACCCCAGACTCAACGCCGCTCTTGGCTTTGAAGCTCAAAATGAGTAAAAGCGCTAAATAAAGTGCGGAAGGAAGCCATCCGTAACTTGAGTAACCTAAAATATCCATGTGGAAAGTCTAATCGATAAATGCTAGAAAACCTCACCGACCGTCTATCTCGCGTTGTTAAAACAATGCGGGGCCAAGCCCGCCTCACCGAAACCAATACAGCAGAAATGCTACGGGAAATCCGTTTAGCCCTATTGGAAGCTGACGTAGCGCTACCGGTAGTCAAGTCTTTACTGGAACAAATTAAATTTAAAGCCCTTGGCGAGGAAGTGGTTGGAAGCCTCAGTCCTGGACAAGCTCTGGTTGGCGTAGTTCAACGTGAACTCGCCCAAGTCATGATGGGTGACACCAATCAAAGCGGCGAACTCAATCTTGCTACCCAACCTCCTGCAGTCATCTTGATGGCCGGCCTACAAGGTGCGGGTAAAACGACATCCGTTGGCAAACTCGCCAAGTGGTTGCAAGAGAAAAAGAAAAAGAAGGTTCTGACTGTTTCTTGTGACGTCTATCGTCCAGCTGCGATTGAGCAATTAGAAACTGTTACTAAGCAGGTTGGTGCTGAGTTTTTCCCGAGCGACATTAGTCAAAAGCCAAATGACATTGCTGTAGCTGCTCTGGATTGGGCACGTCGTCATTACTTTGATGTGGTAATTGTGGATACCGCAGGACGTCTTGGCATTGATGAAGCTCTGATGCAAGAAATCAAAACTTTGCATGCCAACCTCAATCCAATCGAAACCTTGTTCGTAGTTGACGCCATGCTTGGTCAAGACGCGGTCAATACTGCTAAAGCCTTCCATGAAGCGCTCCCACTCACCGGCGTGATCCTAACGAAGCTAGATGGTGACTCTCGCGGTGGCGCGGCACTTTCAGTACGTCAAGTAACCGGTGTACCACTCAAATTTATCGGTGTCGCCGAGAAGATGGATGGTCTAGAGGCATTTGATGCTGAACGCATGGCCAATCGCATTCTGGGCATGGGCGATATTCTGGCTCTAGTTGAGCAAGCCCAGCAACACGTTGACGTTGCCAAAGCAGAAAAATTAGCTAGCAAGATTTCTAAAGGTGGTTTTGATCTAGAAGATTTTCGAGATCAACTCATGCAAATGCAAAAGATGGGTGGCATGGCTAGCCTGATGGACAAGTTACCCAGCCAAGTTGCCCAAGCGGCCTCCAAAGCAAATCTCAGTAATGCAGATAAACAAACTACGCGTATGCGCGGCATTATTGATAGCATGACTCCTCGCGAGCGCAGAAAGCCTGAATTACTGAAAGCCAGTCGTAAGCGTCGCATTGCTGCCGGCTCCGGCGTAGAAGTGCAAGAGGTCAATCGTCTGCTAGCTCAGTTCGAGCAAATGCAAACCATGATGAAGCAATTCAAGGGTGGAAAAATGGCGCGCACCATGGCCACCATGGCTGCAAAAGGAGCCGCCAAGGGTATTGGCGGGCTCTTTAAGAAATAATTAATTAACTAAGCTCTTTGCTGCTTGAACTGCAGCAAGCACTTTTGCTTTGATGTCATTTAGTGGGATGTTCTGGGACTCTGCATCAGTCCGACCCTTAAATTCCACTTGAGAATCTGCCAAGCCGCGATCGCCAATCACTACGCGGAATGGCGCCCCAATCAACTCCCAGTCAGCAAACATCGCGCCTGGACGCTCATTTCGGTCATCCAGGATCACATCAATTCCAGCCGCTAAGAGCTCATCGTGCAACTGATCGCATGCGGCTTTAACTGCTTCTGATTTCTCGTAACCCATTGGGCAAATGACCACCTCGAATGGCGCCATTGAGATTGGCCAGATAATGCCTTTCTCGTCATGCCCCTGCTCAATGGCAGCACCAAGCAAACGAGTAACACCAATCCCGTAACAACCCATCACCATTGGCTGAGCTTTGCCCTGTTGATCTAAGTAAGTGCAACCCATTGCTTCTGAATAACGAGTGCCCAATTGAAATACGTGCCCGACTTCAATACCGCGGCAAATATCCACAACCCCTTTGCCATCCGGTGAGGGATCACCTATCACCGCGTTACGAATATCCAGCACCAAAGGCTCAGGCAAATCACGACCCCAGTTCACGCCAGTCAAGTGATACCCAGCATCGTTAGCGCCACAGACAAAGTCAGCCATATTGGCAACGGTGCGATCAGCAACAACAGCCACTTCAGTGCTTACCCCAACAGGACCTAAATAACCTGCTGGCGCATTGCAAGCTTGTTTGATTTCTGCTTCAGTAGCAAAGCGTGATTCTGCCATACCAGGAATCTTGGTCGCCTTCACTTCATTAAGCTCGTGGTCGCCACGCACTAGCAACATAAATAGTTTGGCCGGACCTTTTTCTTGATCAGCAGCAAACAATAATGACTTCACTGTGTTCTCAAGAGGAATATTTAAGAACTTCGCTACCTCTGCGCAATTTGTCTTGTCAGGCGTTGGCACTTTGGCCATCGCAGCAGCTGCAGCGGGACGTGTGGCAAGTAAAGCCAAAGACTCGGCCGCCTCTAAATTAGCTGCGTAGTCAGAGCTAGGGCAATACACAATCGCATCCTCACCAGTATCGGCAATCACGTGAAACTCTTGACTACCAGAGCCCCCAATGGCGCCATTGTCTGCGGTTACTGCACGGAACTGCAGACCCATACGCTTAAAGATGCGGGTGTAAGCATCAAACATCATTTGATAAGACTTCTTGAGACCCTCAACATCGCGATCAAATGAGTAAGCATCTTTCATGCTGAATTCGCGACCACGCATGATGCCAAAACGAGGGCGACGCTCATCGCGGAATTTTGTTTGAATTTGATAGAAGTTCACTGGCAATTGCTTGTAACTCTTAATCTCATTGCGAGCCAAATCAGTGATCACCTCTTCAGAAGTTGGCTGAATCAAAAAATCACGATCATGGCGATCTTTGATGCGCAGCAACTCTGGACCCATCTTTTCCCAACGACCAGTCTCTTGCCACAATTCAGCAGGCTGAATTATTGGCATGAGCAATTCAATTGCGCCAGCACGATTCATTTCTTCGCGAATGATGTTTTCTACTTTGCGAATCACCTTCAAACCCAGCGGCAAATAGTTGTAAATGCCTGCGCTGAGCTTACGAATTAAACCTGCACGCACCATAAGTTTGTGCGAAACCACCTCAGCGTCGGAGGGGGCTTCTTTTAGCGTGGCGAGAAATGATTGTGAGGCTTTCATGTATGGATATAATCAAATCGTTGATTTTAAAGGATTTGAGGCACGATCATGCTTGACCGTGAAGGGTATCGCCCGAATGTCGGCATTGTCCTCCTCAACAGCCGTAACGAGGTTTTCTGGGGAAAACGCGTTGGGCAGCATTCGTGGCAGTTCCCGCAGGGCGGGATTCAGCATGGTGAAAGCCCTGAACAGGCTATGTACCGCGAATTGCAAGAGGAGGTTGGCTTACTGCCGGAGCATGTCCAAATTATTGGACGCACTAGGGATTGGCTTCGCTACGACGTCCCTGAGGAATACTTGCGCCGTCAACACGCCACTCGGGTCCATAGGGCAGCATACCGCGGTCAAAAACAAATTTGGTTTCTCTTGCGCCTAGTAGGCCTAGATAGCGATATCCAATTACGCGCTTCAGAACACCCTGAATTCGATGCTTGGCGCTGGGTCCCCTTCTGGATTCAATTAGATGCCGTCATTGGCTTTAAGCGTGAAGTTTATCAACTAGCGCTTTCAGAATTAGCGCGTTTCCTATCCCGTGGCATGCGCATGCAGCAACTCGCCTGGGGATCCCCTCTTGATTTAATTCAGTCTTTTTACGGTGGCCCTCACGAACATCCGAAAGACGACAACCCAAACGATCAATCCACATGACTATTTCTTTAAAGCGCTTCTATCTCTCATGCAGTACCGCAATCCTCGGCCTTGCATTATCTGCATGCGGTGGAGACGCCCTTATTAGTGGTGTAGATCCTTTTGCGCCCATGGTGTTTAAAGAAGGTACAACCGCCATGCCCCTGAACCCACCAAACCAATCTACCTTGGTGCCCTTTTACGTTTCTCAACGCACTATCTTTAAATTTGCAGTGGATACTGACTCAATATTGATTGGCGCAGATGGTATCACTCGATATATTGTTGTTATTAGCAGCCCCAGTGGAAGTCAACAAACTCAATATGAGGGTATTCGCTGCGATTCTTTTCAGTGGCGTCTTTATGGCAATCTAGAGAGCGGTGTTTGGAAAGAAAATCCTTTAGGTAGCTGGAAAAATATTCAAAGCGATATACCTAATCGCTATCAGGCTTCGTTAGCTCAAGGCGCTTTTTGCAACTTTAGCAATCAAGAAAAGAACATCAAAACCATTTTGCATTCTCTCAATCCGAATGGCTTTATTGGCGGGCAAAAGCCAACGAATTCAAACGGTATTCAATAAAAATTTGAAGTCTGCGTAACTGGCGCTTACTGAGCGCTCAAGTGGGTACCTATTTTCTCGCCTGCCATTAAGCGGGTAAGCACATGGGGTTCGCGCCCAGAGGCAATCACTGTTGCTGCGCCAGTTTGCACTGCAATCTTTGCTGCCAGCACCTTAGTCAACATGCCGCCCTTACTGAGCTCACTAGCAGCGCCGCCTGCCATTTTTTCTAAAGCAGGATCTCCCGCAATAGCATCCGCAAGCAAGGTGGCATTTGGATTTTGACGTGGATCCGCAGTAAATAGGCCGCCTTGATCAGTCAAAATCACCAAAAGATCTGCATGAATTAAATTGGTTACTAAAGCAGCAAGACTATCGTTGTCGCCAAACTTAATTTCATCAGTTACTACAGTGTCATTCTCATTGATGATGGGAACTACACCCAATTTCAATAAAGTATCGAGGGTAGCTCTAGCATTGGCATTACGCTCAGAATCGGCCAAGTCTGCGTTGGTTAGCAAGACCTGAGCACTGCGAAGATTGAAACGCGCAAAACAACTTTCATAAACCTGAACCAAGCCCATCTGACCAACTGCAGCAGCGGCTTGCAGTTGATGAATTTCTTGTGGACGCTTAGTCCAACCCAGACGCTGCATACCTTCAGCAATAGCACCTGAGCTCACCATCAATACCTCATGACCCGCCTTTAATAGCCCAACCATTTGCTCAGCCCACATCGCAATCGCAGCGTGATCCAAGCCTTCACCATTATTGGTGACTAGGCTAGATCCCACTTTGACAACAATCCGTTGAGTTTTTTTAGTATTCATAGCAAAAGGCGAGTGAAATATTTAATCTGGTTTTTTATCTTCTAGCTGACCTTGATAACGCGGATCTTGAGCGCGCTCATCCGCATCGTCTCGGTCACGACGTACAGAATCTAAATAATCCTGCAAAGAATAGCAAAGCTTATCGCAACCCAAGCCTGTTAAGGCTGAGATCTCAAAGACGGGGCCTTTCCATTTGAAGCGCTTTATAAAGTCAGCAACTACTGTCTTGCGATCTTCCTCGGGAATCATGTCCACTTTATTTAAGACTAGCCAACGTGGCTTCTCAACCAAAGCTTCGTCGTACTTACGCAATTCATTCACAATCGCTACAGCATCTGCCACTGGATCAATATTCGCATCAAATGGAGCAATATCAACCAAATGCAGCAATACCCCTGTGCGTTGTAAATGGCGCAAGAAGCGATGGCCCAAACCAGCGCCTTCAGCCGCACCTTCAATCAAACCAGGAATATCGGCAATCACAAAACTGCGCTCAGCTCCCACACGCACTACACCCAAATTTGGATGCAAAGTGGTAAATGGATAATCCGCAATCTTTGGACGCGCATTCGAAACTGCAGTAATCAAGGTAGATTTACCTGCATTAGGCATGCCCAATAAACCAACGTCGGCCAATACTTTTAATTCAAGCTTGAGCTTACGACGTTCGCCTTCTTTGCCATTTGTCTTTTGGCGTGGCGCTCTATTCGTACTACTCTTAAAGTGAATATTGCCCCAACCACCAACACCGCCCTGCGCCAAACAAAGGCGCTCACCATGTGTAGTTAAGTCAGCAATGGGTTCACCAGTTTCATAGTCGGCAATGATTGTGCCAACCGGCATCCGCAACTCGATATCATCGCCAGCGCGACCATAGCAGTCAGCGCCACGACCAGGCTCACCATTTTTTGCGGTGTGCGTTTTTGCGTAACGGTAATCAATCAGAGTATTGATATTGCGATCGGCTATCGCCCAGACGCTTCCGCCCTTGCCGCCGTCACCACCATCTGGACCGCCAAATTCAATGAACTTTTCGCGGCGCATGGAGGCACTTCCGGCACCACCTTGCCCGGCAATCACTTCAATACGTGCTTCGTCTATAAATTTCATGAATAAAAAAGGCCTCGCTTAGCGAGGCCTGTTCCTAAGAGTTAAATTCGGAATAAATCTGAATCAAACGTGTCTCAGTCAGGCAGCCTTATGAACGAGGCAAGACTGAAACTTGGGCCTTCTTCAAAGCACCCTTAACGCCGAATTCCACTTGTCCGTCAATCAAGGCAAACAAAGTGTGATCCTTACCAATACCAACGTTAGCACCTGGATGAACACGTGTGCCACGTTGACGAATGATGATGCTGCCAGCATTAATATGCTCGCCGCCAAATACCTTAACGCCTAAGCGCTTCGATTCTGAGTCGCGGCCATTTCGTGTTGAGCCGCCGCCTTTTTTCTGTGCCATATCTTTCTCCTACCCTGAATTAGGCTTTAATCGTGTTGATCAAAATTTCAGTGAAATTCTGACGATGGCCTTGGTGCTTTTGATAATGCTTGCGACGGCGCATCTTAAAGATTGTCACTTTATCGTGACGTCCCTGGGAGACGACAGTGGCCATCACAGCTGCACCATTAACCAATGGATCACCTAATTTCAGTGAAGCGCCTTCGCCAACGGCGAGGACTTGGTCAAGAGTGATTTCGCTGCCGATTTCCGCTGGTATCTGTTCTATTTTCAATTTTTCGCCTGCAGCAACTTTATATTGTTTGCCACCGGTTTTTATGACCGCGTACATGGTTTGAAACCTCAATTAATATCTACATTTAAGCTAATCCACCCTGGACCAGCTAAGCCCATTATTATATCTTGCATGACGAGCACTGTCAAAACCAATGACTTAAGCCAAATTCTGGCCCCAATTGCCTTAGATTTCAAGGCCTTAGACGAGGTAATCCGTCAGCGTTTAGCCTCAAAAGTCGCATTAATCGACCAAATCTCGAGCTATATCATCCAGGCTGGCGGTAAGCGGGTCAGACCCGCCCTCTTGATGTTGGTGGCCAAAGCTCTGGCCAACGGCAAAGAAGCACCCCACACCCTGGAAATGTCGGCTGTAGTTGAATTCATCCACACCGCTACCCTGCTTCATGATGATGTAGTTGATGAATCTACCCTCAGAAGAGGTCGTGAGACTGCCAATGCCGCTTTTGGCAATGCTGCCAGTGTTTTAGTGGGCGACTTCTTATATTCCCGAGCCTTCCAAATGATGGTTGGCCCAAATGACCTTCGCGTCATGCAAATTTTGTCAGACGCAACCAATACGATTGCCGAAGGCGAAGTTTTGCAACTTCTCAATATGAATGACCCAGAAGTGGATGAAGCAAGTTATTTACAGGTCATTCGCTATAAAACAGCCAAGCTTTTTGAAGCCTCTACTGAGCTAGGTGCCATCCTGGCTAATGCCACCGATGCACAGCGTGAACAAGCTGCTGCATTTGGACGTCACATCGGCACTGCTTTTCAGTTAATGGATGACTTGCTAGACTACACCGCCAATGCTGCACAGATGGGAAAAAATGCTGGGGATGATTTACGCGAAGGTAAGCCTACGCTGCCACTGATTTACTTGCTAGAAAACGGCAGTAATGAAGAGCGTCTTTTAGTACGTGCAGCAATTGAACAAAACCAAGATTTACCAGATGATGTGTTTGCGCAAATCCTTGCCGCCGTCCAAAATTCTGGTGCTCTTGATTACACCCAAGCTGCAGCAAAACGTGAAGCAGATCTCGCCTTGGCTTGTCTTAAAGACTTCCCGGCAAATCAAGCCAGCACTGCGCTACAAGCCCTGTGCGCATACTCTCTCACGAGACAAACTTAAGATCCCAAAGTATTCAATCTGAGTTCACGCGCAGTCATTCGCACCTGCTCGGCCTCTTCACGCAAACGTGCAATTTCTTGCGGTGATAACTGCTCTAGATTGGAATAATTCAATTTCCACGACGGATCTTCTGACCATACCAATGGCGATTGAACCGTTGTGCGGGCTGCAGGAGCCGACTCTAAAAGCCGCAAGGCCAACTCAAAATTCAAATCCTGCGAAGGCACATCATTTGGTTTTGCAGCCGCATTACCCAACGGCAAATCACTAAATAAAAGTCGTGGCACACCGCAATACTCAACAATATCTTTAGCGGCGCCCATCACAACTGTTGAAATTCCTGCAGTCTCTAAATAACGTGCTAATAAACTTTGGCTCTGATGACATATTGGACAATTCGGAATTAATACCGCTACATCGACACCGTCGGCTTTCATCATTTCTAAAATGCGAGGGGCATCACTCTCTAATGTGTGGCGCTGACTGCGATTAGTTGGTAAGCCATAGAAGTTTGCTGAAACCGCGCCTATCCTTCCAGCTGTAAGCGCTCGTTTGGCAGCGTCCAGTGGGAACCAGCAATTGCCGTCTTCCATATTGGCATTCTTGCGATCAACCCCCACATGGGCAATTCGTAAATCGATACTTCCTTCGCTCGATTGTTGATATGGCTGATAAAACTTGGCTGCGGCATTGTAAGAAGCTCCCTGGCCCTGCGGCCCTTTACTGGGATCATGAGGAACGGCTGTAGTAATGAGGCCCAAAACAGATTGTGCAAGTGGCCTTTTCAGCGGAGTAAATGGCACATCACCATAGTGAGCCCAAACATAAGGATTCTCATAACCCAAACCCAAGTAGTAGCTGCGGGTGCGATCCATATAGCGAATCGGCTGATCCTGTTCTGGTGCAAATATGAGCTCAGAAGTCTTAGACATCAATTCATCCCTGTAAGATATTGCATATCAAATATTTAACCTCATAGGAACTCATTATGGCTCAGTGGCTTAGATTTCAACATCAAGGAAAAAGTGGTTTAGGACAAGTACAGGGCGACCAAATCGCAGTGTATGAAGGTGACTTATTTAAAGGACCTAAGGCCACCGGCGAAACCCTCAAGCTGGCTGATGTAACGATTGATATCCCATGCACTCCTTCCAAGATGGTTGCCATGGTCGATAACTTCCATGCACTGGTAACGAAGCTTGAGCATGCCGTACCTGTAGAGCCTTTGTACTTTCTCAAAGGAAATAACTCCTTCTTAGCAGCCAACCAAGTGATTCGCACTCCCAAGTCCTATTCCGGAAAAGTCGTTTATGAAGGGGAGCTTGGTATTGTGATCGGCAAACGCTGTCATGAAGTAGATGAGGCGGAAGCAGCTAAAGCCATCTTTGGCTATACCTGCATCAATGATGTCACCGCAATTGAAATCCTGAACCGCGACCCTGGTTATGCACAGTGGACTCGCTCTAAGAGTTTTAATACCTTTGGCGTATTCGGCCCCTACATCACTACCGATGTAGATCCGAGCAAGCTAACGATCAAAACCATTCTCAATGGTCAAGAGCGTCAAAACTATCCGATTACGGACATGATTTTCGCGCCCGCAAAATTAGTGAGTCTGATTTCCCAGGATGTGCCGCTTGAAGCTGGAGACATCATTGCCTGCGGCACTTCCGTTGGTGTTGGCTCCATGAAACCTGGTAGCAATGTCAGCATTATTATTGATGGTGTTGGACAACTAGATAATCGCTTCGAGTAATACTTCGAATAACTTCTAGTGCCAAAAAAACCCTTGCCATGATCAGTAGCAAGGGTTTTTTATTTGGAGAAACTTTACTTTTTTAGTAGCCCGATACCGATGGCAAGGCCAAGCTTCCTTTAGAAGCCTGAACATTTTCATCCAAGTACTTGGTCAAAGCAAATACAGTATTTAAGCAAGGTGTTGGGGTTTGGGTGATCTTGCCTAACTCAATCACCGACCCTAACAAAGCATCAATCTCCAAGCTACGGCCCGCTTCCAAGTCTTGCAACATCGAGGTTTTGTGCTTACCCACTTTTTCAGCACCAGCGATACGACGCTCGATATCCACACGGAAAGTCACGCCCAACTTCTCAGCAATCGTCTGCGCTTCGGCCATCATGTTGCGAGCCAGCTCTTTGGTCAATGGGTATTGGCAAATACCTTCCAAGGTGCCGTGCGTCAGAGAGCTAATTGGATTGAAAGTCATATTGCCCCAAAGCTTGAGCCAGATCTCTGAGCGAATGTCATCCAAAATTGGAGACTTAAATCCAGCTGCGCCCATCATCTCCGATATCTTCTGAATGCGCTCAGTATTCTTGCCGTCCAACTCACCCAATGGGAAACGATTCCCTTCAACGTGACGAATGACCCCAGGAGCCTGCGTAAAGGTGGCTGGATATACGACGCAACCAATAATGTTTTCTGGATTGATGGCGTTCTTAGCAACACCACCAGCATCTACTGTTTCCACTGCATGATCTTGATACTCGCCGCTCAACTTCTGGAAATACCACCAAGGAATTCCGTTCTGCATTGGGATCAAAATAGTTTCGGGAGCCATGATGGCCGCCAAATCATCAATGATCGGCTCCACTTGATGAGCCTTCACCGCTAGAATCACAACATCAGGAGTTTCAGCATCACGAATTTTTTCTACCGCTTTAACTTGTGCAACCAAAGGTTCTGGTTGGTCATCCATAATTAAAGCCAGGCCACGCTCTTTAATTGCGGCTAAAGTAGCACCGCGCGCAACAACCGTTACCTCATTGCCGGCGCGCGCCAACATGACAGCCAAGTAGCCGCCAATAGCGCCACCCCCGCCGATCACACAGATTTTCATAGGAACCCCTTAAGAACAAAAAATTTTGAATTAGTTTCATATTAGAGGAGATTTTTTTGCAATGGAAATTAATCTCATTTGCCTAAATATTAGGCAAATCGCACTCTAAACCGCTTTTAAGGAGTCTTTTGGAACCAAGCTTCCTAAAATCATACCAACAATACTAGCCATTAGGCCAGCTAATTGAGGCGGAAGAATGGCATTCGGAGCCAAAATCTCACAACTAATCCAGATGGTTAAGCCTCCAACTACAGCTAATAATCCCCCCAAGGAGTTTGCTCTAGGCCAGTAAACCCCAAACGCTAACGGCACAAATGCGGCAACTAGAGTCACTTTATAGGCGCTTTCCACCATCTTAAAAATAGAAAGCTCCGAGTTCACCGCAAAGAAAGTGACCACTACAGCAAAACATAAAACCGTAATCCGCATGACCTTTAACAAATCATGATCAGATAAATGTTTGAAAAAACCTCGCACAATATTTTCAGCAAACGTTACCGATGGCGCCAATAGGGTAGCGCTGGCACAACTCTTAATGGCTGAGAGGAGTGCACCAAAGAACATCACTTGAGCAATCAGTGGCGCGTGATTCAGAATCAGCTTAGGCAAGATCATCTGTGGATCAGTGGTGAGGTATTCCTTGACCAAATCCGGGCTAATCAAGGTTGCCGAGTAAGCCAAATACATAGGCACAAAAGCGAAAATAAAGTAAAGCACGCCACCTAGCAAAGCTGCTTGGACGGCAATGTTCACATTCTTAGATGAGGTAATTCGCTGAAAGACATCTTGCTGCGGAATGGATCCCAGCATCATGGTGCATAAGGCAGCAACAAAGCCTAAGATCGAAGCTAAATTCATATCCGGCCAGAAGTTGCTAAATTGGCCAGCAGCAGCAGCATGCTCAATGACCACGCCTATGCCGCCAGTCTGCGAGGTCATCTCACCACCGATATAGAGCATGCCAACCACGATAATGATCATCTGAATGAAGTCCGTAATGGCAACGGACCACATGCCGCCAAATAGGGTGTAAATCAATACGCTAGCAGCACCAATCATCATGCCACCCGTCTGAGAAATACCGCCTTCAGAGACAACATTAAACACCAATCCCAGAGCTTTAATTTGTGCAGCAACCCAACCCAAGTAAGAAACAACAATACAAAGGGTTACTAAAACCTCAACTGTGCGGCCATACTTTTCACGAAAGAAGTCACCGATAGTGAGCATGCGACGGTTATAAAGATGGCGAGCAAAAAAGAGCCCTACCAAAATTAAACAAAGAGAGGAGCCAAAGGGATCTGCAACCACTCCCCCCAAGCCCTCTTTGAGAAAAGTGGCTGGAATTCCTAAAACGGTTTCAGAGCCAAACCAGGTCGCAAATACAGTGGCGGTCACAATCGGCAAAGGAAGGCTATGACCAGCCGCCGCAAAGTCAGCAGTATTTTTAACTCTGAGGGCTGCCCATAAGCCAATGCCAACTGAGATAACCCAGTAAATAATTACAAACCAAATTAGCACGCCCAAATACTCCTTGTGAAATTTGATGAAATTATATGGCTATGTCACTTTTGGTAGTTAGTAAAAAGTACCAATTTGGATCGCTCCACTGAGAGCATCGGTCTGACATAATTCAAGAGTGAGAACACCTGAGCAAACCCCGACATTGAGCCCAACTAACGATTTGGACTACCAAAAGGCCATCCTAGGATCTGTCTCACGTACTTTTGCTCTTACCATCCCACTTCTACCCCCAAGCATCGAAAAGGTAGTCGGCAACACCTATTTGCTGTGCCGCATTGTTGACACCATTGAGGATGCCGCAGATTTAAGCCCGCAGAGCAAGCAAGCTCTTTCGGCGCTATTTTTAGATGCGGTGCTTGAGAAGGCTCCAGTTGAGACATTTGTTGCGCCTTGCCTCAACGCATTAAAAAATTACAGCAATCAAGATGAGTTGGATTTAATTTCTCATACACCCACTGTTCTGCGAATTTTGCATACCTGCTCTATCCAGGATCAAGTAGCAGTCAGTCGTTGCGTTTCCATCATGTCTGAAGGAATGTCGTTCTTCCATGGAAGACAAAACCAAGCCGGCCTTCAAGATCTTGCTGAGTTTGAGCAATATTGCTATGTCGTGGCAGGTGTAGTTGGCGAACTGCTAACAACCATCTTTAGCAATCATTCCCAAGCCTTTAAAGAAAAAATGGCCGGGCATGAAAATTTGGCAATCGCATTTGGTCAAGCGCTGCAAATGACTAATATTCTCAAAGACTCGCCAGAGGATAAGGCCCGTGGCGTCTCCTGGAAGCCAATCAATGTTAGTCATGAAGCACTTCTAAGGCTGGCCTATGAAAAGCTACAAGAATCGCTGCATTACATTCTGTTGATTCCTAAAGAGGAGCCGGGTATGAGACGTTTTTGCTTCTTGGCTTTTGGCTTAGCGGTAATGACTCTGTCAAAGATTGCAGATCGCAAAGAATTCGATAGTAAAGATGAAGTAAAGCTTTCCAGAAACACCGTCATGAGTTTCTACGGCTTTACAAAGTGGGCCGTTAAAAGCGATATGGTGATGAAGATTTTTTTCAGCCTTAGCAGCAGATCACTCGCTAAATAAACAAACCTACAAAGCACCCTCATGCTTTAAAAGCCAGAGCTTGATTTGGCGATATAGGCCTGGGGAGTTTTCTTTCATGAAGCCGCCAATACCCTGAGCAGAAACCACTCGATGGCAAGGTGCTATTAGGGGGTAGGGATTGGCACCGCACGCTGTACCTACTGCACGCGCCCCACTCTGAATCTTCCGCGCCAATTCACCATAGGTTCTTGTTTGGCCGGCGGGTATATCTTGAATGCTCGCCCACACTTTTCTTTGATGCTCAGTACCCACAGGTTTTGTGGGTAAGTCAAATTGCCAATGAGGATCCTGGAAGTAAGCCTTGCACTGCCGCGCAACCTCTTTAGCCAGCTGATTCTGTGGGGTGATTAACGCTGTATTGGCGGGCAAATAATCCATTCTAGAAAGCATCAGGCTGCCCTCCACCATTTCCGTCGAAATGCCTAGACACCCAAAAGGTGCCGCAATAACACAGTAGTTAGCGCCATTTGAGCTCAAAGGGGTTGGTATGGAAGCCATATCAAGTGATTCTTACACAAATAAACAAGAGGGATGACAGGCCTTTATTCCATGGCTATAGCTTAAGAAATGCCACTTTGCTATATTGACTCATCCTTACTTTTTTCAGGCAGACCTCATGGACACCTTTTTTGACGATTGGCCGCTTTACAGCCAAGTTGCTCTAGTCCTATTTTTACTTGCACTATCTGGCTTTTTCTCGATGGCAGAAACCAGCATGCTGTCCTCGAATCGTCATCGCCTACGTGCGATGGCCAATGGCGGCAATGCCGGTGCAGCGCTAGCTGAGAGACTCCTAAAGCGTATTGATTCATTGTTGTCGGTGTTACTGATTTCGAACAACCTGATCAATACCGTTCTTCCTATTCTGGTTACGGGGATTGCGCTGCATATTTTTGGTGATAGCGGTCTCGTACTCTCAATTGCTACTTTAGTTGTGGCCTTACTCATCATTATTTTTAGCGAGATTACTCCGAAGGTCATTGGCGCCGCTTTTCCAGAAAAGATTGCCTCCCATGTTGGCTGGTTTATTTTGCCACTCACTTTTGCATTAAAACCTTTGCTTTGGTTTATCAATAACTTTGTTTCTGGTCTTATGAAAGTATCTGGCCTGCAATCCTCCACTGATAGCAGGGCTATGAGCAAAGAAGAGTTACGCAGTCTCGTTTTAGAGTCAAATCGTTTTGTCTCCAATCATCATCGCAACATCCTACTCAACTTATTCAACTTGGAAAACATTACCGTTGATGATGTGATGACACCCAGGTCGAAGATTGAGGTTTTGGATCTCTCAAGACCTATTGATGAAGTAGTCCAACAATTGGAAACTTGCTATCACAACAAATTACCCGTTTGCGATGGTGACTCTGAGCGTATTGTCGGGATCCTTTCTGTCAAAAAGGCCTTGTCCTTGCTAGGCGATACAGACCTTAAGCATGAAGACTTTAGGGTGTTATTAAACGAGCCTTACTTCATCCCCAGTAGCACCCCCGTATTGCAGCAAATGCAGTTTTTCCAAGATAACCAACAGCGCTTAAGTTTGGTTGTAAATGAATATGGTGAAGTTCTGGGGCTAGTGACTTTTGAAGATATCGTAGAAGAGCTCATTGGTGAATTTACGACCTCTTTCTCCAACCTCTCAACTGATCCTCATTGGCTCCCGAATGGAACCTATATAGCAACAGGTGGTGCCTCGCTACGAGATCTCAATCGCTTACTCAACCTCGACCTCCCCTTGGATGGGCCGCGCACCTTAAACGGGCTCATTCTCGAAAAACTCGAGGCTATCCCCGATCATGATGTCAGCATTCGCATTGCTGGCATCGTCATGGAAATTGTTCAATTTGACGAACATGGTGTTAAAACAGTGAAGCTTTATCGTCCCGCCATTCGGACTCAAGACCAAGATTGAGCGTTGCCGCTGATGACTCACTAATCATTCGCACTTGGTATGAAATCGCTACATATGCCCTAGATGCTAGAGCGAGTGATATTCATATAGAGGCTGGGGCTCAAGCCACACTCATTCGTATTCGGGTCGATGGCCTGCTACAAATACAGTCGCATTACCCGATTGAATTTCATGACCGCCTCATCACACGAATCAAAGTTCTGGCGCGCTTAGATATTGCAGAAAAACGCCTGCCGCAAGATGGACGCCTTTGCATTGGCCATAATTTTTCCAAACCCAATATTGATTGCCGGGTCTCAATCTTGCCAACTCTTCATGGAGAAAAGGCGGTTATTCGCATACTGCCCAGTTGCTTAGAAGAGCTTGATCTTAAAGACATTGGCCTGCTCTCGGAACAACTTGAGATATTCCAGCAAGCCCTTGCTCAATCCAACGGGCTGATTCTAGTGACAGGACCGACTGGGAGCGGCAAGACTCGAACGCTCTATAGCTGTCTGCGTCAGCTCAATCAAAATCATCGCAATCTTTGCTCGATAGAAGACCCCATTGAAATTCGTCTTGCTGGAGTCAACCAAGTGGCCTATCACCCGCGGGCAGGTTTGGATTTTCCAACGATCATTCGCGCCCTTCTTCGACAAGATCCGGATGTCATCATGATTGGAGAAATCCGCGATGCCGCTACAGCTCAGCTTGCTATTCAGGCGGCTCAAACTGGGCATCTTGTTCTCAGCACCTTGCATACCCGCAATGCTTGTGGAGCAGTTCCTAGACTTGGCCATCTAGGAGTAGATCAACAATCTCTGGAGTCCTGTCTCTTAAGCGTCAGCTCACAGCGTCTCGTTCGTAAAACCTGCACTCAATGTCTTGGATTAAAGATCAAAAATAACGTGCCATGTTCATTCTGCAAAGGCAGCGGCTACCTTGGGCGCATTGGAGTTCATGAAGTACTAAGCAAAACCCATTTATTTGACTCATCCACCTCATACGTCAGCATGCGAGATGCCGGATTAATCCATATGCAAGCAGGTCTTATTAATCAAGCAGCCCTAGATTCAGAAGTGGGCACATGGCATTAAACAAGCAGAACCAACTTCATTTTGCCGAGCAACTTGTAACTTTGCTAGAGGCAGGTCTACCGCTCCTCAATGCGATTGAACTCATTTACTCAACCGCCCCAAAGGCCTGGATTCCTTGGGTGACTAGCATTCACACCCAGCTCAAAAAGGGTGAAAGTTTTTCTCAATGCTTGCGTGCCCAAGGAAATCTATTTTCTATGGAATTTATTAATCTGATTCGCGTCAGTGAGCGTACTGGTGACTTTCATCTGGCGCTAAAAACCATCTGCCAGCAACTGGAAGCCCAAATTGAATTGCGTCGAAAAATTCAACAGGCAATGAGTTATCCCGCCATCACCCTTACTAGCTCTTGCCTTCTGGTGATAGTAATGATGATTTGGGTTGTACCCGTCTTTAAGGATGTTTTTGCTCATTTTCAAGCGGAGTTGCCAGCCCCGACTAAAGTGTTAATTCAAACATCCTCATGGTTTCAAGCGTTCTACCTTGAAATAGTGATAGCCCTCATTGGCTTTGCTGTGCTCTTTAGCCTTGCTTGGTCCAGGATCCCCAAAATTCAAAAATATTGTGATCGACTGAGCTTCTCTATACCGATGATTGGCCAGCTTCTCAGATTAGCAACACTTACCTACTGGTGTCGGACATTGGGTCATCTCCTAAAGTCTGGATTACCCCTTCCAGATGCATTGAGAGTTACCGCACAATCATCTAACCACTGGCTCAGCCATGATTTCAGCGCTGATATATTCAAACACCTCACTCGCGGCTGGTCACTCGGAGATGCCATAACAAAAGCAGATCCCAAGCACCTACTATTTGATCAGGAAACATTGCAGCTCTTACGAATAGGATCTGAAAGTGGTGCGCTCGCTGAAATGCTACAAAAGCGCGCATCAATATTGGGCTCTCAATTAAGCAATCGCTTAAGCACCCTTAGCCAAAGCTTGGAGCCCTTGTTAATCATTATCGTTGGACTCATTATTGGAAGTCTGGTCATAATCTTATATCTCCCCATCTTTAACCTAGGACAGATTGTTTAATGGGTAATTTTGTTTTGCTCGACTGGATCCGAATATCCCTTATAGCGATCTTGGTGTACTTAGCGTATTACGATTTGCGCACCTTTCGTTTGCCTGATGTCATCACCTTACCGCTCATCTTGCTGGGTCTCTTGTTTAATAGCCTTTCAAATCAACGCTTTATTTCTTCTCAAGACGCAATCATTGGAGCGACCCTAGGCTACACCTGTCTTTGGCTCCTCAACCTTCTTTATCGGACAGTCAAAAAGCAAGATGGGATTGGAATGGGTGATGCCAAACTATTGGCAGCCCTGGGTGCTTGGCTTGGCTGGTTTGCATTACCCAGTATTTTACTAATGGCATCCCTGACCGGACTGATTGGCGGCATTTTCTGGCTGGAGTGGAATAAACAAAATCATCGCTCAGCTTTTCCGTTTGGCCCTTTTCTGACTATTGCTGGCATTATTGAGTTGTTATGGCCACAAACCCTACAAACCCTCCTTCTGAGCAAGCTGATCTAGGCATCCTCAAAGGGCATGTACCCTTTGTAGGTCTAACTGGTGGCATTGGCTCAGGAAAGACCGCCGTGAGCGATCAGCTCGCTCAACTGGGCGCAGGTATTGTTGACACCGATCTCATCGCCCATCAGATCACCGCCCCAAATGGAGTGGCTATCCCCTTCATTCAAAAACAATTTGGCTCTGATTTTGTTGGTTCAAGCGGGGCGCTTGATAGAGTCAAGATGCGTACATTGGTCTTTGCCAATCCCCAAGCTAGAAAGTCTCTGGAAGCAATCACCCACCCCCTTATAAGGGAAGAAACCATTCGGCAAGCCAAACAGCTCATAGAAGATCAGGTGCCTTACCTTGTTTTTGTGGTCCCTCTGTTGGTTGAATCAGGCAATTGGGCGCCCCTTTTGGACTACCTCATAGTAGTGGACTGTCCAGAGGAAACTCAAATTGAACGTGTGATGCACCGCAGCAAATTACCCCGAAACGAGGTTGAGAGGATTCTGAAGGCTCAAGCCAGCAGAGAAGAGCGTATTTCCAGGGCGGATATGGTCATTGAGAATCAGGGCTCTCTTGAGAACTTAAAAACTGAAGTATTAAAGTTGAACGAAAAAATCTTACAGATTCAGAAAGATCGCACCAGTTCGTCATAGAATATGGGCTTGTGATTGTTTACGAATACCCCTTTAACGAATTAGTTCGAAGCATGCTTCGATTGGAGTATTTGTTCGCCCGCTTCAACCACTTTGTCCGCTCTGATGACCCAGAGTTGCACCACAATGCCATCTCTATTTTGTTTGATCTTGGTGACATCGGTGCACGCGGTGACATCAAGTCTTTACTACTCAAAGAATTTGAGCGTCAAAAATATACACTCAATGGATTGAAGTCATCCCAAAAAGTTGATCAAGAGGCGCTGACACAAACGCTTTCAGAAATTGATTCCGTTGCTAAGTGTATTAATCAATCAACAGGCAGACCCAACTCTGTGATTACTGAAAGTGAATGGTTAAATGCGATTCGCACCAGATTAAATATTCCAGGTGGCACCAGTCCAATTGATTTGCCTAGCTATCATGCCTGGAAAAATAGTCCATCATCTGAGCGACGTGAATTGCTTGAAAAATACGTTGGGCCGCTCTTGCCATGGCATGAGGCATGCCAATTATTTTTACGACTGTTACGTCAATCAGGCGAGGCTAAAGATGTGGTCGCGCACAATGGATCTTTTCAGCAAGCTCCATCTGGCAAGGTGTATCAGTTAATGCGCATTGCCGTAGAAGATGATGCTTTATTTTCTGAAATTAGCGCAAATAAATATTTACTCTCAGTGCGCTTCTTAAAGTCCGAACGCGATAAAAAAGCACAGTTGGTAAGTGCTGACATTCCATTCAAACTCACCCTCTGCCAGTTTTAAGTCAAAAGGGCTCTTAGCCTTTCCAGCATGGGCCAGGCGGCCGGCAATAAGGGTTCAACACTAGGCTTTTCAGCAGCAAGTAACTCCCACGATAAGGCTTGATTCTCACAACCTTTGGGAATTCCTTTCCATTCGCGAATAATGCTCACATGCAAGCGAACATAGGCATGCGGGTAATCATGCTCCAGGACGGTAAGCTCTTCACTTGATTGAATATCAATGCCGAGCTCTTCTTGAAGTTCACGCTTCAGTGCCTCGAAAACAGTTTCCCCTTTTTCGATTTTTCCACCGGGAACTTCCCAGTAACCAGCGTAGGGTTTGCCTTCAGGTCTTTGCCCTAAAAGATAGCGGCCGTCAGAATCCAGCAAGATTCCTGCTGCCACTTCAGTAACTGGGCGCTTGATTTCACTCATCAAAAAGATCTTAAGCTTTTGAACCAGCCCAATGCTTAGCAAATTGCCAGGCAACGCGCCCTGAGCGTGAACCACGCTCCAATGCCCAGACTAAAGCTTCTGAACGTGCCGCCTCAATTTGCGCAGCGCTTAAACCAAAATGCTGCAACCAATGCGCCACGATCGCCAAATACTCATCTTGTTTTGGCGGGTAGAAAGACAACCAAAGACCAAAGCGCTCTGATAAAGAAATCTTCTCCTCAACCACTTCACCAGGATGAATTTCACCATCATCGTTATGAACGTATGTCTCGTTATCCTTCATATACTCAGGCAATAAATGACGGCGATTAGAGGTGGCATAAATCAAAATATTGTCGACTTGCGCAGAAACAGAGCCATCTAAGGCTGATTTCATCGCCTTATAGCCAGATTCACCATCCTCAAATGAGAGGTCGTCACAGAAAATGATGAAACGCTCTGGGCGATCAGCCAAGAGCTCGGTAATATCAGCCAAATCAGATAGATGCTCTTTCTCAACCTCAACCAGACGCAAGCCTTGGCTAGCAAACTCATGCAAACTCGCTTTGATCAGTGAGGACTTTCCAGTTCCCCTAGCACCAGTCAACAAAATATTATTGGCAGGCTTTTTTTGAATAAAGTTTTTAGTGTTATCGCGTATGGCGTCACGCTGACGATCAATATTCTGCAAATCCTCAAAAGTAATGTCCGCAACATGCTTTACAGGTTGCAAAAATCCAATACTGCCAAAGATGCTATCGCGCCGACGCCATCTATACGCAGTAGAAGATTTCCACTGCTCCTCAGTCAAAGGCTTTGGTAAAAAAGTATCGAGATGGTCTAAAAGACGGTCTAATTTTTCATTCATATTTCGGATGGTCTTTTATGAGCGGTAATCTGCATTAATGGATACATAGTCATGCGATAAGTCACAAGTCCACATAGTTTGCGTAGCGTTGCCGCGACCTAAGTCAATCTTGACGGTGATTTCTGGAGCCTGCATGACCCTCTGACCATCAGCCTCCTGGTAATCGGGATTGCGGCCACCATTTTTAGCAACCCAAACATCACCCAACCACATTTGCACACGATTTACATCTAAATCGGTGATGCCTGCATAGCCAATCGCTGCCAGGATGCGGCCCAAATTAGGATCACTAGCAAAGAAAGCGGTTTTGACCAAGGGCGAGTGTGCAACCGCCTTGGCAACCAAGTGGCACTCCTCTTGAGTCTTCCCACCAAGCACTTCGATCGTTATAAATTTAGTTGCACCTTCACCATCGCGCACAATCATTTGTGCCAGCTTTCTAGCTAAAGCAATTAAGGCATCTCGCAAGATGGCATAACTAGGATCGTTCGCTGATTGAATTTGCACTGACGACTGACCCGTCGCCATAATGATGAAAGAGTCATTAGTAGATGTATCACCATCAATAGTGATCGCGTTAAATGAAAGATTCGCTATCTCACGAGTCAGGCTACTTAAGAGTCCAGGCGCAAATCCAGCATCAGTAGCAATGAATCCCAGCATGGTTGCCATATTGGGGTGAATCATGCCAGCACCTTTACAGATACCAGTGATGGTCACCAACCCTGCAGGCGTTTGTACGGTCACTGAAGTAGCCTTAGGCTGAGTGTCAGTGGTCATGATGGATTCAGCCGCATCAAACCAATTGTCCTCGCTAAGGTTTGCCACTGCCTTTGGCAAAGCGCTAATAATTTTCTCAAGCGGGAGCGGCTCAAGAATCACGCCCGTAGAAAAAGGCAGGATTTGCTCTGGATTAATTTTTAAATCCTTGGCTAAGGCTGCGCAGGTTTCTAAGGCATGTTTCATACCAGATTCACCAGTGCCAGCATTAGCATTGCCAGTATTCACCACCAGAGCTCGAATTTCACCATTACGACCTTCTTGCGCCAGATGCTCGCGACAAACTTGTACTGGAGCAGCGCAAAAACGATTTAGAGTAAAAACACCAGCAACCTGAGAACCAGGGGCTAAAGTCATCACCAATAAATCTTTACGGTTTGCCTTCTTAATACCAGCTTCGGCGATGCCCATCTCAAAACCTTTAATAGGTTTCAGTTCGGCTTTTAGGGGGAGGGTTAAGTTAACGGTCATAGTCTGATAATTGTAGATGAGGCTCAAAAATAAAGCGCACCTACTGGGCGCGCTTTATTTGCTTACTCTCTGCTACAAATGCTATACCTTGATTGGCAACTCCCGAATCCGCTTGCCTGTAGCAGCTGCAATAGCGTTTACCAAAGCTGGGGCCACCAAAGGCACTCCAACCTCACCCAAGCCGCCCGGCTTCTCTTGACTGGGCACCAGATGCACCTCAACCACAGGCACTTGATTTTGTCGCAAGCTAGGGTAGTCATTGAAGTTATTCTGCTGAACCCGGCCCTTCTCAATCGTGATTTCATTGCTTAGGGCTGCGCTCAGGCCGTAAATCACACCGCCAGTAAGCTGCGCTCTCGCCTGGTCAGGATGCACCGTAATTCCGCAGTCAGAAACGAAAGTAATTTTCTTAACTTTGGTCTCTTTAGCCGCAGAATCCAACTCAAGTATGCAAGCAGAATAGGTGTCATAACACTCCATCTGCGCAACACCAAAACGCTTACTACCGGGCACGTATCCAGACTTTTTCACTGCTAACTCAAGGACAGCTTTTGCTCGAGGGTGTTTGCTTAAAGCCGCCATCCGATACGCTACAGGATCTTTGCCGGCGGCTTTGGCGGCCTCATCTACAAAACTCTCAATTGCAAATGCATTTAACGCATTACTGACTGAGCGCCAATAACCCACTCGAAGTCCGGTATCCGTAATCACGTTAGTGATTTCTAGATTAGGTATTTCATAAGTAATATTGTTGGAACCTTCAACCATGAATGGGTCAAACCCATCTTTTACAAAACCAGGAAAGGCTCGCGCAGTCACTGACTGAGAAACCATTTTGGCTTTCAAAGAAGCTAACTGACCGTTGGCACCCAAGATTCCATCTACCTTATGAATACTCATAGGGCGATAGAAGTCATGGGTAATGTCATCTTCCTTGGTCCAGAGCATCTTGACTGGCATGCCTGCTGCTTTAGAAATTTCAGCGGCCTGACGAATAAAGTCCAACTCCAACTTGCGGCCAAAACCACCGCCAAGGAAAGTGGTTTCAATCGTGACATCTTCTGGCTTAACGCCGGCTGCAGCTGCAGCCACAGCCTGCCCACCTTGCTGAAACTGAATTGGGCCAATAATTCTGCACTTGCCATTAGATACATCAGCAGAGCAGTTCACGGGCTCCATGGTGGAGTGGGCTAAGTACGGTAAAAAGTATTGGGCACTCAGCGGCTTGCCATTTACAACGGCAGCATTGGAATCACCCACTGTTTTAATCACAGCCCCTTTTTTAGATAAACCATCCTCCAATGACTTACGAATAACCGCATTGCTGAGGTTGGCATTAGATCCTTCGTTCCAGGTAATTTTCAGGACATCTCTACCCTTGCGCGCGGTATAAAAATCTTTAGCCAATACTGCAACACCATCCGAAATCTGGACAACTTTAATTACTCCAGTTACTTTCATTGCAGCGGAAGCATCAAAGGATGTAGGCGTACCTCCAATAACAGGGCACTGCGCTAAAGATGCAATTGCCATACCTGGAATCTTGACGTCAATTCCATAAACTGCCTTACCAGCAACCTTGCTTGGCGTATCCAAACGACGCATCGTTTCTTTGCCAATCACCATAAAATTCGCAGGCGACTTTAAGGCTGGTTTTTCTGGAAGAGGCAACTTAGCTGCATCTGCAGCCAATTCTCCGTAGGTAGCTGATTTGCCACTTGAATGCGTTATCTTGCCATTCATAGCCTTACAGTCGGCAGCTGAAACGTTCCAACGTTGAGCTGCGGCCTGAATTAAGACCATACGAGTTGCAGCTCCAGCGGTTCTTAACTTATCAAAAGCTTCGCGCACTGAAGTTGAACCCCCAGTAATTTGACCGCCCAACATCGCATTAATATAAACAGGGGCAACTCCAGCAATTTGCACCTGAATCATTGAGAGAGGCAAATTTAATTCCTCAGCCAGCAAAGCTGGTAAAGAGGTGTATACGTCCTGACCCATCTCTGAGCGAGCACAAATGAGCGTAATTTGATTATTCGGGGTAATTTGTACCCAAGCGTTTGCTAAGACAGGCTTTGCAGCATCCCCTACAGCGGCTTGACTTGTCAACGGCAGATGTATGCCGATAACAAAGGCACCGCCAAGAGCGGCACTTTGCTGAATAAATTGACGACGGCCGTTACTTTTTAAAGATTGGTTTTTCATATGATCTTTACCCTTTATGCCAATTTATCTGCGGCACGTTTGACTGCTTTTTCGATCCGGGAATAGGTACCGCAGCGACAAATATTTCCGCTCATGGCATTTTTAATATCATCACTACTAGGCTGTTTTTTCTTTGCCAACAAATCAGCTGCAGACATCATTTGCCCAGTCTGACAATATCCACACTGAGGTACATCGAACTCGATCCAAGCATCTTGAAGTGCTTTTCCAACCTTTGCTGTTAAGCCTTCGAGAGTGGTGACTGCCTTTCCACCCGCAGCAGATATAGGGGCGGAGCAAGAACGGATGGCAGCGCCCTCTAAGTGAACAGTACATGCACCACAAAGTCCTGCGCCACAGCCATACTTCGGACTCGTGACATCTAAATGGTCGCGTAAGACCCAGAGAATTGGCGTTTCAGGATCTCCGTCGAAATTAATAGCTTTGCCATTGAGAGTAAAAGACACGGCCATAACGCCCCCTTAGTTAAATTTGAGATTTTGCAGACAAAGCAAATATTTTTGCACTTACAAATCATGACAGATCTCAGGGTCTCTAGGGGCATTAAATTATTAGGGATTCCACCAAGAAAAATGGCTCAGATAAATCTGAGCCATTTAAGTAGTGTCGCGTGAAGATTAAAAATCTAAGCTAAGGCACCGTGGCAGTTTTTATACTTCTTACCACTACCGCAAGTGCAGGGATCGTTGCGACCTACCTTTGGACCTGCGCGAAGGGGGGCCGGCTGAATATCCACTGCAGCACCGCGATCACCAGTTGAGCCTGCTACTTCCTTTTCGGCATCAGCATGTTGATATTGAACATCTGAAAGCTTTGCCAGATCTTCATTCATAGATTCCGAAGCCTGATCTAACTCGCTTGAGCTCTGAATCTGCACGGTCATGATGTTTTTCACAACATCATTCTTAATGACATTAAGCAATTCACCATACAACTCAAATGCTTCACGACGATATTCTTGCTTAGGATCTTTTTGCGCATACCCGCGCAAATGAATACCCTGCCGCAAATGGTCCAAGGCAGCTAAATGCTCACGCCAGTGACTATCCAAGCTATACAGGAGTACAGAGCGCTCAAAGCCTGCAAAAGATGCACGTCCAGAGAGTTCAACCTTTGCATCGTAAGCCTCTTTAGCGGCCTGTAATATACGATCAACAATTTCTGCATCATCTACAGTCTGCGCACCTTCAACCCAATTTCTGAGGTCAATTGTGAGACCCCACTCGCTGGCTAAAACGTTTTCCAGTCCAACTAGGTCCCACTGCTCTTCCATAGACTCCAGAGGAACATAAACTGAGCAAACGGAACGCAAAACATCTTCGCGCAAATTGGCGATTAACTCGCCAATGTCGGCACTCTCAAGTACTTCATTTCTGAGGCGGTAAGTTTCTTTACGCTGATCATTAGCAACGTTGTCATATTCCAGCAATTGCTTACGAATATCAAAGTTGCGACCCTCAACCTTGCGTTGAGCAGACTCAATAGAGCGCGTCACCATGCCCGCTTCAATCGGCTCACCATCAGGCATCTTGAGACGCTCCATGACTGAACGTAAACGATCGCCTGCAAAGATACGTAGCAGCGGATCATCCAATGAAAGGTAGAAGCGGGAGGAGCCAGGATCACCCTGGCGACCTGAACGACCTCTTAACTGATTATCGATACGACGACTCTCGTGTCGCTCGGTACCAATGATATGTAAACCGCCAGCCGCTAGAACTTGGTCATGAATGCTTTGCCACTCGTCCTGTAACTGCTTAATTTTGGCTGCTTTATCAGCATCAGCTAGTGCGCCGTCAGCCTCAATCAAAGAAGACTGCTTGCCTACGTTACCGCCAAGCACGATGTCAGTACCACGGCCTGCCATATTAGTAGCAATCGTGATCATTTTTGGCCGACCAGCTTGAGCAATAATTTCCGCCTCGCGAGCATGCTGTTTTGCATTTAAAACTTGATGTGGTAATTTGCGTTGATCCAATAGGTTCGCAATTAACTCAGAGTTTTCAATCGAAGTAGTGCCTACCAACACTGGCTGGCCACGTTCATAGCAATCTTCGATATCTTTAATCACCGCATCATAGCGTTCACGAGATGACTTATAGATCTGATCTTGTTTATCTTTTCTTTGGCTAATACGATTTGGTGGAATCACAACAGTTTCTAAGTTGTAGATTTCTTTAAATTCATATGCCTCAGTATCGGCAGTACCAGTCATGCCGGCTAACTTGCCATACATGCGGAAATAATTTTGGAAAGTAATCGTCGCTAAAGTTTGATTCTCATTCTGAATCTGTACGCCTTCTTTGGCTTCGACAGCCTGATGCAATCCATCAGACCAACGACGACCTTGCATTAAACGGCCGGTAAATTCGTCCACGATGATCACTTCACCATTCTGAACAACGTATTGTTGATCGCGGTGATATAGCGTATGTGCACGCAGAGCGGCGTACACGTGATGCATCAAAGTAATATTTTGCGGTGCATAGAGAGAGTCGCCATCATTGAGCGCGCCCAGTTGAACCAATACAGACTCAGCCTTATCATGACCTTGTTCGGTCAAATAAACCTGCTGAGACTTTTCATCTACCCAGTAGTCGCCTGGTTTCTCAACACCTGTGCCATCTGCCTTCTCTTCGCCAATTTGACGCTCTAGATGTGATGGCAGAGCATTAATTTTGATATAGAGATCAGTGTGATCTTCAGCCTGACCAGAAATGATTAATGGGGTACGAGCCTCGTCAATCAGAATAGAGTCGACTTCGTCAACGATTGCATAAGCTAAACCGCGTTGTACGCGCTGATCCAAATCCTGAACCATGTTGTCGCGTAAGTAATCGAAGCCAAATTCATTATTGGTGCCGTAAGTAATATCAGCGGCATAAGCTTCTTGCTTAGTAGTGTGGTCCATTTGAGATAGGTTCACACCCACCTTCATACCCAAGAAGTTATACAACTTGGACATCCATTCAGCATCACGCTGTGCTAAATAATCATTCACAGTAACAACATGAACACCTTTACCAGTCAAAGCATTCAAATAGACTGGAAGAGTCGCTGTAAGAGTTTTTCCTTCGCCTGTACCCATCTCGGCAATCTTGCCTTGATGCAAGGCTAAACCACCCAGAATTTGCGCATCAAAGTGGCGCATCTTCATAACGCGTGTACTAGCCTCTCGAACTACCGCAAATGCTTCTGCAGCGATGTCATCTAAGAACTCTCCAGCGGCAAGGCGTGACTTGAATTCTGCAGTTTTTTCAGCAAGTGCAGAATCATCCAAAGATTGCAGGCTCGCCTCAAATGTGGCGACCTTAGCAACGACTTTGCGATACTGTTTTAAGAGGCGGTCGTTACGACTGCCGACCAGGGTTTTAAGAAGACCGATTACCATGGGATATTGAAGAAAATTAAGTCCTTGAGTTTATCACCCGCAACCCCATTTTTTATGAACTTTAGCCCTAAATCATCCCGCAAGCCCACAGCTCACGACTGGATGGATTACCTACGTGAATCCGATGGTCTTGGGGGAATTTTGGCTAAAACCGAAGATCTAGCCAAACTCAAGACAATCATTAACTCAGCCCTAACGAAACTCGATTTAGACCATTTGAGCCCAAAAATTGAAGCTGGTTGGCGGTCTGGCTCGCAAGATGAGCTATTTTTACTGGTCAGTAGCGCCAGCATTGCCAGCCGCTTACAACAAATATTACCCAGTCTAATCAATGAGTTAGGTAAATCTGGGCTACCTTGTAAGGCAATAAAAGTACGAGTTAAACCCGCTCCGCCCAGTTGGGAAGTTAAACCTCGCCAAGATCAGCGTGAAAAGCCAAGAGGATTAAATGAGGCTGCCAAAAAATCCTGGGAATCTCTACTGGAAAGGTTAGGTCCAGACTCTGGTTTACGCTCCTCCATTGAGAAGCTGCTGAAAAATAAACCAAAGTAGCTCAAAACTACTTCAGCTCCCTTAGAAAAAGAGAGGCTGGCTTTCTTGAGAGTAGGCCCCTGGAGCCTTATTTTCAGCAAAGGAGATGATTTCATAAGAGCTAGAGTCTTCTAAAAGCTTCCGCAAAAGTGCATTATTGAGAGCATGCCCAGATTTCTCTGCAATATAAGCTCCCACAATAGGGTGTCCGATGAGATACAGATCGCCAATCGCATCTAATATTTTGTGACGCACAAATTCGTCTTCATAACGAAGTTCTTCGTTATTCAAAATGCGGTGCTCATCTAAAACAATCGCGTTATCTAAGCTGCCGCCACGCGCCAATCCCATTTCGCGCAATGCTTCAACTTCATGCGCAAATCCAAAAGTACGTGCACGACCAATTTCACTGCGGTAGGCTTGTTCTGCAAAATCAACCACAAAACGTTGGCCTGTTTTATCCACCGCCGGATGCTTGAAGTCAATCGTGAAATCTAACTTAAAACCAAAGAATGGCTCTAAGCGCGCAAGCTTATCGCCCTCGCGAACCTCTACTGGTTTCTTAATCACTACAAATTGACGTGGCGCATCTTGCTCTGCAATGCCAGCAGATTCAATTAAGAATAAGAATGAAGCGGCGCTACCATCCATGATGGGAACTTCTTCACCATCAAGCTCTATCAATAAATTATCAAGACCAAGACCAGCACAGGCTGAAAGCAGATGTTCCACGGTGGAAACACGCACACCATCCTTCTGAATAACAGAAGCCAATCTTGTGTCACATACAGCTAAAGCGGTTGCTGGCACAACTGACTGTTCAGGTGTATCCACCCGAACAAACTGAACCCCTGAATTTACTGGCGCAGGCTTGATAGAAATCGTCACCTTACGACCCGAGTGCAAGCCAATCCCCACGGTCTTAACCGGAGTGGCGATAGTGCGTTGCTTCATCATATTTTGGTATTTAAATTCAGGGGGTATTTTTTATGTAAGGGTTTGGATTACAGCTTTTTCAAGATGGAAGCGGCATCACTAACTTCAAACTTTCCTGGAGCTTCACGGTCAAGAGACTTTACAACACCATCTTCAATAATCATGGCATAACGATCTGAGCGAACACCAAAACCACGAGCAGTTAAGTCCAGCTCTAAACCAAGCTTTTTAGTGAACTCAGCACTACCATCACCTAACATACGAATCTTTTTGCCAACCTTTTGATCGCGTCCCCATGCGCCCATCACAAACGGGTCATTTACAGAAACACACCAAATCTCGTCAACACTTTTAGCTTTAATAGCATCGTAGTGCTCAACATAACCAGGCACGTGCTTAGCAGAGCAAGTTGGTGTAAATGCACCAGGCAATGCAAACAATACAATCTTTTTTCCAGCTACTAGCTTTTCAACTTCAAAAGCATTTGGTCCTAAGGAACAGCCTTCAGTCTCTTCATTCATAAATTCATAAAGAGTAGCGTTTGGTAATTTTTGTCCAACAGCAATCATGACATCTCCAATAAATAATTGTTAGTAAGTATGCCAACGCAAGCGCGGGATTCGTCGTCCGGAGGGGCGTCGCGCTGGCATTTCGCAATTACCTATTGTATTAAGCAGTTAATTAATCTGCTTGTTTACGTAAAAAGGCTGGAATTTCATAGTAATCAGCCCCTTTATCCAACATGGATTTAGCCTGAGGAGAACTATCCGCACCTAATGTAGGCGCAGGAGTCGCTTCACGAGAGCTACGAAAAACCCGTGGCAAGTCATATTGACTATAGTCAACGCCAGTACTTGCCGGTTGAGTTGCCATTGCTGGAGCACTACCTGTTCCAGTGAGAGCCAAACCTGCGCTAGTACTTAAAGCAGAGTCCACGCTTACCTTACTCATTGCTGCTGACGCGCTAGCAGGAGCAAAGCTATTGAGGTCTGCCATCGTTGGCATTGCATCATGGGTACCAGTAGCTTGTCTCCAAACTACTTCAGGTTGGTTGTTTTTACGAGCTTGAGGGTTATTCAAACCAGTAGCAACCACAGTCACACGTAAGGCATCGCCTAGGCTCTCGTCATAAACAGTACCAAAGATTACGGTTGCATCATCAGCAGCATAACCACGAATCGCCGCCATAACTTCGCGAGTCTCAGACAACTTCAGTGAACGGCTAGCTGTAATGTTCACTAATACGCCACGCGCACCTGACAGATCAACACCTTCGAGTAATGGTGATGCTACTGCAGCTTCAGCAGCTAAGCGTGCACGATCCATGCCGGAAACAGTTGCCGTTCCCATCATGGCTTTACCTTGCTCGCCCATTACTGTTTTAACGTCTTCAAAGTCAACGTTGATCAAGCCCTGAACATTAATAATTTCTGCAATGCCAGATACTGCGTTATGCAATACATCATCCGCACAAGCAAATGCCTTATCGAACTCAGCATCTTCACCCATCACTTCAAAGAGTTTTTCATTGAGCACAACAATCAATGAATCTACATATGACTCGAGCTCTGTAGCACCATTCTCAGCAACCTTCAAGCGCTTTACGCCCTCAAAGTCAAATGGCTTACTAATGACGCCAACAGTCAAAATGCCCATTTCTTTAGCTACTTGAGCCACGATTGGGGCTGCACCAGTTCCTGTGCCGCCACCCATACCAGCAGTGATGAACACCATGTGTGCGCCTTGCAATGTATCAGCAATGCGAGCACGCGCTTCTTCAGCAGAAGCTGCGCCGATTTCTGGTTTGGCACCAGCACCCAATCCGCTAGAACCCAGTTGCAAATTCACAGATGCCTCAGAGCGCTGTAAAGCGCCAGCATCGGTGTTCATGCAAATGAACTCTACGCCATTAACACCGCGACGGATCATATGCTGGACAGCATTGCCACCAGCGCCACCGACTCCAACCACTTTAATAATGGTCTTGCCAGCTGTTTCTTGATCTAACATTTCAAATTCCATATACCCTCCTAGGTAAATACGTACTACATTGACGACGACGAAAAAAACTTAAAAATTTCCTGCAAACCATTCCTTCATGCGCGATATAACACCTTGCAACGCGCCTGATTGAGAAACACGACGACCGCGCAATAGCTGCGCTTGGCCTTCCATCAGCAAACCAATGCTGGTGGCATATCTGGGACTACGTAAGACTTCATGCAGATGGCCACGATATTCGGGGGTACCGATACGAGCAGGCCTCAAAAAGACTTGTTCGGCCAACTCCACCATGCCCGGCATTAATGCTGTGCCGCCCGTTAAAACAATTCCAGAAGAAACCATATCTTCGTAACCTGAGTCACGTACTACGCCTCTTACCAGCGTGAATAACTCTTCAACGCGCGGCTCAATTACTGCTGCCAGAGCTTGTTTAGAGATCGGGCGTGGCTCACGGTCACCGACACCAGGAACATCAATCATCGCAGTTGGATCAGCCATTTCTTGACGAGCGATACCATGCGCAATTTTTAAATCTTCAGCATCAATCGTTGGCGTGCGTAATGCCATCGCAATGTCATTCGTAATTTGATCGCCTGCAATTGGAATCACTGCAGTGTGACGAATTGATCCCTGGCAATAAATTGCAATATCAGTTGTGCCGCCACCAATATCAACCAACACCACACCAAGCTCTTTCTCATCTTCGGTCAATACCGCCAAACTTGAAGCTAAAGGCTGCAAGATGAGGTCGTTAACTACGAGGCCACAACGGCGTACGCACTTCACAATATTTTGTGCGGCACTTACGGCGCCAGTAACAATATGGACCTTCACCTCTAAGCGAAGACCGCTCATACCAATTGGCTCGCGCACATCTTCTTGACCATCAATAATGAATTCTTGAATCAGGATGTGCAGAATTTGTTGATCTGTTGGAATATTGATTGCTTTAGCCGTCTCCAATACGCGCTCAACATCACCAGAGCCAACTTCTTTGTCGCGTATTGCGACCATGCCGCTTGAGTTAAAGCTCACAATGTGATTACCCGCAATTCCTGTAAAGACTTGCACAATCTGGCGATCAGCCATTACCTCAGCCTCTTCAAGAGCCTTCTGAATGGACTGGACGGTTGCCTCGATATTGACTACAACGCCCTTCTTTAATCCTTTAGATGCAGTTTGACCAACGCCCACAACGTTGAATTGACCATCAGGAGCTAATTCAGCAACTAAGGCAACAACCTTGGAAGTTCCAATATCTAAACCAACCAAAATATCGCGATTGTCTTTACTCATTTCCATTCCTCATTACTTCAGCTCACTTTTTTTGCCATCTACTTCATTCTTTTTCAAACTTGCAGCAGCAAGATGAACCGCAAAACCATTTGCATATCGCAAATCGACTGCATCTACTCGATTCGCCCATTTCTCTTGTACTTGTGGCCAATATTTAAATAAACGCGCCACACGTTCTTCCGTTAAATTTTTATCGGAGCTTTCCTCATCGCGGCCAAACTCTACTTTCATTCCGCTTGAGAGCTTGACGTGCCATGCGTAACGCTCAGTCAGTGCAAGGCTAGTGACTTCTGCGCCCCATGGCTTAAACCAGTTGTTGGCTTTTTCATAAAGACTCATTACCTCTTTGCCTGCATCTTCAGGACCAGAAAAGTCGACTAAACGTACATCCTCACTCACCTCAGTAACACGTCCAGCAAAGAGCTCACCATGGGTATTCATGAGGGTGTGACTCTCGGCGCCACCCCAAGTCCCAAAAGGCTTCTGCTCTTCAATACTCACCACTAAACCATTTGGCCAAACACGACGGACATTGGCATGTCGCACCCAAGGCATACTCTCAAAGCCTCGCTTCACATCTTCTAAGCGAACGCTGAAGAAATTACCCTGTACCGTTTCTAAAACTTGCTGCTTAACAATAGGCTTATTAATATGTTTCAACGTTTGGCCAGCAACTGGCTCAATCTGAATCTCCTTCAAAGCGAAAACTGGTCGCTGACTTAGCCAAACCAAAATACCAATGACGAGCATAACTACAAAGCAACGCAGTAGGAAACGACTCAGCTTCTCCATCCGCTCTGAATGATTCCAAAGAGGAGACATCAACATAGAGAAAATTTCACCGAAGCGGTCCATGAAGTTACTCATGCAGCTGCACCTTCTTTTTGCTGCAATGTTTGACTAAGCAACCAAAGCACTAGATCTGCATACTCAATACCAGCAGCTTTGGCGGCCATTGGCACCAAAGAGTGGGAAGTCATACCAGGAGAAGTATTCATTTCCAATAAGTAAGGCTTGCCGGTCTTTTGATCCAGCATCACATCAGCACGTCCCCATGTACAACAGCCTAAGGCTTTATATGCTGCCAAGGCCAAATCCTGAACGGCGGCATTGACTTCAGGCGCCAGCCCGGTAGGGCATAAGTACTGAGTTTCATCAGAGAAATATTTATTATGAAAATCGTAATTTGCCTGTGGTGGAATAATTTTGATCACCGGCAAAGCTTCAGCCGTCTTACCCTGACCAACCAATGGGCAAGTTAATTCATCCCCAATGATGCAAGTCTCTGCAATCACTTTTTTATCCAATCCAGCAGCAAGCTTGTATGCAGCTGGCAAGTCGTCTACTGACTTCACTTTTGTTAAGCCTAAAGAGGATCCCTCATGCGCAGGCTTCACAATCAAAGGCAAGCCCAGATGTTTCACAACTGCATTCCAGTCGCTATCAACTGTCAGCTCTTCATATTCAGGGGTGGCGAGTCCATTGCTAATCCAGACTTGCTTAGTAACAATTTTATCGATTGCCAGAGCAGAGGCCAAAACACCGCTGCCTGTATAAGGCAACTCTAATAGCTCAAGTAATCCTTGAATAGTGCCATCTTCACCAAAACGACCATGTAAAGAAATGAATACGCGATCGAAGTTTTCTTTTACTAACTCAGTGGGGCAGCGCAAACCCGTATCAAAAGCATGGGCATCAACTCCTTTTGAGCGCAAAGCTTCTAATACGCCATTACCAGACATGAGCGAGATTTCCCTCTCTCCAGATTTACCGCCCAGCAAAACGCCAACACGACCAAATGCCATCGGCTCTAAGCTAGCTAAGCTAGACTTAACGCGATCACCCCAGGAAATCAAATTAGCACCTACCTTAGACATGCTTCGCCTCCGACAACGTATGAGGCAAAGCAGAAATTGATCCCGCACCCATCGTAATTAACACATCTCCATCTTTTAGAACTTGACTCAACTTTTCTGGCATCTCTGCAACATTTGCAGCATAAGCAACTGCGCATGAATCTAATAAGGCTTTGGAATTTTTGTCTTCAGCGATAGCGGCCTTCATCAAACTCTTACTATCAGCCCCCGGAATTTTTGCTTCGCCCGCTGGATACACATCAGTCAACACCAAAGCATCAAAATTTTTGAGAACTTGAACAAACTCGCCAAAACAATCACGCGTTCTAGTGAAGCGGTGTGGCTGGAATGCCAAGACCAAGCGACGATCGGGGAAGGCACCTCTTGCTGCAGCTAAGGTTGCAGCCATTTCTACTGGGTGATGGCCATAATCATCGATCAAGGTAAAGCTACCACCATCTACTAAAGGAATCTCTCCATAACGTTGGAAGCGACGACCAACACCACCAAACTCAGATAGCGCTTTGGTAATTGCTTCATCACCCACACCCAACTCTGTTGCTATACCAATAGCAGCTAAAGCGTTACGAACGTTATGCAAGCCTGGTAAATTCAAAGTGATATTTAATGGGCCCGGTTTATTGCCATGCCTGCGCACAGTGCGACGGTCAACCGTGAAACGCATCTGAGTACCATCCGCACGAACATTACTTGCTCGAATGTCTGCGTCCTCCGATAAACCATAGCGAAGTACTGGCTGAGATACAAACGGAATAATATCGCGCACATTAGCATCATCAATACAAAGTACTGCCACACCATAAAAAGGCATACGCTGAATAAACTGAACAAATGCCTGTTTCAATCGAGCCATATCGTGCTGATAGGTATCCATATGATCAGCATCAATATTGGTTACCACTTCCATGGCTGGAAATAATTGCAAGAAAGAGGCATCTGATTCATCCGCCTCAACCACAATAAAATCTCCCTGGCCCAAGCGCGCATTGGCGCCTGCGGAATTGAGTTTGCCGCCAATCACAAATGTCGGATCGAGGCCGCCTTCAGCCAAGACTGATGCGACTAGACTAGTTGTGGTTGTTTTACCGTGTGTGCCAGCAATTGCAATACCCTGCTTTAGGCGCATCAACTCACCCAACATGACTGCGCGCTGAATCACTGGCACCTTCGCCGCACGTGCTGCCAAAACCTCTGGATTATTGCCTGCAACAGCAGTGGAAATCACTACCGCTTCTGCCGTACCAATATTTTTAGGGTCATGTCCAATGTGAATGACTGCGCCCAAATCTCTAAGGCGTTTAGTGACTGCGCCATCCGTTAAGTCTGACCCTGAAACTTGGTAACCCAAGTTCAATAGCACTTCAGCGATGCCGCTCATGCCAGCACCACCGATACCGACGAAGTGAATTTGCTGAACGATATGCTTCATATTCCTACTCCCGCACAATCTGCACATACCTCAGCTACGCGCTGGGTAGCGTTTGTTTTTGCTAAAGCATGCGCACGTAATGCCATCTCTTTTAATTCTTTACGATTAAAGTTCTGAATCATCATTGCTAAATCTTGCGGGTTTAGTAATGGCTGCGGTAACAAAATTGCTGCATTCGCATTTGATAAAAATTGCGCATTCGCAGTTTGGTGATCGTCAATTGCAAATGGGAATGGAATAAGACAAGAGGCGATACCACAAGCTGCTATTTCAGAAACTGTCATGGCGCCTGAACGACAAATTACTAAATCGGCCTGAGAATATGCAGCCGGCATATCATCAATGAAGGGACGAATATCTGCTGTTACACCTAAGTCGGCATAAAGCTTCTGTAGATCTGCTAAATGCTTGTCGCCCGCCTGATGAATTACTTTGGGACGTGACTCTGCTGGAATTAATGCCAGCGCAGCTGGAATATTTTCATTAAGGGCAGCGGCACCCAAGCTACCACCTACCACCAAGATAGATAAAGGCCCTTGGCGCTGGTCGTAACGTGCTGCAGGTGCCGGCATGTGATCAAACTCTTCCCGAATCGGATTGCCTACCCACTCTGCATGATCCATTGTGTTGGGAAATCCAGTCAGAGTCCGCATTGCAATTTTGCTTAGCGCACGATTAGCACTACCAGCTACTGAATTTGATTCATGCAGAACCAATGGGCGCTTCAATAATTTAGATACAAAACCACCAGGGAAAGTAATATAACCGCCCATACCTAAAACCACATTTGGTTTTAAGCGTCGCATAATCTTCCAACTTTGATGGCAAGCGCGCAAAAGATTAATAGGCAACATCAACTTTGCTTTTAATCCCTTACCGCGTAGACCGCTGAACTCGACCGCCTCAAATGGAAAATCACAAGACTTCACGAGGCGATACTCCAAGCCAGCTTGATTACCCAACCAAGAGACTTTCCAACCGCATATCCGCAGATATTCAGCGACAGCGAGACCTGGAAAGATATGCCCACCAGTACCACCAGCCATCACTAAGATTGAGGGTTTAGTCAAAGCTTCCCTCCACGCATGAGGATGCGATTTTCAAAATCGATACGCAGTAACATTGCTACAGCTACCGCATTCATCAAAATTCCAGAGCCGCCATAACTTACCAAGGGCAAAGTCAGGCCTTTGGTTGGTAATAACCCAAGGTTCACCCCCATATTGATGAAGGCCTGCCAACCAATCCAAATGGCAACACCTTTAGCAGCAAGACCAGCAAAACTGCGATCCAACTGCAAAGCGGTACGGCCAATTAAGAAGGCGCGACGAACGATCCAATAAAACAAGAAGATCATTACGACCACACCAACAAATCCTAATTCTTCGCCAATCACAGCCATGATGAAATCGGTATGCGCTTCTGGTAAGTAGTGCAATTTTTCTACGCTACCACCAAGTCCTGTACCAAACCATTCGCCACGACCAAATGCCATCAACGAATGGGTCAATTGATAGCCTTTATTAGTAGCGTTATCTACTTGCCATGGATCCATAAAGGCTAGCATGCGTCCGCGACGGAATGGGGAGAGCGCAATCATCGTTGCGCCACTCATCAACCCAACCAAAATCAAGCCGCCAAATAACTTGGCATTAATACCGCCCAAAAAGAGAATGCCGAATGCAATCAAAGCAACCACTACGAATGCGCCCATGTCTGGCTCAGCCATCAATAGACCGCCTACCAGAGCAACTGCAATACCCATCGGTAGCATGCCCTTCACAAAGGAATGGAGATATTCCTGACGTTGAACGGTGTAGCTTGCTGCAAAGATCACGGCAGCAAATTTCATCAACTCAGATGGCTGAAAATTCATCAATCCCAGAGGAATCCAACGCTTCGCACCATTCACACCCTTTCCTACACCAGGAATTAGAACGGCGATCAGCAATAAAACGGTAAACCCAAAAATGACTGGTGAATAACGATCCCATACCTTAGTAGGGATCTTAAAAGCCCAGATACCGACACCAATCGCAATCACCAAAGAAATCACGTGGCGAATCAGGAAAAAATTACTACTGTAATTTGCATACTTCGGTCCATCTGCCAAAGTAATCGAAGCGGAGTACACCATTACAAGGCCAATTAACATCAGCGACAAAATTGCCCATACGAGCAACTGGTCATAGTCCATCATGCGCGAACGGGTTTGTTCTACGCCTGAAACAGCATCTCGCAAGCCAGTACGGAAGTTATCAATTCCGCCTCTTGAAAAATTCCAGAAGCGATTTAGTCCAAGCCGATTTTCAGGAAAGAATTTTTCTTTTAAGTTCATACCTGGACCCCTTCAAAGCGCATGCCTAGCTCTTCAACCTCTGCAGCAAATACTTGGGCACGCTCAATATAGTCATGGAACTGATCTAAGCTTGCGCAGGCTGGTGAGAGCAATACCAAGTCTCCTGATACTGCTTTTGAGGCGGCAGCCTGAACTGCAGAAATTAAATCACCACAATTTGCACTTTGAATTCCAGAGCCAAGAGCTTCACCAATTGCAGCGCCATCTTTGCCAATTAGGAAAGCGCCCTTTACAAAACGTAAAGCAGGCTCACGTAATGGGCTGAAATCCTGACCTTTGCCATCACCACCAACAATCAACCAAATGCGTTTGCCAGATTCGTTGCTACCCAAGCCATTTAATGCAGCGACAGTCGCACCTACATTAGTGCCCTTGCTGTCATCTACGTACTCAACGTCTTTAACAATCGCAATACTTTGCACACGATGTGGCTCACCATGGTAATCACGCAAGCCATGTAACAGTGCATTCATAGGTAAATTAGCGGCGCGTGCTAAGGCTAGGGCTGCTAGCGCATTTAATGCATTATGTCGGCCACGTATTCTTAAGGCGTCAGCTGGAATAAGGCGCTTGAGGCGTAATGGCTCATCTTCTTCAACTACTGCGGATTTACGACGACGCTTAGGCTTAGGCTCAACCTCTTCATCTACTTCAGCCCAAACTAGCCAATCAATTCCGCCAGCACGTAAGTCATGCTCAATTCCAAAAGCGCCTTGCTCATTTGGGCGATTTGAGCCAAAGGTCACAATGGCTCTCTCTGCTTTTTGCTCTTCAGACAGCAGCCCCATTACAAGAGAATCATCGCGATTCAGAATACAAACTGTATCAACACCAAATATCTGTGACTTAGCTTGCGCGTATGCTTGCATGTCGCCATGCCAATCTAAATGGTCTTGAGTAATATTCAACACTGTTGCTGCCGTAGCATTCAAAGTATGGGTATAGACCAACTGAAAACTAGATAACTCCAAGACCCAAACATCCGGCATATCTACGATTTGATCGGCAATATCCAAGCAGCTCATGAGCTTGTCTAATGCTGAAGGACTAATATTTCCTGCAACAGCAACTTTCTTACCCGCACGCTCGCAGAGTTGCCCGGTTAATGCGGTGGTAGTTGTTTTACCGTTGGTGCCAGTCACAGCCAGTACTGCTGCCGCATAACTCACCTCTTGCGCTTGTGACATACGACCTAAAGCAGAAATTGCGCGAGCAAAAAATTCAATCTCACTCCACACATCGATTTCAGCCTGCTCAGCCTTAACCAAGAAAGCATAGGTTGGGTCTTGCACCGGAGAAAGTCCCGGGCTAATACCAATCACGTCAATATTCTTTAGTGAGCCCTCATCCAGGGGACCAAAACAAACATCTTTGAGGCCAGCAATCCGAAGCTCTTCCAGCCAAGCATTTTGACGCACAGTAAAAGAGGATTGCTCACGCGTATCCGCTAAGCGGACTTCGGCACCATTTCGTAGGCACCACTTCGCCATAGCTACTCCAGACTCACCCAATCCTAAGATAAGAAAACGGTTTGGAGCTTGGTAACCTTCGTCACTCATGAAGGCTGCATTTGCAAAGGTATTTTCTAAAATCAACATATTTACTTTTGTATCACCGTAACTTCAAGCTAGATAAGCCAATTAAGACTAGAAGGATGGTAATGATCCAGAAACGCACAACTACTTGCGTCTCCTTCCAACCACCCAATTCAAAATGGTGATGTAATGGCGCCATCCGGAAAATGCGACGACCCTCTCCAAAATGTTTTTTAGTGAGCTTGAACCAAAATACTTGCATCATTACCGAAACAGTCTCAGCAACAAAGATGCCGCCCATCACAAACAACACAATTTCTTGACGAACAATCACAGCGATGGTGCCAAGAGCTCCGCCCAAAGCAAGTGCGCCCACATCACCCATAAATACTTGTGCTGGGTGTGTGTTGAACCAAAGGAAGGCTAAGCCAGCACCGCCCATAGCTCCACAGAAAATCATGAGTTCACCAGCACCTGGTATGTAAGGGAAGAGGAGATACTTTGCATAAATCGCATTACCCATCACATAAGCAAAAGCACCCAAAGCAGCCCCTACTAAGATCACCGGCATGATGACAAGGCCGTCAAGACCATCGGTTAAGTTCACTGCATTACTACTACCCACGATTACTAAGTAACTCAAAATAATGAAGCCCATCACACCCAATGGATAGCTCACCTCTTTCATGAAGGGCAGCTGCAAGTTGGTTTTTGCAGGCAGATCTAAAGCAAATCCACTTCTTAACCATTCATAAAATAATTGCAATACTTTTAGGTTATTTACTTCAGAAACTGAAAATGCAAGATAGATAGCGGCAAATAAACCAATTAGTGTTTGCCATAAGAACTTCTCTCTTGAAGCCATACCTTTAGGATCTTTGTAAACCACTTTGCGATAGTCATCTACCCAGCCAACTAAACCGAAACCAAAAGTCACAATCATCACAATCCAAATAAATCGATTGCTGAGATCAGCCCACAACATGCATGAGATAAAGATGCCGATCAAAATCAAAACACCGCCCATAGTTGGGGTGCCTGATTTCACTAAATGGGTTTGTGGCCCATCAGTGCGGACTGCCTGACCCATTTTCAGGGCGCTTAATTTACGAATCACCCATGGTCCCGCAGCTAAACCAATCAATAATGCTGTCACCGTTGCCATCACAGCTCTGAAAGTGATGTAATTGAATACTCGGAAGAATCCAAAATCATCTTGCAACCATTGCGCCAACATTAAGAGCATGTTTTAGCCTCCTCTAACAAGGCCTGCACTACACGCTCCATGCGCATAAATCGTGAACCTTTAACCAAAATATTTAAGTGCTGATTGCTGCAGCTAGACTGGGCATGCAATGTATCTTTTAATTGCATGATGAGACTATCCATATCGGCAAAATGAGTTGCACTAGACACAGCCGTACTATTACCTACAACCTCATTAAATCCCTGAAGAGCCAATTGGCATTGCTCCCCCAAAGCAAATAGTTTTGAGATTCCTTGCTCAGCAGCATAGGCACCAACTTCACGATGAAACTCGGGGCCCTGATTGCCAACCTCACCCATATCACCCAAAATCAACCAAGATAAATTACCCGATTGCTTTAAAGCATCGATGGCAGCTCTTACGGAATCTGGGTTAGCGTTATAGCTATCGTCAATTAAGGTGTGATTTGAATCAATCACTTTTGCCTGCATACGCCCATTTACTGGCGAGAATGATTCGAGACCCTGCTTAATCTTTTCAAGACTTACACCTGCTGCGATACCAACCGCACTCGCAGCCAAGGCATTGCGAACATTGTGACTGCCCAAAGTATTTAATTGAACCTCGATAGTCCCTTGTTCAGTTTTAATCTGAATATGCCCATTGCTTAGCAAGCTTCCGGTCACAGCAGCCGAAGCATTGGACTGAGCAGACAACAAAACGAAATCAATGACTTTGCGACCAGCAGCCGCCTGACGCCAAACACTTGAAAATTCTGAGTCTGCCGGGAATACTGCAATACCATCCCTTGGCAAAGTATGAATAGCATCAGAATGCTCTTCTGCTACCGCCGCTACCGTAGCCATGAACTCTTGATGCTCGCGCTGGGCATTATTAATTACTGCAATATTCGCTTGTGCAATCGCAGCTAACTGCGCTGTTTCACCAGGATGATTCATGCCAAGCTCAACCACAGCAAGGCGATCCGTTGCGCGCAATTTCAACAGAGTTAATGGCAAACCAATATCGTTATTCAAATTTCCTTTGGTAACCAAAGTATGTTGCTCGCCCACTGCGGCTTTAAAAATAGAAGCGATCATCTCTTTAACGGTAGTCTTACCATTACTGCCAGCAACCAACGCCAAAGGAATGAGGTGATTAGCCCTCCATGCTTTTGCTAAATTCCCTAAACCAACACGCGTGTTCGAAACGCAAATAGCAGGTAAGTCCGGTGGACATTTATCTTGCGCACTAATTAGGGCAGCACTAGCGCCCGCCTTAGCGACATCAGATAAAAAGTCATGCGCATCAAAGTGCTCGCCAACTAAAGCGACAAATAATTCATTGCGATTGATCTGACGACTATCAGTACCCACTCGAGAAATAGAGATTTCCTGGGAAGTCTGTGCAGATGTATTTAGCAATTTACTTCCAGGCAACATTGCCTGTGCTTGCGCAAGAGTAGTCATGATGGACATCAGACTCCACCTCCTGCGGCCAAGCGAATATGCTCTTGATCAGAAAAATCAAACTTCTTGCCATTGATTTCTTGAGTAGTTTCATGGCCCTTGCCGGCAACCAGAACAATATCTTGGGTATCCGCATGACGAATTGCAGCCATGATGGCAGATGCACGATCGGCTATAACTTGAACGTTCTGTGCATCCTTGCTAATACCTTCGCGCACCATCTCCATAATGGCTTGTGGATCTTCAGAACGAGGGTTGTCACTTGTAATCAGAATATGGTCGGCATGGCGTTCTGCGACAGTGCCCATTAGCGAACGCTTACCAGCATCGCGATCACCGCCACAACCAAAGACACACCAAATTTTTCCACCACGCTGCTCAGCAATAGGGCGCAATGCTTGTAAGGTTTTCTCCAAAGCATCTGGGGTATGCGCATAATCCACAACTGCTAACAAACCCTCTGTCTTTTGAGATTTTCCCAAAGGAATTAATTCCATACGACCAAGCACTGGATTTAATTGGCTCACTTTTTGAGCGGCCACTTTAAAGCTTAAACCCTGTGAAAGTAATACCGTCCACACCGCAAGCGCATTACTTAAATTAAATTCACCCAATAAAGGAATATGCAATTGAGCATTTCCTGCTCCGTCACTAATGAAACTTGCGTTGTAACCTGCCCCACTCAGCAGAATATCTTTTGCATAGATACGGGATAAACGATCACCAAATTTTTCAAATCCTTGGAATGCGGATTGAGACAATGCATATGCCCAAACCTTCAAGCCATCTTTTGCCAACACGTTCATGGCAAGCTCACGACCAAACGCATCATCCAAGTTGATGACTGCGTGCTCAAGGCCGGTTTGCTGAAATAACTTAGCCTTTGCCTCAGCATAATCAGCCATGCTGCCGTGATAATCCAAATGGTCCTGCGTCAGATTCGTAAATACTGCACAGTGGATATCTGTTCCAGCGATTCTCTCTTGATGCAAAGCATGCGAAGACACTTCCATCGCCACTTGTTTTGCTCCAGCACTACGTAACTCTGCTAGCTGAGTTTGTAATTTAGGCGCATCTGGAGTGGTATAGCCATTTTGAACCAGTGCGCTAGGGAATCCAGCACCTAGGGTGCCCAAAACTGCCGTGCGATGACTACTTGTATCTAATGCCTGGGCCAACCATTGCGTGATGCTAGTTTTGCCATTAGTGCCAGTGACACCAATGATTTTTAATGCTTTACTCGGATGGCCATACCATTGCGCGCATAGCTCACCCGCTTTTGTAGCAAGATGTTCAACAGGAAAACATTGTGGATGATCTAAAAATTGCTTATCCATACCCGCTGGATCGAACACTACTGCGACTGCCCCGCACTCTAATGCCGCCTCAATAAATTGACGACCATCACGCAAGGCATTGACATTACCTACAGGGTAGGCAAAAAAGATATCGCCAGGCTGAATCTGGCGACTATCCGCACATACTTTTGCTGAGGAGTTCGCTAGAGCATGTAAGTGGTCAATCAAATGATTGGTGTCTATTTTCAAATCCACCCTCATCGTTTCAAAACCACATGTTGGGCTTGTGCAGCTGTTGGCCGAATTTCTTCTGGAGCCTTATCCTCCAATACCATTTGCTTGACTTTGTTATCTGGCGAGACATTTAAGGAACGCAGCGTCTCCCCAACAATTGTCGAGAATACGGGTGCTGCAACATCACCACCGTAGTGACTTTCGCCAGTAGGCTCATCAATCATTACCGCTACGACAATACGTGGCGCGCTAATGGGGGCAAGTCCAGCAAAGTAAGCGCGATACGAATTGCCATATCCCTTGCCAACTAATTTGTGTGCTGTACCTGTTTTACCGCCAACACGATAGCCATCTGTCTGAGCTTTAACAGCTGTGCCACCAGGCTCAGTAACTGCTTCCATCATGTTGCGCATCTCGATGGCAGTTTTTGGTGAAAGTACTTTAACGCCTGGCTTGAACTCAGGACTACGCTCAATTGTCAGGGGGACCAATTCGCCATCGCGTGCGAAGACTGTATATGCGCGCGCCACCTGAAAGAGTGACGCAGAAATACCGTAACCAAACGAAATACGTGCTTGATCAGTAGGGACCCATTTTTTGAAAGGATGCACTGTGCCAGAAACAGCGCCAGGGAAACCAATTTTCGGCGCTTGACCAAAACCAACCGCAGTATATAAATCCCACATTTCTTCAGCGGAAAGATTATTCATTGCAATCTTGGCAGTACCGATGTTGCTCGACTTTTGAATAATTTGCGCAACTGTTAGATTTCCATAAGGATGGGTATCTGTAATAGGCTTAGGACCTACTAAATATTTCGCACCAATCACCATATTGGTATCTGGCTTGACTACGCCTTTTTCTAATGCAATCGAAATGGTTAATGGTTTTATAGTCGAGCCAGGCTCAAAAGTATCTGTCAAGACGCGATTTCGTAGTTGCTCACCTGTTAAGTGCCTACGATCATTTGGGTTATAGCTTGGGTAATTTGCCAATGCCAAAATCTCACCCGTTTGTGTATCGAGAACTACTGCACCACCCGCTTTAGCGTGATGTTGCAGTACGGCATCTTTTACTGCGTTATAAGCCAAGAACTGAATCTTGCTATCAATAGATAGGTTTAAATCTTTTCCATTTTGTGGCAACTGCAAGATCGCAACATCTTCAACAACACGACCCAAGCGATCAACCACCACACGTCTTTGACCAGGATGACCGGCAAGCTCATTCTCACGAGAAAGCTCCATCCCTTCTTGACCTTTGTCATTCACATTCGTAAAACCAACCACGTGCGCCATCGCCTCACCTTCTGGGTAGAAGCGACGATATTCATTATTTAAACCAATGCCAGGGATCTCTAGCTGTTTAATTTGCTGAGCTACAACTGGATCTACTTGGCGCTTTAAGAAAACTTGCTTGCGCTCTTCTTTCAACTTTTTGCGCAGATCAGACTCGCTCATTTGCAAAAGACTAGCTAATTTCTGCACTTTATCTGCAGCCAAGTCATCTGGAACGGTGTCGTTATAGGCAATCACCGACTTGGCTTCCAAGCTCGTTGCAATCACTTGTCCATTACGATCCAAAATTTTTCCGCGACTAGCGGGTAGCTCTAATTCGCGCTGAGTGCCACGCACACCTTTAGCTTCATAGAACGCATTTCCTGGGCCCTGAATCCAAAACGCACGAAGTAGCAGCATCATGAATACAAAGAACAAGAGGAATAGCATCAAACGCGACCGCCACATTGGCAGACGTAAAACTAAATTTGGCGTAGTAGAGAAGCCAACCGGTCTCATTTCGTTTCCTTAAGATACAAGGTGCGCTCAGGAGAAATCGGAGACATATGTAATTGATTGCGAGCAACATCACGAATACGTGCAGACTTTGATAAATTCCGCTGCTCATACTCTAAGCGTAACCATTCTTGGTTTAACTTACGCTCTTCTATCTGAGCGCGCTCTTGAAGGATGAATAATTTTCGTGCACTCTGCTGAGCTGCAACCAGAGATAGGGAACAAATCAATAGCAATGCGAGCAGAGTCAAAGTAGCACGATTCACGCAGACACTCCTGTGCGCTTTTCAGCTACGCGCATGATTGCCGAGCGGGCACGAGGATTCTCGGAAACCTCGGCATCGCTTGGCTTAACTCGACCAATAATTTCTAGAGCACTTTGTGGCAAGTCTTTTTCGCGTACCGGTAAACCGCGAGGCACTTCTACTTTTGCATGTGCTTGCATAAACTGCTTCACAATGCGATCTTCTAACGAATGAAAACTAATCACTGCAAGTCTTGCGCCGGGCTTTAATAATTTCAAAGCCGCCTTCAAACCGAGCTCCAAATCTTCTAACTCGCGATTAATAAAAATACGCAATGCTTGAAAAGTTCTAGTTGCAGGATCCTGGCCAGCTTCGCGCGTACGTACCACGCTTGCAACTAGGCTTGCCAACTGAGTAGTCGTTTTAGGGGAAAGGCCCTCTTCTCGCTTAGCCACAATGGCTTTTGCGATCTGAAATGCAAAGCGCTCTTCTCCGTAAGTCTTAATCACGTGAGTGATTTCCTCTGGTGGTGCCTGCTCCAACCACGCTGCCGCAGTTAAACCATGATCGGTATTCATGCGCATATCAAGCGGACCTTCGCGACGAAAAGAAAATCCTCGATGCGCTTCGTCCACTTGGGGCGAACTGATACCCAAGTCCAACAAAATTCCATCGACTGATTCCGCTTCCGCGTACTGATCCATCTGCGCAAAACTGTCGTGCACGATTTTCAATCTTGGGTCGTTGATTTTTTGCGCCACTGCAATCGCATCCAAATCTTTGTCGAAAGAAATCATGCGCGCCGAAGGATTCAACTCCTTGAGCAAAGCTTGTGTATGACCGCCACGCCCGAAGGTTCCATCGATCACCAAAATTTTGTTTTCTGTATCTTGATTCCGAATCAGCGGACCGCCAACTAGCGCTGTCACCGCCTCGGCCAGTAACACTGGGCGATGAGTTATATTCATGGCACCCTGTCATCAAAAATTAAATTGCTTGAGTGCTTCAGGCATGCCTTGCGCAATCGCAGCCTGTTCTTTTGCAGCGTATGTGGCTGCGTCCCACAACTCCAAGTGACTTCCCATGCCAAGCAAAATCACTTCTTTTTCAATGCCGGCAGCAGCGCGCAACTCTGGACTTACGAGCACACGACCAGCACCATCCAAATCCATTTCTGCTGCGTTGCCTAAAAAAATACGGCGCCACCAATGTGCATCCATCGGAAGCTGCGCAACTCTTGCTCTGAAGGTTTCCCACTCAGGCCTTGGGAAGAGAAGCAAGCAGCCATCGGGGTGTTTTGTAAGCGTGATGCGGCCGTCGCCCTGTACCAACAAGGCGTCACGATGCTTGGCCGGCACAGACATGCGGCCTTTTGCATCTAAATTGAGAGCTGACGCACCTTGAAACACCATTTACCCCACTTTTTCACACTTCCTCCCACTTTAGAGGATCGCAGTAAGAGGGTCAAGTGTTTTTAGGTGTTTTTTTAGGAATTTCTCTAGTGTTTACAAACACTTAGCGTCATGTGTTAAGAAAATGGTGATAATAAAATAGCTACTTGAAACAATGGCTTGGAAAATATACTTAAGAATAGATCTTAGCTATTGCGCTAGATAATACCTAAATACACTGTATTTAAAAACAGTAATACGTAAAAAAATATCTCAAAATTAATCAGAGGTGAGTTTTGAGAATAAAAACCTATTTCCGTATTAAATTTTGTAAGCAGTAGTGGTCATTACCTTGGACATTGCCTGCATTATTTTTTGAATAGGTTCTGGCAAATTTGCACCGCCAGCATTTTTTGCGGCTTGTCCGTGAGCAATTTCATCTATGCGCATTTGATCCACAATTGCACGAGATCGTTGATCTTCTTTTGGTAATTTTTCGAGATGACTTTCTAAGTGATTCTCGACTTGTTTTTCTGTTTCAGCAACAAAACCTAAACTCCACTTATCGCCCGCTAAGCCTGCTGCCAAGCCAATTGCAAAGGATCCCGCGTACCACAGTGGATTGAGATAACTAGTGTGTGACCCGAGCTCTTGAAGACGATTTTCACACCATGCTAGATGATCCATTTCTTCTTGCCCAGAGTGATCTAACATCTCCTGAATTTCAGGATTTCGAGCAGCCAATTTTTGCGATTGATACAGCGCTTGTGCACAAACTTCACCCACATGATTGACTCGCATGAGTCCTGCTGCATGTTTACGTTCGGCTCCATCTAAACCGGAATTACCTCCAAAATCAGATCCTGGGGTAGGTCTATGGGCATGAGCGCCTCCGACCACTGACCGAAGGGCGGTATCAAATTCCAGGATGAGGCGATCAATCGGGGACATGCGTGTGGGAAATTAAACCAAAACCTCTGCTTTGCAGCTTTTTTTAGTATTTAAGCCCAACTCTGCCAAAAGCTCACGATCTTGTTCTGCCTCGGGATTACCGGTAGTGAGTAGTTGCTCACCATAAAAAATAGAGTTCGCTCCAGCCATAAAGCACATGGCCTGAACTGCCCTGCCAAGCTGCTGACGACCAGCAGATAAACGCACACGGGCTTTAGGCATCGTGATCCTAGCAACCGCAATCGTTCTCACAAACTCCAGTGGATCTAAAGGCTTTTGTTCAGCTAAGGGCGTACCGGCTACTGGCACTAAATGATTGATGGGAACGGACTCTGGATAAGGACTCAAATTCGCCAAACGTGCCAAAAATGCGGCGCGCTGCTGCCTAGACTCGCCCATGCCAACAATGCCGCCACAACAAACGGACATGCCAGCGGTACGGACATTGGATATCGTATCCAAGCGGTCTTGGTAGCCCCTGGTTGAGATCACAGAGCGGTAAAAATCTTCGCTGGTATCTAAGTTATGGTTATAAAAGTCTAGCCCAGCCTCTTGCAGTGCCTGGGCTTGGTCTGCCTCCAGCATGCCTAAGGTGGCACAGGTCTCCAGGCCCAAGGCTTTTACGCCCTTAATCATGGCAGTCACTTTTTCAATATCGCGGTCTTTGGGTTCGCGCCAAGCGGCACCCATACAGAAACGGTTAGAACCAGCGGCTTTAGCAGCTTTGGCAGCCTCTAAGACCTCTTCTAAGCCCATTAACTTCTCAGCCTTAACATCGGTGTCATAACGAGCAGCTTGCGGGCAATAACCACAATCCTCAGGACAGCCACCCGTCTTAATTGACAGTAAAGTGGCTAATTCAACATCACCTTCTGGGAAATAGGCTTTATGAGTCTCCTGAGCCTTCAGCATCAATTCATTCAAAGGGAGTGCAAATAAGGCCTCAATTTGAGCCACCGACCACTCGCCAGATGCCTCGACACCTACGTTTACGCCCTGATGCAAATCTGCTTTAGATTTGAATTGGGTTAAGGGTTTTTCAACGGTTTGAGTGTCCTGCATGGGTAAATTCCAAAAAATGAGGGGATTCAAGTCATAAACATAACAGATACAGGCCTGAATTTGGAAAAACTAGTGTTCAAATATCAAACATGAAGGTTATTTCTGATTTAAATCAAGCTCCCCTCGTTGATCGCAGCCTTGCAGCCGTATGGCACCCATGCACTCAGATGAAACAGCATGAGTCCTTTCCGCTGGTTGCCATTACAAAAGGTAAGGGTGCTTGGCTCTATGACGAAAACGGAAAAGCCTTACTCGACTCCATTAGTTCTTGGTGGACGAATTTATTTGGCCACTCCAACCCACGCATCAATCAAGCCATTACCGCGCAACTCGAAAAAATTGAGCATGTGATGCTCGCCGGATTTACGCATGCGCCCGTAGTAGAGCTATCTGAAAAACTGTCTGCACTCACCAATCACCATTTAGGCCATGTCTTCTACGCTTCTGATGGTGCGTCTGCAGTAGAAATAGCGCTCAAGATGAGTCACCACTACTGGCAACTCAACGGCAAACCACAAAAGAAGAAATTTGTTTGTTTGGAAAATGGTTATCATGGAGAAACGCTTGGTGCATTAGCAGTAACGGATGTTGCTATTTTCCGGGAAGCCTATGGATCACTCTTGCAAGATGTATTTACTATCGCATCACCTGATGCACGCAAAGCAAAAGCTGGTGAGAGCGCAAAAGATGTAGCAAGATATGCAGCAAAACAACTCGAAGAATTATTTGTAAAAGAACATGACAATATTGCTGCCATCATTGTCGAACCTTTGGTCCAGTGCGCAGGGCAAATGGCCATGCATTCTCCTGAATACCTTCGGTTAGTCAGGGATTTATGTGATCGCTATGAAGTACATCTGATTGCAGATGAGATTGCGGTGGGCTGTGGGCGGAGTGGCAAGTTCTTTGCCTGTGAGCATGCTGGTATCTGGCCAGACTTCTTAACCCTGTCTAAAGGGATTAGCGGCGGCTATCTCCCACTATCACTCTGCCTCACTACAGACCAGATATATCAAGCTTTTTATGGGGATCAAACTCAGCAAGGGTTTTTACATTCTCATTCTTATACCGGTAATCCACTAGCGTGCGCTGCTGCACTGGCGTGTCTAGAGATTTTCGAAACTGACAAAGTATTAGAAAAAAATATTGAGCGCTCAAAGGATTTAGCAAATACATTTGCGTGGGCAAAAACGGATTCCCGCATTGAGCATTGGCGCCAGCAAGGAATGATCTTGGCATTCGATATTAAAAATGAGTTTCTAAAAAAGCCTAAGATGTTTGCCCGAACGATGTTCTCAAACTGTTTAAGCGAAGGTGTATTAATTAGACCAATCGAAAATACTATTTACGTCATGCCACCGTATATTTTGTCTACAGTAGAAACCGCGCAACTAGGTCATGCTGTGCAAGTTGCCCTTGAGAAAACCTTGGCATGACAAATACATATCAGGCCTTAAAGTTAGCGCAAGAGCAAATTGCAGATCTTGAGTCGCAATTACTCAAACGCAAACTCAGAGCAACAGAATCTCCATGCGATACCAAAGCCTTAGTCGATGGACGCGAGCTCAAAGCATTTTGTAGCAATGACTATTTAGGGCTAGCAAACCATCCTGCGTTAATTCAAGCGTTTGCTGAAGGCGCTCAGAAGTATGGGGTAGGCAGCGGCGCCTCCCATCTCATTAGCGGTCACAGCAGGGCTCATGAGCTGCTTGAAAACCAATTGGCCTCTTTTCAAAAGCAACATATTCCGAATGCGCGTGCCCTATTTTTTAGTACCGGCTATCTCGCCAACCTTACCGCCATCACAGGTCTAGCAAGACTTGCGCCGCAAAAGTCCACTAGCATTTATTCGGCCAAGCTCAACCATGCTTCTTTAATTGATGGCATTCGTTTAGCGGCTGCGCAGACTCAGGCAAATGTCGCGCTGTTTGATCACACGCAACTTAACACATTAAATGAATTACTAAAAACAGATCAACATCCACTAAAGATCATCGTTACCGATGGCGTCTTTAGCATGGATGGTGACCTCGCTCCAGTAAAAGAATTATTAAAACTTGCTGAGCAATACGATGCGCTGTTACTTGTGGATGATGCTCATGGTTTCGGAGTATTGGGCAAACAAGGTCATGGCATTTTGGAGCAGGAAAATATCTGCTCTGATCGCATTATTTATATTGGCACCCTTGGAAAAGCTGCAGGTGTCAGCGGCGCCTTTGTTTGTGCACAAGCCACTTTTATTGAGTGGCTCATTCAAAAGGGTCGCCCTTTCATTTACAGCACCGCAACACCACCTGCGATAGCACATACGCTGTCAAAGAGCTTGCAAATCATTGGAGGGGACGAGGGCAGCAAACGGCGCACTCAACTTAATAAACTGATTCGTATCTGGCAAGATGAAATGCAATTTTCTCAATGGTCAAAGGTGTCCTCTTGCACCGCCATACAGCCCGTTATTTTGGGCAGCAATGCTAATGCCCTGCTCGCTGCTAAGCTACTTGATGATGCTGGATATTGGATTCCTGCTATTCGTCCTCCTACCGTACCCAATGGCAGTGCAAGATTACGCATTACGTTCTCTGCTAACCATAGCGAAGCAGATGTGCATCAACTAATCGATACCTTAAAAGCCATTGAGCAAGTAGTCATTCAAAAGGTCTCTCATGAGTAAGGCCACAGGCTTCTTTGTCGCGGGTACAGACACTGAGGTTGGAAAAACGTTGGTGAGTGGCGCTCTCATTCTGAAATTACGCGAACAGGGAGTGAATGCGATTGGTTTTAAACCGGTTGTTGCTGGAACTTATCAGGATGCACAAGGCCACACTCTGAATGAAGATTTAGAAACACTGCGCATCGCCTCAAACCTCAGCTCCACTGAATTGAGTTTGTGTCCTTATGTATTAGAGCAGCCAGTGGCTCCCCATTTGCTAGCTGCGCAACAAGGTCTGAAGCTTAAAATGAGTACGATCTTGCAGGCATTTCGGAATGTTCAAAATCAGGCAGATTGCGTTGTGGTTGAGGGTGCCGGCGGATTGCTTATCCCCCTAAATGACCGGGAAGATTTGGGGACTTTCGCCCAAGAAATTACATTGCCGATGATTCTGGTAGTGGGCATGAAATTAGGCTGCATTAATCACGCCCTCCTAACTTGTGAGGCAATCAAAGCGCGCAACTTAAATATTGCGGGATGGGTAGCGAATACCCTATCCACAGAAATGCCTTTGCTTGAAGAAAACATTCAAACTCTGCAAGCCAGAATAGACGCCCCATTTTTAGGCCTCATTCCAGCACTTCCCAAAGAACTCCAAAAAGCCGATAACAGCCCATACTCAATTGAAGCCTTGGGTTTTGCTGCAAAGCACATTCAACTACCCAGCAATTAATTTGCGGTAATTTAGCCCAAAAGGCATATCTAAAGACTTTCGGATAAGATGAAGGGATGCATTTATCCCCAGAAATTATTGACTCCGCGGAAGCTATTCAAGAAATTCGGCGCAATATTCATGCGCATCCTGAATTGCGTTTCGAAGAAAATCGCACTGCTGATCTAGTTGCAGAAGCGCTTTCTAGCTGGGGAATTACAGTCTATCGTGGCATGGGGAAAACGGGGGTTGTAGGTCGTTTAGATGGTGACTTAGGCCCCGGAAAAATGATTGGTTTGCGCGCTGATATGGACGCGCTTCCATTGCAGGAGCACAACAACTTTGCTCATGCATCAACAAACCCCGGAAAAATGCATGCTTGTGGACATGATGGTCACACAGCAATGCTGCTTGGTGCTGCACAGTATTTATCAAATCACCGCGACTTCAAAGGCACGGTGATTTTTATTTTCCAGCCAGCAGAAGAAGGTGGCGCTGGTGCGAATGAAATGATTAAGGATGGACTTTTCAAAGAGTTTCCATGCGACGCAGTATTTGGCTTGCATAACTGGCCCGGCTTGGCAGAAGGTCACTTTGGAGTGACCTCCGGCCCAATGATGGCCTCAAGCAATACTTTTGAAATTACCATCACCGGCAAAGGCGGTCACGCCGCCCTACCCCACAATAGCGCAGATCCAGTATTTACTGGCGCCCAAGTAGTGCTTGCATTACAGAGCATCATTACACGCAATAAACGTCCTGTAGATGCTGCTGTTTTATCCATCACCCAATTTCATGCGGGTGAAACAAGCAATGTCATTCCGGATAGCGCCTTTATTGGTGGCACGGTACGTACATTTACTTTGGACGTCTTAGATTTAATCGAGCAACGCCTACGAGAAATTGCTCATAATGTTTCCAGCGCATTTGATTGCCAAGCAGAAGTTACGTTTTCTAGAAATTACCCGCCCCTCATTAATCATGCCAACGAAGTGGAATTCGCAACTGAAGTCATGAGTGAACTGGTTGGTAAGCAGAATGTAAATGCTTCAATCGATCCCACAATGGGTGCGGAAGACTTCGCGTTTATGTTGCTAGAAAAGCCGGGCTGTTACGTATTCTTAGGCAATGGGGACGGCGATCATCGCTCGGTAGGCCATGGCATGGGCCCATGCCACTTACACAATCCTTCTTACGACTTCAATGACTCTTTGATTCCAGTCGGCGTGAGCTATTGGGTCAAACTAGCTCAACGCTTCCTAGAAAAAAACTGAGTTCTTTCAAACTTTCTCTTCAACTATTGAATTAAGAGTTGGTAAATTTGGCTGGACGCTTTTCCATGAATGCAGCCATGCCTTCTTTCTGGTCATTCGTTCCAAAGCAAGCATGAAAGAGGCGGCGCTCAAAATGAATACCTTCAGACAAAGTGGTTTCATAAGCAGTGTTGATACTTTCTTTCACCATCATTGCGGTTAACAAAGGCATATCTGCAATTCCTTTGGCAATTGCTTTAACTTCTTTCAGCAAATCCGCTTGTGGGAAGATCCTTGCAACCAAACCAGAGCGCTCAGCTTCAGCGGCATCCATCATGCGGCCCGTCAAAGCTAGATCCATCGCTTTTGCTTTGGATACCGCGCGAGGTAAACGTTGTGTGCCTCCAGCCCCAGGAATGATTCCTAACTTCACCTCTGGCTGAGCAAACTTAGCGTTATCCGCCGCCATGATCGTGTCGCACATCATGGCCAACTCACAGCCACCACCAAGGGCATAGCCAGAGACAGCAGCGATTACAGGCTTACGTACTTTTTTGATCTCTTCCCAGTTACGGGTAATAAAGTCACCGCGATAAACATCTCTCAAGCCGTACTTGGCCATTGAAGCAATATCCGCTCCAGCAGCAAATGCCTTTTCACTGCCAGTAACGATCATGCAACCAATATTGTCGTCCGCGTCAAATGCTAATAAGGCAGCGCCAAGCTCTTCCATGAGCTGATCGTTCAAGGCATTTAACACTTCAGGGCGATTCAAAGTAATGGTGGCAACCTTACCATCCACTTCAGTCAAAATAGTTTTGTAGCTCATGAATTTCTTTCGGTGAAAAGTATTAATTAACGTGGCAACAACAACCACATCCTGCCATTTTGTTTCATACGACCTGCCATCTCTCCAGCAGCATCTCCGGATCCCCAATAGTAGTCTGCTCTGACGCCACCCACAATTGCTTTGCCCGTATCCTGCGCCATCACCAGCTTTTGCAAAGGCTGACTACTTAATGGTTTGGTGGCTGCTAAAAAGACAGGCGCGCCCAGTGGCAAGGCTTGTAAATCGACTGCAATACTGCGCTCAGCTGTGAGCGGAACACCAAGAGCACCATTGGGGCCTAAATCAGCAGAGACATTGCCAGGCAACTCTTTAAAGAAAACAAAACGGGGGTTGGCGTTCAGCATTTCATTTACTTGGCCGGGATTTCTTTTAGCCCATTGTGAAATGCCTTGCATCGTCGCTTCACTACGTGTGATTTCTTTACGATCTAACAACCACTGAGCAAAGGATTTAAAAGGCTGATCATTGGTACCCGCAAAACCCAGACGCAGGATGCGTCCATCCTCAAGACGAATTTTTCCAGAACCTTGAATTTGCATGAACGCTGCTGCTACTGGATCCTGTACCCAAGCAATTTCAGAACCCTGCAAGACACCAGAACTCATTAGCTCAGCACGGCTTGGGCCAGGGTTGGGCTTAGACTTGCGCCAGGCATTAGGGTAACCATAGAGCGGCACGTTATAAGTACTCGTACGAGTTTGCGAACCATTCATTACTGGTTCGTAATAACCCGTGATTAAGCCCGTGTCACTACCGGAGCTATTGCGAATTTCATAAGCTTGAAAATTATTTTCAAAATATTTACGAATAGCCTGCGTATCACGGCTTGATACATTGCCAGCCTGGGCACACGCTGAGCGCCAGTTCACATCAGTACTTTTCTTACGCAAAGCATCACAACTTTTTAACCAAGCAGGCCAAGCCTGAGACAAGTCGTCTTCCTGCCATCCAGGCAAGGCTTGCCAAGAGACAGCACTAAAGCTTGCAATCGAGGAGCTATAGCTTGATGGTGCAGCACCAGAACCGCTTGAGCGATAGCCCGTTCCCCGAGTGGGGGGCGTAGAACATCCAACAATCAAGCTGGCCATGAGGATAGCGAATACACTTAACGGAACTAATTTAAATTTAAAAATCATGATTGCCAATTTACTCGATGAATACCCAATGCTACTGTTTGTTTTTGAAGGCGCTGTTGCCTTAGGACTTTTGTTATTTATTGTTCTTTGGACAGGTAGTGGTAAGAAATAGCATTCTCACCACCCTACATTAATGCAGGGTACGTGGCATCACCAGGGCAAACTCTGGGATAGGGGCCTGAAAGAACTGGGCATCCTCAGTGACACAAAAATACTCCCCACGCATCGTTCCGGCCGGAGTAGGCAAAGTTGCCCAGCTGGTGTACTCAAAGTGCTCTCCGGAGCGTAATAGCGGTTGCTGCCCAACAACGCCCAGGCCTCGGACCTCCTGAACATCGTTATCCCCGTCTGTAATGAACCAATGGCGGGCAATTACCTGAATACTGGCCGTCCCCGTATTGCGGATGGTTACCGTATAAGCAAAGGCAAATTGGCGGTTATCGGGGTCAGATTGCTCAGGAAGGTACTGGGCTTTGACCGTAATGCTCATTTCGTGAGGATTCATGGACGAATTCTGCTCCATCCTAAGGCCAACTGCAAGCTAGAATCTAGGGATGGAAAGCCAAAAATCATCCTCAAATAGTCAATTTGTTATTGCCCCATCCATTTTGTCGGCTGACTTCGCCTGCCTTGGCAAGGAAGTTCAGGACGTTTTAGTGGCAGGCGCTGACTGGATTCACTTTGACGTGATGGATAACCACTATGTGCCCAACCTCACTATTGGTCCCTTGGTTTGCGAGGCTATTCGACCTTATGCAAATAAAGATGGAAAGCCTGCGGTGATCGATGTGCATTTAATGATTGAGCCGGTAGATCGTATCGTCCCTGACTTTGCTAAAGCGGGCGCCAATTTAATTAGCTTTCATCCTGAAGCAAGCCCTCATGTCAATCGCACATTGAACTTGATTCGCGATCAGGGATGTCAGGCGGGTCTTGTTTTGAATCCGGCCACGCCGCTAGATCATCTCGAGCACACTTTGGAATTACTCGATCTAGTTTTGCTGATGTCAGTCAACCCAGGCTTTGGTGGTCAATCATTTATTCCGAGCACCCTCAATAAGATTGCTCAAGTACGCACACGCCTTGATCGCTACCAAGCTGAGACTGGTCGACATATTCGTCTTGAGATAGATGGTGGAATTAAAGTCGATAACATTGCAGAAGTAGCACGAGCAGGCGCAGATACTTTTGTTGCAGGCTCAGCAATTTACGCACAAGAAAATTATGTTCAAGTAATTCAAGCAATGCGCACTGAATTAGGAAAGTCAGGAAAAGCGTAATGCAGCTTGCTGAATTTAACGCCCTAGCAAAGCAGGGTTTCAATCGCATTCCCTTGGTCAAAGAAGTTCTGGCAGATCTAGAGACTCCGCTATCACTCTACGTTAAGCTGACTCAAGCGTTTGGCAAGACCAATACTTACTTGCTAGAGTCTGTTTTAGGTGGCGAGCGTTTCGGGCGCTTCTCCTTTATTGGCCTGCCTGCCAGGACTATTGTCAAAACTGTTGGCACCCCCTCAATACCAGTCAACGAAGTAGTGACTGATGGAAAAGTAGTTGAGACAAATACTGATAATCCACTCGATTTTGTGGATGCTTATTTCAAGCGTTTTAAGGTGGCCTTGCAAGCTGACATGCCTCGCTTTTGTGGTGGTCTTGCCGGCTACTTTGGTTATGACACTGTTCGCTATATCGAGTCACGTTTAGCCAAACATCAACTTCCAGATGAATTAGGTGTGCCCGATATTCAACTCATGTTGACTGAAGAGTTGGCAGTGATTGATAACGTTGCTGGCAAAATTTATTTAATTGTCTATGCAGATCCAAGCATTACTAATGGTTTTGAAAACGCACAAGATCGCTTAAAAGAATTACTCGCTTACCTCAGTAAGCCAGCAAATATGCCAGCATCTTTACCAAGCGCTAAAACTGAACTCATCCGTAAATTCGAAGCAGCCGATTTTGAGAAAGCAGTACTCAAAACTAAAGAATATATTCTGGCCGGCGATTGTATGCAGGTAGTCATTGGTCAGCGTATTAGCAAGCCATTTACGGACTCACCATTAGCTCTCTATAGAGCTTTGCGTTCGCTCAACCCATCGCCATACATGTACTTCTATGACTTTGGCGATATGCAAATTGTTGGTTCATCTCCTGAGATTTTGGTGCGCCAAGAAAAACGGGCTGCCGAGAAGATTGTGACTATCAGGCCACTAGCTGGCACCCGTCCTCGCGGAGCCAATCCAGAGGAAGATGAACGCCTAGCCAAAGAGCTCTTGGCTGATCCCAAGGAAATTGCTGAGCATGTGATGCTGATTGATTTAGCCCGTAATGACGTGGGTCGCATTGCCAAAACTGGCTCAGTCAAAGTCACTGACTCCATGTCTATTGAAAAATACTCCCACGTTCAGCACATCGTGAGTTCAGTCGAGGGCCATCTTTTGGACAATATGAGCAATATGGATGTATTGCGAGCGACCTTCCCAGCGGGTACCTTATCAGGTGCGCCAAAAATTCGGGCAATGGAAATCATCGATGAGATGGAAATTGTGAAGCGGGGTGTTTACGGTGGTGCAGTGGGTTACCTGTCTTTCTCAGGCGATATGGATGTGGCTATTGCCATTCGTACCGGCGTGATCCGTGATGGCATTCTGCACTCTCAAGCAGGAGCTGGGGTAGTGGCTGATTCTGATCCGACTGCTGAATGGAAAGAAACTGAAGCCAAGGCTCGCGCGGTATTGACTGCGGCAGATTTAGTACAAGGAGGACTCGATGCTCCTAATGATTGATAACTACGATTCTTTTACTTACAACCTCGTTCAATACTTTGCAGAACTAGGTGAAGAGGTCAAAGTCTTTCGCAATGATGAAATTGCAGTGGAAGATATTGCCAAACTGAATCCAGCACGCATTTGCATCTCACCTGGGCCATGCAGCCCTTCTGAGGCAGGTATTTCAGTCGAAACCATCAAGCATTACGCAGGTCAAATTCCGATCCTTGGCGTTTGTTTGGGGCACCAAGCTATCGGCGAAGCATTCGGTGGAAAAGTCATTCGCGCCCAAAAAGTCATGCATGGCAAGACCGACAGCATTCATCACACTGGTTTAGGTGTGTTTAAAAATTTGCCCGATCCATTTAAGGTGACCCGCTACCACTCACTGGCCATTGAGAAAAACTCACTACCAGCAATGCTTGAGGTGACTGCAACCTCATCCGATGGCGAGATCATGGGCGTACGCCACAAAGAACTAGCAGTTGAGGGCGTGCAATTCCACCCAGAATCTATTCTTTCTGAGCATGGGCATGCTCTGCTCAAGAATTTTTTACAAAACAAATAAACAGTCTGCTAACAGCGCTATGTCAATTACTCCGCAAGAAGCTTTACAACGCTGCATTGAACATCGGGAACTATTTCATGATGAAATGACAGCCATGATGAGGCTCATCATGAGCGGTGAAATGGCACCAGAGTTGGTGGCTGGATTGTTGGTTGCCTTGCGCACTAAAAAAGAAACCGTTGGCGAGATTGCTGCTGCTGCACAAGTAATGCGAGAGTTTGCTACCTCAGTAAAAGTGGATGACCGCAAGCACTTGGTGGATGTGGTGGGCACGGGTGGTGATGGTGCTCATACCTTCAATATTTCTACTGCAGCGATGTTTGTAGCTGCGGGTGCAGGAGCAAAGATCGCCAAACATGGAAATCGCAGTGTCAGCAGCAAATCAGGCAGTGCAGATGTATTAGAAGCGCTTGGCGTAAATCTGGCTTTATCCGCCGATCAAGTCGCCAAGTGTATCGCCACTGTTGGTGCTGGCTTTATGTTTGCCCCGAACCATCATCCAGCGATGAAGAATGTAGTTCCCATTCGCAAGCAACTTGGTGTCCGGACTATCTTCAATATCCTTGGCCCACTCACCAACCCAGCTGATGCCAAACGGATTTTAATGGGTGTATTTCATGCTGACCTGGTTGGTATTCAGGCACGTGTATTACAAGCTTTGGGAATGGAGCATGCTCTCGTTGTGTATGGGCGAGACGGCCTAGATGAAATTTCCTTAGAAGGTCCAACCTTAGTTGGCGAACTTAAAGATGGCGTAGTGCGTGAATATGAAATTCATCCAAAAGATTTTGGATTAAATACTGCTCCCACCAACAGCTTTAAAGTGGCTAATGCTGAAGAGTCTAAGCAGATTGTCTTGGATGTGCTCGATGGCAAATCAGGACCCGCAAGCGATATCGTCTGCCTTAATGCTGGAGCCACGCTCTATGTAGCTGGAGTAGCCAAAGACATTGCTAGCGGTATTGCCCTGGCTAAAACAGCCATCACCTCTCGAGCAGCCCGTCAAAAGTTAGATGCTTTTGTTGCAGCAACCCAATCTCAATAATTGATTATTCATGAGCGATATCCTCAATAAAATTGTTGCCACCAAAAAGATTGAAGTGGCTAATTGCCTGCAGAAAATATCGCTTGCTAATCAACGTGAGCAAGCCGAAGCCAACAATCGTGACGCTCCTTTAAAGCCAAGAGGCTTTATTCAGGCTATTGAAAACAAGATTTCCGCTGGCAAGGCAGGAGTCATTACTGAAATCAAAAAGGCAAGTCCAAGCAAAGGCATTTTGCGCGATAACTTCGTTCCAGCAGATATTGCCCAGTCCTACGAAAAACATGGTGCAGCTTGTCTATCAGTTCTGACTGATGTGGATTACTTTCAAGGCTGTAATGCCTATCTGCAAGAAGCTCGATCCGCATGCAATATCCCAGTATTACGCAAAGACTTCACCATAGACCCGTATCAAGTTTATGAAGCTCGTGCAATTGGCGCTGATGCAATCTTGCTGATCGTGGCATGCCTAGAATTAAATCAAATGAAAGAGCTCGAGGCTTGCGCTCATGAATTAGGTCTAGATGTTTTAGTCGAAGTACACAATGCCCCAGAATTAGAGCAAGCGCTAGAGCTCAAGACGCCATTACTTGGAATTAACAATCGCAACCTCAAAACCTTTGAGGTAACACTGCAAACCACCCTCTCCCTAATGTCCATGGTTCCAGACAATAAAACCTTAGTAACCGAGTCTGGGATCTTGAGTCGCGCTGATGTAGAGCTCATGCGCAACAATCAAATCAACGCATTCCTGGTCGGGGAGGCATTTATGCGCGCCAAAGATCCAGGCACAGCCCTTAGTGAGCTGTTTTCCTAGTCTCTCGCAATAGATCTAAGCAGTATTTGATCAAAGAGATCAGAAGCAACGAACCCAGCACATCACCAATAAACATCACTAAAAAGTGATTCACGCTACCCGTATCTTCAAGGGTCATCGTAGCGAACCACCACTGATGCAGTCCCGCTGAAAGTAGGGAATAAATCAAAATACATGCAATGAGTTTGGGGAAATTGAGATTACCTAAGTCTGACTCAAGGCGAAGATTGCTAAAAACAAAAAATCTAGCCAGGTAAGGTGCAAACCCTGAAATTAATCCAACCCCAATACACACCGTCAAGTCGTGCGGGAAATCGCCGTAATAGCTAATTAAAAATGAGGCTATAGCAATTCCAATGGCGCCGGGTAAACCAAAAATCAAGGTCAGAAATAATCGGAGACCAGCAGGTAGGTAAATCCAATTCACCCCTAAGCCAAAAGTAATAGTGTTGGTAAGCCAGCTATTGCAATAAAAAAGAAGTGTGTACGCCATCGCACTAATAGCGCACCCAAAAAGCCATTCCGAATAACTTGCGAATAATTTAGACATTGTTATTAGTATGGATTAATTTTTATTGATGCGCATCAATTGCTAAAATCAGACCAAGGGAATACACTAGTACTAGCCTTAGAGCTAATACAAATAAATACTATATGTCATCTACTAAACCGTCACCCTACATCAAGTTCCTTAACTTGATTGATGCCCTCGATCGAATCAACCCAGGCAAGAAGCTGGATTGCATCGAAGAGAGTTTGCTCGATAGGATTGTTTCTTGCGCCCATGCCAAGCAAGCAATTTTGGTTGGTGATTTGATTTCCATTTCAGACCTAGGCTCACAAGCTACTTTGCATGGTCGACTTAAAAATCTCAGCGCTTTGGGCTATATCAAAATGGCTGCCAATGCTGATGGTCGTAAAAAGGAAGTGTTGCCTACCAAGATTGCTCTAAAGCGCTATGAAGAAATCTCTAAATGCTTAGAGAAGGCAGCAAAAGCCTCTTAATTGTTACAGCGCCACTGCATAAGCCAAAAGCCCTGAAAAGGGCTTTTTTATCTGGTAGAAATAAGAGAGCTTTAGACGTTAAACAAGAAGTTCAATACATCTCCATCTTTAACAACGTACTCTTTACCTTCCGCGCGCATCTTACCGGCTTCCTTGGCACCAGACTCTCCTTTGAACTGCACGAAATCTTCGTAGGAGATTGTCTGAGCACGAATAAAGCCACGCTCAAAGTCTGTATGAATCACGCCAGCAGCTTGAGGCGCTGTATCTCCAACATGGATAGTCCAAGCGCGAACCTCTTTAACTCCTGCCGTGAAATAGGTTTGTAAACCAAGCAATGAATAACCCGCACGAATCACCCGATCTAAGCCTGGCTCTTCCATTCCTAAGTCAGCCAAGAATTCAATCTTGTCTGCTTCTTCTAAGTCAGCGATCTCAGCTTCAATCGCAGCGCATACAGCAACGACTGGAGCATTTTCTTTTGCCGCATGTTGCTTCACCGCCTCGAGGTGTGGATTATCTGAGAAGCCATCTTCTTTGACGTTTGCAACATACATCGCAGGCTTAGCAGTAATCAAACACAAGGGTTTAATCAATAATTTTTCGTCGTCACTCAGATTCAAACTGCGCACTGGCAGAGCAGAATCTAGATGAGTCTGCACTTTGGTCAGAACAGCAACCAATGCGGCAGCCTCTTTATCATTGCCAGACTTAGCGGCCTTGCTTGAGCGATTCAGGGTTTTCTCAACTGTTGCCAGGTCCGATAAAGCCAATTCGGTATCAATTACACCAATATCTGCAATGGGATCAATTTTTCCAGCAACGTGAATAACGTTAGGATCCTCAAAACACCGCACAACATGGGTAATGGCGTCTGTTTCACGAATATTCGCTAAAAACTGATTACCAAGACCTTCGCCTTTCGAGGCACCAGCTACCAAACCAGCAATATCGACAAATTCGACTGCTGCAGGCAGGATGCGCTCAGGCTTCACGATCTCAGCCAAGGCGGCTAGACGGGGGTCAGGAACCTCAACAACGCCCACATTAGGCTCAATCGTGCAGAAAGGATAGTTTTCCGCTGCGATTCCAGCCTTGGTAAGCGCATTAAAGAGGGTAGATTTGCCGACGTTAGGCAGGCCGACGATGCCACATTTCAAAGACATAGCGTTATTGTAAAGGGGCTGGTTTCGATATCATCGAGTTATGTCAGAAGTTCACCCAAATCACGTGCCCAAGTCCCCCGCCCATTCCACCCAAATCCGCACAGTAGACGTTGTTGTGGTCGGCGGAGGCATTACTGGCAAGGCTTGCGCCCTAGGTCTAGCCCAGCTTGGCTTACAAACCATTGAAATTGCCCCCGATTTAGGAGAAAACGTCCCAAGTCCGCAAGGCGCTCAATGGGGCCAAAGAATCTATGCTTTTTCTCCAAGCACCCAAAAATTACTGGCTCATTTGCACATTTGGGATGCAATTGATCACAGTCGCCTGCAAGCAGTCCGAGATATGCGCATCTACGGTGATCGAGGCGAAAAAAATGATCAACTCCATCTTTCTGCATTTGAAGCGGGCACTCCACAACTTGCCTGGATTGGAGAAGCCAATTTAATTGAGCACACCATCGATCAAGCTTCGCGTTTTCAGAATAAGTTAGAACGCATCAATGATGTTGTGGAAAAAATTCTAGTAGATACAGATGGAAGTACCCTACATTTAAAAAATGGTGGGTGCATTCGTGCGCAACTCGTGATTGCAGCTGACGGCGCCAACTCACCGATTCGTCATGAATTGGGTATTAGCGCGAGTGAAGAAAGTTATTCACAAAGTGCAGTGGTTGCCAATTGGCTTTGTGACTATCCCCATTTAGAAACTGCCTTCCAATGGTTTTTGCCGGGCGGCGATATTGTTGCCATGTTGCCCTTGCCAGGAAAACAAGTATCGATGGTTTGGTCTACTTCCCCAGAACATGCAGCTGATTTATTAAAGCTAGATCAAGCGCAATGGCTAGATCAATTCTCCTCGATTGCTCATGGTGCAATTGCCAAACAATTAGGTGCGCTGACTCTGAACTCAGTACCAGCAGCGTTCCCTTTAAGAAAGATTCGAGCCAAACGATTTATCGGGCCAGACTCCTCTCCGAAGGTTGTGCTCATTGGTGATGCCGCCCATGTCATGCATCCACTAGCTGGGCAAGGCCTGAATCTGGGGCTTCGAGATGTTGCGGTACTACTGAATATTTTGGGCAAGCGTGAATCGTTCCGCTCACCTAGTGACCTGGTATTACTAAGGCGCTACGAACGACAACGTCAAGGCGACACTAGTGCACTCTTATGGGTGACCGATAAACTCAAGAAATTATTTTCTGCAAGCAGCAGTACTGAACGCCAGCTCCGTAACTGGGGCTTAGGTCTTGTAAATAAAAGCCACTTTATAAAACAGCGCTTAATTGAACGCGCTTTAGGAGAGATTGATTTTGAATAAATTGTTATCTGCGATTGCATTCATTGGCGCCGCCCTGATTTGCACTACCCCACTTCATGCACAACAAGAACAGCAATTGAAGACTGAGATCCAAAAGAAGTTAGGCACCAATGCCAAAGTGAAAAGTGTTTCACCAGCTCCAATTTCCGGCCTTTATGAAGTACTAGTTGGCAATGATATTTTTTATACCGATACCTCGGGGAAGTACCTGATTCAAGGAGAAATCATTGAGCTCGCATCCGGTAAAAATATTACCGAGCAAAGACAAGCAGACTTAAACCGCATTAAATGGAGTGAATTGACGACTGCCAACGCAATTAAAAATGTTCGTGGCAATGGTAGTCGCCAGCTAGCAGTCTTCTCCGATCCAAACTGTGGCTATTGCAAGCGTCTAGAGAAATCCCTACAGCAGCTTGATAACGTCACCATCTACACGTATCTAATTCCAATCTTGTCGCCGGATTCTGCGCAAAAGTCCAAGCAAATTTGGTGTTCTTCTGATCCCTATAAGACGTATATTGACTGGATGGTGAATGGCATTGCACCTAGCGGCAAGGGGGAGTGCAGCACACCACTAGATAAAAATATGGCTTTCGCAAAGACCTATGGAATCACGGGCACGCCGACTTTATTCTTCACGGATGGCAGTCGCTTCCCTGGCGCGGTACAAATTACTGATATCGAAAAGAAATTTAGCTCTCTGAAATAAATATCATGAACCATGCCGACTTACCCGAAATTCAATATACGGTCTGGCCGGCAGACCTGCATGGCCATCGCTATCGCGTCAAGTTGCATATTGCCAACCCTGATTCTGATGGTCAGGTACTTCAAATGCCGACCTGGATTCCAGGAAGTTATTTAATTCGTGATTTCAGCAAACATGTTGAGTCAATTGAAGCATTTTCAGTAGAAGGCGCTAAGAGAAAAATAACGCTCGAACGGATTGATAATGACCATTGGCGCTTACCACCATGCAATGGTCCGATAGAGGTGCTCAGCACTGTTTATGCTTTTGATTCTTCAGTGCGGGCCGCTTATCTAGATACCGAGCGCGCCTTCTTTAACGCTACCAGCCTATGTCTAGCCGTCAAAGGGCAAGAGCATTTACCTTGCTCACTCGCTATCACGGCGCCAGAACTTGCCTTTGCGGATCACTGGACAGTTCAAACCACCTTGAGAGCGGCCAAGACAGATGAGCGTGGGTTTGGTTTTTATCTGGCGCAAAATTATGATGATTTATTGGATCACCCTGTAGCCATGGGCGAGTTCCAACTGGTGCACTGGAAGTCAAATGGTGTGACACACCGCATGGCAATACAGGGCTGTAACCATATTGTTGACGCCAAACGCCTTGTACAAGATTTACAAGCAATCTGCACCAGCACTATTGATCTCTTTGAGCCAAAATCTAAGCGTGCCCCTTTTAGTGAATATCTTTTCTTAGTCAATGCGGTATTAAATGGCTATGGTGGCCTTGAGCATCGTAATAGCACTGCACTACTCTGCAGGCGCGATCAAATTCCCCAAGAAAATATTCTCTTTGAAGAATCTGCATATAGAGAATTTTTGGGCTTGTGTAGTCACGAGTATTTTCACGCATGGCTGGTTAAGCGTATTCAGCCAAAAGCCTTTCAACCGTATGATCTGGCCAAACGTAATCACACTCGCTTACTGTGGGTGTTTGAAGGCTTCACCAGTTACTACGACGATCTCCAACTGCTGCGTAGTAAACGAATTGACCTCAAGACTTATCTAAAACTCGTTGCGGATAACTGGAACGTGATCTTGCGCGGTCCTGGGCGCCATAAGCAAAGCCTAGCTGACAGCTCTTTTGATGCCTGGACCAAGTATTACCAAGCAGATGAGAACACCCCAAACACGGTTGTCAGCTACTACGGTAAAGGCGCCTTAGTTGCGCTTGGTCTTGATTTACAGATTCGGGCATTCACTAAAAATAAACAGTCTCTAGATGACCTCATGCGCCTACTTTGGAATAAGCATGGCGTCACCTTGGACGGCATTACAGAAGACGGACTAGATGATTTGATTTTTGAATTACTAGGTAATGGCTTTAGCAAAATCTGGAATGAAATGAAGGCTCGCTATATTTTTGGTACAGAAGATATTCCTCTGCAAAAATGGATTAGCTCAAATCTCATTTCTGTAAAAACAAAATCTCAATCTACGCTTGAAAAACTCAAGCTACAGTTTGGAATGCGCCATACAGATGCCAATGGCTGGCTTAAGGTTACCCATGTGCTTGATGGCGGGATTGCTCAAGCAGCAGGCCTATCAGCCGGTGATTTACTAGCCAGTATTGATGGGCAGCGTGTCACTGCCGCCCGCTGGGACAGAATCCTAGGTAGCCTGTCTGAAAACTCGCATACTCGCATTACTTTCTTTCGCGATGATCTAGAGCATGAGCGTATGGTTTCAATACAATCTGCCGAGCTACCTGTGCAATATGAGCTGACACCTAAGAAAGATGTCTAATCGAAATTGAAAGCACTATTTTCAAAAGATGACATCCCAAAAGATTGGCGAGAATTACTGGGAAATTATTTCGAGTCAGTAGATTGGCGCTCACTAGAAAAAAATTTGCAGACTGCTCTTGATGCTGAAGTTGTTCGACCAGAACCTCAGAACTTTTTTAAAGCCCTCAAACTTTGTCCTGTTAATTCTGTAAAGGTGGTGATCTTGGGTCAAGACCCCTACCACTCACCAGGGCTGGCTCAAGGACTGGCCTTTTCTATTCCCGCTGAGATTGCAGTCAATTCAAGAGAATTTCCCAGCTCACTACGGAATATCAGTAAAGCATTGGCGTTAGAAGGTTTTGGCCCTTTACCAAACGGTGATCTACACAATTGGGCCGAGCAAGGGGTGCTACTTCTCAATACTGCTTTGAGCGTCAAATTGGGTGAGGCTGGCAGCCATACAAGTCTCGGATGGAAAAGCTTGATTGATCATTTAATCAGCGCTTTATCCAAAACAAGACCACATTTACTCTGGATGCTATGGGGTGGTCATGCCCAATCTAAACTGCCTCTCATTGAAGGCGGTCAGAATCCCTTGATATTGCAATCCTCCCATCCATCTGGACTTGGCGTATACAAGACGGATAAGCCTTTTTTGGAGCCTGGAGGCAAGGCCAGCTGCAGTCACTTCACCAAAGCAAATCAATGGCTGATTGAACAAAAGGGCTCGCCCATTCAATGGGTGGAGAACAATCAGACCAACTTATTTAGCTAAAGCAGTAAAAATACACCCCACCGCACAGGCAGCAAAAATAGCGCTGGCCCACTCGAGGATTTGCCCTGATTGGAAAAGATCCCAGTATTGCCCTGCATACGAGCTAACAGCCGCCGCAATAAATCCTAGTAAGAAGGCAATCAGAATCCTACCGGGCTTGACCCCGTCAGAAGCTCCGGGGTAAAAAATCCAGGCTGACACCCCAGAAACACCCCCAATCACCAGAAAAGCCAAAAACCCCATTGATACCCCCATTAATGCTGCCATCAAATCTATAATTACCATTATGAAGTTGTTGACACTCGGCATCAATCATCACACAGCGCCGGTCGCCATTCGGGAAAAGGTCGCCTTTGACCCTGAATTTCTTCAAGAAGCGTTGCACGATCTTCGCCAACATTTAGTTGGCGCGAATCAGGCCGGGCTGCCCGAAGCTACGATTTTGTCAACCTGCAACCGCACCGAGGTCTACTGTGCTGCAAATGATGCCAGCGCCGCAGGTCTTTTGCATGAAGCTACTTTCGATTGGCTGGCCAAAACTCAACAGCTTGCACCAAGCAGTCTTGAGCCTCACATTTACTCGTTACCGCAATCAGATGCAGTGCGACACGCTTTCAGAGTTGCGTGTGGTTTAGATTCCATGGTAATTGGTGAAACACAAATCTTAGGTCAAATGAAAGATGCGGTTCGCACTGCAAACGATGCTGGTGTATTGGGAACCTATCTCAATCAACTTTTCCAGAAAACATTTGCAGTCGCTAAAGAAGTGCGCGGCTCTACTGAAATCGGTGCACACTCTATTTCGATGGCTGCAGCTTCTGTTCGTCTCTCAGAACGTATCTTTGAAAAAATTGCAGATCAAAAGATTTTGTTCATTGGTGCCGGTGAGATGATTACTTTATGCGCAACGCATTTTGTTGCGCGCAAACCGAAGAATGTAGCGATTGCTAACCGCACGATAGAGCGCGGTCAAGAGCTCGCAGACTCCATTTCCTCGCAAGACGTTGAAGCCGAATCCTTCAAGCTATCGGAGCTCCCAGGACGACTACATGAGTTCGACATTATTGTTTCTAGTACCGCCTCATCCCTGCCCATCATTGGTCTGGGCATGGTGGAGAGTGCTCTAAAACAGCGTCGCCATAAACCAATGGTGATGATTGATTTGGCAGTACCGCGAGATTTTGAACCTGAAATCTCTAGGCTGGATGACATCTATCTTTACACCGTTGACGACTTAGGAAAGATGATTCAGACTGGTGCCAACTTACGTCAAGCGGCAGTAAGCCAAGCTGAAGCGATCATCGAAGATCGTGTTGGTAACTTTATGCATTGGATGCAAGGCCGTAATGCGGTTCCACTGATTCAGGATATTCAGCAGCAAGGTGAACGTTTACGTCAACTTGAACTTGAGCGCGCAATGAAACGCTTGATGCGTGGCGATGATCCACAGGAAGTGCTCAATGCCATGGCACAAGGCCTAACCAATAAATTTCTGCATGGCTCACTCCATGCATTGCAACACTCTAATGGCGCTGAGCGTGACGCCTTGATTAAGTTGTTGCCCAAACTATTCGCCTCGCATTCCAAGCCAGAAGACCATTAGATGAAGCCCAGCATGCGGGCTAAGCTAGACCACCTAGACACGCGCTTAGCCGAACTTAACTCCTTATTAACCTCCGAAGAAGCAACCAAAGACATGGATGCTTATCGGAAGCTCACGCGTGAACATTCCGATATCGCTACTGTAGTAGAGCAGTTTGGCCTTTATAAGCAAGCCGAGGCGGATGCCCAAGCAGCAGAGGAAATGCGCAAAGATCCTGAAATGAAGGACTTTGCCGATGATGAGCAGAAGCAGGCTTTGGCTACGATGGAAGAGCTTGCAGGCACATTACAAAAGCTCCTGCTTCCTAAAGATGAAAATGATGATCGCAATGTTTTCTTAGAGATTCGTGCCGGCACCGGTGGTGACGAGAGCGCACTCTTTGCTGGTGATCTACTACGCATGTATAGCCGCTTCGCTGAACGCCAAGGCTGGAAAGTAGAAATGGTCAGCGCTGCTGAATCTGATTTGGGTGGATACAAAGAAGTTGTTCTTCGCCTCGTCGGTCAGTCTGTTTACTCACGACTCAAGTTTGAATCTGGTGGTCATCGCGTACAGCGTGTTCCACAAACCGAAACGCAGGGTCGCATTCATACATCAGCCTGTACTGTGGCAGTCATGCCAGAAGCAGATGAACTGGAGGCGGTCAAAATTAATCCCGCAGAGTTGCGTATTGATACCTTCCGCGCCTCAGGTGCTGGTGGTCAGCATATTAATAAAACGGATTCTGCAGTCCGCATTACTCACCTGCCAACAGGCACCGTAGTTGAGTGCCAAGACGATCGCAGCCAACACCGCAATCGTGAACAAGCCATGAAGGTATTGGTTTCTCGCATCATGGATGCTAGAGAGCGCGAGAAACATCAACTTGAGGCGCAGACTAGGAAGTCGCTGGTTGGATCGGGCGATCGCAGCGATCGCATTCGCACCTACAACTTCCCACAAGGCCGCATCACCGACCACCGCATCAATCTCACTCTTTATAAAATTGATGCCATGATGGATGGCGATATCGATGATCTGTGTAATGCGCTTGCATCTGAACATCAAGCAGAGTTACTTGCTGCCCTTGGTGATAGTTAAGTGATCACGCAAGCCGTGAATCAGAATTTGAGCCTACGCTCTCTATTAAGGGATTCAGCACTAGTCCCTGCTGAGGCAAAAATTCTAATGGCCTATGTCCTTGAAAAGCATTACCAACTTCCACGCTCTGCTTTGCTTTCCCGAGATGATCTAGAGCTCAATGCTAAGGCGCTTGAAGAGTGGAAAATACTCGAATCTAGGAGAATTCAAGGTGAGCCAATTGCCTATCTGATTGGCAAAAGAGGCTTTCACAATATTGAGCTTTATGTTGCTCCTGGAGTGCTGATACCGCGCCCCGAAACTGAGCTCTTAGTAGAAATTGGTTTGCGTGAAATCAAGCGCTTGAATGCTCCGACCAAAATTCTGGATTTAGGGACGGGCTCGGGTGCGATTGCTTTGGCAATTGCGCATGATGCTCCAAATGCACAACTTACTGCAACTGATCAATCCATAGAAGCGCTAGAAATTGCCAAAATAAATGCCAAGCTATTGAATATTGAGACTCGAGTACAGTTTTTTCAGGGAAGCTGGTATGAAGCGATCGAAGCCAGAGCTTCTTTTGACATCATTCTGAGTAATCCGCCGTACATCACATCCCAAGATTCACATCTAAACCAAGGTGACCTGCGCTTTGAGCCGATTTCTGCCTTAACTGATCATGGCAACGGACTTACCTGCTTAGAAACCATTATTTTAGGCGCCAAATACCATCTCAATCCCAATGGCCTGCTTGCCGTTGAGCATGGATTTGACCAATCAGAAGCGGTTGTAGCCCTCATGCAGCAAGCTGGTTTTCAGGATATCCAAATACATTTGGATTTAGGCGGCCATTACCGCGTCGCCTCGGGCAGAAAATAGGTTGAAATAACCTTTTTTCATATTAAGTCTTAAAATCGATAAAACCTTATTTTCAAACCGTCTTTGCAATAAGACTACCTCAGTAGAAACTTAGTAGAAAGAATATATGGACTCACAAGCTCAAATTAAAGAAATCGTTACTAGCCATCCAGTGGTGTTATTCATGAAGGGAACTGCGCAGTTTCCACAGTGTGGTTTTTCTGGAAACGCCATTAATATCTTGCGCGCTAGTGGTGTTGAAAAACTCCATACCGTGAACGTCCTTGAAGATGCTGGAATTCGTCAAGGCATTAAAGAGTTTGCAAATTGGCCAACGATTCCCCAGCTTTATATCAATGGTGAATTTATTGGTGGCTCTGACATCATGACCGAAATGTTCCAGTCTGGTGAACTTCAAAAACTCGTTAAAGCTTAATCAAGTTTTTCGCTGAGACTTTGACGCTGTGACCTTTGATTTAAGCTCTCTTCTATTATTTGGCCTGCCATTTGGAGTTTGTGCAGGCCTTTTAGTTTATGCCTTAAACCTACGCTCCACCCTTGCTCGCGTTGAGCTGCAAGCCCAAACAGAGCTTGCATTAGCCCTCAGCTTGCGCACCGAGCGTGACCAAGCGCTACAAAATGCGATTCGCTTAGAGGCAGAGTTAGACTCTGAACGCAAACAAGGTCTTGGCAGAATTGAATCGCTCAATGAAGCAAAAGAAGCTCTGACAAATCAGTTCAAAAATTTAGCTAACGAAATTCTAGAAGACAAGTCAAAGCGTTTTACCGAACAAAATACTGCTAGCCTGGATGCGCTATTAAAGCCACTGCAAACCAAACTCACTGAATTTAAAGAGCAAGTCAGCACTTCTTATGGCAATGAAGCTCGTGAGCGCCATGCGCTTAAAAGTGAAATCGAGCGCTTGGCTAATCTCAATCTGCGCATGTCAGATGAAACGCGCTCTTTAACCCAGGCATTAAAAGGCGACTCTAAGGTTCAAGGTAATTGGGGAGAGTTGGTATTAGAGTCCATCCTGGAATCCTCTGGTCTACGCAAGGGTGAAGAGTATCTTGTGCAAGACAGCCGCACGCAAGTTGATGGCTCACGCCTACAGCCTGACGTCGTCATTAAGCTACCTGAAGGCAGAAGTCTGGTTGTTGATAGCAAAGTATCCATAACGGCCTATGCCCGTCATGCCGAAACTACTGACTCCGCGGTTGCAGAGCAAGAACTGGCTGCACATATACAGTCTTTGCGACAACATATCCAAGGCTTATCTGGAAAGAACTATAGCTCGCTTTATGGAGTGGGTTCAGTAGACTTTGTTTTAATGTTTGTACCGATAGAGCCTGCATTCTTACTCGCATTAAAGACTGCGCCCAATCTGTATCAAGAAGCTCTGGCGAAAAATATTGTATTGGTATGCCCAAGCACTCTCATGGCAACATTACGAACAGTTGCCCATCTCTGGCGACAGGATCATCAAAATCGTAATGCATTAGAAATCGCAAAACAATGTGGCAACCTTTACGATAAGTTTGTAGGCTTTGTAGATGATCTAGAAAAGCTTGGCCAACGATTAGATCAAGCGCAAACTAGCTACCACGATGCATTCAGCAAATTAAAAACCGGTAAAGGCAATCTCATCCGCTCAGCCGAAAAGGTTCGTGAACTAGGCGTGAAGCCCAGCAAGAATCTATCTCCACCCCTGATTGAGTCTTCATCTGATTTCGAATAATGTAGACAAACAAAAACCTCGCTTAGTTTGCACCAAGCGAGGTTTTTTAATACCGACTACTTAATCAATACTCTAAGTCAGCAACCAATTAAGCAGATTTGCGGCTACGTGATGCAGGTGTAGCAGCTTTTTTAACTTGAGCGATTTGACCTTGTACAGTTTCGATTGCTTGTTCAGCAGTTTTCTCTGCAGTAGCAAAAGCTTCTTTGCTAGCAGCGCGGAACTGTTCAAAACCTTGCAATGCGCTACCGTATACAGTCTTGAATGAAGACAAGAAAGTTTCTGAGCCAGCAGGTGCATTAGCAGCAACAGTGTTGATCCAATCTTGGAAACCATCTTGCAACTGGTCAATGCTTGCATCAACTACGTTTACAAATTCTTTATTGCTATCACGCAATACTTTGCTAACTTTCTTTTGGTATGCAACAGCTTGGTTGCCAGCTGATTGCAAAGTTTCTGCATTTAGCATCTCAGTAACTTGCTTAGGATCTTTCGCTGTCAAAACTTGCTGAATACCGTCTTGAGCATTAACCAAAACATCTTTGGAAGCAGCGTAGTTCAGTTCAGCCAATTTTTGAGCATTTTCCAAAGCAGCTTCGCTCAAAGAAAATGTAGCCTCAAGGCCCTTGCTATTAATTTGGGACAATTTAGCGGTGATTTGATCTTGGTTCATGTATTTCTCCAGAAATTAAGTGGTACAACTAGTCAATTAAGCGCACGATTTAAGAGATGGAAAACTGTTGATACCTTAAATATTGCACTGCACCATCAAACTGTAACTGAAGGAATATGACAAATCAAGAAGTTTTTGCTGCTACGCAACAAATATATTATCTAAATAAAATAAACTTAATATAATCAATAACTTAATGTCATATCAGAATTCTCATTCCTATCGAAAAGTTGCTATTGCAGCCTGTTTTGGAACCTTTTTAGAGTGGTATGACTTCCTGACATTTGCAACCTTGGCAGTGGTTTTTGCCCCGCTCTTCTTTCCCTCAACAGACCCCAATACAGCCCTTTTAGCGAGCCTGGCGACTTTTGGCGTTGGAATGGTAGTCAGACCCATTGGAGCTGCCCTATTTGGCTCTATGGGCGATCGGATCGGCCGTAAACCGGTTTTCATGATCACCATTGCATTGATGGGGATAGCAACAGTGAGCGTTGGCTTTTTACCTACTTATGCCCAAGTAGGCATTTGGGCGCCCATTCTGCTGGTTGCCTTACGCTTACTTCAAGGACTCTCTGCCGGCGGTGAAATCGGCGGCAGTGCCGTCTACCTCACCGAACATGCTGGCAATGAGCGCAGGGGATTTAAGACTAGCTTCCTCCAACTCATGGGCCCTCTTGGCATTCTGTTCTCCACCTTGCAAATTGCATTACTCAGAAGTCAGTTGTCACCAGAAGAATTTCAATCCTGGGGTTGGCGTGTGCCGTTTTGGATTTCGATTGCGCTATTGCTCATTGCATTCAAAGCGCGCATAGCTTTAGAAGAAACACCTGTTTTTTTAGAGCTGAGTAAATCCCATCAACAATCTGCAAGTCCACTACTCAATAACTTCCGCGACCCGCAAACTCGCAAACGCATGTTTTTGCTTTTCTTCTGTATCTCAGCTGGCGGGGCAGTACTTTTCTTTTGCGTACAAGTCTATACAGCGATTTTTTTAAAAACCTCTGTGAAGCTGGCGCCCGAGTTAGTTGATCAACTCAGCATTTATGCGACTCTAGCCTTATTTCCACTCACTATTTTTGCTGGTTGGTTGTCGGACAAGATTGGTCGTAAACCAGTAGTTGTTTGCGGACTATTCTTAGGTGCGGCATTTATTCTGCCGGCGTTTCATCTGCTCAAGAATATCGGCATGAAATATCTCAACAACCCAGCCGACACTTTCAATCTTATTTTGATAGGCTCACTACTTATCAGCTTATCTCTAGCACTTGCTTTAGTGGTCGGCCCTCAGACTGCCATGTTAGCGGAACTATTTCCTGCTAAAACCAGAAACAGTGCAGCAACCCTTCCCCATAATTTAGCTGCCGGATGGATTGGTGGCCTACTTCCTTTAATCGTTACTTGGTTAAATCAACGTTGGCAAAGCGACAGCGCCGGACTGTGGTATCCCACTTTATTTTTAGCAAGCGCAGCTATTGTGGCCCTTCTGTATCTGCCAGAAACCAGAAAAACAAATCTACATCTGTAATTAAAGTGCCAAAGAAAAAAGCTTCTAAGCGATTAACTTAGAAGCTTTCAAATGCTTGGTGCCCCTTGTCCGACTCGAACAGACCACCTACTGATTACAAATCAGTTGCTCTACCAGATGAGCTAAAGGGGCAACGGGATATATTTTATCCTATTTCACAATCTTCAAGGATGGTCTCGTAGTTTTAGGCTTTTCAGGGGTCTGATCTTCAGAATCCGCAATATGAAGATCACGGGCCTGATCTGGATCAAATGGGAAAGACATCCCTTGCCCATTTTCCCTGGCGTAGATTGCAAGTACATGGGTGACTGGGACCATGATCTTTCTTGGAATACCACCAAATCTCGCTTGGAAGCTTATCCAATCGTTTTCTATCGCCAGTTGATGACATGCCTCCAGGGAAAGATTTAGGACGATCTCATCGTTCTTCACAAACTCCATGGGCACTTCTACCCTAGCATCCACAAAAACTGCTATGAAGGGCGTAAAACCAAAATCCGTGCACCATTGATGTAGAGCACGGATTAGATATGGTTTATTGCTTGGAATGTCAGACATGCCGACGAGTCATGTACCGCTAGAAATGCTTAGCGGCGCATTACCTTCTCAGAAGGAGTCAAAGCCTCGATGTACGCAGGTCTGCTAAAAATACGCTCAGCGTATTTCAGCAAGGCTGCTGCATTGCGAGAGAGATCGATGCCATAGTGCTCAAGACGCCATAACAATGGTGCAATCGCAACATCCAGCATAGAGAACTCATCACCCAACATGTATTTGTTTTTAACAAAAATCGGCGCCAACTGAGTCAAACGATCACGAATCGCTAAACGTGCTTTTTCGTGAGTCTTTTCAGCAGCCTTACCTTTTTCGTTTTCCAGGGCAGCTACGTGTACAAACAATTCTTTCTCGAAATTGAAGAGGAAGAGGCGTGCGCGTGCGCGTGCTACTGGATCAGGCGGCATTAATTGTGGGTGAGGAAAACGCTCATCAATATATTCATTAATGATGTTTGACTCGTACAAAATTAGGTCACGTTCAACCAAGATAGGCACTTGGCCGTAAGGGTTCATTACCGAAATATCTTCAGGCTTATTGAACAAGTCGACATCGCGGATTTCAAAATCCATGCCTTTTTCAAAAAGCACCAAACGGCAGCGTTGCGAGAATGGGCAGTTAGTACCCGAGTACAACACCATCATAAATTTATTTCCTTAAATTTCTACTTCAATACAACAAACGCACAACAGCGTTAAATCTTTTCACTAATGGGCCCTAGCCTCAGGACCCATCAAATTCAATTAGTGAATATCTTTCCAATAGGCCTTATTTAAACGCCAAGCCAACAGGGTAAAGATTGCCAAGAATAAGAGGACCACTACACCAAGACGCTTACGCTCCAACTGAACTGGCTCAGCCATCCATGACATGAACGCAACCAAGTCAGCGATATTGTCGTCATACTCTTGTATGCTCATTTTGCCGGGAGTTAACTGCTCAAACCCAACAAAAACTTCCTCTGTTCTGCTTGGGTCATGCGGATCTTTATGCTCCTCAAACTTCGCAGCACGCTCACCCTGTAACTGCCAGAGAACGTGTGGCATACCAACTTTAGGGTAGACCAAATTATTCCAACCAGTTTGGGTCGTGTCATCTTTATAAAAAGTACGGAAGTAGGTATAAAGCCAGTCCGCTCCACGAGCACGAGCCTCAACTGATAAGTCAGGCGGAGTCTTACCAAACCAAGCTTTAGCTTCTTTTGGTGTCATCGAGATGGTCATCAAATCACCCACTTTGGCATCAGTCAAAATGAGGTTGTCTTTGATTTGTTGATCGGTCAAACCAATATCGCGCAAACGGTTGTAACGCATACTTGCGGCTGCATGGCAGTTCAAGCAGTAGTTCACAAATAACTTTGCACCGTTTTGCAATGAGGCATTGTTACTAACGCGGTTGGGGGCTTGATCCAAAGGAAAGCCGCCTTCATTTGCATTGGCATTCACGCCAAAGCTCAGGGCCGCAACCAATACTGTTACTTGGCAGACGCCCATCAAAGTTTGCAGAATTTGTTTCATACTAATTCCTAAGTTCTCTTTGCCAGTATCTCAGGCGTGAATTAATGGGACTTAAAAGTAACGCGTGTTGGAACTGGCTTAAATTTACCAAGCGTGCTCCAGAACGGCATTCCTAAGAAGAAGCCCAGATAATAAATAGTGCATACCTGAGAAATCTTTTCAAATACTGGTGATGGTGGCTGAATACCTAAGTAACCCAAGATCACAAAACTCACCACAAATACACCATAAATATACTTATGGAAATCTGGGCGATAGCGGATAGATTTCACTGGTGAGTGATCAAGCCAAGGCAAGAAGAACATGATCACAACAGAACCGCCCATGATCACAACACCCCAGAACTTAGCATCAAATAAGTAGAAGCCAGCCGCCAATACGAGAGCGATTGCAGCACATGCGCCCTTCACCTTGAGATTTTTAGTCTTCAGAGCAAACATTCCGAGAATGACTGCCAAGAAGATCCATAAAGGCAGCAAGAAGTTCGTTGTAGTTGCACGCAACATTGAGTAGAACGGTGTGAAATACCAAACCGGAGCAATGTGCGGAGGTGTTTGGAATGGGTTCGCAGGAACAAAGTTATTTGCTTCGAGGAAGTAACCGCCCATCTCCGGCGCAAAGAACACAATACACGCAAACACCATCAGGAATCCACCCAGATACATTACATCATGCACGCTGTAATAAGGATGGAATGGGATGCCATCAACTGGATGGCCATTCGCATCTAAGTTCTCTTTAATTTCAACGCCATCTGGATTGTTTGAACCTACTTCATGCAGAGCCAAAATATGGGCTGCAACCAAGCCAACCAATACCAATGGAATTGCAATCACGTGGAATGCGAAGAAGCGATTAAGGGTTGCATCGCCTACAACATAGTCGCCACGCAGCCATAAAGATAGATCTGGGCCAATGAATGGAATTGCAGAGAACAAGTTCACAATCACTTGAGCACCCCAATAGGACATTTGACCCCATGGGAGCAAGTAACCGAAGAATGCTTCACCCATCAAACACAAGAAAATTGCGCAACCGAAGATCCAAATGAGTTCACGAGGTTTGCGATAAGAGCCGTAGATCAAACCACGGAACATATGCATATAAACCACCACAAAGAACATAGAGGCGCCAGTGGAGTGCATATAGCGAATCACCCAGCCCCATGGAACTTCACGCATGATGTATTCAACTGACTCAAAAGCCTTCGCAGCATCAGGCTTGTAGTTCATGGTCAAGAAAATACCGGTAAGTATCTGATTTACCAACACTACGATTGCTAATGCGCCAAAAATATAGAAAAAATTCAGATTTTTTGGAGCGTAGTACTCGCTCATATGACGCTTAAATGCTTCTGTTACAGGTAGACGTGAGTCAACCCAAGCCATTAGCTTTTGGGCTGCAGAAGCGTCTGCTGGAACTTCTTTTTCGTGGAATGCCATTTATCTCTCCTTAGGCCTTCTTATCTTCGCCAACCAGAATCTTGGTGTCGCTCAAATACATGTGTGGCGGCACTTCAAGGTTATCTGGGGCTGGTTTGTTCTTAAATACACGGCCTGCCATATCAAATGTGGAACCATGGCATGGGCAAAGGAAGCCGCCTGGCCAAGTGTTTGGTAAGGATGGCTGAGGACCGGCCTCAAACTTAGCATTAGGAGAGCATCCCAAGTGGGTGCAAATACCAACCACCACCAGGTACTCAGGCTTGATAGAACGCCACTGATTCTGGGCATAAGGAGGTGTGAATTGGGATGGGTCACGCAATGAATTCGGATCAGCTAATTCATTATCAATTTTGGACAACTCAGCGACTTGCTCAGGCGTCCGACGAACTACCCAAACAGGCTTACCGCGCCACTCCACCATTCTCATTTCATCTGGCTGCATACCAGAGATATCGATTTCAACAGCAGCTCCAGCGGCTTTTGCACGCTCAGAAGGCTCAAAACTGTCTACAAAAGGGTAAAGGGCTGCGGCTGCACCTACGCCACCAACCGCCGATGTGGCGATCAACCAGTTACGGCGATCCTTGTCCATACAGGGCTTGTCACTCATTTACAAAATTCCTAAAAAGGGTATTTATGGGTGGAAATTGCTTAAAGGTAGGATTTTAAAGTAAAAAGTGGGGTAAGCAAGAAAGTTATGGGGTTAATCTCGGGTTAATCAGGATCTAAATCAAAAGGAGGGGATTTATGAGCGTTTTAAAGGAGTTTCGGGACTTTGCCGTAAAGGGCAATGTGATCGATTTGGCGGTGGGTGTCATTATTGGCGGCGCCTTTGGGAAAATCGTGGATTCCTTGGTAAATGACATCGTAATGCCTGTTATTTCCACTCTTTTGGGGGGTCATATCGACTTTACTAACCTATTTATTGTCCTGGGACATATTCCAGAGGGTGTACCTAGAACCTTTGATGCCCTCAAAAAAGCCGGAGTGCCCATCTTTGCCTACGGCAATTTCATCACTATTTCCATCAATTTCATCCTTTTGGCCTTTGTCATCTTCCAGATGGTCAAAGTAGTCAACAAGATTCGCCTCATGGATGCACCCCCTCCTCCGCCGGTTCCAGAAGAAGTAGTGTTGCTCCGTGAAATTCGTGACAGTCTAAAAAAATAATTTGTCCAATCATTCCCATCAAGAAGCACGGGAGCAATCTCAACTCATTTTTCAAAATGGCTTGAGATTGCTCCAACAAGGAAAGTTAGCGGAAGCGGATAAACTTTTTTTGCAAGCGCATCAACTGGATGAAAATAATGCCGATTTTCTCAATCTTTTAGGTATCCGCTCATATCAAAAACAACATTATTCAAGTGCACTAGACTTTTTAAACCGAGCAAATCAACTTGCTCCCGGTTCCGCACAAACATTGAGTAACTTAGGTTTAATACATAACGCACTTTTTGAGTATGCAGAAGCGCTGCAATTTTTTAATTTAGCAATTCAGTGCGACTCAAATATTCCAGAAACTCACAATAATCGCGGTAACGCATTAAAGGGTTTAGGCAAAAATGATGAGGCAAATAAGGCCTATGAGCGCGCAATAGCCTTGCGGCCCAACTACGCTGAAGCCATGAGCAATCAAGGTGTCCTCTTGCTTGAAATGGGTAAGATCGATAAAGCGATCGCTTTATTAGAGAGTGCAATTCAAGCCAATCCCCACTTTGCAGTTGCCTACAATAATCTGGGAAATGCATTCACTCAAATAGAACACTACGATGATGCCTTTCAATGCTTTGAACGAGCATTACAAATTAATCCAAACTATCTTGATGCATGTCTGAATTTTGGTAACAGTCTAAAAAAATGTAAGCAATATGAAGCGGCTATTGACTGCTATCAACACGCACTGAAGATTAATCCTAATAACGCTAAAACTTTTTACTTACTGGGGGATATTTACTACGATAGTGGCGATGGTGATCTGGCAAAAACCTATTACGCAAAATCACTAGAGTTGCATCCAGCTGATATAGAAGCTCACATTGCTTTAACTATCGCGCAGATACCCAAGGTCGCAAAAAGTGAAGAAGAGTTGATTAATTCTAGGCGCACATTTACTCAGCAACTGGAATTTGTAAGCGCAATGCTTCAGCAAAAAATCGATCCTACACTCCTCCAAAAGTTGATTGCCCGTCACCCGTTCTACCTGGCTTATCAAGACGATGACAACAAACCCCTCCTGTCGCAATTTGGGGAAATTTGCGCTGACTTAGCTCGGTCTTTACAAGATCGATTGGATACAAAGCAAAGTGTTTCCACTCAAGCCAACTCCAAGATACGCGTTGGGATTATTAGCAGCTTTATTTGCAGTCACCCCGTTTGGCAGGCCATTACCAAGGGATGGGTAAACCACCTAAACCCAGATCTATTTGAGCTACATATCTTCAATACCAACGGTGTAGAAGATGAAGAAACTCAACTAGCTAAATCGAGGGCAGCAAGCTACAGCAACTGTGGAACCGATGTTCTTGCTGCTGCCCAGATTATTGCCAATCAAAACCTAGATGTCATTCTGTATCCCGAGATTGGGATGGATACCGTAAGTAAGGCGCTAGCCTGCTTGCGATTAGCACCACTGCAAGCAGTCAGCTGGGGTCACCCAGATACCACTGGTATCCCTACGATCGACGCCTTTCTATCGGCCGAGCTGCTCGAGCCAGATAATGCCAATAGTCTTTACAGCGAAGAAATAATCCAGCTTCCAAACCTAGGCACCAATGTTGAGTATCAAGACCTTGTAGCGCAAAGCCCGAATCTAGAGAGTCTTGGTATTGATCCGTCTCAGCCTATCCTGTTGTGCCCTGGATCGCCCTCAAAATACAATCCTAGCTATGACTTTGTATTTATTGAGATTGCGAAAAGTCTTGGTCAATGCCAATTCATCTTCTTTAACTTTGAAGCAAACCTCACGGCAATTCTGAAAGAACGTTTACAGCTTGCTTTTGCAAATGCGCAGCTCGATGCCAATCAATTTTTGTGCTTTATTCCCTTTCTCAAGAAGGAAGAGTTTCATGGTCTTATCCAGAAAGCAGACTTGTATTTAGATACCATTGGGTTTTCAGGATTTAATACAGCCCTGCAAGCAATAGCGTGCGATCTGCCAGTGGTAACTATAGAAGGTGCCAGAATGCGTGGTCGGCTTGCTAGCGCAATCCTCACTCGTATTGGTCTTGAAGACTTGGTTTGTAGATCTGTCGGCGACTATGTTCATTTAGTAGTAGAGTTAATTCAGAATCCAAAACTACTGAACTCTTATAGAGGTAAGATTGCGAAATCTAAAGCGCTGTTATTTAATGATCCTGAGCCCATCAAAGCATTAGAAGATTTTCTGATTCAACAGACCCGAAAATAAAACACCCTTCCATGAACTCCTCTCTTCAAAAATATTGGCTCTTATTTGCGCAAGCCGTCACTGTGATGTTGGCGGCCTTGTTTATTGTTGCTACCTTGAAGCCGGAATGGCTTTCAGAATCCAGAGTGGGCTCTTTAGTGGACACTGTTTCACTGAAGGAAAGCAGCTACGACGGTCAACTTAGCCCCGGCTCGTATCACGATGCTGTGAAGCGCTCAATGCCTGCGGTCGTCAATATCTTTACTAGCAAAACCTCAGGAAAACCCAAGTCTCGCAAAGGCGCCGACCCAAAGTCTGGGGATCCATTGTTTAAATTCTTTTTTGGAGATCAACCTCCGGAAGAGGAGCCGAGCTCCAGCTTGGGATCTGGTGTTTTAGTAAGCCCAGAAGGCTATATATTGACCAATCATCACGTCATTAGCGATGCAGATGACATTGATGTTGCCCTATCTGATGGACGTAAGGTTAAAGCGCAAGTCATTGGAAGCGATCCAGAAACTGATATTGCTGTTTTAAAAATTGAAGCGAAACAACTACCAACTCCAATCACCCTAGGCAAAGTTGAATCCGTGCATGTTGGTGATGTTGTTCTCGCAATCGGCAATCCATTTGGCGTTGGCCAAACAGTGACCTCTGGAATTGTTTCTGCCTTAGGTCGTGACCATATAGGCATCAATACCTTTGAAAACTTTATTCAAACAGATGCGGCAATTAATCCCGGAAATTCAGGGGGTGCACTGATTGATACACGCGGCAATCTCATCGGAATTAACACTGCCATCTACTCTAATAATGGTGGCTCTATGGGTATCGGATTTGCCATCCCCATTAACCTAGCCAAGCAAATTATGGAATCCATCCTGGCTAATGGCAGCGTGACCAGGGGTTGGATCGGGGTTGAGCCACAAAACCTCACAAAAGAGCTCTCAGAGTCTCTGGGGTTGCCTGGCAACACTCAGGGCGTTCTATTGTCTGGCGTTCTAGAGGGTGGCCCAGCGGCACGCGGGGGCGTGAAACCTGGAGATGTGCTGATTGCAGTCAACGGAAAGCCGATCAATGATGTGCGTAGCCTACTCAATCAAATTGCTCAAATTAGTCCAGGCAATGATGCCAAGCTCACTATTCTGCGCAAAGGCAAAGAGATGGAATTAACGGCTCAAACCGGAAAGCGGCCTAAGCCCAAGCAGCAAGCTAATTAACTGATTAGTTAGCCAATATTTTTGATAGAAACTCTTTTGCCCTTGGTGAGCGAGCTTCTGGGTGGTCAAAGAATTCGGCTTTACTACAGTCCTCAACAATGCGCCCTTGATCCATAAAGATCACCCGATGACTCACTTTTCTGGCAAAGCCCATTTCATGGGTGACGCAACACATGGTCATCCCTTCATTAGCAAGTTTGACCATCACATCTAAAACTTCACCCACCATTTCTGGATCTAAAGCAGAAGTAGGCTCGTCAAACAACATCACGATGGGATCCATACTTAAAGCCCTGGCAATGGCAACCCGCTGCTGTTGACCACCTGATAACTGGCCCGGAAATTTATCTTTTTGCGCCAGCAATCCCACTCGCTCTAGATACTTAAGCCCATGTTTATTGGCCTCATCAGCGGAACGCCCCAAGACCTTCATTTGGGCTAGCGTTAAATTCTCAGTCACACTCAAATGTGGGAACAGTTCGAAGTGCTGAAATACCATCCCCACCCTTGCGCGCAATTGCGGTAGATTTGTTTTGGGATCATGCAATGGCACACCATCAACAGTGATTTCACCTTGCTGAAAAGGCTCTAAAGCATTAATTGTTTTTATCAAGGTGGACTTACCTGAACCAGATGGTCCGCAAATAACGACAACCTCACCTTTGCGAATAGATGAACTGCAATCCGTCAGCACCTGAAAGGATCCATACCACTTAGAGACATTGCGAAGTTCAATCATCTGGGTTTTATCAATTCACAATTAATAGTTAACGAATGATGGCGACTTTGGTATGAATCTTACGCACCACTTTAGAAAGCGAAAAGCAAATAATGAAATAGGTAAACGCCGCCAAAATATAAGTCTCAATAGGGCGTCCATAATTTTTGCCGGCAATCTCAAAGCCCTTGAGTAAGTCATAAGCGCCAATGGCATAAACCAATGAAGTGTCCTGAAATAGGATAATCGTTTGTGTCATAAAAACAGGAATCATATTTCTGAAAGCTTGCGGCAAAATAATTAAGCGCATGTTTTGCCCATAGGTCATGCCTAGTGCTTCTGCAGCATAAGCTTGCCCCTTCGGTACCGACTGAATACCTGCGCGCACGATCTCCGAAAAGAAAGCCGCCTCGAACGCTATAAAAGTAATGGTCGCTGATAGATCGGCACCAATGGGGCGGCCTATCAACATCGGAATTAATAAGAAGAACCACAAAATCACCATCACCAGCGGAATGGAGCGCATAGTGTTGATATAAAAAGTGGCTGGGTAAACCAGTGTAGGCTTACCAGATAAGCGCATGAGGGCTAAGAACGTACCAAAAACAATTCCACCTAATGTCGCAATCACCGTCAATTGCACGCTAAAGAGTAAGCCCTTCAGAATGTAACTGGTAAAGAGTTCCCAGTTATAAAAGCTCAGATCCAGACTAAGCATTTAGTGCACCACCGCATCATTAGAGGCTGCAATAAATCCCGGTATGCGCGTCCTTTTTTCAATAGCCGCCATCACACGATTCACTGCAAATGCTGAAGCAGCATATAACAATGTCACCGCTAAATAGATTTCCACACCATGCGAAGTTTCTTCTTGAGCTTGCATTGCAAATAGTGTTAACTCAGGTACGGAGACCGCAAAAGCGACTGAAGAATTCTTAATCAGATTCATGCTCTCTGAAGTGAGTGGTGGCATCACAATGCGTAATGCCATCGGCAAAATCACATAACGATAACTTTGTGAAGTAGTAAGCCCTAAAGCAGTGGCTGCCATTCTCTGCCCACTAGGAAGCGCCTGAATACCGGCCCTCACCTGTTCTGCAATACGTGCAGAAGTAAAGAAGCCCAGGGCAATACTGACGAGCCAATAGGAGGGCAAAGCTTTTAAAGGCAATACAAACGCAGGGATGACGTGATACCAGAGAAACACCTGAACCAGAATGGGAATATTTCTGAACAGTTCAACCCAAGCTGTTGAGAGGCGAACAAGCCATCTACTTAATCTACCGCCATCTGGGAGCGTACGCAGGGTGCCCATAACAGCACCTAGAATCAAAGCAATCGTCAGCCCCAAGCCAGCTACCGCTAAGGTCCAACCCCAAGCTTTCAGCAACCAATCTAAATAACTGGGGTCAGCATTTTGAGCCAAGCCAAAGACAGCAGAAAAGCAGTGCTCAACTACCTCACCATCTAAGGTGTTCTTACAAAAGACACCTAAATCTAATGCCATTATTTCTTCTGATAGTCTTCTGCAGGCTTGTCATTCGGATTAGCCCAAGCATTTTTGGTCGCTGGAGATAATTCAAGGCCAACTACGATATTTTTTGGTGGAATTGGTGACAAGAACCACTTGTTCCAGAGCTTAGGCATATTGCCATTCTTCACAATCTTGGCAATAGCTTCATTCACTGCAGCCTTAAATTCTGGGTCATTTTTAGGAACCATAATGGCAATCGGCTCTGTACTTAAGACCTCGCCAACAATCTTGTAATCCTTTGGATTCTTAGAGTTGGCAATATTGCCAGCCAAAATCGAACCATCCATCACAAAGGCATCAGCACGGCCAGACTCCAGCAATAAGAAGCTATCAGCGTGATCCTTGCCAAACACTTCGTCAAAATTAACGCCATTTGCTTTTTCATGTTTGCGCAGCAGCTGTACAGAAGTGGTGCCTGTAGTGGTCGCCACTTTTTTCCCAGCCAACTGAGAGATGGAATTAATTCCGGAATTCGCCTTCACTGCAATGCGTACTTCTTCAACATACAGGGTATTAGCAAAACCAACATCCTTGGCACGCGCTACGTTATTAGTAGTGGTTCCGCATTCGATATCGATGGTGCCGTTTTGCATCAGAGGAACGCGATTCTGTGAAGTGACTGGCTGGTAATTAATACGCAATGTACCGAGCTTTAGCTTGTCTTTAATATCGCCCAAAATCATACGACAGATCTCAACGTGGTAACCATCAAAGCGGCTATCACCGGTTGTATAGGACATCGGAATAGAAGACTCGCGCACACCCATGGTGATGGCGCCAGAGGACTTGATTTTGTCTAGAGTTGGGGAGGCTGCATAAAGAGTCTGCGCAGCAGTAAAACCAACAAATAACAAGGAAAAACGTAGTAAATGAGTTTTCATATAAAGGTCCTATATAACCAAGAATGTCACCCTATTCTACGATTAATCCAGCCTAAAAAGAAAAAACCCACTGTGTTTCCACAGTGGGTTAATTTGATACCTAACTAATTCTTAACTAGCTTACGCTAGCAAGCAATTAGAAAGTGTGACGCACGCCAATTGCGTAGTTATTAGCGTTTGCACTAACAGTACTTGTAGAAGTAGCAGCATTGCTAAAGTTCTGTTGGCCATAGATTGCATACAAGTTTGTACGCTTGCTCAACAGGTAGTTAGAACCAATCTGCCAGCCGTTGAAATTGGCTGTAGGCTGTTGAGTGCCATATGCTGTGTAGCGACCAGTACCTACTGAAGCCCAAGCCTCAACTACTGGAGTAATGAAGCTACGAACACCAATCTGTTCGGCTGAACGTTTTACATAGTAGCCAGAGTTAATTGTTGAACTTGCTTTTCTTGATACCCACTGTGCGTATGCCTTCAAAATACCGAAGTCATAAGTTGCACCAGCAAAAGATTGGTTATCTTGAATGTTAATCGCACTACCTGCAATACCTGAAGAAGGCTGAGCGCCTGTCCAAACGCCAGTTGCACCATTTACTGTTGTAGCTGAAGTAAATGCTGCTGTAGGTGTTCCAGCATTAGTAGCTGTTGTCAACTGCTTGAGAGCCTGGTAAGCACCAGTGATGTAGAACTTATTGAAAGTGTAGTCTGCATTCAAACCCCAACCACTTGCGTTAGTGCTACCGCCAGTACCAGCTGCAGTTGAAGTTGGAGTAACAGTTTCAGTAGAGTTACTGTTATTCAGTGTGTACATTGCGCCAGCAGAAAAGCCAGCAAATTTATCAGACTGAACACTCAAAGTGTTGGCTGTACGGCTTGTGAAACCAGCAGTTGTAGCACCGCCGCCGTTAGTACCAGCAGTTGTTGAGCCAGCGTAAACTAAATCGCCCAACATGTTGTTGTATTGACCAGCACTTGTTGCTGCGCCTGCATTAAAGATTGGTGTGTATTGCAAACCAACTGCAGTTTGGCCGATACCGTTTTTCTTCAAACCAACAAAAGTTTGACGATTTAACAAGCCGCCTGATTGAGCGTTAGCACCGTTAGCGTCTTTGTTTGTGCTGTTACCAGACAATGTCTGGTCTTGTGGCTGGAGCTGGAATTCAGCTGTGAAGAAAGCTGAAGTGCCGTTACCCAAATCTTCAGTACCTTTGAAACCCATACGTGAAGTTTGCTCAGCAGACTGACCAAATTGACTAGTGGTTGTTTTTTTAACACCATCAGCTGTAGCTGATGTGCGTACATTAGAACCAATGTAACCAACGTCCAAGATACCGTAAACGGTTACGCTGGACTGAGCTTGAGCAGCAGATGCAAATGCACCGATAGCTGCAACTGCTAATAGCGATTTTTTCATTCTTTAAATCTCCAAAAATTAAAAGTAATGCCCAAATAAAACTGGGACCTACGAATTTTGCTTCTTTTGCCTCACTAGACTGGGGGTCAGGGTATTTAGGAGCTCTTTTTGCTTGTCAAAAGGTAGTTTTTTGGCTTTCTTCGTTGTATCTCGACAACAAGACCTTTGTTTTCTGTCTTTTATGGGCTCTAGATGCCAAAATTGTCATATGGCAAGTCGCGAATTCTTAAAAATCCTCAGTTCAGCCCGTTTGGGTGATGTTTCCGCGCAACAAAAGCTGGCCTCCGCCTACCTTACCGGAGCATTCAAAACCCCAATCCAACCTGCTAACGCTCTGATTTGGCTAGAAAAATCCTATTTTTCTATTACGAATCAAGAACTTGTAGATATAAGCTCAAGTAGCGCTCAAATTTCAGCTCTTTTGAGTCAAGTTGCCGAAATCCCACTGGCTGAAACCTTTGGCTCCCCTGCTTTTGAGTTTGGATGGAACGCCTTTTGGAAGTTAGCCGATGCTGGGAGCTCAACCGCTTCTGGTGTGGCAGCCAAATGGCAGCTCGTGAATTTATTAATTAATCCTGCAAATCAAGAAGTTCAACCCCAGTTGCTTGATTGGGTAAAAAAGAATTCACCAACTCGAGAAAAAATTTCTTCGCTAGATTTTGTTGGCATGCAAAAGATCGCCAAGCAATATTTGCAGGAGCTTGCGGATGGCGATTCTCTTTTTGCAAACAATGCAAAAGAATTGCTGATCAAGCTTCAGCCAAAAAATGAAGCCCTATCCTCTTTATGGCAAGTTTGGCTTGATGAACAAAATGAAGATGCCTTAACCCAAGCCGCAGAACTTGGATTAACTATTGCAAAACTCACTCTGGGTTTGCGTCTTGCGCAATTAGATGGAAGCGCCTATTCAGAGCAGAACAAATCAAATGCCTCTCTGAAGAAAGCGGCTCATTGGTTAGAGCTTGCAGCTAAAGATGGTGATCGAGATGCTTGGTATGCGCTCGGTGAAATTTATCGTCGCCCACAATTTTCTGGTTACAACGCTGCAGAGAGTGATCGCTGCATTGATCGCGCTGCTGATCTGGGTCATCCTCAGGCACAACTTCGCAAAGGCGCCAACCTTTGGCGCAAGCGCGAAAAGAATGAAGAGAAGGTGCGTGGCCTTCAGGCATCCTATTGGGTATGGCAGGCGCATCAACAAGGCGTGCCAGAAGCAAAAGAATTGCTAAGTAAGATTTTGGAGAGTTGCCCTAATCCCAAAGAAAATGAATGGCTCGAATTAGCTCAATGTGCTGAAGTGGCAATTAATCACCATGCCGAACATAAGGTGGATGAAGATTGGTTATTGCTTTGCCATCGCATCATCATTGCCAACCAATTTAATTTCAGCAAAGCAGAATTGCTATTGAGCGAGGTAGGACAGCTACAGCATGAACATTGTGTAGTGGTAGATATTCGCTGGGAACTGCCAAAGATCTTGCCTAGATTGATTCAGATTGAAACTATTCAACAACGTCGCGCCCTTTTAGCGGCTGGCAAAGCCTTTGCTGGCTCGGAGATGGATCTGGAGGGCAATTTACGCCAAAGACGCTATCGCTTTGATCGCGTCACCAACTGGCTAATAACTACCTTTTCTAAGAATCAAGTAGAAGCAGAAGTCGACTGATCTGTAGCAGCATCCTCATCGGAGGGCTTTGGTACATAAAAGCGCGCAACCAATAAGCCCAACTCATAGAGCACGGTCATTGGTACAGCTAGCAATAATTGCGAAAGTACATCGGGTGGTGTCACTACAGCCGAAATTACAAAAGCGCCCACAATCACATAAGGGCGAATTTCTTTCAGCTTAGCCAAGGGCACCATACCCATGCGCACCAAGACAACCACCACCACAGGTACTTCAAAAGTAATACCAAATGCCAAGAAGGTTGTCATGGCAAAACTTAAATAGTTATCAATGTCGGTCGACATCTCCGCGCCTAAGGGTGCGTTGTAACTAGCCATGAACTTAAATACTGTTGGGAACACTAAGAAGTAAGCAAATGCCATGCCAATAATGAACAAGGTATAGCTACTCACCACCAAAGGCAAAATGAGTTTTCTTTCGTGCAGATACAAACCAGGCGCAATGAAGGCCCAAAGTTGATACATCACCACTGGTAAGGCGATGATGAATGCCACTAGCATCGTGACCTTCATCGGCACAAAGAATGAGCCTGTAACGTCCGTCACGATCATCTTACCGCCAGCAGGCAAAGCCTCTAATAAAGGCTGTGCAAACAAATGGAAAATATCTGGCGCCCAATAGACTAGGCATACGAAGACAACAATAATTGCGAGTGCCGCTTTAATTACGCGATCACGTAATTCAAATAAGTGGGACAGAAAAGTTTCCTGTAATCCCGAGTCTTGAGTTGAATTGTTTTCAGTCATGCGTAAGTGTTTTTATTCTTTTGCTTTTTACTATTATTTGCCGGCACTGTGATGAAAGCGCTTCATCCTGGCAGCACCAGATTGCACCCGAGTACGAATGCCTGCAGAACGCTTGAACCAAAGGGGCCTTGCAGCACGGCGTACACCCCAGCTATTGCGCCCTTGGCGCTTGGTTTTGCGCAGCACTTCTTTTTCATCTAAAGGCGGCTTATCAAAGCTCGTTTCAAAAATATCCGCCTGGTCACTTAAGTTGGCGCCAGCCTCTTGAACTGTAGAGCCGATACTGTTTTCAACCTCTTTGAGAGTGGTAGCAGTTTCTTCTCGAAACTTTTTAAATTCTTCCACTTCCATTTGACGGCTTACTTCAGACTTAACGTCAGCCATATAGCGCTGAGCACGTCCAAACAAGTTACCAGCCATGCGAGCCACTTTAGGCAGGCGCTCTGGTCCAACCACCACCAGAGCAACTACAGCAATCAGCGCAAGTTTTGAAACTCCGAGATCAATCATTTAATGCAGTGATTTAATTGCAGCATGAGTTTCAAGTGCGCTTCAGTTATTAGCTAGTTATTTGTTTACGTCTTTAGCTTGCACATCAACAGTCTTTTCTGCTGTTGCAGAACTTTGTTGAATTTGCTCTTTAGACTCTTCAGCAGTTTTCATACCATCTTTAAAGCCTTTTACAGCGCCACCTAAATCTTGGCCGATATTACGCAATTTTTTGGTACCGAATACCAGCATCACGATAACCAAAACAATTAACCAATGCCAAATGCTAAATGAACCCATCTTTAATCTCCTTGGATTATTTTTTCCAGGGGCGGGGACCGCCCATCACATGTAAGTGCAAGTGATAAACCTCCTGCCCACCATCCGCACCATTGTTTACCATTAATCTAAAGCCGCCATCCTTACCAGGACGACAGCCTTGCTCTTTGGCAAGACGCGGTGCTAATTCCATCATTCTACCCAGCAAAGGGATATCTATGCTTTCTGAAGACTCCAACATGGGTATATGTTTTTTGGGAATGATCAGAAAATGGATAGGCGCTGCTGGGTTGATATCTTTAAAAGCGTAGATTTCTTCATCCTCATAGACCTTCTGGGAAGGAATCAAACCTTGAGAAATCTTGCAAAACAGGCAATTAGGATCGTGTGACATACATTTTCTCGTATTTATCCGTGCTTACTCTTTACCAGCAGCTTTTCTCGCAGCCTTCTCTTCGATACCGGATGTTCCCAGGCGACGATCAAGCTCGGTAATCACATCTTCCGGGCGCAGGTTAAATTGAGACAAAGCAATCAAGCAGTGAAACCACAAATCAGCCATTTCGCCCACTAAGAGCTTTTGCTGATCAGCCGCCAAATTAGAATTACGCGCATCTTTTGCGGCCATTACAGCTTCAGTCGCTTCCTCACCAATCTTTTTCAAGATCCCATCATCACCCTTTGAAAAGAGCAAAGCGGTATAAGAAGTTTTGGGATCTGCTTGACCTGCCTTAAACGCATCACGACGTTGATCCACCACATCCGCCAAATGAGCGAATGCAGAATCTAAATTAGAAGGTTTGTTTGCAGAACTAGTCATCTGGTTATTTTATGTCTTTTAAGCAAAAGGGCTTTGCTGTTTTATTTTTTCGGAGTTGATTCATCAACCCATACCGATTCTGCTGAGTCCCATTGCATAAAGAAGCAACTATGCTCACCAGTATGGCAAGCAATGCCATCTTTTTGCTCAACTAAAAGCAAAATCGTATCGCCGTCACAATCCAAGCGAATTTCTTTTACTTTTTGCGTATGGCCAGATTCTTCACCTTTGTGCCACAGCTTTTGTCTGGAACGCGTCCAATAGACCGCTTCCCCCAAACGGATAGTCTCTAACAAAGCATCGCGATTCATCCAGGCCATCATCAAGATATCCTTGCTGCCAATTTCTTGGGTGATTACTGGAACCAATCCTTGGTCATTCCAAGTCACCGCTTCTAATAAGGCTTGGTCTTGTGAGTTTTTATTCGTATCTGACATTTGTCCAATTTTGACAGAATTGTTAAGGGCCAAGTAAATAAGCGATTGCGCACGATTGGGGTCATGACCCAACCCACCTCATGGACACTATCCTAATTTGTGTGTATGATGTGTATAGAATTTATAATGCGTTAATGAATAGCAAAGAACTAATCAAGGCGTTAGAAAAAGATGGTTGGGTATTGCGAGGCTCAAAAGGCTCTCATCATGTTTTTAACCACCCCCGCAAAGCTGGGCACATTACTGTTCCTCATCCCAAAAAAGATCTAGGAATTGGATTGGTTCAAAAGCTACTTAAACAAGCAGGAATTAAATAGAAGGATGAACGATGAAATATCCAATTGCTATTGAACCGGGTGGAGATAACTTAGCCTGGGGTGTGATTGTTCCCGATATGCCAGGCTGCTTTTCTGCGGCTGACAGTGGGATTGATGAGGCTATTGAGAATGCCAAAGAAGCAATTGAACTTTGGATTGAAACTGCATTAGACGCGGGCGAAGATATCCCAAAGCCCAGCTCTATTACCGATCTTCAAAAGAAGAAAGAGTTCAAAGGATATATCTGGGCAATTGCTGAGATTGACCCGGCATTACTGTCAGACGATATCGAAAGAGTAAATATTTCTTTACCAAAAAGAGTGTTGGCAAGATTAGATGCTAAGGCCAAATCCGCCGGTGAAAACCGCTCAGCATTTATCGCGCATATGGCGATTAGCGCTTAAGAACCCTGCCTAAATCCGAACTGGAATTCCTTGGGCTGCCATATACTCTTTTGCCTGCCCAACGGTGTAATCACCATAGTGAAAAATACTAGCTGCCAATACTGCATCTGCATGGCCCTTAGTAATGCCATCGACCAAATGCTGCAAATTACCAACGCCGCCAGAGGCAATCACGGGAACAGAAACTGCATCACTGACTGCAGCAGTTAAAGCCAAATCAAAGCCATCTTTGCTGCCATCGCGGTTCATACTAGTTAAAAGAATCTCGCCTGCACCACGTTTAGCCACCTCAGTAGCCCATGTGACTACATCCATTCCAGTCGCAGTTCTACCGCCATGGGTAAACACCTCCCAATTGCCCGCTTCAGTTTGCTTGGCATCAATCGCCACCACAATGCATTGAGAGCCGTAATAGGCCGCAGCATCAGAAACTAAATCTGGATTGGCAACCGCGGAGGAGTTCATGCTCACTTTATCGGCGCCAGCATTGAGCAAGCGACGCACATCAGCCACTGCACGCACACCACCGCCAACAGTAAGCGGAATAAAAACCTGTGATGCGACATCTTCAATGATGTGCAAAATGAGATCGCGCCCATCAGAGGTCGCAGTAATGTCTAAAAATGTCAGCTCGTCGGCACCTTGGGTGTCGTAACGTTTAGCGATTTCTACAGGATCGCCTGCATCACGCAAGCCTACAAAGTTCACACCCTTAACTACGCGCCCTGCAGTGACATCCAAACAAGGAATAATTCGCTTCGTTAACACTAGATGAGTTTCTTTGCGTACTTGAGGGTTAACTCATCAGCATATTTTTGAGCGGCAGCAAGATCAAGGTCGCCAGCGTAGATTGAGCGTCCCGCAATCACGCCCATGACGCCCTCTTCCTCAGCTTTACAAAGTGCTTCAATATCTTGATTATTAGAGAGGCCGCCACTGGCAATTACCGGAATACGAATGGCTTGCGCCAGCTTGATTGTGGCTTCGATGTTGACGCCCTTGAGCATGCCATCCCGCCCAATATCAGTATAGATAATGGCCTCTACACCCCAATCTTCAAACTTCTTGGCAAGATCAATCACTTCATGACCGGTAATCTTGCTCCAACCATCAGTAGCCACTTTGCCATCACGTGCATCAAGACCAACCATCACATGACCAGGAAATGCTGTGCAAGCATCTTGTACAAAGCCGGGATTCTTCACGGCTGCTGTTCCAATGATGACAGTGCTAATACCGTCATCCAATAAACGTTCAATCGTTTCAAGATCACGAATACCACCGCCGAGCTGCACGGGGATTTCATTACCAACCGCTTTGAGGATCGATTTAATCGCAGACTCATTTTTGAGCTTGCCAGCAAATGCGCCATTGAGATCTACTAAATGTAAGCGTCGAGCACCCTTGCTAATCCAATGCGCCGCCATTGCGCCAGGGTCTTCTGAAAATACCGTGGCTTTATCCATATCACCTTGTTCGAGTCGAACACAGTGGCCGTCTTTAAGATCAATTGCGGGAATCAGCAGCATAGCGAATGGTTAGGAATATTAAGGTTGCCAAGAAACAAAATTTTGATAAAGCTTTAAACCGTATTCTGCACTTTTTTCTGGATGGAATTGAGTTGCAAAAATATTATCTCGCGCCACCGCAGAAGTAAACCAATCGCCATATTCGGTAGAGCCAGCCGTATCTTCATTACGCTGCGGCACAACATAGTAGCTATGCACAAAATAAAAGCTGGTTAAATCTGGAATCCCATCCCAAAGTGGGTGTTTTCGGTCTTGGCGCACTTGGTTCCAGCCCATATGAGGGACTTTATAAGAGGATCCATCTGGCTGCTTTTTACCAACTAGCTCAAAACGACGCACTTCCCCAGGAATCAAACCTAAGCAAGGCGTCCATTGCTCGGTAGCACGTACCTCTGCACTTCTATCAAAGAGCATTTGTTCTCCGACACAGACCCCTAAAAGCGGCTTACTTTTAGAAGCCTGCAGTAAGGCATCCAATAATCCGGATTCTTGTAAATGCTTCATGCAATCTGGCATAGCGCCTTGACCAGGCAAAACGACGCGATCTGCAGAATGGATCTCTTCAGGCTGATGAGCAATCAATACATTGTCATCAGGTGCAACATGATGAAATGCTTGATATACAGAACGCAGATTACCCATTCCATAGTCGACGATCGCAATGGTTTGCGCCAAAATTTACCTGTTGTCTACTGTTGTCTTCTGAGCAACCGTGGGGAGTCTAGATTACAGACTACCTTTAGTTGAAGGAATGGCGCCTGAAGCACGTGGATCAACCGCCAAGGCCATACGCAAAGCGCGACCAAAAGCCTTGAACACAGTTTCAATTTGGTGATGCGCATTAATGCCACGCAAATTATCGATGTGCAAAGTGACACCAGCGTGGTTCACAAAACCACGGAAGAACTCAATGCTGAGATCTACATCAAAGTCGCCGACGCGTGCACGGGTAAATGGAACATTAAATTCCAAACCTGGACGGCCAGAGAAATCGATCACAACACGAGAAAGGGTCTCATCAAGGGGCACATAGGAATGGCCATAGCGAGTAATACCCGCTTTATCGCCCACCGCTTTGGCAAAAGCCTGGCCTAGCGTGATTCCCACGTCCTCAACAGTATGGTGGTCATCAATATGGGTATCGCCATTAGCAACCACTTTGAGGTCAATCATGCCGTGACGGGCAATCTGATCGAGCATGTGGTCTAGAAAAGGAACCCCGGAGGCTAGCTCAGCCTTACCGGTTCCATCTAGATTGATGGAAATCTGAATTTTGGTTTCCGAAGTGTTTCGGGTGACGTCGGCTTGCCGCATGCTTCATTGCGCCGCGAGGCGAAGTGTTGATTGAAGCCTCATAATATCATTCCTAGAAGAGATTTAAATACCGATATCACTGCACTTTTATCCCGATTTTTGACCTGAGAACCCTCATGAGCCGTTTTTGGAGCCCTGTTGTTCAAACCCTAACCCCTTATGTTCCAGGGGAGCAACCGCAAATGCAGCGGCTGGTAAAACTCAATACCAACGAGAGTCCCTATGGCCCATCGCCCAAAGCGCTTGCTGCTATTGAAATTCAAAATACTGCGGATTTACGCCTTTATCCTGATCCAGAAGGCACAGCCTTAAAACAAGCCATCGCTAAATTACACGGCTTAGATGTAAAACAGGTCTTTGTAGGCAATGGTTCTGATGAAGTGTTGGCTCACGTCTTTGCTGGTTTACTCAAGCAAAGTAAGCCGGTGCATTTTCCAGACATCACCTATAGCTTCTATCCCGTGTACTGTAAGCTTTTTGGGATTGATGCCCAAATAGTTCCCTTGGGCGAAAATTTTGAAATAAAAACTGCTGACTACCAATCCCCTAACGGCGGAATTATTTTCCCAAACCCCAATGCCCCAACCGGTAGATCAATTCCCCGCTCAGAAATTGAAGCGCTGCTCTTGCGCAACAAAAATTCAGTAGTGGTTATTGATGAAGCCTACGTAGATTACGGAACTGAATCTTGCATCCCGCTATTGCGTGGTGCCAACTGTCCAGAAAACTTGTTAGTAGTTCACACACTCTCTAAATCACGTGCTCTAGCTGGTTTGCGCGTCGGCTTTGCTGTTGGCCATCCAGCCTTGATTGAGGGCTTGGAACGAGTCAAGAATAGTTTTAACTCCTATCCCTTAGGACGTCTTGCTCAGGCTGGTGCGATTGCAGCCATTGAAGATCAAGCGCATTTGGAAGCAAGCTCAGCTAAGGTGATTCAAACTCGCACAAAGTTAATTGAGCAACTCGATGCATTGGGATTTGCAACCCTGCCTTCGACTGCAAACTTTATTTTCACTCGCCATCGGAAGCATGCTGGAGCTAAGTTATATCAAGCCCTACGGGATCGCGGCATTATCGTACGTCACTTTAAATCACCACGCATAGAAGAGTTCTTGCGCATTACGATTGGCACAGACGAACAAAGCAATGAACTTGTTGATGCTTTAAAAGAAATTCTGAGTTAGGTATTTTATGAAGTGAGCGCAGGCTTATTGCGCGCTTACTTCTTCAAGCGCATTTCAGCTGCACGTGCATGGGCTTGTAAGCCCTCACCGTGAGCTAGCGTACTTGCAACAGCACCCAAGGTCTGAGCTCCAGCTTCACTGACTTCAATCATGCTCGAGCGCTTGATAAAGTCATACACACCCAATGGTGAAGAGAAGCGCGCCGTGCGTGCAGTCGGCAAGACGTGATTAGGGCCAGCGCAGTAATCACCCAATGATTCACTGGTGTAGTTGCCCATAAAGATAGCGCCCGCATGACGAATTTGGTCCGCCCACTTGCGTGGATCGACAGCACAAATCTCCAAGTGCTCAGCAGCAATCGCATTAGCAATCTCACAGGCCTCAGACATATCTTTTACCTGAATTAACAAGGCGCGATTTGTGAGTGAAGCTTCAATCACTTTTGCTCTTGGCATTTCTGGGAGAAGCTTATTGATGCTTGCTTGCACTTGCTCAATATATTGAGCATCTGGACACAGCAGAATCGATTGTGCCTGCTCATCATGCTCGGCTTGGGAGAACAAATCCATTGCAACCCATTCGGGGTTAGTAGATCCGTCACAAAGCACTAAAATTTCAGAGGGGCCCGCAATCATATCGATACCAACAGTGCCAAATACTCTGCGCTTGGCTGCCGCTACATAGGCATTGCCAGGTCCAACAATCTTATCAACCGAAGGAATGGTTTTAGTGCCGTAGGCTAAAGCGCCAACTGCTTGAGCGCCACCGATCGTAAAGACGCGATCTACACCAGCAAGATAAGCTGCCGCCAAAACTAAAGGATTGCGCGCACCCTCAGGGGTAGGCACCACCATAATTACCTCGGCAACACCCGCCACCTTTGCGGGAATAGCATTCATCAGAACGGATGATGGATAAGCTGCTTTGCCGCCTGGCACATAAATACCAACACGATCTAATGGGGTTACTTTTTGACCGAGACGTGTTCCATCTTTCTCTTCGTACTCCCAAGAGTGGCAACCCGCTTCAATCTTTTGCTTCTCGTGATAAGCGCGCACTCTTTGAGCAGCAATATCAAGGGCATTTTTTTGCTCTTCTGATAAAGAGTTGTAAGCCTGCTCTAAATCTTTACGAGGAATCTCTAAATCAGAAACGCTGGCCACATTCAAGCGATCAAACTGTTTTGTAAAGCCTAGAACCGCTTCATCACCCCTGTCTTTAACGGCTGCCAAAATCTTCACTACTGCAGCATCTATCGCCTCATCATCCGCAGACGGCAAGGACAAGCTCGACAACAGAATTTCTCTGAAGCCTACATCCTTGCTATTGAGGAGTTTTACGTTAATGTTTGAAGGCATGGGGAAAGACTTCTCTTCTGGCTACTATTACTTCAGTAGCTCAAAAATAGGCTGTAGCTGAGCTCGCTTGCGCTTGTATGAAGCTTGATTGACGACTAGACGCGCGCTGATATCGGCAATTGGTTCTACTTCCACCAAGCCGTTTGCTTTGAGCGTATTGCCAGTAGACACTAAATCCACAATTGCATCTGCCAAGCCGACTAACGGTGCAAGCTCCATCGAACCGTATAGTTGAATCGTGTCGATATGCACACCTTTATTGGCAAAGTGTTCACGCGCGCAATTGACGTACTTTGTTGCTACTTTTAAGCGGGAGCCTTGCTTTACAGCAGCGGCGTAATCAAAACCTTCGCGGACCGCGACAGACATGCGGCACTTGGCAATATCTAAGTCGTAAGGAACGTACAAACCATCGCTCCCTTTTTCCATCAATACATCCAATCCAGCAACACCAAAATCAGCACCGCCAAATTGCACATAAGTAGGCACATCTGAGGCACGAACAATAATGAGACGAACATCTGGATTAGAAGTCTCAATAATGAGTTTGCGTGACTTCTCAGGATCTTCCAGCGGCACTATGCCAACCTTGGACAAGATCTCTGCAGTTTCTTCGAAGATGCGCCCTTTGGAGAGGGCTAAAGTCAATTTCATGGACTAATTATCCATCAGCCTTACTTCACGCGCTCAATATTGGCGCCTAAGAGGGTTAACTTCTGCTCCATGCGGTCATAGCCACGATCTAAGTGGTAAATCCGGTCTACCTGGGTTTCGCCCTGGGCAGCTAATCCAGCAATCACCAAACTAGCTGAGGCCCGCAAATCGGTTGCCATCACAATCGCACCGGAGAGCTTCTCTACTCCCTGCGCAATGGCAGTATTACCTTCAATAGCGATGTCCGCACCCAAACGATTGAGCTCTTGTACGTGCATAAAGCGGTTTTCAAAAATCGTTTCTGTAATGGTTGAGCTACCCGATGCGATTGCATTGACCGTCATCAGTTGTGCTTGCATGTCTGTCGGGAAAGCGGGGTATTCAGAAGTGCGGAAATTGACTGCCTTGGGGCGACCTTGCATCGAGGCCCTGATCCAGTCGGGACCAATCTCCATTTGCAAACCCGCTTCTTTTAACTTCACAATCACAGCATCTAAAGTATCGGGACGGCAATGCTTAACGGTGATCTCACCACCAGTGGCAGCAACCGCACATAAGAATGTGCCCGCTTCAATGCGATCCGGAATAACCGAATGCTCAGCACCATGAAGTTTTTCTACTCCCTCAATCACCAGACGATCAGTCCCAATTCCAGAAATCTTCGCACCCATCTTGACCAACAATTCAGCCAAGTCACCAACCTCAGGCTCGCGTGCAGCATTTTCTAAGATGGTTGTACCCGACGCCAAAGTGGCAGCCATCAATAAATTCTCAGTACCGGTTACGGTAATCATGTCAGTCAAGATGGAGGCGCCCTTTAGGCGATCTGACTGTGGCTTAGTTTCAGCCTGAATGTAGCCACTCTTGATTTTGATGCTGGCGCCCATCGCCTTCAAACCTTTGATGTGCTGATCCACTGGTCGTGCACCAATTGCGCAACCACCCGGCAAAGAAACCTTAGCGCTATGCATTCTGGCCAAAAGCGGGCCAAGCACCAAGATGGAGGCGCGCATGGTCTTCACCATCTCATAAGTAGCTTCCGAGCTTTTAATGATCGCTGCATTCAACACCATGTGACTACGATCACCAGCACTTGGGAAGTCAACCGTTACACCAATTTCTTGTAGAAGCTTGAGCATGGTACGCACGTCTTGCAAATCAGGAACATTACGCAATACAACTGGTTGATCAGTCAACAGACAAGCGCACAGAATGGGCAATGCGGCATTTTTAGCGCCAGCAATGACTACCTCTCCATTGAGAGGAGTGCCGCCAACCATTCGTAATTTATCCATGAAACGATTCCAGTAAATACTTAGTAATTAATGTGTAGGGGGTGATGCTGCGTTTTTATGCTGCTGAATTTTGTGCAAATTCTTCAGGAGTAAATGCTTTAATGGATAAGGCATGCACTTCAGCCTTCATACGATCACCCATTGCACCGTATACCAATTGGTGGCGTTGCACCAAACGCTTACCCTCAAACTCAGGACTCACGATAGTCGCAAAAAAGTGCTGGCCATCACCTTCAACCTGAATGTGGGTGCAGGCTAGCCCTTGCTTGATGTAGCCTTCAATCTGTTCTGGGGTGGGTAGCATTTCTTTTCCTAATCAAACTCGGGTTTTCAACAATTAATAACGGAGCTTATAGCCCTTTTGCAGCAGTCGCAGGGCAATGACTGAGACCACTACAAAAAAGCAGAACACAATCACTAAGCTACTCCAAGGGGAGTTATCTGAAACCCCAAAAAAGCCGTAACGGAAGCCATCAATCATGTAAAAGAACGGATTGAAGTGCGATACCACTTGCCACGCTGGCGGTAAGGAGTGAATAGAGTAAAACACGCCTGACAACATCGTTGCGGGCATGATGATGAAGTTCTGAAAGGCGGCTAACTGGTCATATTTATCAGCCCAGATACCGGCTATCAAGCCTAGACTGCCCAAAATTGCTGCGCCCAAGAAAGCAAACGCCAAAATCCACAATGGATACTCCAAGGTGGGCGTTGCGAACCAAATGGTAATTAATAGAACACCCAGTCCCACAACAATTCCCCGAAATACTGCAGCCAAAATATAAGCAGAGTAAAACTCGAAATGGCTTAGGGGGGCCAACAAAACAAACACTAAGTTACCGGTGACCTTAGATTGGATCAAGGAGGACGATGTATTTGCAAAAGCATTTTGCAAGACACTCATCATCACAAGCCCAGGAATTAAGAAGGCCGTGTAAGTTAAACGTCCGTAGACTTCTCTACCCTCAAGGACATGGCCAAAGATCATCAGGTAGAGCACTGCTGTAAGCACCGGCGCAGCCACCGTCTGGAAAGCCACTTTATAAAAGCGCTTTACCTCTTTAAACAATAGAGTAGGAAAACCGCTGCCGTACTCTAGTGCAGGTCGATTGAGGCCGTGTTTCATTGCGCACTCCCCGACATGATGTTGACGAAGACCTCTTCTAAGTCAGTTTTACCTTCACCATCTTTTTTGACAGATCCATAACGACTTAATAAATTAGCAGTGGTATCCAGTGCCACAATCTTGCCTTGTTTGAGCATGGCAATGCGCTGACACAAAGCCTCCGCTTCTTCAAGGTAATGGGTAGTGAGAACAATCGTATGACCATCTTGATTCAAGCGACTAATAAATTGCCATAAGGATTGACGTAACTCAACATCCACTCCAGCAGTCGGTTCATCCAAAATAATGACAGGCGGCCTATGAACTAAAGCCTGTGCGACAAGCACTCGACGCTTCATTCCGCCAGACAAGGAGCGCATATTGCTATCCGCTTTGGAGGTGAGATCAAGATTAGCCATAATCTCATCAATCCACGCATCGTTATTTTTAATCCCGAAATAACCGGATTGAAAACGTAAGGTCTCACGCACAGTAAAGAAGGGATCAAAGACCAGCTCTTGAGGAACCACACCCAGCATTCGGCGTGCCTCACGAAACCCCTTCTGAACGTCCGCGCCCATGATGGCCGCATGACCTTGGCTAGGTCTCACAAGGCCAGCCAATATAGAAATCAAGGTAGTTTTGCCAGCACCATTCGGACCCAACAAACCAAAAAACTCCCCCGGCGCAATGCTCAATGAAACATCATCTAAAGCCTGAAGCGCTCCGTATTGCTTGGATATATTTTGGATGGAAATTGCAGGATGCATCACCATTACAAACCTAGCAATGCAGCAACACCATAAACACCTGCCAAAACCTTGAGCTTTGCTGGTGCATGCTCTACTGAAATGGATTGTCCATCAGTCATTAGCTTTTTTTGCCATGCTAATAAAACGGTGAGTACGGTGGAGTCAAAATCTTTTAATTCGGAGCAATCAATCGAGCGTAAATTTGGACTATTTAACAAGCCTTCTTTTTGCAACTGCAATGCATTTTCTTGCGTCACTTTTTTTGGCAAAAGAAAGGGCATGGTCTCTGTACTTAACAATTAATTAGCTGGTTTAGCGCTAGCCAACTGCTTATTACGATCTTGCAAGAATTTCACAAGGCCTTCAATGCCGTTTTGACTGATTTGGTTAGAGAACTGATTGCGGTAAGCCTCAACCAACCAAACGCCCATGATGTTCATGTCGTACACCTTCCAACCATTGGCCGTTTTCTCAAGGCGGTAATCTAAAGGTACCGGGTCGCCACGTCCAAGCACTACGGTTTTCACAACTACCTCTTTGTCATCTGGTGCGGCACGTAGGGCTTTGAATTGCACAGTTTGATCGCGGAGCTGGCTCAAAGCGCCTGAGTAAGTGCGAATAAGCAAATTCTTAAATTCGGAAGTCAATTGAGCCTGCTGCTCAGGAGTTGCCTTTTTCCAGTTAGGACCCATCGCCATTTCTGTAGTGCGACGCATATCGGTATACGGAACAATTTTCTTCTCAACCAAATCTACGATCTTGGGGATATTGCCCTTTTGTATGTCGGGATCAGCCTTTACCGTTGCCATCACCTCAGTAACCACCATCTTAATGAGGGCGTCCGGGGGTGTTGATTGATCAGGAGTTTGTGCAAAAACAGTACTGGCCGAAAACATCAAGCCCGCAAAAATGAAACTGGAGATTGTTTTAAAGCTTTTCATATTCCCGTCCACTGTCTTTATCTAAATTGAGACTGATTTTAGTCGCTTCATACTGCATTACTGGATTGCTTATTGGTATGGATTCTCATAAACCGGCATCTGAGGCTCTTCGTCATCCCTACCCTCATTGATTTGATAAGCGCGCCTCTGAATATACGCATCACGCATAAAGCTGTACTTATCAATTGCAGCGCCATCCAACAAATCACCGGCCTCGTAATAGGTATTACGTGCGTTCACTACGCGCAAACCAGTAATACTATTTCGCAGACCAATATCCTTCACAAAGCTAAATAGATAGTCTGACTCTAAATCCGCCACCGTACCAAAAGTATCACGTACATTGCTTGGGCCAAAGAAAGGCAAGACCACATACGGCCCAGAGGGCACACCCCAAACTCCTAAAGTTTGACCCCAGTCTTCCTTATGCTTTTCTAGTCCACCAGGGGTTGCTAGATCGATAAATCCACCCAAGCCCATTGTTGTGTTAACTACCACCCGCATGAAGTCATTAAAGGCGTAGTCTGGCTTACCCTGCAACAAGTTAAACAAGGCAGTGTAAATGTCGTTGTAGTTACTAAAGAAGTTATATATTCCGTCGCGCACAAATTCAGGCAATACAAAGCGATAACCTGCAACTACCGGCTTAAGAAGATAAGCATCTAAGCCTTCATTAAATTCAAAAACTGAGCGATTGAAGGGTTCCCAAGGATCCTGAGGGGAGCGCTCTACGCCAGCAGGAATAGATGCGCAGCCAATGAATGAGGCAATCAAACCCAGCAAGATTGTCATTTTGACTTTGCGCATAAAGAGCAACATCATTTTGCAGCGCCCTTTTCTTGGCCGCTATCTGCTGCTTTGTTGTAAAGGAACTGGCTAATCAAATTTTCCAAAACAATGGCTGATTGTGTCTGCGCAATCTTTTCGCCATTGGTCAACATATCATCTGACCCGCCCGCCTCAAGACCAATATATTGCTCGCCCAACAAACCGGATGTCAAAATCTTGGCTGAAGAATCCTTCGGAAACTTGTATGAATCTTCAATGGTCATCACCACCGTTGCTTGATAAGTTTTGTCATCGAAGGAAATATTGGCAATTCTGCCAACCACCACACCAGCACTTTTCACTGGTGCGCGAGGCTTGAGGCCACCGATATTGTCAAAGCGTGCAGAAATTTTGTATGTTGGCGCAAATGACACTGCATTCATATTGCCAACCTTCAGTGCAAGAAATAGAGCTGCCAGTAAACCAATGGCAACAAAAATTCCTACCCAGACATCAATTGCACTTTTTCTCATAAGAGCCCCAGTTTATTCTTTCTAATTTGAGAACATCATTGCGGTTAGCAAGAAATCTAATGCCAAAACCGATAAAGAAGAAATCACTACCGTACGAGTAGTGGCTTGCGAAACACCTTCAGGTGTGGGCTTTGATTCATAACCCTGATAGAGGGCAATAAAAGTAGCTGCCACACCAAACACCATGCTTTTAATTAAGCCATTACCAATATCCGAAAACAGATCAACTCCGCCCTGCATCTGCGACCAAAACGCGCCTGAGTCGACCCCAATCAAAGGCACGCCAACCAGGTAGCCTCCCAGAACGCCAACTGCTGTAAAAATAGTTGCCAAGATTGGCATGGAAATAATGCCGGCCCAAAGTCGTGGCGCAATCACGCGACCTAAGGGATCAACCGCCATCATTTCCATGGCAGTTAATTGCTCGCCAGCCTTCATGAGGCCAATCTCCGCAGTTAAGGAAGTGCCAGCCCTACCGGCAAACAATAAAGCGGTAATGACAGGACCCAACTCACGAGTTAAAGAGAGGGCAACCAATAGCCCAAGCGCTTGCTCTGAACCATAACGATTTAAGGTGTAGTAGCCCTGCAAACCTAAAACGAATCCAACAAATAACCCTGAGACTGCAATAATCACAAAAGAATGATTGCCAACAAACAAAATTTGATCAATCACTAAACGAGGTCTTTTGAGTAAGAAACCAGAGCGTGCGATCACCGCCGCAAACATGCGAGCAGCCAAACCCAGACTACTTAAATTGCAACGTACAAAAAATCCAAGATCACCAAACAGGCTCAGAAGTGTTGTCATGAGGCACTCACTCCAAAATCTTCTTCCAAGCTTTTTCCTGGGTAATGAAAGGGTACAGGGCCATCTGGCGCTGCATCTAAAAATTGTCTAACAAAGGGATCGGTTGAACGACTCAATTCCTCGGGAGTTCCTTCTGCGCCAATGCGGCCATTCGCAATGAAATATACGTAATCAGCGATGGCAAAAGTCTCTTCAACATCGTGCGTAACCAATAAACTCGTTGCTCCCAGGGCATTATTCAGATCACGAATGAGGCGCGCTGTAATGCCAAGAGAAATAGGATCCAGACCAGCAAATGGCTCGTCATACATGATGAGGGGTGGATCTAAAGCAATTGCTCTAGCGAGGGCAACACGCCTTGCCATGCCACCAGAAATTTGTGAGGGCATTAAGTCTCTTGCTCCGCGCAAACCCACTGCATTCAATTTCATGAGCACTAAGGAGTGCAATAGTTCTTCACTGAGATCTGTATGTTCGCGCAGAGGAAAGGCAACGTTTTCAAAAACACTCAGGTCAGTGAACAATGCTCCGAACTGAAAAAGCATTCCCATGCGACGACGGGCGGCCATCAACTCAACACCATTCATCTTGCCAATGTCTTGACCTTCAAATAGCACTTGGCCTGATTGAGCATTAAATTGCCCGCCGATCAAACGTAGGATAGTAGTCTTGCCACATCCGGAGCTACCCATCACAGCCACTACCTGGCCACGTCGAAACTCCATATTGAGCCCCGACAAAATCTGACGCTCACCAGGAGCATAGGAAAAGTTGACGTCTTTAATAGAGACGACAACTTCTCCTGCAGCTTGCTTGCTTACATCCAAAGAGTTTGGCTGGTCACTGTTCATATCCCCGATATTATCGGGGTAAAACAGATGACCCCATTAAATACTGGTCTACTGCTTGGGCGCATTGACGACCCTCACGAATTGCCCAAACTACCAAAGACTGTCCGCGACGCATGTCACCAGCAGCAAATACCTTAGGAACGTTGGTTTGATAGGCATTTTGACCATCTACAGTTGCTTTTGCATTGCCACGGGCATCTTTCTCAACGCCAAACGCATTCAATACCTGTTGAACTGGAGATACAAAACCCATGGCCAAGAGTACTAAATCTGCCTTAATTTCGAATTCTGAGTTTGGTACTTCTGCCATCTTGCCGTCTTTCCACTCCAGACGAACACCAATCAGCTTCTCAACTTTGCCGTTTTTACCTTCAAAACGCTTAGTTCCAACAGACCAGTCGCGATCACAGCCTTCTTCATGAGAAGAGGAGGTGCGCAACTTAGTAGGCCAATATGGCCATACCAAAGGCTTGTTCTCTAACTCTGGAGGCTGCGGGAGCAATTCAAACTGAGTAATCTTGGTTGCGCCGTGACGATTTGAAGTGCCAACGCAATCTGAACCTGTGTCACCACCGCCAATAACAACTACATGTTTATCAGTTGCACGAATTTCATTTTTGAAATCGCCAGCATTTTCTTTGTTTTGCGGAATCAGGAATTCCAAAGCATAGTGCACGCCAGCCAACTCACGACCTGGAACCGGTAAATCACGTGGCTGCTCTGCACCACCAGTGATCACTACCGCATCAAAGTCCTTCATCAGCTGCTCGGGAGAAACTGTCTTAGTGGAGTAATTTTTTACTTCGGCACCAATCGCCTCTTTACCAACGAAAACACCAGTCTCAAATTTGACGCCTTCAGCCTGCATCTGCTCTACGCGACGATCAATCAACCATTTTTCCATTTTGAAATCAGGAATACCGTAACGCAGTAAGCCACCAACACGATCATTCTTTTCAAATACAGTGACGTCATGACCAACGCGAGCCAATTGCTGTGCAGCCGCCATACCCGCTGGGCCACCACCAACTACTGCTATCTTCTTACCTGTCTTGGTCTTAGGTGGCTGAGGCTTAACCCAACCACTTTCCCAGCCTTTATCAATAATGGCGTGCTCAATAGACTTGATACCGACTGCAGTGCTATTGATCCCTAAAGTACAAGCAGCTTCGCAAGGTGCTGGGCAAATACGACCAGTAAATTCTGGGAAGTTATTGGTTGACTGTAAAACATCTAATGCATTCTTCCAGTCATTCTGAAATACCAAGTCATTGAAGTCAGGAATGATGTTATTCACTGGGCAGCCGTTATTACAAAATGGGATGCCGCAATCCATACAACGTGCGCCTTGAATCTTCGCCTCTTCATCGGTTAATGCCGCCACAAACTCTTTGTAATGATGGAGGCGTTTAACCGGTGCTTCGTACGTCTCACCGACGCGCTCAAACTCCATAAATCCAGTGACCTTACCCATATCGAATCCTTAGTATCTTTTCTTAATATCTTTATTAATTAAGTGGCTTATGCCGTAACAGTTTTGTTCTGAGCTTTTTCCCACAATTCACCAAGAGCACGCTTGTACTCAGTAGGGAGAACTTTCACAAAACGACCACGAGCATTTTCCCAATCAGCCAAGAGCGCTTTAGCACGCTCAGAGCCAGTGTGACGGAAATGACGCTCAATCAAGCCCTTCAAAATTTGCTCATCAGTCAAGCGCTCGCCACCATCTTTTACATCGATAGGAGCATGCCATTCGGACTTCGGCATCTTGGCAATTTGCTCAGCAGAAGGCAGCACTTTTTCTAGTGTTGCCATGCTGGTGTTACAACGCTTATCGAACAAGCCATCCTCGTCGTAAACATAAGCAATGCCGCCGCTCATGCCTGCAGCAAAGTTACGGCCTGTCGCGCCTAATACAACCACTGTTCCACCAGTCATGTACTCACAACCATGGTCGCCAGTACCCTCAACAACCGTTGTAGCGCCAGAGTTACGAACTGCGAAACGCTCCCCAGCTACGCCATTAAAGAAGGATTCGCCAGCAATTGCCCCATAAAGAACGGTATTGCCAACGATGATGTTCTTAGCGGTATCGCCACGGAACTCATGAGGAGCACGAACAATCACACGTCCACCAGACAAACCTTTACCAACATAGTCATTACCGTCGCCAACTAAGTCTAATGTGATTCCCCGTGACAAGAAGGCTGCAAAGCTTTGACCAGCCGTGCCATTTAATTGAATGTGTATCGTGTCATCCGGCAAGCCTGCGTGACCATAACGCTGGGCAACTTCTCCAGAGAGCATTGCGCCTACAGTACGGTTCACGTTCTTCACCGGAACAATGAAGGAAACCTTCTCGCCACGCTCTAATGCAGGCTCACTCTTCTCGATCAAGATGTTATCAAGTGCACTAGCTAGGCCGTGATCTTGAGTTAATACTTGGTAACGTGGAACTTCGCTTGCTACTTGTGGTTCAGCAAATATCTTGCTGAAATCTAAACCGTGCACTTTCCAGTTTTCAATGCCTTTACGGGTATCTAACAAATCAACACGACCAATTAAGTCGTCAAACTTGCGAATGCCGAGTTGTGCCATGATCTCGCGAGCTTCTTCAGCGATAAAGAAAAAGAAGTTCACCACATGCTCAGGCTTGCCGGAGAATTTTTTACGCAGTTCAGGATCTTGAGTTGCAACACCAACTGGGCAGGTATTCAAATGACATTTACGCATCATGATGCAACCCTCAACTACCAATGGAGCTGTTGCAAAACCAAACTCGTCTGCGCCTAACAAAGCGCCAATCACTACGTCACGGCCTGTTTTCATCTGACCATCAGCCTGAACACGAATACGGCTGCGCAAACCATTGAGAACCAATGTTTGCTGTGTTTCAGCCAAGCCGAGTTCCCATGGGGAGCCGGCGTGCTTGATTGAAGACAGTGGAGATGCACCAGTACCGCCATCATGACCAGCGATCACAACGTGGTCTGCCTTAGCTTTTGCCACACCAGCAGCAATAGTTCCAACGCCCACTTCAGATACCAACTTCACAGAAACGTCAGCCTTTGGATTAACGTTCTTCAAGTCATGAATCAGTTGAGCAATATCCTCAATCGAATAAATATCATGATGCGGAGGGGGAGAAATCAAACCTACACCCGGCACAGAGAAACGCAACTTACCAATGTAATCGGATACTTTTCCACCAGGCAACTGACCACCTTCCCCAGGCTTAGCGCCTTGGGCCATTTTGATCTGAATCTGATCGGCAGAACGTAAATACTCTGTAGTCACGCCAAAACGACCAGAAGCAACCTGCTTAATTTTGGAGCGCAATGAGTCGCCATCCAATAATGGAATATTGGCCTCAACCACATCGCTACCCAAGATGCTGGCTAAAGTCTCGCCCTTCTTGATTGGGATGCCTTTGAGTTCATTCACATAACGATTTGGATCTTCGCCACCCTCACCAGTATTGGACTTACCGCCGATACGGTTCATAGCAATGGCCAAAGTAGCGTGTGCTTCTGTAGAGATAGAACCCAAGGACATCGCGCCCGTTGCAAAACGTTTAACGATTTCTTTTGCAGATTCCACTTCATCCAATGGAATCGCTTTTGCTGGATCGAGCTTGAATTCAAACAAACCACGCAAAGTCATTTGACGCTTGGTTTGATCATTGATGATGTTGGCGTACTCTTTATAAGTCTGATAGCCCTTCTCAGCACCAATGCGTGTGGAGTGCTGTAACTTCGCAATCGTGTCTGGAGTCCACATATGATTCTCACCACGAATACGGAAAGCATATTCACCACCAGCATCAAGCATATTGGTTAAAACTGGATCGTTACCAAATGCAGCTGTGTGCATACGTAAAGCTTCTTCAGCCACCTCAAATACGCCGATACCGCCGACGTTTGATGGAGTACCTTTGAAGTACTGATCAATGATGTCGTGATTTAAACCAATCGCTTCAAAAATCTGTGAGCCGGTATAGGACATGTAAGTGGAGATGCCCATTTTGGACATGACCTTTTGTAGACCCTTACCGACTGCTTTTACAAAGTTCTTCACAGCTTTTTCTGCAGATAAGTCTCCAGACAATCCTTTAGCCATTTCAGCTAAAGTTTCCATGGCGAGGTATGGATGAATGGCTTCTGCACCATAACCAGCCAAGAGTGCAAAGTGATGAGTCTCACGTGCGCTGCCAGTTTCAACCACTAAGCCAACGCTGGTACGCAAACCTTTTTGCACCAAATGCTGATGAATAGCAGAAGTTGCCAGCAAAGCCGGAATGGCGACATGCTTCTCATCAACTTGACGATCGCTCACGATCAAAATGTTGTAGCCAGAACGTACGGCATCTGCAGCCTCAGCACACAAAGATGCCAAGCGAGCCTCAATGCCAGCTTTGCCCCATGACGCTGGATAGCAAATATCCAATTCGTAAGAGCGGAACTTGCCGTTAGTGTAGTGACCAATGTGACGAATCTTGGTGATGTCATCAAAATCCAAAATTGGCTGACTCACTTCTAGACGCATTGGAGGGTTGATGTTATTGGTATCTAATAAATTAGGCTTAGGCCCAATGAAAGAAACTAAGGACATCACCATATTCTCGCGAATCGAGTCGATTGGAGGATTGGTCACCTGCGCAAATAATTGCTTAAAGTAGTTATAGAGAGGCTTGTCCTTATTAGAAAGAACAGCCAATGGGCTGTCATTACCCATTGAACCAATAGCCTCTTCACCATTCATGGCCATTGGAGCCATCAAGAATTTGATGTCTTCTTGCGTATAACCAAATGCCTGTTGACGGTCTAATAATTTAGCTGCTGGACGAATAGTCGTTTTCTCATCAATTAAGTCTGCCTTGCTAGCATCAACCTCATCAAGCTTCACACGAACTGCATCGATCCAACTCTTATATGGCTTAGCTTTAGATACCGCATCCTTTAATTCAATGTCATCAATGATGCGACCTTGCTCCATGTCGATCATGAACATCTTGCCTGGCTGCAAACGCCATTTTTGAACGATCTTGCTCTCAGGAATTGGCAATACACCAGCTTCAGAACCCATGATGACCAAATCATCATCAGTTACGTAATAACGTGCTGGACGCAAACCGTTGCGGTCCAAGGTTGCGCCAATTTGACGACCATCAGTAAATGCCATCGCCGCAGGTCCATCCCATGGCTCCATCATGGCTGCGTGGTATTCGTAGAAAGCACGGCGATTGTCATCCATCAATGCGTGCTGTTCCCATGCCTCAGGAATCATCATCATCATGGCTTGAGCTAATGGGTAGCCAGACATCACCAGCAACTCTAGACAGTTATCAAAACACGCAGTGTCTGACTGACCTGGATAAATTAATGGCCAGAGTTTTTGTAGGTCATCACCAAGCACTGGGGAGCTAATCGCACCCTCGCGTGCATTGACCCAATTGACGTTACCCTTAACAGTGTTGATCTCACCATTGTGCGCAATCATGCGATACGGATGCGCCAATTCCCACGCAGGGAAAGTGTTGGTGGAGAAACGCTGATGCACCAAAGCAAGCGCGGATACAGTGCGCTTGTCTTGCAAGTCTTGGTAATAAGCGCCCACTTGATTGGCTAACAGCAAACCCTTGTAAACAATGGTTCTAGCGGACATTGATGCAACGAAATATTCTTTACCGTGCTTTAAATGCAAATCTTGAATTGCATGACTTGCTGTTTTGCGAATCACATACAACTTACGCTCTAGCGCATCCGTTGTCATGATGTCGCGGCCACGGCCAATAAAAATTTGACGGATAAATGGCTCTGTCATTTGTACTGTTGGAGACATCGGCAATTTCACATCTACTGGAACATCTCTCCAACCTAAAACAACTTGGCCCTCTAAGCGCACAGTGCGCTCTAATTCCTGTTCGCATGCCAAACGGGAAGCATGCTCTTTCGGCAAGAAAATCATGCCAACGCCATACTCACCTAATGGTGGCAAAGTCACGCCTTGCTTAGCCATTTCTTCGCGATACAAAGTATCTGGGATCTGAATCAAGATACCAGCGCCATCGCCCATTAACGGATCAGCACCAACTGCTCCCCGGTGATCTAAATTCTCAAGGATCTGTAAACCCTGAGAAACGATCTCATGAGATTTCTTACCTTTGATATGTGCAACGAATCCTACGCCGCAAGCGTCATGCTCATTACTAGGGTCATATAAACCCTGAGCGATAGGGCGAAGATCTGTATTTAATTTTGTAGTCATAGTATTTCCGAGGGGCGACAAAGGCCTAATTACTTTTGGAGGATCCAATATAGGTGAATACCCATACCGATGCAATAGAAATAAAATGAGTCTGTCCCATTTATTTTGATGTCGCACCAATATGAATTCTATATATGGGGACAGAGTCGTAATTCTCAATACCCTATTTGGGGTATAGGGAAACTATTAATTACCTAAGTGCTTGAATTTAATATATTAAATTTTCTAGGACGCCCACGGTGGCGAATTAATGCAAGCTCCGGAGCATCTTTAAAGAGCTTTTTGGCATAAATATCACTGACCCAAGGCTTGGATCGCAATAGAGATTCTGTGATTTGGCGGTCTTCCCAGTGGGGCGCGCCCTCTTTTACAAAGTTCGACCAGCTCATCTGCCTCTCAAAAGGGGTATTACCCAACCTCCAAAAATGCTGATGATCTACCAACCAAGGCTCCGCATTGCCACCAATGTGGGTTGCAAAACTAGTCCATGTAGAGCTTTGGGGATGAGATTCATAACCAGATCTCACCGGATTGAGCTCTATATAACGCTGGCAGCGTAAAAAATAATCTGGGTCAATCAAAGACGAGCGATAGCGCCCCTCCCAAATAGTTCCAGAGCGGCGGTGCTGTTGATTGAAGTATTGGGCATAACGGCGGCCTAGAGACTGCATTGTTTTCGCAAGCGAATCTTCACTTTGGGGAGTCATAAGTAAATGCACATGGTTGGGCATTAAAGCAAACGCATGTACAGCACAACCAAACTGCCTAGCAGCTTCACGCAGCCACTCTAGATAAGTGCGACGATCTTCATCGGCAAAGAAAATAGTTTCACGATTATTGCCGCGGACCATCACATGCATTGCTTGGCCTGGTATTACTGTGCGAGCTTGCCGTGCCATGTTGAAAACGAACTATTGCAGTTCGCGCACACCGCCGTTAGTAGAGAAGTCCGGGATAAACCAGTCGCCATCAACTTGCGTTACGCCGCTTGGCACTTCGCGGGAGATCTGAGGGCTATCTTTTAACGCAGTCGCCATATAAGAAATCCACATTGGCAAAGCAAGTCCGCCACCAGTCTCTCGATCGCCCAAACTCGCAGGCTTATCAAAGCCAATCCATGCAATCGCAACTACTTTAGGGTTATAGCCAGCAAACCAGGCATCGTGCGAATCGTTCGTTGTGCCTGTTTTACCTGCAATGTCGCTGCGTCCCAACTTACCACGCGCTGAGGCTGCGGTACCCGTCTTGGTTACTTCTTGCAGCATGCTGTCCATCACAAATGCAGTGCGTGCATCCAGTACACGAGGCGCATCTTCGCCCGCATGCGTAGGCTTTGCTTCGAACATGACGGCGCCTTTAGAGTCCACCATCTTGTCAATCAAGAATGGATCTACACGATAACCACCATTGGCAAACACACTATAAGCAGAGGCCATCTGCAACGGGGTTACAGAACCCGCGCCCAAAGCCATTGTTAAGTAAGGGGGATGCTTTTCTGGTTCAAAGCCAAAACGCTGAATATATTCCTGCGCATAAGAGGGGCCAATAGCACGGATAATGCGAACCGATACTAAGTTCTTTGATTTTGCCAAGGCATTGCGCAAGCGCATCATGCCGTCGTATTTACCATCGTAGTTTTTTGGCTCCCAGGCCTGACTACCAGTCTCCATGCTGCCAATGGATAAAGGTGCATCGTTCACCATCGTACTTGGGGTAAAGCCTTTTTCAATTGCAGCAGCATAGATAAATGGTTTGAATGAGGAACCAGGCTGACGCAAAGCTTGCGTCACGTGATTGAATTGATTACGACGGAAATCAAAGCCGCCTACTAAAGACAGAATTGCACCTGTCTCTGCATTCATGGAGACAAAAGCAGCTTCAACTTGCGGAAGTTGAGCCAACTTCCAAACTCCCCCATCAGATAACAAACGCACTATAGCGCCTGGGCGTAAGCGTTTTTTGGGCTGAGCACTATCAGTAATAGAGGCAGCCGCCAACTTCATGCCTTCACCTTTAATAGTGATGGTGTCTCCGGTTGAAATCATGACTTGCATTTCTTTTGGCTTTACATCAAGCACAATGCCAGACTGCAAATCATCTAACTGTGGATAAGCAAGCAATGCCTCATCAATCGCGCGCTGGCGTTTCACAGAGTCTTCAGGAAGATCGATAAAACCCTCTGGTCCACGATAAGCATGCCGTAAATCGTATTCAAAAATTCCACGTCGGACTGCTTTATAAGCAGCATCTTGATCGGCCTTCAAGATAGTCGTGTAGACGTCGATCCCCTGAGAATAGATTGCCTCACCATACTGCGTGAAGAGTAATTGACGAACCATTTCAGCGGGGAAGTCAGCACGAACTGCAAACTCATTACCTAGGCCGCGAATATGTAATTCTTCAATCATCGCTTTTTGGTATTCCTCTGGCGTGATGTAACCCAGATCACGCATGCGCTGAAGAATGTACTCTTGACGAATCTTGGCGCGGCGGAAATTGCTCACTGGGTTATAGGCTGATGGCGCCTTTGGCAGGCCAGCCAACATCGCTGATTCTGCAATTGTGATGTCCTTGAGCTCTTTTCCAAAATAAATTTGTGCGGCACTAGAGAATCCAAATGCTCTTTGACCTAAGAAAATCTGGTTCATATAGATTTCCAAGATTTTGTCTTTGGTTAATTGAGACTCAATCTCCCAGGCCAGGAGAACCTCATAAATTTTTCGGCTAAAGGTTTTTTCATTGCTGAGAAAGAAGTTGCGAGCCACCTGCATGGTGATAGTGGACGCACCTTGCGAAAGGTGTCCGCGTAAATTGGTTACTGCTGCCCGCAAAATTCCAACATAGTCGACGCCACCGTGAGAATAGAAGCGGTCATCCTCAATTGCTAATACGGCGTTGCGCATACTCATCGGTATTTCGTTTAAAGGAATGACCTTGCGGCGCTCCTCGCCAAACTCACCAATCAACACTTTGTCTGCTGTGTAAATACGCAGAGGAGTCTTGGGGTTGTAATCCGTTAAAGCAGAGATCTTCGGAAGATTGGGTTTTGCGACCAAGAACGCATAACCCATCAATAGCGTGATTACCAAAGCAAAGACTACGCTGATGATCAGTAAAGCCTTTACGAGTGGATTACTAGAAGTCTTGCGCTGCAAGCCAGGCTCAACTCGTGAATTCCGAGGGCGTCTATCGGATGGACGAATGGGACGCTGATTCAGCGGCGGCTTGTCTTTTGGAGGTAAGGCCATATGTTCAAATTATAGGGTGCTTAGACAATTCCCCTAAAACCTCCAAAATCCTTGTATCGCTTGTAGATAAGATCTGATTTCTGACGGTGGGTTCAATCTAGGCTGATGGATTTTCAGCACCCAAAACAGAAGAATATGGGCATGCCCGCACGCCATATTTCCAGCCAATCTTTTGATGAAATTCTGAGTGATCTTGGCGATGATCCAGCCATCCCCGACCCCCATGGAATCCGTAAACCACCTCCCCAACAAAGCACGCCGTCTAGAGCTCCAAACCAAGGCAGAAACAATCTCTTCCCGGAGCCTTTAAGTCCTATTCAGATCAGAAATTCGCTCCAAGGAATTGCACTTCCAATCGCCTTGATTGGCGTCTTGTTGGCAGCAGCTATTGTATTTTTTGTAGCCTACACCTCGCTGAATAAGCAATCCCAAGATGCTTTGGAGGCATCCCAACAACAGATCTCTGAATTGAAAAAGGAGATGCTATTAATGCGTGATCAAATTAATCAAGATCAGGATGAGCTATATCTAGCAATTGATGAAATAGAAGTAAGTATTCACTCTTTAAAGGAAAGAAAGGCAGAAACAAGAGCTCCCAACAGGCCGCAAGCTCCAACCCATGAGTCGGAGCTACGCCGCTGGCGCTACCTTGGAACATCCCAAATGGGCAATACCCAGCAAGCCTATTTTCATACAGGGAAAAGCCATCTTGCCTTTGAGAAGGGGGCGCAGGTTTTAGGGGAATGGCGCCTAAGTTCTATCGAAAAATCACTAGTGACCCTAATGCATCCCCAAGGCAAATCTGTGGTTCTGAAGGCTTCAAAAAGCGAATGAAGCTCAGTCTAAATAACCCCCAGAAATACTTCAAACTGATAACCTCTTGGTTAGCTGTATTGATGCTTTTATCGAGCAATACCGCAATGGGTAATACGCCTTCACAAAATCATTTCCTGATCCCTATTAGCCTGCAATTTACTGATATTGAATTAACTGAACTTTTAGAAACTATGGCGAAATTGGGTAATACCAATTTTTTATTAAGTGAATCCATTAAGGGGAGGGTCTCTATAGACCTTAGAAATACCCCCTGGCAAACAGCCCTTCACTCCATTCTGGCGAGCCGCGGCTTAAGACTGGTGCGCAACGGAGAAATCTATTGGATTGGACCCCATGCAGAAATCCAAGCCTTTCAGAAATTCCGACGTGAAGACGCCGCCCTTCCTTTTGGTGGAGACCACATTAATAGTCCAAGGCAAATCCTCATAGAAGCCCGAATAGTTGAGGCTGATGAACGCTTTGCTCGTGAGCTAGGGGTCAAGCTGGGATATCAAGCTAATGGTGTCGGAGATAAAACAGATCAAAAATTGATTGGCAGCATGGATCTGGGTGGCGCTGGTTTGAGTGGTTTTAATCCAGCAACCATGGCGGCAACCTTAGTCTCCAGAAATGGAAGCCGCATTTTGCAGGCAGAACTTTCTGCGCTTGAGTCTGAAGGTCAGGGAAAGATTCTTTCAAACCCACGCATCATGACTGGCGACCAAGTGAAGGCAACCATTGAGCAAGGCACAGAACTACCCTATCAAACCTCGAATCAAAATGGCAGCAAGTTGCAATTTAGAAAGGCAAACCTTCGCCTAGAGGTTTTGCCAAAAATCCATCCAGACGGAAAGATATCAATGCTAGTGGGCATTAATAAGGACACGGTAGGTATGAAAACAGAACAGGGATATGCCATTGACACCAAAAGCCTGAGCTCAGAGGTCACCGTTGAAAACGGCGGGACAGCCATCATTGGTGGTATTTTCCAAACTACCGAACGGGAAGACGAAGTCAAAATCCCGCTCTTGGGCGATATACCCCTCATTGGTCATTTTTTTCGCCACAAATCCAAATTACAAGATAAAACCGAGCTACTTGTCTTTTTAACTCCGACCGTTCTCGACAAACCCTAATAGAATCGGAGGGTGAACTCCTCGACAAACAATATCTTTCTAATCGGTCTCATGGGCGCTGGGAAGTCGACCGTCGGTAAAGTCTTGGCAAAAAAATTAGGTCGTCGCTTTCTAGATGCCGACCATGTCATTGAAGAGCGCTGTGGCGTAAAAATTCCGGTCATTTTTGAAATGGAAGGCGAAGAAGGGTTTCGCAAAAGAGAAGCGCAAGCCATCCGTGAAATCACTGCCGAGCAAGATATTATTTTGGCAACCGGCGGTGGCGCTGTTCTCTCACCAGAAAATCGACAGGCATTAAGTGAAGGTGGCACCGTGATTTATCTTCACGCAAACCCAATTGAACTTTGGCATCGTACCAAAGGTGGGGAGGGTCGCCCCTTACTAAAAAATGGGGATGCCAAAAAGATTTTAGAAAACTTATATGCCGTTCGCGATCCTCTGTATCGTGAAATCGCTGACCATGTGATTGAGACTGGTAAGCCCAGCGTTAATCAACTAGTCAACACCTTAATCATGCAGCTTGAACTTTCCGCTTAAATACATTGGCACTATGATGAAAACACTTAAAGTTGATCTTGGCAATCGCAGTTACCCAATTTATATTGGCAAAGATCTGATTGATCAAGCAAGCTTATTTAAGGCCTGTGAAAAAGCAAGCTCTATTTACATCGTAAGTAACACTACGGTTGCTCCTCTCTATGCCGAGCGCCTGACTAAAACGCTCAGCACTTTTGGGAAGCCTGTTAGAACAATTGTTCTACCTGATGGCGAGTCATATAAAGACTGGAAAAATCTGCAGTTGATTTTTGATGACCTTTTAAAGTTTGGTGCTGATCGCCACACCATGTTGGTTGCCCTAGGTGGTGGCGTTATTGGCGATATGACTGGATTTGCGGCAGCCAGCTTTATGCGTGGAATCCGCTTTATCCAAGTTCCCACTACCTTGCTTGCACAGGTAGATTCTTCCGTTGGCGGTAAAACTGGCATCAACCATCCGCTAGGTAAAAATATGATTGGCGCCTTTAATCAGCCGGCCGCTGTGATTGCCGATCTAAATACCTTAAAGACTCTACCTCCGAGAGAGCTGTCTGCTGGTCTTGCTGAAGTTGTAAAGCATGGTGCTATTGCAGATGCCCAATTCTTAGACTGGATTGAATCCAATGCTACGCCGCTGCTAGCCTGCGATACAGGAGCAATGGGCCACGCGGTCTTACGCTCTTGTGAAATTAAATCTGCCGTGGTTTCTGCAGATGAAAGGGAGGGCGGTATCCGTGCCACCCTCAATTTTGGTCATACCTTTGGTCACGCAATTGAAGCGGGCATGGGCTACGGGGAATGGTTACATGGTGAAGCTGTTGGATGCGGCATGGTGATGGGAGCAGATCTATCGCGTCGACTCAATTACATTAGCGACGCTGATGTTCAGCGCCTCACCAAAATCATCCAATCTATGAATTTACCTATTACACCGCCAAAGTTTGGTGCGGGGCGCTATATGGAGCTCATGCAAGTTGATAAAAAAACTGAGGGTGGGCAGATCCGTTACGTTGTTTTAGAAAAAATTGGTAAAGCCCAGATTAAAAGCGTAGATGATGCCCAAGTGATTGAAACTTTAAGCGCTACTGGCGCAGCTTAAATCAAACTCATTTTGACTGCTTGACCAGCCTGAGCGCTCGCAAACTCAGTCAAGTCGCTTAATAGTTCTTTCCCTGTTTTGGTATCGAGCCACAAGGGTTGTGCCAACGTGCCAGCCCAGCGGTAGTGATATCCGCCTGATTTGGCAGCGACCCAAATCTCATGCAAAGGTGGTTGGGTATTGATCACGATGACACTTTTATCCTTAAAACGAATATTGATCACGTTCCCGCCTTGGCGTTCAATATCCAGGTCGAGGTCTAAGGCTTCGTCCGCAGTCTCCAATGCCACTTCTATGGAATGCAATAAATTACTTCCCAGCTGGTAAAACTGCTTGTCATCGATGGTTTCTACGCCTGGATTATTTGGATTCATACCGGAGTCCTGCATGCTATATTCAATCATTCGTTTTAGAGACATTCATGATAGCGATTCTTAATAGAACCCTCTGCTTTAGCCTTCTAATATCCCTTGTTGGGTGTGGGGTAAGGGGACCTCTATATATGCCAAATGTGCCACCAGTTCCCCCAGCTCCTACAGAGCCGGAACCTAAAGGCAAGCTGTACCCACCTCAAACCTCCGCTAGCCCAAGCAATTCTTCATCGGCCAAGTAATGACAAGCAAAGCAATTCCCCTTCCTAAGTTATCTGGGTTTACTGAACGCGATGGCAATTGGTATGCCGAAGAAATTCCACTTGCAGATTTAGCAAAAGAATTTGGTACGCCGCTGTATATCTATAGTAGAAAAGCATTGACTGAAGCCTACCAAGGCTACGACAAGGCATGCGTTGATAGCAATGGTAAACGTCGTGCCCGCGTGCACTATGCCATGAAAGCCAATAGCAATTTAGCGGTGATTGATTGCTTTAAAAAACTGGGGGCCGGGTTTGATTTAGTAAGCGGCGGCGAGTTGGCTCGTGCATTAGCAATTGGCGCAGACCCAAAGAGCTTAGTATTTGCTGGCGTAGGTAAATCTGCCGCCGAGATTGCCACTGCCCTCAAGGCTGGCGTCAAATGTATCAATGTGGAATCGATTGCGGAACTACACAAAATTAATCGCGTAGCCACTGAACTCAACTGCCGCGCCCCAATTTCTTTGCGCGTTAATCCTGATGTAGATGCGCAAACCCATCCCTATATTTCCACTGGACTTAAGGGTAATAAATTTGGCATCGCATATCACGAGGTTTTAAAAACCTATCATGAAGCATCACAACTTTCTCAAATAGATGTAGTCGGAATTGATTGTCATATTGGCTCACAGATCACTACTACTGCCCCCTATTTAGATGCCCTGGATAAAGTCTTAGATCTTGTTGCGCAATTAAAGAAGGAAGGTATTGTGATACACCATCTCGATCTCGGTGGTGGTCTTGGCATTTCTTATAGCGATGAAACTCCGCCAGACATTACTGAATTTACGAACACCTTGTTGAATCGAGTGGCTGAGCGTGGTTTTGGTCACCTAGACGTTGTGCTTGAGCCAGGCAGGTCATTGGTTGGCAATGCTGGCGTGCTACTAACCACCGTGGAGTATTTAAAGCCTGGCGCTGAAAAGAACTTCTGCATTGTTGATGCAGCAATGACCGAACTGATGCGCCCCGCCCTATATGAAGCACATCATGGAATAGTGCCAGTACAAATGAAAGCAACAAAAGCCTTAACCTACGACATCGTTGGCCCTGTTTGCGAATCTGGCGACTGGCTGGGAAGGGATCGTCATCTCGCTGTAGAAGAAGGTGACCTTCTGGCTATTCTGTCTGCTGGCGCTTATGGTTTTGTAATGGCATCCAACTACAACACACGCCCTAAACCTGCAGAGATTATGGTTGACGGAAAAAATGCTTACGTAATTCGTGCCCGTGAAAAAACTGCCGACTTGTTTTCATCGGAAACAGTTTTGCCAAATTAATAATCTGTAAAAGTTTTAGAGAATAAAAAACCCCGCTGAAGTAGCGGGGTTTTGTTTTAATACTTTGGCTTATTAATGCAAACCTGCGATGTAATCAGCTACCGCTTTCATTTCTTTATCCGAAAGCTTTGAAGCAATCGTTGTCATTTGGCTACTGTTGGTGCGCACGCCTTCACGGAAAGCTAGCAACTGGGCATTATTGTATTCAGCCCATTGACCGCCAAGGAGTGGGTACTGAGCAGGAATACCAGCGCCTGTTGGGCTGTGGCAGGCAGCACAAGCTGGAACGCCTTTTGCTGCAATACCACCACGATAAATACTTTGGCCTAATGCGATTGTTTCTTTATCTTGAGCAACACCCTGGGAGATTGGCTGCTTAGCTAAAAAAGCGGAAATATTTTGCATATCTTGCTGAGTCAAGGTGGCTGCCATACCCATCATGATTGGATTTGCGCGAGTGCCTTCTTTAAAGTTTTTCAACTGCTTTGTGAGGTACGCAGCATGCTGAGCGGAAAGCTTTGGCCATGTACCAATCGCACTTTGCCCTTTAGGGCCATGGCAAGTGATACAGGCAGTTACGCCACGAGTTGCATCGCCATTTGAATACAGCGCTTCACCGGCAGCTGGATCAACCTTAGGCTTACCTGGAACTTCTGCTTTAGCTTCTGGAGCAGCTGCCATAGGAGCGGCATCAGTAGCAAAAACTGTACCGGATACGCCGATCAGAGCGAAAATGGAGAGAGCCGCAAAACCAGCCCGTAAGCCAGTTAATTTGGAGATTTGAGAGGTTTGACGCATTATGTTTACCTTGGCAAAAATTCCTAAAAGTGTTTGGGCCCTGCATTTATAAACTTTTACCCAACACCATGAGATATTTCATGATTTTGCGTGATTTTACAATAGCTTCTGGACATGTCTAAACTCTTTCAATCCCGATTCGCCACCACAGTCAATGAGACCCATTGCCTGCCTGCCACTCCGCTGCGAGAAGTGGCCTTCGCTGGCCGCTCAAATGCGGGGAAATCTAGCGCCCTTAACATCCTTTGCAACCAAAAAAGGCTGGCTTTTGCCAGTAAAACGCCTGGACGCACCCAACATATCAACTATTTCGGTGTTTTTGCAAAAGATGACCTGCTAGCTTATTTGGTTGACTTACCAGGCTATGGCTATGCAGCAGTCAATCACGAGACCAAATACCACTGGAATGCCCTTCTAAGCGACTACCTGCAAGAGCGGGAGCAGTTAGTAGGCATGATCCTGATTGTGGACTCTAGACGCGGAATAACCGACCTGGATGAGCAAATGATTCAGTGGTTTGTCCCTACCGGCAAGCCAATTCATGTTTTGCTGAGTAAGTGCGACAAATTGAATAAAAGCGAGTGTAAGCATGCGCTTGAGGCGGTCACTAAGCGACTGCAGCAATATGACCCAGCCCTACCGGATGGAACTGGTGACTCTAAGCAACTTACGGCACAATTATTTTCAAGCACCAAACGGATTGGCCTTGAAGAGGCAGATAATTTAATTATTAAATGGCTATTTGAAGCAGAAACTCATGAAGATGAAATCACCAACTAATTCATTGCTTAATTTTCCTGGACATCGTCCTCGCCGCATGCGTCGTGATGATTGGTCACGTCGCCTTATGCAAGAGAACAGCGTTTCGGCGAATGATTTAATCTACCCCGTCTTTTTACTTGAAGGTCAAGGCAAATCTGAAGCAGTTGCCTCTATGCCCGGTGTTAATCGTCTTTCATTAGACCTACTCATGCCGGTTGCTCAAGAATGTGTAGATTTAGGCGTTCCGGTACTTGCGCTTTTTCCAGTAATCGATAGCGGATTAAAAACGCCCGATGGTAAGGAAGCCTTTAATCCAAAAGGGCTGATTCCTTCAGCAGTTCGCGAACTCAAAAAACGTTTCCCCAATTTAGGCATCATGACCGATGTAGCGCTTGATCCATATACAAGCCATGGTCAAGATGGCGTGCTCGATGAGCAAGGTCGTATTCTGAATGATGAAACGACTGCGATCTTAGTTCAGCAAGCGATTGCACAAGCAGAAGCTGGTGTTGATATCGTTGCGCCATCAGACATGATGGATGGGCGCATTGGAAAAATTCGTGAAGCACTCGAGCAAAAGAATTTAATTCACACCCGAATCATGGCTTACTCAGCTAAATATGCTTCTGCTTTTTATGGCCCCTTTAGAGATGCAGTTGGTTCTGCAAAAAACCTAGGTAAAGCCGATAAAAAAACATATCAAATGGATTGCGCCAACAGCGACGAGGCTTTGCGGGAGGTTGCTCTCGATATCAGCGAAGGTGCAGATATGGTCATGGTGAAGCCTGGCATGCCTTATTTGGATATCGTGCGTCGCGTCCGCGAAGAGTTTGACTACCCCACTTATGCCTATCAAGTAAGCGGTGAATATGCCATGCTCAAGGCTGCTGCACAAAATGGCTGGCTAGATCACGATGCTGTGATGATGGAATCGCTGCTCGCATTTAAACGCGCAGGTGCTGATGGTGTTTTGACTTACTTTGCACTCGAAGCAGCACGCCTACTTAAAACAAACGCAGCAGGCAAATAAAAAACGAATTTGATTTTTTATTGAGTGCTTGCTGCTTGTTTTAATCGCTCAATAAAACGCTGGGGTGGCATATAGCCAATCACACGTTGGTCTTTTAGCTCTTCTGAGTTTTGATTGAAGATCAGAATTCCTGGCGGACCAAATAAGCCAAAGCGCTTAAGTAATGCCTGGTTCTCAGAGCTATTTGCAGTAACGTCTGCCTGCAATAAGACAAACTGTTTTAGCTCTTTACTTACCTCTGGATTTTTAAAGGTATTTACTTCCATCTCCTTACAGCTAATACACCAGTCTGCATAAAAATCTAGGAGAACCACTTTCTTCTCTTCCTTGGCTTTGCTTAGTTGCGCATCTAACTCTGCAGGCGAATGAATCACCACAAAAGATAAATCACCTACTTGATGAATACTCTGGCCATTGACTAATTTTGCAGTTCCCGCAACATCATTTTTCTGGAGTAATGGCGAGGCAATCCATGCTGCCGTGGCGACCAGAAGAACTCCCAAGGTACGCTGCAAATAGACCATCCAAATACCCGTGGATGGAATCAGAATACGGGCCTCAATCGCAATAAAGAATAGTGGCAGACCCATTCCTAAGGCCATTATAAAAAGGAGTCCTGCGCCCAGGCTCAACGAGCCGGTTTGCGCAATAAAGGCCAAAACGCCCGCTAGGGGCGCAGTAATACAGGGGCTGGCCACTAAAGTAGAAATACCCCCCAAAGCAAAAGCACCAAATACATTGCCGCCCTTTTGACGCCCTGCCAACCGATCTACATGGTGATGCCATGATTGCGGTAACCGAAGGTCATATAAACCAAACAAACTTCCTGAAAGGGCTAAAAGTAATAGGGCAAAAGCAGCTAATGCGAGGGGACTCTGCAAAGCCCGCTGTACGCTCCCGCCAAGGGCCGCCATAAGCACTCCTGCCAAGGCGTATACCAATGCCATACCCAAGACATAGGCCAGCGCTAAGATACTGGCACGCCCCTTGGTTACAGCCTTACCGTCTTGAGTGCCAAAGATAACGCTCGACAAAATAGGCAACATGGGAAGGACGCAGGGTGTAAAAGCGAGCGCAAGCCCCAATACAAAGAAAGCTAGAAATAAATAAGTAGTTGAAGTGCTTTCTAAAAAGCGAGCAATAGCATTGACGTCATCACGCTCACGCCATAAATCAGCCAAACTGAATTCACCACTAGCCTGGGGGCTTGATAAAGGCATACCATCTAAAGAATCTGGAATCGGAGCTGCTTTAACTCCGGGGCCGGCGAGTAAAAATTTCAGGGTCATGGGTGGATAGCAAATGCCTGCCTCCGCGCAACCTTGCAGTGTTACTACTGCATGGATCGGCTTGCCATCGGCAGGCTTCACATCTAAAAATACTAAGAAAGGCTCTTTATAAACTTGTAATTTTTTCTGAAAGGTTTCATCAAACTTCACCACACCCGCTGGCAATGAAGGCCTTATATTACTTAGCTTCTCGGCCTGCGTCCCCGCCTGGAACTTTAAAGATTCTTGGTAGATGTAATAGCCTTTAGCAGGCAAAAATTCCAACTCCACTTGATTGGAATTTTCTAACCAAGTAGCCTCCACTCGGAACGCTTTCTCTGGGGGCAAGAAATCCGGCGCAGCAAAAACTTGCGCGGACAGGAATAAAAATAGGGCGAAGATCTTTGCTACAAAGGAATGCATTCTCATGGCTTTGAATGTACCTCAGACTGAACCCACTTGCCGTATTGCTTTTCATATTGCTCTGGAGAAAAGGCTAATATTTCTGGTAAGTCATAAGGATGCGCGCTTTGAATAAAGGCTGAAATCTCAGGCCACTTTGATTCAGTCGTTTTTGCAGAAAGCAATACTTCTTGCTCCTCGCAAACTTTGCCCTCCCAGCGATAAATCGAATGAATGCCATCCGTCAGCTGCACACAAGCAGCTAAATGCTTCTCTACCAAGGACCGTGCCAAGCCTGTGGCAACCTCCAGATTAGGAAGACTCGTTAGCACCACCAAAAGCTTGCTGGAATTGGCTGGGGAGTTTTCAGACATTTTGTATTTATAACCTGATAAATGAAAAAAGCCAGACCGAAGCCTGGCTTTTTACCGTAACACCGAGACTTAAGCCTCTTCAGTTACTGCTGTTTCTTCAACTTCTGGGCGATCTACCAACTCAACCAAAGCCATTGGTGCATTGTCGCCATGACGGAAGCCAAACTTCAAAATGCGAAGGTAGCCGCCTGGACGTGTTGCGTAACGTGGGCCAAGCTCTGTGAAGAGTTTAGCTACGATATCGCGATCACGTGTGCGATTGAATGCTAAGCGACGGTTTGCTAAGTTATCTTTTTTACCTAAGGTAATCAAGGGCTCAACAACCATGCGCAATTCTTTTGCTTTTGGCAAAGTCGTTTTAATGACTTCGTGCTCCAAAAGTGAATTGGACATGTTGCGCAGCATCGCTAAGCGATGTGATGATGTTCTGTTAAGTTTGCGTAAGCCGTTTCCGTGACGCATGATGCTTCCTTTCTAATTATTTCTCGAGGTTGGCTGGAGGCCAGCTTTCGAGTTTCATGCCAAGACTTAAGCCACGAGCAGCCAATACATCTTTGATTTCATTCAAAGATTTGCGACCCAGATTAGGCGTCTTCAACAATTCATTCTCAGTACGTTGAATCAAGTCACCGATGTAGTAAATGTTCTCAGCCTTCAAGCAGTTTGCAGAGCGAACTGTGAGCTCGAGATCATCAACTGGACGCATCAACATTGGATCAACCATTGATGAGCGGCTTGGTGCTAAATCACCAGAAACTTCGCTGCTCTCAAGAGCCGCGAATACAACTAATTGGTCAACCAAGATGCTAGCTGCTTGACGAATTGCCTCCTCAGGAGACAACACACCGTTTGTTTCAATCGTCATTACTAAACGATCGAGGTCGGTACGTTGCTCAACACGAGCAGACTCAACAGCATAACTAACACGGCTTACAGGGCTGAATGAGGCATCCAACACAATACGACCAATGATTTTAGTAGCTTCGTCGCTGTACTGACGAACGTTACCAGGTACATAACCACGGCCTTTTTCAACCTTGATCTGCATGTCCAACTTACCACCAGCTGACAAGTGAGCGATCACATGATCAGGGTTCATGATTTCTACATCATGTGGCAAATCAATATCTTTTGCTGTAACAACGCCTGGGCCTTCTTTACGCAAATTGATAGTAACTTCATCACGTGACTGCAACTTAAATACAATGCCTTTGAGGTTCAACAAGAGGTTTACTACGTCCTCTTGAACTCCATCCAATGTGGAGTACTCATGAACAACACCGGCAATAGCTACTTCAGTTGGCGCATAACCAACCATCGAGGACAAGAGTACGCGACGTAATGCATTTCCGAGTGTGTGGCCATAGCCACGCTCGAACGGCTCCATAACAACCTTAGCTTGGTTGGCGGTAAGCGCTTCAACAGAAATAATCTTTGGCTTGAGCAAATTTGTTTGCATATTTTTTCCTTGAGAGTGCCTAATTAGCGTGAATACAATTCAACGATCAAACTTTCATTAATTTCACCGCTAATATCTTCGCGGTCAGGCACTTGCTTAAATGTTCCCTCGAGCTTAGCTGCATCAACCGAAACCCAAGTAACAGCTGCCATTTGTCCAACCAAATTGAGTGATTCGGTAATACGGGCTTGCTTCTTCGCTTTTTCACGAATGGCAACAACATCACCAGGTTTAACCTGAATAGATGGAATATTGACAGGGCTACCATTGAGCAAAATTGCACAGTGAGAAACCAACTGACGTGCTTCAGCGCGTGTAGAACCAAAGCCCATGCGATACACCACGTTGTCTAAACGTGACTCAAGCAACTGGAGCAATGTTTCGCCAGTGTTGCCCTTACGACGCTCAGCTTCTGCGAAGTAACGACGGAATTGACGCTCTAATACGCCATAGATACGCTTAACCTTTTGCTTTTCACGCAATTGATTACCGTAATCAGATGTTCTTGAGCCAGATGTACGGCCATGTTGACCAGGCTTAGTATCTAACTTGCACTTGTCTGACAGGGCGCGACGAGCGCTCTTTAAAAATAAGTCGGTACCTTCCCGACGTGCTAATTTGGCCTTAGGCCCTAAGTAACGTGCCACGATGCTTTCCTTTCTTGGCCGCAGTCTTACGACCGGCGGTGAGTTCGCCCTTTAAATCAGGCGAACAGTGGGCTTTAATAAAAAACTACTGAAACTGTTGTACTGCCAACTTCCAAGCTTAAATACGACGACGCTTAGGAGGGCGGCAACCATTATGTGGAACTGGAGTTACGTCTTGAATCTCAGTGATCTTGATGCCCAATGAGTTCAATGCACGAACTGCTGATTCACGACCTGGGCCTGGGCCTTTGATCTGAACTTCCAAGTTCTTGATACCGCATTCAACGGCAGCTTTACCAGCAACTTCTGCAGCTACCTGAGCAGCAAAAGGTGTTGATTTACGTGAGCCCTTGAAACCCTGGCCGCCAGAAGTTGCCCATGAAAGCGCATTTCCTTGACGATCAGTGATCGTAATAATGGTGTTATTAAAAGAAGCGTGAACGTGTGCAATACCGTCAGCAACGTTCTTTTTAACCTTCTTACGAGCGCGCTGTGAAGCGGCGGAAGCGGATTGTTGTTTTGCCATGTCAATAAACTTTCTTGATTATTTCTTCAGTTGCACGCCAGACTTACGCGGGCCCTTACGGGTACGAGCGTTTGTCTTAGTACGTTGACCACGTACAGGCAAGCCCTTACGATGACGTACGCCACGGTAGCAACCTAAGTCCATCAAACGCTTGATGCTCATAGTTACTTCGCGACGAAGGTCACCTTCAGTGATGAACTTACCTACTTCATCACGTAACTTTTCCAAGTCAGCGTCAGTAAGATCTTTAACTTTTTTATTGATTGCAACACCTGTGGTTTGACAAATTTTGTTAGCACGAGTTGTGCCAATGCCAAAAATAGCTGTTAAACCGATAACAGTATGTTGATGATTTGGGATGTTTACCCCAGCGATACGTGCCATGAGATTTCCTCTTAATTAACCAGATCAGCCTTGACGCTGCTTATGACGTGCGTCTGAAGAACAGATCACGCGAACAACGCGTTTGCGCTTAATGATCTTGCAATTTCTGCAAATACACTTAACGGATGCTAAAACTTTCATAACTCACCTCTAAAAAAATTGGTACTTCTTAATCTTTACTTCGCACGGAAAATGATTCTGGCGCGCGTTAGGTCGTAAGGAGTCATCTCCACCGTCACCTTGTCTCCCGGCAAAATACGGATGTAGTGCATCCGCATCTTTCCGGAAATGTGCCCTAGAACCACATGTCCGTTTTCCAGCTTCACGCGAAACATCGCGTTCGGCAAATTCTCTACAACCTCTCCCGCCATCTGAATTACATCGTCTTTAGACATTCAGTTAAGAGCCCATCTTAAAGTTGGCTTTCTTCATCAAAGAGCCGTACTGCTGTTGCATCACGAATGACTGGACTTGAGCCATGAAATCCATTGCAACAACAACAATAATTAACAATGAAGTACCACCGAAATAGAACGGTACGTTGTACTTCAATACTAAGAATTCTGGCAACAAGCAAACCAGAACCATATAAATTGCACCAGCCAAAGTTAAGCGCACCAAGATCTTATCGATGTAACGCGCTGTTTGGTCGCCCGGACGAATACCCGGAACAAATGCGCCACTCTTCTTCAAGTTCTCAGCAGTTTCACGGCTGTTAAATACCAATGCGGTATAGAAGAAACAGAAGAAAATAATCGCTGCTGCGTACAAAATGGTGTACACAGGTTGACCAGGAGCTAAAGTCGCTGCTAAGTCTTTAATAATTCTGCTGAACATATTGGTTGGCTCGCCTGATGTAAACCAGCCAGCAATCGTCGCAGGGAACAAAATAATCGATGAAGCAAAAATCGGAGGAATAACACCTGCCATGTTTAACTTCAATGGGAAATAAGAAGATTGGCCACCATAAATCTTGTTACCCACTTGACGCTTAGCGTAGTTCACCAAGATCCGGCGCTGACCGCGCTCTACAAACACCACAAAATAAGTTACCGCTACTACGATCACAACGATCAAGAGAGCAGAAATAATATTCATTGAGCCAGTACGCACCAACTCTAACAAGCTTGCCAATGCATTTGGCAAACCAGAAACAATACCGCCAAAAATAATGATGGAGATGCCGTTACCCAAGCCACGCTCAGTAATTTGCTCACCCAACCACATTAAGAACATTGTGCCTGTTACCAAAGTAACTACTGTATTCAATTCAAACATCAAGCCTGGGTTAATAACTAATCCTGGTTGAGCCTGCAAAGCAACTGAAATACCCAACGCTTGGAATGTTGCCAAGAACACAGTGCCGTAGCGCGTGTACTGAGTAATCTTGCGTTGACCTGCTTGGCCTTCTTTTTTCAAAGACTCTAGAGAAGGCACAACAATCGTCATTAACTGCATGATGATCGATGCAGAAATGTACGGCATGATTCCCAAAGCAAATACAGTAAAGCGAGATAAGGCGCCACCAGAGAACAAGTTGAACATTCCCAAGATGCCATCTTTTTGACCAGAGAATAACTGTGCCAGCTGGTCTGGATCGATTCCAGGGACTGGAATATGAGCACCCAAACGGAACACGAGCAAAGCCAACACCAGGAAAACTAAGCGTTGGCGTAATTCGCCAAACTTGCCACCTGTTGCTGCAGTGCTTGCGTTATTGGTAGGTGCTAATGCCATATCTACTAAAAGACCTATTAAACCAATTCAACCAATTTGCCGCCAGCTGCTTCGATAGCTGCTTTTGCGCCGGCAGTTGCTGTAATACCCTTGAGGGTTACAGCAATCTTGAGCTCACCAGTCTTGATAACCTTAACTGCATTGATTTGCTCACCAGCAAAGCCGTGTGCCTTCAATACCAATAAGTCCACTTCTGGCAAATTGATTTTTGCTAAATCGTTCAATGTAATTTGACCAACGTGACGACGTGTCAAAGACACGAAACCGCGTTTTGGCAAACGACGATACATAGGCATCTGACCGCCTTCAAATCCAACCTTGTGGAAACCACCAGAACGGGATTTTTGACCTTTGTGACCACGGCCAGCAGTTTTACCAAGACCAGAACCAATACCGCGACCAACGCGACGACGGTTTTTCTTGGAGCCTTCAGCAGGTTTAATTGTGTTGAGTTGCATATTCTTCGCCTATTTACTTGCTAGTTATTAGCCAACGACTTTAACTAGATAAGAAACTTTATTAATCATGCCGCGAACAGCTGGAGTGTCTTCCAATTCAGAAACTGAATTGATACGACGAAGGCCTAAGCCTCGTACAGTTGCACGGTGGCTTTCGCGTGTACCGATCAAGCTGCGTACTAATTGCAGTTTGACTTTGGAGTTAGTTGTTGTCATTTGTAGATTCCTAATCTTTTGGTCTTAGCCGAGAATCTCTTCAACTGACTTACCGCGCTTAGCAGCAATCTCAGCAGGAGTACTCATCTTGCTCAAACCATCAATGGTTGCACGAACCAAGTTGTATGGGTTTGTAGAGCCAAGTGACTTAGCAACCACGTTAGTTACACCCATTACGTCGAAAATTGCGCGCATTGGGCCGCCAGCAATAATTCCAGTACCGTCTTTAGCTGGAGAAATCAAAACGCGTGACGCGCCATGTTGACCAGTAACAGTGTGCTGCAAAGTACCTTTACGCAAAGTGACTTTGATCATCTTGCGACGAGCTTCATCCATTGCTTTTTGAACAGCAACTGGAACTTCTTTTGATTTGCCTTTACCCATGCCGATGCGGCCATCGCCATCGCCAACTACAGTGAGTGCAGCGAAGCCGAGAATACGACCACCCTTAACCACTTTAGTTACACGATTAACAGCGATCATCTTCTCGCGAAGACCATCATCACGCTCTTCGTTTTGCATCTTAGTTTGCATTTTTGCCATGTTTTTTCCTAAACCCTATTAGAACTTCAGGCCGGCTTCACGCGCAGCTTCAGCTAAGGCCTTAATACGGCCGTGGTAACGATGACCGGAACGATCAAATGCAACATCAACAATGCCTGCCTTAACAGCACGCTCAGCAACTAATTTGCCGATTTGTTTTGCCGCTTCAGCGTTGCCGCCATTTTTGATCGCTTGGCGCAAATCTTTTTCCATTGTTGAAGCAGCTGCTACAACTTTGGTTCCGCATGGGCTATAAACCTGAGCAGAAATATGAGTATTGCTACGGATAACTGTTAAGCGATTTGCCAATGCTTCGGCAATGCGAATACGAGTCTGCCTAGCGCGTCTTTGTCTGGATTCGTCTTTATTCATTTTCTAATCTCGCTTACTTCTTCTTAGTTTCTTTCAGATGCACAACCTCATCCACGTAGCGAACGCCTTTGCCTTTGTATGGCTCTGGTGAACGGTAAGCGCGAACTTCAGCTGCGACCTGGCCAACTTGCTGCTTGTTGGAACCTTTGATAATGATTTCAGTTTGAGTTGGAGTCTCAGCCTTCACACCCTTTGGCAGGTTGTAAATAATGTCGTGTGAGAAACCTAACTGCAACTTCAATGTTTCACCTTGAGCAGCAGCACGATAACCAACGCCTACCAAGCTGAGCTTGCGCTCAAAGCCAGCAGTTACGCCAACAACCATGTTGTTAACCAAAGCACGGGCTGTACCTGACTGTGCACCAGCTTCTGGTGAGTTGTTATTTAAAACAACTGTCAATACGCCATCTTCTTGTTTCAAACCAACAGAAGGATGCAAGTTGTGTGTCAAAGTGCCCAATGGGCCCTTAACAGTCACGTTTGCACCGTTGATGCTGATCTCAGCGCCCTTAGGGACTGTAATTGGTGATTTACCTACGCGGGACATATTTCGCTCCTTAAGCTACGTAGCAAATAACTTCGCCGCCCACGCCTGTTGCACGTGCTTTACGGTCTGTCATTACGCCTTGAGGGGTTGAAATAATTGCGATGCCCAAGCCATTCATTACTTCTGGAATGTCATGGCGGCCTTTATAGATACGCAGACTTGGTGTTGATACACGGTCAATACGCTCAATAACAGGACGGCCTGCATAGTATTTGAGATCGATGTGGAGCACTGGCTTAGCTGCTTCACCTTTGATTTCGAAACTTTCGATATAGCCTTCATCTTGCAAAACTTTTGCGATGGCTACTTTTACTTTTGACGACGGCATCAAGACTACGGGTTTCTGCACTGCTTGCGCATTGCGGATCCTTGTCAACATGTCGGCGATTGGATCGCTGATACTCATGAGTTCTCCTAATTCTTTCGCCGCTTACCAGCTGGCCTTGGTTAAACCGGGGATTTCGCCACGGAAGGCGATTTCACGAATCTTGCTACGAGCCAAACCGAATTTACGGAATGTGCCACGTGGTCGACCGGTTAATGAACAACGATTTCTTTGACGAATCGGGCTTGCGTTACGTGGAAGTGCCTGTAGTTTTAAGCGAGCTTCATAGCGCTCTTCATCGCTGCGTGATTGATCAGCAATGATCGCTTTGAGTTCGGCACGCTTTACAGCGTACTTCTCTACAGTTTTTGCGCGCTTATTCTCGCGCTCAATTAGGGATAGTTTTGCCACGTTAGCCTCTTAATTGCGGAAAGGGAATTTGAATGCTGCCAACAAAGCTTTTGCTTCTTCGTCGGTTTTAGCAGTCGTCGTAATACTGATATTGAGACCACGAAGGGCATCAATTTTGTCGTATTCGATTTCAGGGAAAATGATCTGTTCTTTAACGCCGATGTTGTAGTTACCACGGCCATCAAATGCTTTACCAGAAATACCGCGGAAGTCGCGTACGCGTGGCAATGCAACAGTAACGAAACGATCCAAGAATTCGTACATGCGTGCACCACGCAATGTAACCATGGCACCGATTGGGTAACCTTGACGAATTTTGAAACCTGCAATCGCTTTTTTGGCTTTAGTTACAACTGGCTTTTGGCCCGCAACTTTAGTTAAATCGCCAACTGCATTTTCGATAATTTTCTTGTCGTTCACTGCATCACCCAAGCCCATGTTCAGGGTAACTTTGGTGATACGTGGAACTTCCATTACAGACTTGTAGCCAAACTTGGCGATTAAATCTGCAACAACTTTAGCTTGATAGTGTTCTTGAAAACGTGTGCTCATAATTTCTCCGTTCCCCTTATGCGCTTAAAGTTGCGCCAGTGGTTTTGAGGAAACGTTGCTTTTTGCCATCAACGAGTTTGATACCAACACGTGATGGTTTGCCGTTACCGTCAACCACTGCCACATTAGAAATGTGAACAGGCATCGTCTTGTCAATCATGCCGCCAGTAACGCCGGCTGCTGGATTTGGCTTAACGCTCTTTTTATAAATGTTTACGCCTTCGATCACTAACTTGTTCTCGAGAACGGCTGTAACAGTTCCTTGCTTGCCCTTATCACGGCCAGTCAACAGAACTACGGAATCACCTTTACGAATCTTTTTCATATCAGCCTCTTAAATAACTTCGGGGGCGAGAGAAACGATCTTCATGAACTTTTCAGTACGCAACTCGCGCGTCACTGGTCCAAAGATACGTGTGCCAATTGGCTCTAACTTAGCGTTGAGCAATACCGCAGCGTTGCCATCGAACTTAATCAATGAACCATCTGGACGGCGAACACCCTTAGCAGTTCTCACTACTACGGCGTTATAAATGTCACCTTTTTTAACACGGCCACGTGGAGCAGCAGACTTAACGCTGACTTTGATGACATCACCGATACTGGCGTAACGACGCTTAGAGCCGCCCAATACCTTGATGCACAACACTTCACTGGCGCCTGTGTTATCGGCAACCTGTAATCTACTTTCGGTTTGTATCATTTCTAATCCCCAACTTATTGGCCAAAGGCAAACAGTCTTGGTTCCGTCTATGGGCTTTAACGAAAGTTAAAACCCGGAATTAATGAAAAACACTGCTTCTCCAATAAAACCAGAGAAGCCTTCTATTCTACTACGTAAAAAAGGGATTTGGCAAGAAAGTTCGCCAAAATCCCCAATATTTCTTTAAATACCCTTTGATTCCTGTACTAAACGGGTCACAACCCAAGATTTAGTGCGTGAAATTGGCTTAGATTCAGCAATTTCAACGGTATCACCCATCTTGTATGTGCCAGCTTCGTCATGAGCATGGTACTTTTTGGACTGGCCAACATACTTACCAATCACTGGATGCTTAACTTGACGCTCAACCAATACCGTCACAGTTTTTTGCATTTTGTCACTAACAACACGGCCCACGAGTGTGCGGCGTAAGGGTTTAGATAGTTCTGTCATATCCCTTTTTCCTTATTTCTGTGCAGTCTTTTGGGCGATAAAAGTCTTCACACGAGCGATGTCGCGCTTATTTTTACCCAATTGGCTGGTATTTGTGAGTTGCTGAGTGCCTTTTTGCATGCGGAGCTTGAAACCGGTCTTGAGTAACTCGGTTAACTCTGCATTCAAAGCGTTCAGATCTTTTGAAGCTAATTCTGTATTTTTCATAATCTCTATCCCGATCAACCTAAGTGGCGAATCACGAAAGTGGTCTGTAAAGGCAACTTAGCAGCAGCAAGCTTGAAAGCTTCGCGCGCCAATTGCTCATCAACACCGTCCATCTCGTAGAGCACTTTGCCTGGTTGAATTTCAGCTACGTAGTACTCTGGATTACCTTTACCGTTACCCATACGTACTTCAGCAGGTTTTTGTGAAATTGGCTTATCTGGGAAAATGCGAATCCAAATACGGCCACCACGTTTAATGTGACGAGTCATTGCACGACGTGCTGACTCGATTTGACGAGCAGTCAAACGACCACGGCCAACGGCCTTCAATCCAAAGTCACCAAAGGCTACGGAACTACCACGTGTTGCCACGCCAGTGTTACGACCTTTTTGTTCCTTACGATACTTGCGACGCTTTGGTTGTAGCATGCTTACTCTCCTGACTTCTGCGTATCTGCGGCAGGTGTTTCAACCTTACGCACACGCTTTACTGCTGGCTTAGCAGCAACTAATGGCTTGTCTGTGCCAGCGGCTGGTTTACGAGCAGCTGTCTTGCTTGGGGCACGACGAGTTTTCTTTTCTTCGGCAGCTGGTTCAGCGGATGGAGCAGCTGCTTGAGCTTCTGCACCACGACCCAATGTGTCGCCTTTGTATACCCAAACTTTTACACCAATAATGCCGTATGTAGTTTCAGCTTCTGATGTTGCGTAATCAATATCAGCCTTCAATGTATGAAGTGGAACGCGACCTTCGCGATACCATTCGCGACGAGCAATCTCAGCGCCATTTAAACGACCTGATGACATGATCTTGATGCCTTGTGCGCCAAGACGCATTGCATTTTGCATTGCACGCTTCATCGCACGACGGAACATGATACGTTTTTCGAGCTGCTGAGTAATTGAGTCAGCAATTAATTGCGCGTCAACTTCTGGCTTACGAATTTCTTCAATGTTTACGTGGACTGGAACACCCATACGCTTTTGCAATTCGCGGCGGAGCACTTCAATATCTTCGCCTTTTTTACCGATTACAACGCCTGGACGTGAGCTATAGATAGTAATGCGGGCATTCTTTGCAGGACGCTCAATCACAACCTTACTTACGGATGCATTCTTCAACTTCTTCTTGAGATAGATGCGGACATCTACGTCCTCTTTCAACATCTTCGCGAAGTCAGTATTGTTTGCATACCAACGTGATGTCCAATTCTTCGTTACCGCGAGTCGGAATCCGGTTGGGTTTATCTTTTGTCCCATATCTTTCCTTAGTTACTCAAGGTCACGGTAATGTGACATGTTTGTTTTTCAATTTGATTACCACGGCCCTTAGCGCGCGCTGTGAAGCGCTTCAAGGAAGTACCTTTATCAACAATAATTGTTGAAACCTTGAGCTCATCAATATCAGCACCTTTATTGTGTTCAGCGTTGGCCACTGCAGACTCAACCACTTTTTTCACAATGAAGGCAGCTTTCTTAGGGCTGAAATTCAAAATGTTTAATGCGCGTGCAATTGGCAAACCACGAATTTGGTCTGCGACCAAACGTGTCTTTTGCGCAGAAATGCGGGCGCTCTTGTGAATAGCTTTAACTTCCATCATCATCCCCTTACTTCTTCGTTACTTTCTTGTCAGCAGCGTGACCTTTGAAAGTACGGGTCAAGGCAAATTCGCCTAACTTATGACCCACCATGTTTTCTGATACATAAACCGGAACGTGTTGACGACCGTTATGCACAGCAATCGTCAGACCAATAAAGTCTGGGAGGATTGTTGAACGGCGTGACCAAGTTTTGATCGGCTTTTTGTCTTTGTTGGCTTGTGCGACTTCAACCTTGTTTACCAAGCTGGCTTCGCAAAATGGGCCTTTTTTAGCTGAACGTGTCATATCTATTTTTCCTTAATCGCTTAACGCTTTTGACGACGTTGAACGATCATCGATGTTGTACGCTTGTTACGACGTGTACGATAACCTTTGGTTGGAGTGCCCCATGGAGATACTGGTACACGGCCTTCGCCAGTTTTACCTTCACCACCACCATGTGGGTGATCTACTGGGTTCATTGCCACACCGCGAACGGTTGGGCGAATACCACGCCAGCGATTTGCACCAGCTTTACCGATAACACGCAGGCTGTGCTCTTCGTTACCAACTTCACCAATAGTTGCGCGGCAGTCAATCAGAACACGGCGAACTTCACCGGAGCGCAAACGCACTTGAGCGTATACGCCTTCACGTGCTAACAATACTGCTGAACCACCAGCGGAACGGGCAACTTGAGCACCCTTACCTGGCATGATTTCTACACAGTGAATTGTGCTACCAACAGGAATGTTACGAATTGGCAAGTTGTTACCAGACTTGATTGGGGCTTCTGAACCAGTCATCAAGGCCTGGCCAACAGACATTCCTTTAGCTGCCAGAATGTAGCGACGCTCACCATCGGCAAACACGATCAATGCAATATTTGCACTACGGTTTGGATCGTATTCCAAGCGTTCAACTTTTGCTGGAATACCATCTTTGTCATTGCGTTTGAAATCAACAACACGATAGTGATGCTTATGACCACCACCCTTATGACGGGTAGTGATGTGACCATTATTGTTACGACCCGCTTTTTGGAATTGTGGCTCCACCAACGCTGCAAAAGGTTTACCTTTATGCAGGTCAGGATTGACCACCTTGACCATTGAACGACGACCTGGTGAGGTCGGTTTTGTCTTCATCAAAGGCATGATTAATTCGCCTCCGCTTCAAAGTTAATTTCTTGACCTGGCTTCAAGCTTACGTAGGCCTTCTTAGTGTGGTCACGACGACCTTCAAAACGGCCATAGCGCTTAGGCTTACCCTTTTGATTCACGATCTGAACAGAGTCAACTTGCACTTTGAAGAGCAATTCAACCGCTTGTTTTACATCGAGCTTGTTTGCGTCGCGAGCTACTTGGAAAACTACTTGTTCGTTTTTCTCTGCAACCATAGTGGCTTTTTCAGAGATAACCGGTCCAAGCAGAACCCTCATTAGATTGTGATCATTTTTACGGACTTGGCTCATTTCAGCAACTCCTCAATTTTTGCGATCGCAGCTTTGCTAACCAATACTTTTTTGTATTGGACCAAAGCTAATGGATCAGCGTGCTGTGGCTCACATACAGCAACTTTATGCAAGTTACGTGATGCCAAGTACAAATTCTCGCTAACCTGATCAACAATAATCAAGACTGAATCCAAACCCATTGCTTTAACTTTGTCAGCTAAAACTTTAGTCTTTGGAGCGTCAAGAGAAAATTGATCAACAACATTCAAACGACCTTCACGGGCTAACTGAGACAAAATAGATCTCATACCAGCGCGGTACATTTTCTTGTTTACTTTTTGGCTGAAATTCTCTTCTGGAGAATTCGGGAATATACGGCCACCTCCACGCCACAGCGGGGAAGAGCTCATACCAGCACGTGCACGACCAGTACCTTTTTGACGCCAAGGTTTCTTGGTTGTGTGCTTAACTTGCTCACGGTCTTTTTGTGCACGGTTACCGCTACGTGCATTAGCTTGATAAGCCACTACAACTTGGTGTACCAATGCTTCGTTATATTCACGTTCGAATACTTCTGGTGAAGCTTGTACGCCTGCGCCTAAAGTACCGTTGTCTTGGAGAAGCTTAAGTTCCATATTCGCTCTCCTTATTTCTTCTTCAACGGTGTTTTAACCGCTGGAGTAACAATAACTTTACCGCCTGGGGCACCTGGAATGGCGCCTTTAACCATGATCAGATTACGCTCTGAATCAATGCGTGCGATGACTAAATTTTGAACTGTACGTGTAACGTCACCCAAGTGACCGGTCATACGCTTACCAGGGAAAACACGACCTGGATCTTGCGCCATACCGATTGAGCCTGGTACGTTATGTGAACGTGAGTTACCGTGGGATGCACGACCAGAAGCAAAGTGATAACGCTTGATGGTACCTGCGTAGCCCTTACCGATAGACACACCTTGCACGTCCACTTTTTGACCAGCAGTAAATGCAGTGTCAGCAGGAATAACTTGTCCTGGTGTCATTTCTGCGATTTTTGCTGCGTCTAATTGAAATTCGTTGAGACCATTACCAGCCATCACACCAGCTTTGGCGAAGTGACCAGCCATTGCTTTAGTAACGCGAGTAGCTCTACGTGTGCCATGTGCTAACTGGATAGCATCATAGCCATCAGTTGCCTGGGTCTTGATTTGAGCGATTCTGTTGTCGCTCACGTCAATTACAGTTACAGGGATTGAATCCCCTTCGTCCGTAAATAGACGGGTCATGCCGACCTTGCGGCCGATTAAGCCTAAGCTCATATTCATGCTCCACGCCGACTTCGATTGGTCGGCAAAATTAATTTAAGTGATTTACAAGTAAAAATACTTCTAAATCAATAACTTACAACGTTTTAGTGCTGATAAAACTAAGATTTTCGCCCAAATAATTGAGTGAAGCCTTAGATTCTATCCCGAAAACCCAGTCTTGACAAGCAAAAAGACTGGAAACAACAAATTACTGCAACTTAATTTCGACGTCCACACCTGCTGGTAGGTCTAATTTCATCAAAGCATCTACAGTTTTCTCTGTAGGATCAACGATATCCATCAAACGCAGATGGGTACGGATCTCTAACTGATCACGGGATGTCTTGTTCACGTGTGGTGAACGCAAGATATCAAAACGCTCAATACGGGTTGGCAAAGGTACTGGACCCTTAACAACTGCACCAGTGCGCTTAGCTGTATCAACGATTTCAGCTGCAGACTGGTCGATCAAACGGTAATCAAATGCTTTAAGGCGAATACGAATTTTTTGGTTTTGCATATTAATTCCAAAGAGCGTTGTGGTGCTGCCACGTTATACATCTAAAGAGCTCGGTGACATCAGCAGCACTGATGTCACCGGTTAGCAAACCGCTAAATATTTTTACTTCTACTGCTTTATTTCTAACTTACTACTTAAGCCAAAATCTTTGCAACCACGCCGGCGCCAACAGTACGGCCACCTTCACGGATCGCAAAACGTAAACCTTCTTCCATCGCGATTGGAGCGATGAGTTTTACGGTAATCGTGACGTTATCGCCAGGCATGACCATTTCTTTGTCTTTTGGCAACTCGATTGAACCCGTTACGTCCGTTGTACGGAAGTAAAACTGTGGACGATAGTTGTTAAAGAATGGTGTATGACGACCACCTTCATCTTTACCCAAGATGTAAACCTCGGCTGTAAAGTGAGTATGTGGGGTGATTGAACCTGGCTTAGCCAATACTTGGCCGCGCTCAACTTCTTCACGTTTTGTACCGCGTAACAAGATACCAACGTTATCGCCTGCTTGACCTTGGTCGAGCAATTTGCGGAACATTTCAACACCAGTACAAGTGGTCTTGAGTGTTGGCTTGATACCGATGATTTCAATCTCTTCACCTACTTTAACGATACCGCGCTCGATACGACCGGTTACAACAGTACCGCGACCGGAGATAGAGAACACGTCTTCTACTGGCATCAAGAACGCGCCGTCAACAGCACGCTCTGGAGTTGGGATGTAAGTATCTAATGCTTCAGCCAATTTCATGATGGCTTCTTTACCCAATGGGCCTTCGTCGCCTTCAAGGGCTAACTTGGCAGAACCTTGGATGATTGGTGTGTCATCGCCAGGGAAGTTGTACTTCGATAAAAGCTCACGAACTTCCATTTCAACGAGTTCTAACAATTCAGCATCGTCAACCATGTCGCACTTGTTGAGGAACACCACGATGTAAGGAACGCCCACTTGGCGTGCCAAAAGGATGTGCTCACGTGTTTGTGGCATTGGGCCGTCAGCAGCAGAGCAAACTAAAATTGCGCCGTCCATCTGAGCAGCACCCGTAATCATGTTCTTCACGTAGTCAGCATGTCCTGGGCAATCAACGTGTGCGTAGTGACGGTTTGCAGTCTCGTACTCAACGTGCGCAGTATTAATCGTAATACCACGTGCTTTTTCTTCAGGAGCAGCATCGATCTGATCGTATGCTTTAGCTTCGCCACCGAATGCTTTAGAAAGCACGGTTGCAATTGCTGCTGTCAATGTCGTTTTACCGTGGTCAACGTGACCGATAGTGCCTACGTTTACGTGCGGTTTTGTCCGCTCGAATTTTTCTTTTGCCATTTTTGTCTGCCTTCTTTAGCTAGTCAATATTCAAAATTAATGTGGATAAATTACTTCGCTTTAGCAGCCATAACTGCTTCAGCAACGTTCTTCGGTGCTTCGGAATAATGCTTAAATTCCATGGTGTAGGTAGCGCGACCTTGGGTCAACGAGCGCAAGCCTGTTGAGTAACCAAACATCTCTGCCAACGGCACTTCAGCACGAACGATCTTGCCGCCGCCTGGAATGTCATCCATACCTTGCAAAATACCGCGACGGGATGAGAGATCACCCATTACGTTACCCATGAAATCTTCTGGTGTTTCTACTTCAACAGCCATCATTGGCTCAAGTAACACTGGTGCTGCTTTACGCATACCGTCCTTGAAAGCCATTGAGCCTGCCATCTTAAATGCGTTTTCGTTAGAGTCAACGTCATGGTATGAACCAAAGAACAATGTTGCTTTGATATCAACAACTGGATAACCAGCCAAAATACCGGAGTTCAATGTTTCGCGAATTCCTTTTTCTACTGCAGGAATGTATTCGCGTGGAACAACACCACCCTTAATAGCGTCAATGAATTCAAAACCTTTGCCTGGCTCTTGTGGCTCTAGCTTCAATACAACGTGACCGTATTGACCGCGACCACCAGACTGCTTAACAAACTTACCTTCGATTTCTTCGCAAACTTTGCGAATGGTTTCGCGATAGGCAACTTGTGGCTTACCAACAGTGGCTTCAACACCAAATTCACGGCGCATACGGTCAACCAAAATTTCCAAATGGAGCTCGCCCATTCCAGAAATAATTGTCTGGCCAGACTCTTCATCCGTTTTAACGCGGAAAGAAGGATCTTCTTGTGCCAAGCGGTTCAAAGCAAGGCCCATTTTTTCTTGGTCAGGCTTAGTTTTTGGCTCAACAGCTTGTGAGATCACTGGCTCTGGGAATACCATGCGCTCCAAAATCACGATGCTATCTGGATCACATAGAGTTTCGCCCGTAGTTGCGTCTTTTAGACCAACTGCTGCAGCGATATCGCCTGCGTAAACTTCTTTAATTTCTTCACGTTGGTTTGCATGCATCTGCAACAAACGTCCAACACGCTCTTTCTTACCCTTGATTGGGTTGTAGATTGTGTCGCCAGATTTCATTACGCCTGAGTAAACGCGGAAGAAGATGAGCTGGCCAACAAATGGGTCAGTCATGATCTTAAATGCCAATGCAGAGAATTTCTCAGCATCGTCAGCTTTACGTGTTGTTGGGGTACCGTCTTCCAATTCACAAGGAACTGGTGGAACGTCTAATGGGGATGGCAATAACTCAACTACCGCATCCAACATTGCCTGAACGCCTTTGTTTTTGAACGCAGTTCCGCACATCATTGGAATGATTTCATTAGCAATCGTACGTTGACGCAACGCTTTTTTGATTTCTTCTTCGGTTAACTCTTCGCCACCGAGATACTTCTCCATCAACTCTTCTGAACTTTCAGCGGCGGCTTCAACCATCTTTTCGCGCCACTCATCTGCAGATGCTTTTAATTCAGCAGGAATCTCTTCGTAGCTAAACTTAGTGCCTTGTGAAGCCTCATCCCAATAGATAGCCTTCATTTTTACCAAGTCCACAACGCCCTTGAAGTTTTCTTCAGCACCAATAGGAATCTGGATCAAGATAGGGTTTGCTTTAAGGCGTAACTTCATCTGGTCATAGACCTTAAAGAAGTTCGCGCCAGTGCGGTCCATCTTGTTTACAAAAGCTAAACGGGGAACTTGATACTTGTTAGCTTGACGCCAAACAGTTTCAGATTGTGGCTGCACACCACCTACCGCACAGTAAACCATACAAGCACCATCCAAAACGCGCATTGAACGCTCGACTTCAATAGTGAAGTCTACGTGTCCTGGGGTATCAATAATATTGATGCGGTGCTCTGGGAAGTTACCTGCCATACCCTTCCAGAATGTTGTAGTAGCAGCAGAAGTAATCGTGATACCACGCTCTTGCTCTTGTTCCATCCAGTCCATGGTTGCAGCGCCATCATGTACTTCACCAATTTTATGATTAACACCGGTGTAGAACAAAACGCGCTCTGTAGTTGTTGTCTTGCCTGCGTCAATGTGCGCAGAGATACCAATATTGCGATATCTGTCGATGGGGGTTTTACGTGCCACTGTTGGTGCCTTTTCTTTACTATTTGATTAGAAGCGGAAATGTGAGAAAGCTTTGTTAGCTTCTGCCATACGGTGAACTTCTTCACGCTTCTTCATTGCTCCGCCGCGACCTTCTGCAGCTTCCAATAATTCGTTGGCCAAACGTTGAGCCATAGATTTCTCACCGCGCTTTTTAGCGGCTTCGCGCACCCAGCGCATTGCCAAAGCAGAACGGCGTGATGGGCGAACTTCAACAGGAACCTGGTAGTTAGCGCCACCAACACGACGGCTCTTCACCTCAACCATTGGCTTAACGTTGCCCATAGCTGTTGAGAAAATTTCGAGTGGTTCTTTGTTTGCTTTTTTCTCGATGTGATCAAAGGCACCGTAAACGATACGCTCTGCAACCGATTTCTTGCCGTCCAACATGAGGACGTTCATGAATTTAGCTACTTCTACATTACCGAATTTTGGATCCGGCAAAATTTCCCGTTTGGGAACTTCACGACGACGTGGCATAACTACTCCTTCAGTTCAGTTAGGGGCGACCCACATGGATCACCCGCTCCGGTTGCCCTACTATCTAAGAAGATTCTTAGACGGAACAACCACTTACTTGTCTTTTAAGTCTGACAAACGAAGACTTACTACAAATACTTCAGCAAAAATCTATTGAAAGATTAAGCAGATTTCTTAGCGCGCTTAGCACCGTACTTGGAACGTGACTGCTTACGGTCTTTAACACCTTGCAAGTCAAGTGAGCCACGAACGATGTGGTAACGAACACCTGGCAAATCCTTTACACGACCACCACGGATTAACACTACTGAGTGTTCCTGGAGGTTATGGCCTTCACCACCAATGTATGAAATCACTTCAAAACCATTGGTTAAGCGAACTTTGGCTACTTTACGCAGCGCAGAGTTAGGCTTTTTAGGAGTAGTGGTGTACACACGTGTACAAACACCACGGCGCTGCGGACTGTTTTCCAGTGCAGGGCTCTTGCTTTTAACGATTAGCCTGGATCTTGGCTTACGTATTAATTGATTAATTGTTGGCATAAAATAGCTCGGTTAGTACTTCTTTGTTGCTTTCTTCAAGAAAATCAATGACTTAGAGAATTTCTAGGTCAAAAAGACCCTCTTCTGAATCAGTAGAACTCAGCATTCTAGCTTGGCCAGCCTTTTCCGTCAACCAAATGGGGAAAAAACTGGCCATTTCTGGCCAGAAATACCAAATTAGCTCGGATCAGCCTCCCCAGCAGGAGCAACGACTTCAGCCTCAATTTCTACAGGCATATTGGCCATTGCTTCCTCTTCGGCGGCAATCATTTGAGCGCGATCACGCTCGAATTGCTCTCTGACCTTGCGTGCACGGCGATAAGACAATCCGGTACCAGCAGGGATCAGACGACCAATAATGACGTTTTCCTTGAGGCCACGGAGTGTATCGGTCTTGCCCATAATTGCGGCTTCGGTCAATACTCGGGTGGTTTCTTGGAAAGAAGCCGCTGAAATGAAGCTGTCGGTCGACAAGGATGCTTTAGTAATACCCAACAGCACGTTTTCGAACTGAGCTGGGCGCTTACCTGCGGCAATCACTAAATCGTTAGCGTCATACAGTTTTGAACGCTCAACTTGCTCACCAGTGATGTAAGCCGTATCGCCGCCATCAGTGATCTGCACACGACGCAACATTTGACGCACGATCACTTCAATGTGCTTGTCGTTAATCTTCACGCCTTGCAAACGGTAAACGTCTTGAACTTCATCAACGATGTAGATCGCCAACTCTTCAATACCCCTGAGAGTCAAGATGTCATGTGGATCAGCAGGGCCTTCCACAATCATCTCGCCCTTGTTCACAACTTGACCGTCATGAACGAGAACTTGCTTCTCTTTAGGAATCAAGAATTCATTGGCTTCGCCGTCCATATCGGTAATCACCAAACGCTGTTTACCTTTGGTTTCTTTACCGAAGGAAACTGTTCCAGTCACTTTCGCCAAGACAGCTGCATCTTTAGGTGAACGCGCTTCGAACAATTCAGCAACGCGTGGCAAACCACCGGTAATGTCGCGAGTCTTCTGTGATTCGATTGGAATACGCGCCAATACTTCACCAACTTCGACTTTCTGGCCATCTTTAACAGTAATCAAAGCGCCCACTTGGAGACCAATGTTTACCGGGTGATCAGTACCAGCGATCATGACTTCGTTACCCTTGTCATCAACTAAGTTGATCATTGGGCGAACGCCTTTGCTTGCTGCAGAACGACGCTTACCGTCAATTACCACCAAAGTGGAGAGGCCAGTAACTTCGTCAACCTGCTTAGCAACAGTAACGCCTTCTTCAACGTTGTCGAAGCGGGCGATACCAGCGTACTCAGAAATAATCGGACGTGTTAACGGATCCCATGTCGCCAAGCTTGCGCCAGCCTTAACAGCTGCATCTTCTTTCAGCAAGAGAGTTGCACCGTATGGAACTTTATGACGCTCGCGCTCACGACCGTTCTCATCAACGATCAAGGCTTCGCCAGAACGTGAAATCACGATCTGCTCGCCCTTCGCGTTCTTAACAACGCGCATCGTGCCGGAGAACTTCAAAGCACCATTAGATTTGGCTTCAATATTGCTTGCAACCAAGGCACGTGAGGCTGCGCCACCGATGTGGAAGGTACGCATAGTCAACTGTGTGCCTGGCTCACCGATGGACTGAGCAGCAATCACGCCAACTGCTTCACCAACGTTCACCAAACCACCGCGACCTAGATCACGTCCGTAGCACTTCGCGCACAAACCAAAGCGAGTTAAGCAAGACAATACTGTGCGAACTTTAACTTCGTCGATACCCAATGCAACGATTTGATCAACGTGATCTTCATCGAGCAATGTGTCGTTCGGAACAATGACTTCTTGTGTGTCAGGGTGAACGATGTCACCGATACATACACGACCCAAAATACGGTCACGCAATGCTTCGATAATTTCGCCGCCTTCAACCAGCGCCTTCATGGTTACACCATTGGTTGCGCCGCAATCATCTTCGATTACCACAAGATCTTGAGTAACGTCGCACAAACGACGCGTCAAGTAACCAGAGTTCGCCGTCTTCAACGCTGTATCAGCCAGACCTTTACGAGCACCGTGGGTTGAAATGAAGTACTGCAACACGTTCAAGCCTTCACGGAAGTTTGCAGTAATTGGGGTTTCAATGATCGAGCCATCAGGCTTTGCCATCAAACCACGCATACCAGCCAACTGACGAATCTGCGCTGCAGATCCACGCGCACCAGAATCCGCCATCATGTAGATGGAGTTAAAGGATTCTTGACGAACGGTCTTACCGTTACGGTCGAGTACGTCAACGTGTGACAACTCATCCATCATCGCTTTACCGACTTGGTCACCTGCAGCACCCCAAATATCAACCACGTTGTTATAACGCTCTTGATTGGTTACGAGACCTGACATGAACTGCTTGTCATACTCTTTAACCTTGGCAGATGCCTCAGTGATGATGCGCTCTTTAGAAGTTGGGATCAACATATCGTCGATCGCAACTGAGATACCAGCGTTGGTTGCCAAACGGAAACCAGACTGCAAGAGGCGGTCAGCAAAAATCACTGTTTCACGCAAACCGCACTTACGGAATGAAGTGTTGATCAAACGTGAGATTTCTTTTTTCTTCAAAGGTTTGTTAATTTCCTCGAAAGACATACCCTTCGGTAAAATCTCAGACAAGATGGCACGGCCAACTGAGGTTTGATAGATCTTGGTCTTTTCAGCAAAACGGGCGTCGCCCTCTGCCTTCTTGTCCACGATCTCAAACTCAGTAATACGGACAGCAACACGAGAAGCCAATTCAACTTGACCCGCTTCGTATGCGCGAACTACTTCAGTAATGTTAGCGAAGACCATGCCTTCACCCTTACCGTTGATCTTGTCACGTGTAGCGTAATACAGACCCAACACCACGTCCTGTGAAGGAACGATAGATGGTTCGCCGTTAGCTGGGAACAATACGTTGTTCGAAGCCAACATCAATGTACGTGCCTCCATTTGCGCTTCAAGCGACAAAGGAACGTGAACCGCCATTTGGTCACCGTCAAAGTCGGCGTTAAATGCCGCGCAGACTAATGGGTGCAATTGGATTGCTTTACCTTCAATCAGCATTGGCTCGAAAGCCTGAATACCGAGACGGTGCAATGTAGGCGCACGGTTCAACATGATTGGATGCTCACGAATCACTTCTTCGAGAATGTCCCAAACGATTGGAGTCTGGCTTTCAACTTCTTTCTTCGCAGCCTTAATGGTGGTTGCAATTCCTAAAGTCTCAAGCTTGTTGAAAATGAATGGCTTGAACAATTCCAAGGCCATCAATTTTGGTAAGCCGCACTGATGCAATTTCAATGTAGGGCCAACCACGATGACTGAACGACCAGAGTAGTCAACACGTTTACCCAACAAGTTTTGACGGAAACGACCGCTCTTACCTTTAATCATCTCAGCCAAGGACTTGAGAGGACGCTTGTTAGCGCCAGTCATAGCCTTACCGCGACGACCGTTGTCGAGCAATGAGTCAACCGCTTCTTGCAACATGCGCTTTTCGTTACGAACGATGATCTCTGGTGCGCGCAACTCTAACAAACGCTTCAAACGGTTGTTACGGTTGATCACGCGACGATAGAGGTCGTTCAAATCAGAAGTAGCAAAGCGACCGCCATCCAATGGCACCAATGGGCGCAATTCAGGTGGCAATACCGGCAACACTTCCATGATCATCCAGTCAGGCTTAATGCCTGAAGTCTGGAACGCCTCAAGCACTTTTAAGCGCTTTGCGTATTTCTTGATCTTGGCATCGCTACCAGTGGCTTTTAAGTCAGCACGAATAGTCTCTACTTCACGATCGATATCAATCGAACGCAAGAGATCACGAATACCTTCAGCGCCCATGATGGCGGTAAATGCACCGTCACCATACTCTTCGGTCTTAGCAATGTACTCATCTTCAGACATGATCTGACCGCGCTTCATCGCGCCTTCAGGAGTCATACCAGGATCAACTACTACATATGCTTCAAAGTAAAGAACGCGTTCGATATCCCGCAATGTCATATCGAGAACCATGCCCAAACGGGATGGCAAAGACTTCAAGAACCAAATGTGCGCTACAGGGGCTGCTAACTCAATGTGGCCCATGCGCTCACGACGTACCTTAGCGAGAGTAACTTCAACGCCACATTTCTCGCAGATAACGCCACGGAACTTTAAACGCTTGTACTTACCGCATAAGCACTCGTAGTCTTTGGTTGGCCCAAAAATTTTGGCGCAGAACAAACCATCACGCTCGGGCTTAAAAGTCCGGTAGTTGATGGTTTCTGGTTTGCGTACTTCACCAAAAGACCATGAGCGAATTTTCTCAGGAGATGCGAGACCAATTTTGATGACATCAAACTGCTCTTCGCCCTGCGTTTGCTTAAATAAATCGAGCAATGCTTTCATATCAGTTGCGCTCCATGTCAATGTCAATACCCAACGAACGGATTTCTTTTACCAGCACGTTGAAGGATTCGGGCATGCCAGCATCAATCGTGTGCTCGCCCTTGACGATGTTTTCGTAAACCTTGGTACGGCCTGCGACGTCATCGGACTTCACTGTCAGCATTTCCTGCAAGACATATGAAGCACCGTATGCTTCGAGGGCCCAGACTTCCATCTCACCAAAGCGCTGACCACCGAACTGAGCTTTACCGCCCAATGGCTGTTGCGTTACTAAAGAGTAAGGTCCGGTTGAACGTGCGTGCATCTTGTCGTCGACCAAATGGTGGAGTTTCAAGACGTGCATTACGCCAACGGTTACTGGACGCTCAAATTGATCGCCAGTTCGACCGTCGCACAAAATCATTTGCTGACGTGAAGGAGTCATCTTCAAAGATTTAGCAACCTCTTCTGGATACGCCAACTCGAGCATGCGGCCGATTTCAGCTTCAGTAGCACCGTCAAACACTGGAGTAGCAAATGGCAAGCCTTGGCGAAGATTCTCGGCCAAAACATTGATCTGCTCATCAGTGAAGTTGTCGATATCTTCAATGCGGCCCGTTTCGTTGTAAAGCTGTTTGAAGAACTTACGTAATTCGGTTTGCTTAGCATGTTCACGAACCATCTCGTCGATACGCTTACCAATACCTTGAGCCGCCCAACCTAAGTGGGTTTCCAAGATCTGACCAACGTTCATACGGGAAGGAACGCCCAATGGATTCAAGACGATGTCAACAGGGCGTCCGTCAGCCATAAATGGCATGTCTTCAGCTGGGGCGATTTTAGAAACCACGCCCTTGTTACCGTGACGACCGGCCATCTTGTCACCAGGCTGCAAGCGACGCTTAACAGCTAAATACACCTTAACCATCTTCGTTACGCCAGGTTGCAGATCATCGCCCTGGGTAAGCTTGGTACGCTTCTCTTCAAAAGCTTCGTCAAACTGTTTACGTTTTGCTTCGATAGAAGATTTAATCGCTTCAACTTGTGAGGCAACTTCTTCATCTGCAGGACGAACATCAAACCAATGGTATTTATCCAAATCAGCAAGGTATTCCTTGTCGATCTTGGTGCCTTTAGCTAATTTCTTAGGGCCGCCGTTGGCAACTTTGCCAATCAACAGCTTTTCTAAACGCATGAAGGCATCGCCCTCAACAATACGCAACTGGTCGTTTAAGTCCAAACGATAGCGTTGTAATTCTTCTTGGATAATTGACTGTGCACGTGCATCGCGCTCAATACCTTCACGGGTGAAGACTTGAACATCAATAACGGTACCGATCATTCCAGATGGAACGCGCAAAGAAGTATCTTTAACATCAGATGCTTTTTCACCGAAGATCGCACGGAGGAGCTTCTCTTCAGGGGTGAGAGTGGTCTCACCCTTTGGAGTTACTTTACCAACCAATACGTCACCAGCCTCAACTTCAGCACCGATGTAAACAATACCGCTCTCATCCAAACGCGAGAGTTGTGACTCTGCCAAATTGGAGATATCGCGAGTAATTTCTTCTGAACCAAGCTTGGTGTCACGAGCAACAACCGACAACTCTTCAATATGAATAGAGGTATAGCGATCATCAGCAACAACTTTTTCAGAGATCAAGATTGAATCTTCAAAGTTGTAACCGTTCCATGGCATAAATGCCACAGTCATGTTTTGACCCAAAGCCAATTCACCCAAATCGGTAGATGCGCCATCAGCAACTACGTCGCCGCGGACAACACGATCACCAGCCTGAACGATTGGACGTTGGTTAATGTTAGTGTTTTGGTTTGAGCGGGTGTACTTGATGAGGTTGTAAATATCCACACCAACTTCACCAGCAGCTGTCTCATCATCGTTTACACGAATCACGACACGGTTTGCGTCAACATAATCAACGATACCGCCGCGGGACGCCAAAATAACCGTACCGGAGTCGACCGCAACAATACGCTCTAAACCTGTGCCAACCAATGGCTTATCTGGACGCAAGCAGGGAACTGCTTGACGCTGCATGTTTGCACCCATCAACGCACGGTTCGCATCATCGTGCTCTAAAAATGGAACAAGTGAAGCAGCAGCAGAAACGATCTGGCTCGGAGCAACGTCGATGAAATCGATGCGCTCTGGGCTAACCATCATGGTCTCGCCAGCTTCACGAGCAGAAACCAATTCGTCGGCCAACTTACCGCTCTTGTCGATTGTTGCGTTTGCCTGAGCAATCACATACTTTGCTTCCTCAATCGCAGAGAGGTAAACCACTTCGTCGCTTACCTTGCTATTGGAAACTTTACGGTATGGGGTTTCTAAGAAACCGTGCTCATTCAAACGCGCAAATAACGCGAGTGAGTTGATTAAACCAATGTTTGGTCCTTCTGGAGTTTCGATTGGGCAAACACGTCCATAGTGGGTTGGATGCACGTCACGCACTTCAAAGCCTGCGCGCTCGCGTGTCAAACCACCAGGTCCCAATGCAGAAATACGACGCTTGTGCGTGATCTCTGAGAGTGGGTTGGTTTGGTCCATAAACTGGGATAACTGTGAAGAACCGAAGAACTCACGAATCGCAGAAGAAATTGGCTTGCTGTTAATCAAGTCATGCGGCATGAGGTTTTCTGTTTCGGCTTGGCCGAGACGCTCTTTAACCGCACGCTCGACACGTGACAAACCAGCACGGAATTGGTTTTCAGCCAACTCACCAACGCAACGTACACGACGATTACCTAAGTGATCGATATCGTCTACTTCGCCTTTGCCATTACGCAAATCTACAAGAGACTTAATGGTGTCGAGAATATCTTCGTTTGACAGAACCATTGGACCTTCCATTTCTGGACGGTTCAAACGGCTGTTGACCTTCATACGACCAACGCGTGACAAATCGTAAGTATCTTCGTTATAGAACAAGCGCTGGAATAAAGCTTCAACGGCATCTTCTGTTGGTGGCTCACCAGGACGCATCATGCGATAAATGGCAATACGAGCAGCCATCTGATCAGCAGTTTCATCAGTACGCAATGTCTGTGAAATGTATGCACCAGAATCTAAATCATTCGTGTAGATGGTTTCCAATTGCTTGATGCCTGCATCGCGCAATGTAGCCAACAACTCTTCAGTGATTTCATCATTAGCGTAAGCTAAGATTTCACCAGAATCTGGATCAACAATATTACGTGCCACTACACGACCAATTAAATAGTCGTCTGGTACAGCGATTGTTTTTGTTTTAGCAGCTTCGAGTTCGCGAATATGCTTTGCATTGATACGCTTGTCTTTTTGAATGACGACAACGCCATTTTTATCAAGCACATCAAAATTAGCTAGCTGACCACGCAAACGCTCTGGCACAAATTCCATTGAGCCGCCGTTAGCAGTCAATGAGAAATGATCAAAGTTAAAGAAGTTAGCAAGAATCTGTTCGTTGTTTAAACCAATTGCTTTGAGCAAAATGGTGACAGGCATCTTACGACGACGGTCAACGCGGAAATAGAGAATGTCTTTTGGATCAAACTCGAAATCGAGCCATGAACCACGGTAAGGAATGATGCGTGCTGAGAACAGCAACTTACCTGAGCTATGTGTTTTACCCTTATCGTGTTCGAAGAACACGCCTGGGGAACGGTGTAACTGAGAAACGATGACGCGCTCAGTACCATTGATCACAAAAGAGCCGTTTTCTGTCATGAGTGGAATTTCACCCATGTAGACTTCGCTCTCTTTTACCTCTTTAACCTTAGTAGGCGCTTCGCGATCATAAATAATCAAGCGAACTTTTGCGCGTAAGGCTGAGTGGTATGTGTAACCACGTTGTTGACATTCTTTAACGTCAAACGGTGGCTGTGATAACTGGTAAGACACGTATTCCATACGTGCATAGCCGTTGTTAGACACAATTGGGAATGCTGATGTAAAGGCAGCTTGAAGTCCCTCAGTAAGACGAGACATTGCTGGCTTTTCAGCCTGTAAAAATTTAGCGTAGGATTCCAGCTGCGTTGCGATCAGGTACGGAACCTGGTGGTTGTTTACTCGCTTAGCAAAGCTTTTACGGACTCGCTTGCGTTCGGTGAAGCTATAGTTCATTTCATCTCCGAATTCAGCGACTGTACAAAGATTTGGCGATTGGCCACTACCAATCACTGGCGGACAACACTAAACCGATAGATCTAGTGTCCGACCAAACTTGCATTCTGCAGTCGTATCAGAAGGCAAACCCGATTTCAATCAGAAATGAAATCGGGTTTGACCTCTAGAGGTCAAACCCAACATGGCTAACGCCCCTTTTTGAGAGGCGCCAGCATTGTATGCATTACTTGAGTTCTGCTTTAGCGCCAGCTTCTTCAAGCTTCTTCTTAGCTTCTTCAGCCGTCTTCTTATCAACAGCTTCTTTGATTGGCTTCGGTGCACCGTCAACCAAGTCCTTAGCTTCTTTCAAGCCAAGACCAGTAATTTCGCGAACTGCCTTAATTACTGAAACCTTGTTTGCGCCAGCTTCGAGCAAGTTAACAGTGAATTCTGTTTGCTCTTCAGCAGCAGCGCCGCCAGCTGCACCAGCAGGACCAGCAACAGCCATCGCTGCAGCTGAAACGCCAAATTTCTCTTCGAACGCTTTAACCAAGTCGTTCAAATCCATAACGGACATGCTACCTACTGCATCAATGATTTCTTCTTTAGTAATCGCCATTTTTAGCTCCTAATACTTAAATAGTTAATCTGTCGCTTATTCAGCGGCAGGGGTTTCAGGTGTTTCTGTTCCAGCTTCTGGGGCTGCGGCTGCAGGCTCAGCACTTGCTTCTGGAGCGGCGGCTTCAGCAACTACTTCTGCTGGGGCTGCTGCTACTTCTGTTACCGGTGCTGCAACAGGAGCAGGTGCTCCTTCTGCCTTTTGTGCTGCTACTGCACCCAATACGCGAGCCATCGCAGAAACTGGGGCCAACATCACACCCAACAACTGAGATAACAACTCGTCGCGGCTTGGAATAGACGCGAGGGATTTAACACCCGCTACGTCCAACAACTTGCCGTTATATAAGCCAGCAGTAATGACTAGCTTGTCTTGAGTCTTAGCAAAGTTCTGCAATACTTTTGCCGAAGCAATAGGATCAGCAGAGATGCCGTAAATCAAGGGGCCAACCATCGAATCAGCAAGAGGCTCAAACTGAGTGCCTTGTGCAGCACGGCGTGCCAATGTGTTCTTCAAAACGCGAAGATATACACCTTGGTCACGTGCGCTAGCACGTAGCTTTGTCAACTGCTCTACTGGAATACCACGGTATTCAGCGAGCACGACAGTTTGGGCTCCAGCCAATTGAGCGCCGACATCAGCAACAATCGCTTTTTTGTCTTGTACATTCAAAGGCACGGTTTAACTCCTAAAAAACCAACTGTTTCCAGTTGGGGTTACACACCAGCGTCTGATCATTTGTTCACAAAGTTCTTGTGAAAATCTTTTCAGGGTCGCCATCTGCGCTGGCTATTACTTTCGTAACGATTAAGAATTCATCTCTATAAAAGCAAACTCATTCACCAACGGTCTTTGATGTTCGACTCTCACCCAAAGAGCGGGAGTCGACCCAAAGTTCTTTTTTGTTACAGGCTAATTAAGCTGCTGCCTGTAACGATGCTTGGTCTACGCGTACGCCTGCACCCATGGTGCTGCTTACGGCAACCTTCTTTAAATAAATACCCTTAGATGCAGGTGGCTTTGCTTTATTCAAAGCCTCGAGCAATGCGAGCAAGTTGGACTTCAATGCAGTTGGCTCGAATGAACGACGGCCAATGCTTGCGTGCACGATACCGGCTTTGTCCACACGGAACTGAACTTGACCAGCTTTTGCATTTTTAACTGCAGTAGCAACGTCAGGAGTTACTGTTCCAACTTTTGGATTCGGCATCAAACCACGTGGGCCCAATACTTGACCTAAAGTACCAACAATTTTCATTGTGTCTGGGGATGCGATCAAAATATCGAAATCAATTTTGCCGCCTTTAATTTGTTCAGCAAGCTCTTCCATGCCAACGATTTCTGCACCAGCGGCTTTAGCTTGTTCAGCCTTCTCGCCTTGAGCAAAAACAGCCACACGAACATGCTTACCTGTACCAGCTGGGAGCACTACTGCGCCACGCACAACTTGGTCAGATTTCTTAGCATCAATACCTAACTGAACTGCAACGTCGATTGACTCATCAAACTTAGCAGTTGCACACTCTTTAACGAGGTTCAATGCGTCATCTAATGAATAGAATTTATTGCGATCAACTTTAGATTGAATAGCTTTTACACGTTTAGATAATTTAGTCATGATTAGAGACCTTCCACAGTGATGCCCATGGAACGGGCGCTACCAGCGATTGTTCTAACAGCTGCGTCCATATCGGCTGCTGTCAAATCTGGCATTTTTGCTTTAGCGATTTCTTCCGCTTGAGCACGAGTAATTGAACCCACTTTATCGGTATGAGGACGTGGTGATCCTTTTTCAATCTTCGCAGCCTTCTTAATCATGATGGTTGCTGGAGGAGTCTTCATAATGAATGTGAAGCTCTTATCAGCAAACGCTGTAATCACGACTGGAATTGGAAGACCTGGTTCCATGCTCTGAGTTTGAGCATTGAACGCCTTACAGAATTCCATAATATTAAGGCCGCGTTGACCCAATGCTGGACCTACGGGTGGTGATGGATTTGCTTTACCTGCAGGGATCTGCAGCTTAATAAAGCCAATAATCTTCTTTGCCATGTGTTGCTCCTAAAAGCGCGCCTAACCTCATAAGGAGAGACCGCTGTTGAGTAAACGCTTCGCTAGTTTTTGGCTTTCTAGCTCCGCTCCTCGGTTAAATACAAAAACTAAATAACCACTTCAAACTTACCGCTACTGCAAAACAGGACTAAGTCCTTGTTTTTACATCTTTTCTACTTGGCCGAACTCCAGCTCAACTGGGGTACCGCGGCCAAAAATTGTAACAGAAACGCGCAATCTTGACTTCTCATAATTGACTTCTTCGATGTTTCCGTTGAAATCAATAAATGGACCTTCTTTAACGCGTACGATCTCGCCAACCTCAAATAGGGTCTTAGGCTTAGGTTTATCCACCCCAGCCTGCATTTGATCCATGATTTTGGCTACTTCGGCTGTAGAAATCGGGCTTGGGCGGTTACGAACACCACCAACGAAACCGGTCACTTTTGGCGTATTTTTCACCAAATGCCAGCTCTCATCGGTCATTTCCATCTCAATCAGAACATATCCTGGGAAGAAACGACGCTCAGAAACTGACTTGGTGCCGGACTTGATCTCCACAACCTCTTCGGAAGGGACCAAAATACGGCCAAATTTCTCAGGCATTCCAGAACGAGCAATGCGCTCTTCAAGGCCTCTTTTCACGCTTTTTTCCATTCCGGAATAAGCATGAATGACATACCAGCGCATATTGCCGGTAGCTTGTGGATTAGTAGCTACTTCAGAATCAATCATTTTTTACTCACTTCCAGCCCAAAAAGACTGAAAAAACTAGCCATTCAATCAATTTGTCTGCAATCCACAAAAACAAGGACATGATCAGAACAAAGCCAAATACGACTAGAGTCATTTGGGTGGTCTCTTTACGAGTTGGCCAAACAACCTTTTTTACTTCATACCAAGAATCTTTTGCGTAGGCGATAAAGCGGCGCCCATCTGGTGAAATCGCCACAATCAAAACTGCAGCAGCAATACCGCCAAACAAAACAGCGAGACGAATCAACATAGATTGATCTACCAGCGTGTAGTACAAGACTAGCGCTGCAACGACGACTAAAGCAGCGAGTCCAGAGACCCAGCCGCTTTTTTCTTCAGTATGACTTGCTGTTTGATGAGACATATTGCTTTCAGTTCAAATCGTGGCAGGGGCGGAGGGCATCGAACCCCCAACCTTTGGTTTTGGAGACCAACGCTCTGCCAATTGAGCTACACCCCTTTATAAAAACTAATTAAAACTTACTACTTAAGCCAAAATCTTTGCAACCACGCCGGCGCCAACAGTACGGCCACCTTCACGGATCGCAAAACGTAAACCTTCTTCCATCGCGATTGGAGCGATGAGTTTTACGGTAATCGTGACGTTATCGCCAGGCATGACCATTTCTTTGTCTTTTGGCAACTCGATTGAACCCGTTACGTCCGTTGTACGGAAGTAAAACTGTGGACGATAGTTGTTAAAGAATGGTGTATGACGACCACCTTCATCTTTACCCAAGATGTAAACCTCGGCTGTAAAGTGAGTATGTGGGGTGATTGAACCTGGCTTAGCCAATACTTGGCCGCGCTCAACTTCTTCACGTTTTGTACCGCGTAACAAGATACCAACGTTATCGCCTGCTTGACCTTGGTCGAGCAATTTGCGGAACATTTCAACACCAGTACAAGTGGTCTTGAGTGTTGGCTTGATACCGATGATTTCAATCTCTTCACCTACTTTAACGATACCGCGCTCGATACGACCGGTTACAACAGTACCGCGACCGGAGATAGAGAACACGTCTTCTACTGGCATCAAGAACGCGCCGTCAACAGCACGCTCTGGAGTTGGGATGTAAGTATCTAATGCTTCAGCCAATTTCATGATGGCTTCTTTACCCAATGGGCCTTCGTCGCCTTCAAGGGCTAACTTGGCAGAACCTTGGATGATTGGTGTGTCATCGCCAGGGAAGTTGTACTTCGATAAAAGCTCACGAACTTCCATTTCAACGAGTTCTAACAATTCAGCATCGTCAACCATGTCGCACTTGTTGAGGAACACCACGATGTAAGGAACGCCCACTTGGCGTGCCAAAAGGATGTGCTCACGTGTTTGTGGCATTGGGCCGTCAGCAGCAGAGCAAACTAAAATTGCGCCGTCCATCTGAGCAGCACCCGTAATCATGTTCTTCACGTAGTCAGCATGTCCTGGGCAATCAACGTGTGCGTAGTGACGGTTTGCAGTCTCGTACTCAACGTGCGCAGTATTAATCGTAATACCACGTGCTTTTTCTTCAGGAGCAGCATCGATCTGATCGTATGCTTTAGCTTCGCCACCGAATGCTTTAGAAAGCACGGTTGCAATTGCTGCTGTCAATGTCGTTTTACCGTGGTCAACGTGACCGATAGTGCCTACGTTTACGTGCGGTTTTGTCCGCTCGAATTTTTCTTTTGCCATTTTTAATCTGCCTTTAGTTAACTCTTAAACCAAACACGAAATACACAATTAATAAAATCAAACATGGTGCCCATGGGCAGGATCGAACTGCCGACCTCTCCCTTACCAAGGGAGTGCTCTACCACTGAGCCACATGGGCGAAATCTAATGCAACAAATTCTGGAGCGGGATAAGAGAATCGAACTCTTGACCGAAGATTGGAAATCTGCTGTTTTACCATTAAACTAATCCCGCACATCTGGTGGAGGGGGTAGGATTCGAACCTACGTAGGCATAGCCAACAGATTTACAGTCTGCCTCCTTTAGCCGCTCGGACACCCCTCCGCGAACCCAACATTTTGACTCCAAATGGAGTTTCTGTCAATATCTCTAAACGCTTTGCACAAGTAAAAACGCCCAGACCTAAGAGGGTCTGGGCGTCGCATTGGTGCCCGGCAGTTACCTACTTTCACACGGGTAATCCGCACTATCATCGGCGTAAAGTCGTTTCACTGTCCTGTTCGGGATGGGAAGGAGTGGTTCCAACTTGCTATGGTCACCGGGCGTAGAGGGTCGAGTTGCTGATTAAATCAACAACTCTATTTGAGTAAGCATGTAATAAGGATGCAGATTAAATCTGGCAAACATCCAACACAATAGTGCTGGTTATAGGATCAAGCCTAACGGGCAATTAGTATCGGTTAGCTTAATGCATTACTGCACTTCCACACCCGACCTATCAACGTTGTGGTCTTCAACGACCCTTTATGTAGGTTAAACCTACGGGAGATCTCATCTTCAGGCAAGTTTCCCGCTTAGATGCTTTCAGCGGTTATCTCTTCCATTCATAGCTACCCTGCGATGCTTCTGGCGAAACAACAGGTACACCAGCGGAATGTCCACTCCGGTCCTCTCGTACTAGGAGCAGCCCCCGTCAAATCTCCAACGCCCATGGCAGATAGGGACCAAACTGTCTCACGACGTTTTAAACCCAGCTCACGTACCTCTTTAAATGGCGAACAGCCATACCCTTGGGACCGGCTACAGCCCCAGGATGAGATGAGCCGACATCGAGGTGCCAAACACCGCCGTCGATATGAACTCTTGGGCGGTATCAGCCTGTTATCCCCAGAGTACCTTTTATCCGTTGAGCGATGGCCCTTCCATACAGAACCACCGGATCACTATGACCTGCTTTCGCACCTGCTCGACTTGTCGGTCTCGCAGTTAAGCACGCTTTTGCCATTGCACTTTAGGTACGATGTCCGACCGTACCAAGCGTACCTTCGTACTCCTCCGTTACACTTTGGGAGGAGACCGCCCCAGTCAAACTGCCTACCATGCACTGTTCCCGACCCGGATAACGGGCCAAGGTTAGAACCTCAAATAAATCAGGGTGGTATTTCAAGGTTGGCTCCAACAGAACTAGCATCCTGTTATCATCGCCTCCCACCTATCCTACACAGACCGATTCAAAGTCCAATGCAAAGCTACAGTAAAGGTTCATGGGGTCTTTCCGTCTAGCCACGGGTAGATTGCATCATCACAAACATTTCAACTTCGCTGAGTCTCAGGAGGAGACAGTGTGGCCATCGTTACGCCATTCGTGCAGGTCGGAACTTACCCGACAAGGAATTTCGCTACCTTAGGACCGTTATAGTTACGGCCGCCGTTTACTGGGACTTCAATCAAGAGCTTGCACCCCATCATTTAATCTTCCAGCACCGGGCAGGCGTCACACCCTATACGTCCACTTTCGTGTTTGCAGAGTGCTGTGTTTTTATTAAACAGTCGCAGCCACCTTTTTATTGCAACCCTTTCGTCCTCCCCTTGTACAGGGTCAAACTACCAGGGCGTACCTTATCCCGAAGTTACGGTACAAATTTGCCGAGTTCCTTCTCCTGAGTTCTCTCAAGCGCCTTAGAATACTCATCTCGCCCACCTGTGTCGGTTTGCGGTACGGTCTTGTTAGACTGAAGCTTAGAGGCTTTTCTTGGAACCACTTCCAATTGCTTCGCGAATAAATTCGCTCGTCTCACGCCCTTGAATTACGCTACCGGATTTACCTAATAGCCATCTCCAACGCAAGAACCGGGACTTCCAACACCCGGACAACTTTCCGCGATCCGTCCCCCCATCGCATCTAACAATGGTCAAGGAATATTAACCTTGTTCCCATCAGCTACGCATCTCTGCCTCGCCTTAGGGGCCGACTCACCCTGTTCCGATGAACGTTGAACAGGAAACCTTGGGCTTACGGCGAGGGGGCTTTTCACCCCCTTTATCGCTACTCATGTCAGCATTCGCACTTCTGATACCTCCAGCATCCTTTACAAGACACCTTCACAGGCTTACAGAACGCTCTCCTACCATCACATTACTGTGATCCGCAGCTTCGGTTATATGCTTAGCCCCGTTACATCTTCCGCGCAGGACGACTCGATCAGTGAGCTATTACGCTTTCTTTAAAGGATGGCTGCTTCTAAGCCAACCTCCTGACTGTTTTAGCCTTCCCACTTCGTTTCCCACTTAGCATATATTAGGGACCTTAGCTGGCGGTCTGGGTTGTTTCCCTCTTGACACCGGACGTTAGCACCCGATGTCTGTCTCCCGTGCTTGCACTTGTAGGTATTCGGAGTTTGCTATGGCGCAGTAATCCGCAATGGACCCCACTACCATGACAGTGCTCTACCCCCTACAGTGATACACGAGGCACTACCTAAATAGTTTTCGGAGAGAACCAGCTATTTCCAGTTTTGTTTAGCCTTTCACCCCTATCCACAGCTCATCCCCTAACTTTTCAACGTTAGTGGGTTCGGTCCTCCAGTACGTGTTACCGCACCTTCAACCTGGCCATGGATAGATCAACTGGTTTCGGGTCTACACCCAGCAACTAGCGCCCTATTCGGACTCGCTTTCGCTACGCCTTCCCTATTCGGTTAAGCTTGCTACTGAATGTAAGTCGCTGACCCATTATACAAAAGGTACGCAGTCACCCCTTACGAGGCTCCTACTGTTTGTATGCACACAATTTCAGGATCTATTTCACTCCCCTCCCGGGGTTCTTTTCGCCTTTCCCTCACGGTACTTGTTCACTATCGGTCGATTACGAGTATTTAGCCTTGGAGGATGGTCCCCCCATATTCAGACAGGATTTCACGTGTCCCGCCCTACTTGTCTCTAGCCTAGTACCACTCAATAATTTTCACATACGGGACTATCACCCTTTATTGTTGGACTTTCCATTCCATTCTGTTAATTACTGAGATATCACTAGAAGGCTCTTCCCATTTCGCTCGCCACTACTCTGGGAATCTCGGTTGATGTCTTTTCCTCTTGCTACTTAGATGTTTCAGTTCACAAGGTTCGCTTCTCATACCCTATGTATTCAGGTATGGATACCACAAAAGTGGTGGGTTTCCCCATTCAGAAATCCCCGGATCAAAGCTTATTTACCAGCTCCCCGGGGCTTATCGCAGGTTATAACGTCTTTCGTCGCCTGTAATCGCCAAGGCATCCATCATGTGCACTTATTCACTTGATCCTATAACGAGCACCATTGCTAGTACCTGTTACAGGTTTACTTCTACTTCTGACATGTTTGCCGTAATCCAAACTGTAAGTACTTTGTTAAGAACTTGGTAAAACTCGTTTGTATTACTGATTGATGATTCAATCTTTACCCTTATTACATTGTCAAATGTCCTCTCAAAGAAACATTTGACACTTTGCTTACTCAAATTTTTAAAGAACAGCCATAAATGGCAAAACTAAACAATCGTTAAATCGCTTAGTTTTGACATTTAGATGATGGTGGAGGATGACGGGATCGAACCGACGACCCCCTGCTTGCAAAGCAGGTGCTCTCCCAGCTGAGCTAATCCCCCAACGTCCCACTAAGTCTTGTTTCTGGCTGGTGGTGGGTCTGGTAGGACTTGAACCTACGACCCCTGCGTTATCAACACAGTGCTCTAACCAGCTGAGCTACAGACCCGTGGCTTTTATTGTCAACCGATAAGTGTGGGCACTAGGATTCAGCATCTTTTCTCTAGAAAGGAGGTGATCCAGCCGCACCTTCCGATACGGCTACCTTGTTACGACTTTACCCCAGTCATGAACCCTGCCGTGGCAGTCGCCCTCCTTGCGGTTAGGCTAACGGCTTCTGGCAAAACCCACTCCCATGGTATGACGGGCGGTGTGTACAAGACCCGGGAACGTATTCACCGCGACATTCTGATCCGCGATTACTAGCGATTCCAGCTTCACGTAGTCGAGTTGCAGACTACGATCCGGACTACGATGCATTTTCTGAGATTAGCTCCCCCTCGCGGGTTGGCAACCCTCTGTATGCACCATTGTATGACGTGTGAAGCCCTACCCATAAGGGCCATGAGGACTTGACGTCATCCCCACCTTCCTCCGGTTTGTCACCGGCAGTCTCTTTAGAGTGCTCTTGCGTAGCAACTAAAGACAAGGGTTGCGCTCGTTGCGGGACTTAACCCAACATCTCACGACACGAGCTGACGACAGCCATGCAGCACCTGTGTTCACTTTCTCTTACGAGCACCTAATGTATCTCTACTTCGTTAGTGACATGTCAAGGGTAGGTAAGGTTTTTCGCGTTGCATCGAATTAATCCACATCATCCACCGCTTGTGCGGGTCCCCGTCAATTCCTTTGAGTTTTAATCTTGCGACCGTACTCCCCAGGCGGCTGACTTCACGCGTTAGCTACGTTACTCAGGATGTAAATCCCGAACAACTAGTCAGCATCGTTTAGGGCGTGGACTACCAGGGTATCTAATCCTGTTTGCTCCCCACGCTTTCGTGCATGAGCGTCAGTGTTATCCCAGGGGGCTGCCTTCGCCATTGGTATTCCTCCACATATCTACGCATTTCACTGCTACACGTGGAATTCTACCCCCCTCTGACACACTCTAGCTATACAGTCACAGGCGCCATTCCCAGGTTAAGCCCGGGGATTTCACGCCTGTCTTGTATAACCGCCTGCGCACGCTTTACGCCCAGTAATTCCGATTAACGCTCGCACCCTACGTATTACCGCGGCTGCTGGCACGTAGTTAGCCGGTGCTTATTCTTCAGGTACCGTCATTCCCGGACTGTGTTAGAGCCGGTGTTTCTTCCCTGACAAAAGAGCTTTACAACCCGAAGGCCTTCTTCACTCACGCGGCATTGCTGGATCAGGGTTTCCCCCATTGTCCAAAATTCCCCACTGCTGCCTCCCGTAGGAGTCTGGGCCGTGTCTCAGTCCCAGTGTGGCTGATCGTCCTCTCAGACCAGCTACTGATCGTCGCCTTGGTGGGCTTTTACCCCACCAACAAGCTAATCAGGCATCGGCCGCTCTAATCGCGCGAGGTCTTTCGATCCCCCGCTTTCCCCCTCAGGGCGTATGCGGTATTAGCACAGCTTTCGCTGCGTTATCCCCCACGATAAGGTACGTTCCGATGTATTACTCACCCGTTCGCCACTCGCCACCAGGTGCAAGCACCCGTGCTGCCGTTCGACTTGCATGTGTAAGGCATGCCGCCAGCGTTCAATCTGAGCCAGGATCAAACTCTTCAGTTCAATTCCTGTGATCCTTGCGGATCGTCGCACTCATTCAAGAAATTGACTTGGTAATAAAACCAAATCTTTTTACTGTCTATGAGTACTATTTATTTACATCTGTCCCGAAGGACTGGATGCTTTCACTTAGTACCCACAATTATCGGTTGACTAATTTTTAAAGAGGGCTGGCTTGTTACTTGTTTCAAATAACATCCAGCAGAGAGATGAGACTATATCCCACTTTTTCAGGGTCGTCAACACCTTTCGTACTCTTTTACTTAAAAAAGGCTAAGTTTTTTCTTACCTCAAAAATATAGCTAATTAAAACAATGGGTTAGATTTCGAAAAAAAATTCAACTTTTTTTGAAATTTTCCTAATTTTTAGGGGTTTAGGCCTAGTCCACCCAAAAATTACGCTGTTTTTTGATGCTTATTTGGCGTATTTCCAACAAACCTAGGGAAAACCCTGAAACTTTCCCCCATTCCTGCTAAGATAAAGCTATGATCAATAAACATGCGAGTAGTCACTTGCCTTCAAGCCCTTATTCGGCTAGGCAGGCTGTACCTGTTCGCGAACTTCACGCCGGATATAGAGAAGAAATACTGAATCATTTATTGCAACTAAATGATGAAGATAGACGACTACGGTTTGGTACTCAGACCCCCGATGAGGTGATTCGTCACTATGTTGAGAGCCTCGATTTCAATCGGGACGTCATTTTTGGTGTTTTCAATTTAGACCTAGAGCTAGTTGGCATGGCCCATCTAGCCTATTTGCCTGAGCGCAAGGGCGAGGCACGAGCTGCTGAATTTGGTGTGTCTGTCCTACCAGAAGGGCGCTCCCAAGGGCTGGGCACAGCACTGTTACAGCGCTCAGCCGTTCACTCACGCAATACCAACATTGAAACCCTTTACGTTCATTGTCTTGCCAATAACAAAGCTATGATGCATTTGGCTCAAAAGGCAGGAATGACTGTTGAATACGCCTATGGCGATGCTGATGCTTGCCTTAAGTTGCCTCCAGCAAATCCCGCAACTATTGTGGAAGAGGCTGCCAATGCACAGTGGGCTGGCATGGACTACGCCCTAAAAGAAAACCTCAAACGCTCTAATCAAGCCTGGTGGTGGCTCTTAGGAAGACCCGGTCTAACGCCTTAACTTCTAACCTTAGTTTTTGTTGGGTGCGCCACGCAATATCCAACTAGTTAATGTAGATAAATCCGCATCACTCAATTTTGAGTTGGCTGGCATAGGTACAACGCCCCAAGAACCAGAACCTCCTTTAGCAATTTTATTTTTTAAAAATGGTTGAGCATTGGGGTCGCTCTTATATTTTTCTGCCACCGCTTGAAAACTAGGGCCAACAATTTTTTTATTGATTGCATGGCAGCCTAAGCAAGCATTTTGTTTTGCAAGTGCGAATGCATTCTCGTCTTGAATATTCGCCTGCGCAGTAGGCAAGAAATAAGCGGGCACTGTAAATAAACAAACTATTTTTACAATCGCTCGCTTTTTTAGCATCACCAACCTACGAAAATATTATTGAAATTTTGGAGGGCTAGTAGGTTGAGTTTGATCTGCTTTGCCTTGCTTTTCTAAACGAACTTTTTCTTCTTGAGAAATGATGTCAAAGTAAACGTAAACATCTTTTACGCCATTTGTGTTGCTCGCAATTTTCTTAGCAAGGTCAGCCTCACTTTGCGTCAAGATGCCCATAAGATAAACGCTGCTACCTTCTGCAACTATAACCATAGAGTTTGACGGTAACTGATCTGTAAAGACCATTTGTGTTTTGATCTTAGATTCGAGATAAGAATCGTTTACACGTGATGTGTAGCTACTGTTTGGTCCAATAACCAATTCATTAAACACAGCTCGCGCATTTTTCATTGCCTTGGCATAAGCGCCTGCCTCATCCTTAATATCAGCATCCTTCACTTCGCCAGTGAGCAGAACTTTTTGATTAAACGAAGTCACGTTAATGTGTGCGTTATCACCAAAGCGTTTTGCTAGCGCATTTTCTGCCTCTAACTCAATGCCTTTATCAATCGCTTGCACAGCTGGCGTACGGCGATCAGCGAGCACTGTTGCTCCAGCTGCAACACCACCAACAGCCAACACACCACACGCAGTTAACTGCGCGGCTATGAGTAAAGCAATTAGTAATTTAAACGTGGAAAAAATTTTCATGGATATGTTTTCTAATTTGAGCTATCAATAATTTTTAATCAAGCAAAACATGATCTACGCCATCGCATAAAGCATGAAGCAAAACTAAATGCGTTTCTTGAATGCGCGCAGTTCGCGTTGATGGTGCGCACAAGTGAATATCATCTTTATCTAATAGCTGAGCTATCTTCCCGCCACCATTGCCAGTGAATGCAATAATTTTGATGCCAAGTTTTTTGGCGGCCTCCATGGCTTTAATCACGTTCTTCGAATTCCCTGAGGTTGATATGCCTAACAGAACGTCACCTTTTTTCCCAAGACCGCGAACTTGCTTGCTAAAAATCTCATCGTAGCTATAGTCATTTCCAATAGCCGTAAGAATTGAAGTGTCGGTCGTCAAAGCAATTGCAGCCAACTCTTGGCGCTCTCTTTCAAAACGACCAACGAGCTCTGCTGCAAAGTGCTGCGCATCAGCGGCAGAACCGCCATTGCCACAGGCCATGATCTTACCGCCGGCACGCAAACAATCGACCATCGCCAGTACACCCCTAGCAACAGATTCGGGGAGCAGTTTTTCAGCCTCTTGTTTTACGGCAATGCTGTCCAGAAAATGCTGGGAGGCACGTAGACGCAAACGTTCGTTGATATCTTTTTCCATAACAATATTATGCGCCAAAGATGTCCTAATTTCAGTAGCAATCAGCTTATCCCAAAAGCAACGTATCCTCTTACTAATTGTTTAACTTTTTGCAGGCAGCCCCCATGGAACTTAGCTCTTTCGATTTCTTAAAGCAGCAGGATTTGCCTGTAGGGGCTCTGTATATGGTTGCGACACCTATCGGCAATTTGGGTGACATTACATTACGCGCCCTGCATGTTCTCAATTCAGTCGATGGGATTGCTTGTGAAGACACTAGACATAGTGCGGCATTACTCCAACAATTTGGCATTCATAAAAAATGTTTAGCGTTGCACGAACACAATGAAATTGGCGGCGCTCAAACAGTCATACAACACCTGTTGAACAATGAGCGCTGGGCTTATATTTCAGATGCTGGCACCCCAGGAGTCTCAGACCCAGGTGCAAGACTGGTAAATGAGGTTCAAAAAGCAGGACTCAGAGTAATTCCCATTCCGGGCGCAAGCGCTGTATCAAGCGCCATCTCGGCGGCCGGCTCAGTGATGCATTACTCGGAAGGGCGCTTTCAGTTTTTAGGTTTTTGGCCCAATAAAACTAAAGAGCGTGATGCTCTGCTGCAGGATATCTCCACCAGCAAAAAGGCAAGTATCTTTTTCGAGTCTCCGCACCACATTAAAGAAACGCTTGCATTGCTTGCAAAAAATTTAGAGGCTGATCGTCAGCTTTTAGTCTGCCGTGAGTTAACCAAAAAATTTGAGCAACTTGTGCCACTTCAAGCGCAAGACATTACTCACTGGCTGGAGGCAGCAGAGAGCCTTAAGGGTGAATTTGTCATCGTGGTTGCAGGGCGGTCAGCCAATAGCGATGAGACTCCGGAGCATTCAACTCTCTTGTTGTGGGCTAATGCACTGAGCCCTTATATGGGGAGCAAAGAAATTGCTGCCGTTCTTTCGCAAACATTAGGCCTCACAAAAAAAGAAGCCTACCAAGTTGCCTTAGATGCAAAGAGTGAATAAATGGAAATAAAAAAGCTGGCACAAGGCCAGCTTTTAAATATGCGCTAAAGACTTATTTGGCGCTAGTAGCAGGAGCCGCAGGCTCGCTAGCATCTTTAAAATTGAGTTGCGCTACTGGCTTAATAATTTGTTCAGCTGACGCAGATGAATCTGCGCGCTTGCCATTGTTCACAAACACCATTAACAACAAAATGATGATGAGTGGCACGAAAAAACTTGCGAACACCATGATGATGAGTTGTTTTGGGGACTTAATTAGACTTCCGTGCTCATTGCTCATAAGAATTTATCGTTTGACGGGTTTTAGGGTTGTTTTGTCGAGATTATAACTAGAGAGAAGGGTTATAGACACTTACAATAGAGGGGTAACCAGTTTTTCCACTAGCGCCCGTAGCTCAGTGGATAGAGTATTGGCCTCCGAAGCCAAGGGTCGCAGGTTCGATTCCTGCCGGGCGCGCCAGAAATCAAGGGGTTTTTGACCTACATCATGCGTGAAATTGCGAAAACCGCTATCATTTGCACCTAACTTATTGATTCTTATCGTGTCTACACATCTAAATACCGCCCTTTCAGAGCCTTCCTTAACTAATCCTTTGCACCCAGAGGCGCCATTACCGCATCGAAAAATCATTCGAAGCTGGCTAATCCCGATGGCACAAGGAGAAACTGGGCGCGCAATCATGCTCCTAGCAATCGATGCCTTCCTTTGGCTAGGCTGTATCGCAGGAACAATCTTCGTAGAGAGCGTGTTGCTCAAAATTGTTTTTGGTTTGATTGCCGGTTTTGTAACAGGTCGCATCTTCATATTGGGTCACGATGCTTGCCATCAAAGTTACACGCCCAATCGCGAACTGAACAAAGTGTTAGGTCGTATTGCGTTCTTGCCATCTCTCACACCATATAGCTTGTGGGATGTTGGTCATAACGTTGTGCATCACGGCCAAACCAATCTAAAGGGTTTTGACTTTGTATGGGCACCCCTATCAAAATCAGAATACGACGCGCTTCCCCCATTGCGTAAGGCTCTAGAGCGCCTTTACCGTAGCGGCTGGGGTCCTGTTTTTTATTACCTCATTGAAATTTGGTGGAGACGAGAGTACTTCCCAAATGCAAAAAACAAGCCTGGTGATCGTCCTATTTTCTTAAAAGACAATTTGCTTGTTACCGCATTTGCAATCGTTTGGATTGGCTGCTTAATTGCTGGAGCCATTGCTACTGGGCAATCTATTTGGATTGGCTTGATCACTGGCTTTGCAGTGCCATTCTTGTTCTGGAACGGCATGATTGGATTTGTGGTTTACGTGCACCATACCCATCCAAAAGTCTCTTGGTATGACAAGAAATCGGAGTGGTTACGCGCCCAGCCGTTTGTATCCACAACCGTTCACCTGACTTTTAACTGGATTTGGGGCAAATTGATGCACCACATCATGGAGCACACTGCGCACCATGTGGACATGAGCGTACCCCTTTATCGCCTGCCAGAGGCCCAACAGACCCTAGAAACGATCCTTCCTGACCGTATTTTTGTGCAAAAGTTCTCTTGGAGCTGGTATTTTGATACTGCGCGCAAGTGCAAGCTCTATGACTTTGAAAACAAGGCCTGGTTAGATTTTGACGGCAACAAAACGGCCGATTCGGTCCGGGTTGTGCTAACCCCAGCCCCAGCGGGACAAAACGGGTAAAATAGATCTCTGTATAAGATTTGCCTTACCCGGATTGCCCATGACTACATCGACTCCAGCAGCTACCCAAGAAACCTCCCAGAGCCTGAAATTTTGCTCTTCTTGCAGCCGTGAAAAACGACTTGAGGGTGGCACATGGATTCCGACAAGCAATCGCAAACAACGTTGGATTTGCGCAAGCTGCCTCTACAACCGTACACATCGTACCGGTTCAGCAAAAACCTAATTACTCACTTGTAGTTCAAATAGCTAAATTCGCTAGCTACGCACCATCTCCCACATAAGGATTGGTTTTGCGTTCTTGGCCAAATGTCGACATTGGTCCATGACCGGGAACAAACTGCACATCATCGCCTAAGGGCCACAATTTCGTTTTAATCGCATTAATTAAATCCGCATGATTGCCACGAGGAAAATCAGTTCTTCCAATTGAGCCCGCGAATAAAACATCGCCCACAATTGCAAGACGATCTTCTTTGTCAAAAAATACAACGTGGCCAGGCGTATGCCCTGGGCAATGAAATACCTCAAGATCAATATTGCCAACCTGCACATGATCGCCATTATTTAACCAACGATCAGGCTCAAAAACTTTGGCATGCCCAAAACCAAAGCGCACTGTTTGTTCTGGCAGCTGATCAATCCAAAAACGCTCTTCCTCATGTGGGCCCTCAATAGGCACACCAAGCTGATCAGCCAAGTCTTTAGCGGCAGCGCAGTGATCTAAATGTCCATGCGTCAGCAATATCTTTTTGACCCTGCCACCCATCTGTTGAACGCCCTCGAGAATCTTTTCAATATCACCACCTGGATCAATCACGGCTGCATCGCCAGTCTCTTGGCAAACTAGGATTGAGCAATTTTGCTCATAGGGCGTAACTGGAACAATTCCTAATTTAATTGGCATACGTACAAGTAGTTAAGTGAATCACTGGGGAAAGCTAGTTTAGGGGAGTCGGCATAAAATGCCCCTAAAGGATAAAACAATGAATAGCCAAGATACATTTAAATTTGCAGAAACTCACGAATGGGCCGATCAGGAAAATGACGGTTTAGTGTGGGTTGGCATTAGCAATCATGCGCAAGAAGCGCTTGGTGATGTGATGTTCTTTCAAGCCCCAAAACTTGGACAACAAGTAAGGCAGGGTGAGGCTATTGCTGTGATTGAGTCAGTGAAGGCGGCTAGTGATATTCATGCACCCATAAGCGGGGAGATTGTTGCGCTCAATGAAGAGGTAGATACATCGCCTGAAATCGTTAATGAAAATCCATACGGTGTTTGGTTATTCAAAATCAAACCCGCCTCCGATGAAATTCTTAACAAAGAACTCAATCAACTCCTGACCCCAGAAATATATAACGCGGGCCCTGGCGCCTGATATCTGAAATCAATCAGATTGAAATGGGGTCGCGCTCAATTAACCAACGAATGCGCCCTTCTTTACTAATGCGTCCCTGAGAGTTCTCTCGAAAATAAAGATCCATCGCCTCTAAGATTTCTTGCAGGTTTTTACGGTCATCAGACTCCACCAGAAGTTGGGCGCGCTCCGAGCCCGCTACGCGCATCATTGCCTTTGGTACTGGATCATAGACTCTGAGGCCTTTATTTATGTGGCCCCGAGACTTTAAATATCCTTTTAAACCGCTCAAAAACTGAATTGCTTTATCTAAACTTTTAGCCTCAGCATGAATAAGGGCCTGGTAGGCAAATGGCGGCAAGCCCGCTTCTTTTCTTTCATTGGCCGTAAAGCTTAAAAACCCATCTACGTCATGGCGCAGTAAAAACTGAAAAACAGCAGACTCCGGAAACTGCGTTTCAATATAAATAGCACCACCTACTTCACCATCCTTATTGGATCGCCCAGCCCGTCCTGCAACCTGAACTAACTGGGCAAATAATCGCTCTGCCGCCCTAAAGTCTTGAGAGAACAATCTACTATCTGCATCCAGTACAGCAACTAAGCCAATATTTTGGTAATCATGCCCCTTGGCAATCATCTGGGTCCCAACAACGATATCGACATTGCCTTCGTGAATTTCCTGAAAGAGCTCTTCAGCACCCTTACTCTTTCTGCTGGAGTCTGTATCGACTCGCAGAACTCTTGCAGCCGGCCACATCTCCTCAATAGCATCTTCAATCTTTTGAGTTCCTTGTCCCAAGGTCTTCAAGTCGGCATTACCGCAGTCCGGACAATGACTTGGAATTGATTTGACCAAGCCGCAGTGATGGCAACTTAAAACTGACTTCCTGCCAAGGGCGCCTGCTTTATGCAGAACCATGTAAGAGCTACATTGCTCACATTTAGATAGCCACGAACAGGCGCCACAACTGAGGACCGGCGCATAACCACGTCGATTAATGAGCACGAGGCTTTGCTGTTTATTTTCCAGATTTTTACTAACAGCATTAGCAAGTGTCTTAGTAATTAAACTTTTTGATTTGGGTCTTTCTAAATCGCCTGGACTAAATTGCGCCTGTGGATCTCGTGTATTTACCAAGTGCACTTGCGGTAAGCTAGCGCCCTGGGCGCGCTGATCTAAGCGAATATATTCATAACGGCCTGCCTTGGCAGCCATCCAAGTTTCAAGAGACGGGGTGGCAGATGCAAGCAAGATTGGTATTTTAAGATCATGGGCACGCCAAACTGCTAGATCACGTGCCGAATAGCGTATGCCATCTTGCTGTTTATATGATGGGTCATGCTCTTCATCCACAACAATAGCGCGCAAATTGGGTAGGGGAGTTAACGCAGCTAATCGTGTTCCTAAAATAATTTGGGCTTTACCGGTCATAGCCTCATACCAGGCTATACCCCTTACTTTTTCACTTACACCGCTGTGTAGTACAACCATTTTTTTATCCGGAAAATAGGCCCGTACCCTGCGCTCTAGTTGTGGCGTTAAATTAATCTCTGGCACTAGCAGCAACACTTGTGCGCTTGTGTCTTCCAAAACTCCACTCAACCAATTTAAAAATACAGCCGTCTTGCCACTGCCGGTTTGTCCTTGCAAAAGAATTGCTTTGAATTCTTTAGAAAAGCAGGCTCGCAACTTTTCTAGCGCCTGTTTTTGTCCGTCGTTTAAATTTCTTTCGTCAATAAATCCTTCGCCAGATTCGGGCTCACTTTTTTTCTTTACCTGGTCCGCGACCAACTTCTTGGGAATCTTTTCCCAATCGTCTGGCTTTTTCCACATTTGTGGAATGGTGGGAATGATGGTTTCGCCAAGAGAATGAATGTAGTAATGGCTTGCAAAATTCATTAGCCTTAAGACTGCCAAATCTAAAGGGGGGAGTGGGGCGACTCTGGTAACCGCTTTTAACTTGCCAATTTCATAATCAGAGTAAGCGCTTACCTTGATTACCATTCCCACAAGCAGGCTGCGCCCAAAAGGAACCTCGACTATCGAGCCCACCTCCGGTAGACCCCCAAGTAGATCCCTATCCCACAAGTAGTCAAAGCCCTGGGCAAGAGGCTTGTCAACAACAACTTGAACTACGATTGGAAGGGACATGATTTACTTCCAACCTCTATTTTGCTTGTGGATAAGTCTGTGGATATCATCAGGGGATTCTGATTTATCAGCTAATTTATCAGCTTTTGGTTTCTGCACCCTTTTAAAGCATTTTAGTTATTTAACATATAAATCAACAACTTATAGAGATATTCGAAAGTGAATTTTCATCATTATTCTCAATCTCACTGAATTATCGTTTTTAAGCAAAACTGTGCATAACTTTTGTCCAAAATCTTTAATGGAAGTTAGCAGTTACTTATTTTATTGGCTTGACCGGAGAGCCTTGGAGTGAGCAATGACGGTTTCTGCCAAGGCCGTCACACTTTCGGGAGGCGTAAATTGAGAGATGCCATGGCCCAAATTAAATACGTGTCCATCCAATGGATGTAAGCCTGGTTTTAGCGCTGGAGCGCTCGCTAGATCGTCTAGGAGCATGCTTGCCTGTTTGGCAATCTGCGCTGGCTCTGAAAACAGAATGAGTGGGTCTAAGTTGCCCTGAATTGCCAGAGGCTTATTCAGAGATAGCAATTGTTTTCTAGCGCGACTCAGGGATATCGTCCAATCAAGAGCGATCACGTCGGCACCCACCTGCGCCATATCATCTAACCATATCGCACCACCTTTGGTAAACATGATGACAGGAATTTTTCTGCCCTCATGCTCACGGGGCAATAAAGCGATTACATTTTTCATTGCTGCCAAAGACATTGTTTGATACCAGCCATCAGGGAGCATTCCACCCCAGGTATCAAAAATCATCAGCGCTTGTGCCCCTGCCTTAAGTTGCTCAATAAGGTAAGCAGCAACAGATTGAACATTGATGTCCAATATATGTTGCAGTAAATCGGGACGATTAAACATCATGGTTTTGGCATGACGGAAGTCATCTGAGCTCGAGCCGTCAATCATATAGCAGGCTAGAGTCCATGGACTTCCGGAGAAACCAATCAAGGGTACACGTTGCTTGCCATCTTGTATCAGTGCTTTACGAATTTCTGATACTGCATCAAAGACATATTTCAGCTGATCCATATCAGCAACACGTAATTTTTTTACCGCTTCTTCAGTGCGAAGAGGGTGATCAAAGCTTGGGCCTTCGCCAGTCGTAAATTTAAGACCCAGACCCATTGCATCCGGTATGGTCAAGATATCAGAGAACAAAATAGCTGCATCCAAAGGATATCTATCCAATGGCTGAAGGGTTACTTCAGTTGCATAGTTTGGACTTTTTGCAAGCCCTAGAAAGCTACCTGCCTTCGCGCGAGTGGCATTGTATTCAGGTAAATATCGGCCGGCTTGTCGCATGAGCCAAAGCGGTGTTTGATCAACCGCTTCGCCCAAGCAGGCCTTCAAAAAACGATCATTTGATAGTAAAGAGCTCACAGGCCATTACTTTTTACGACGAAAACGCGCAATTGCAGCCAACTGCGCAGCTGCCATTGCAAACTCAGATTGGGCTAAAGCCAAATCAAAGTCTGTGCCACGGTTCTGCATTGCTTCTTCTGCCCGTTTCTTGGCCTCAGTTGCTTTAGCTTCATCAAGATCATGGCCGCGAATAGCAGTGTCTGCTAATACGGTAACGTGGTCTGGCTGAACTTCTAAATAGCCACCTGCCACGAATACAAACTCTTCATCACCATCAGCTTTTTCAATACGAACTGATCCTGGACGAATACGTGTAATCAAAGGAGTGTGGCCGCGCAAAATACCGAGCTCGCCACTCTCACCAGGGAGCGCAACAAACTTGGCTTCCCCACTGAAAATAGATTGCTCGGCACTTACTACATCGACGCGTATGGTTGACATAATTTCCCTAGATGAGTTCGATTAAAGCTTCTTGGCTTTCTCGATGGCTTCATCAATTGAACCCACCATATAAAACGCTTGTTCTGGCAAGTGGTCCAATTCACCGCTGCAGATCATTTTGAAACCACGAATAGTTTCTTTCAATGGAACATATTTGCCTGGTGAGCCAGTAAACACTTCAGCAACGTGGAAAGGTTGGGACAAGAAACGTTGAATCTTACGAGCACGTGATACTGACAACTTATCTTCTGGTGACAACTCGTCCATACCCAGAATTGCAATAATGTCGCGCAATTCTTTGTAACGCTGCAATGTCATCTGAACATCACGAGCAACTTCATAGTGCTCTTGGCCAACCACTTGTGGGTCTAGCTGACGGCTGGTTGAATCCAATGGATCAACCGCTGGGTAAATACCTAATGCAGCGATATCACGTGACAACACAACTGTGGAGTCTAGGTGCAAGAAGGTTGTAGCTGGTGATGGATCGGTCAAGTCATCCGCAGGAACGTAAACGGCCTGAATAGAGGTAACAGAACCAGTCTTGGTAGAAGTAATACGCTCTTGCAATTTACCCATCTCTTCAGCCAATGTAGGTTGGTAACCCACAGCAGAAGGCATACGGCCGAGCAACGCAGAAACTTCGGTACCGGCCAATGTGTAACGATAAATATTGTCAACGAAGAACAAAATGTCACGGCCTTCGTCACGGAAAGCTTCAGCCATTGTCAAACCAGTTAACGCAACGCGCAAACGGTTGCCAGGAGGCTCGTTCATCTGGCCAAACACCATCGCCACTTTGTCGATAACGTTAGATTCTTTCATCTCGTGGTAGAAGTCATTACCTTCACGAGTACGCTCACCAACACCGGCAAACACCGATAAACCTGAGTGTTGCTTAGCGATGTTGTTAATCAATTCCATCATGTTCACGGTCTTACCAACACCCGCACCACCGAACAAGCCTACCTTACCGCCTTTAGCAAACGGGCAAACTAAGTCAATAACCTTAATACCGGTTTCTAACAAGTCCACAGAAGGTGAAAGCTCATCAAACTTAGGTGCTGGCTGGTGAATAGCGCGACGCTCTTCAGTTGCAATCGGACCTGCGTCATCAATTGGGCGACCTAAAACGTCCATAATGCGGCCGAGTGTTGCTGGGCCAACAGGCACAGAAATTGGGCCGCCAGTAGATTTCACTTCCATACCACGACGCAAACCATCGCTTGCACCCATGGCAATAGCGCGAACTACGCCGTCACCAATTTGTTGCTGAACTTCAAAGGTCAAACCTTTTTCAGCAAATGATTTTTCACCGCTATCAACTAATGTCAACGCATCATAAATGTTTGGCATTTTGTCGCGTGGGAACTGAATGTCCACCACTGGACCGATACATTGCACGATATTTCCGTTACTCATCGCATTTCTCCGCTTTTAATTCCTGAATTCTTTCGTATTCCTAAACGCCGACCACTTAAACCGCAGCCGCTCCGCCAACAATTTCTGACAACTCTTTAGTAATAGCAGCCTGTCGTGTCTTGTTGTATTCCAATTGCAATTCGCCGATTACATTCTTCGCATTATCTGAAGCGGCCTTCATTGAGACCATGCGTGCAGATTGTTCTGAAGCCATGTTTTCAGCAACCGCCTGATAAATCATTGCTTCAACGTAACGCTTAAGCAGACCATTCAAAATAGACTCTGCGTCAGGTTCGTAGATGTAATCCCAAGAATTGCCTGTTTTCTCTTGTGGAGTCAAAGCTTCTGACTCTAAAGGCAAAAGTTTTTCCAATACAGGCTCTTGTTTCATTGCATTTACAAAGCGGGTATATGCCAAATAAACAGCATCAATCTCGCCACGCTCAAACGCCTCTAATTGGGCAACAATTGCACCAATCAAAACATCCATATGTGGTGTGTCACCAATTTGGATTGTTTGAGAAATCAATTTTGCTTTTGAGCGATTCAAAAATTGCAGGCCTTTTGAACCAATCGCGGTGTAGGCAATCTCAACATTCTTGTCTTGCAAATCGCGCACTTGGTTAGCAATCAAACGCAAGACGTTGGTATTTAAACCGCCGCATAAGCCTTTGTCTGTTGTAACCAAAATCGTGCCAACTTTCTTCACTTCACGAGTCACCATGTAAGCAGGGCGAAACTCTGGATTTGCTTTAGAAAGGTTGGCGACAATCTCACGAATTTTTTCAGCATAGGGGCGCGCATTACGCATACGCTCCTGGGCGCGACGCATCTTGGATGCGGCGACCATTTCCATTGCCTTCGTGATCTTGCGCGTGTTTTGCACGCTCTTGATCTTAGATCGTATCTCTTTTGTGCTTGCCATGATTTATGCGAGCCCTCTTAGAAAGAGGCAGAACGCTTGTAATCCTCAATGGCAGCGCGCAATGCAGCTTCGTCATCTTTGCTCAAATCTTTGGTTTCTTCAATACGCGCAACTAAGTCAGCGAATTTAGATTTCAAATGATCTTGCAAACCTTTTTCGAATGGCAATACATTCTTCACTTCGAGATCATCGAAGTAGCCGTTATTAACAGCATAAAGTGAAGCGGCCATTTCCCAAACTTGGAGTGGCTTGTATTGAGCTTGCTTACACAATTCAGTAACGCGACGACCACGCTCGAGCTGCTTGCGGGTTGCTTCGTCAAGGTCAGATGCGAACTGAGCAAATGCAGCCAATTCACGATATTGCGCTAAGTCGGTACGAATACCGCCAGACAATTTCTTAATCACTTTAGTTTGTGCAGCACCACCAACGCGGGAAACAGAAATACCGGCGTTAATCGCAGGACGCACGCCAGCGTTGAACAAGTCCGTTTCCAAGAAGATCTGGCCGTCAGTAATCGAAATCACGTTGGTTGGAACGAATGCAGAAACGTCACCAGCTTGAGTTTCAATGATTGGCAATGCAGTCAATGAACCAGTCTTACCTTTAACGGCGCCATTGGTGAACTTCTCAACATACTCAGCATTTACACGAGCAGCGCGCTCGAGTAAGCGTGAGTGGAGGTAGAACACGTCGCCAGGATAAGCTTCACGGCCTGGTGGGCGGCGCAGCAACAAGGAAATTTGACGGTAAGCAACTGCTTGCTTAGTTAAGTCATCGTAAACAATCAAAGCATCTTCGCCACGATCGCGGAAGTATTCGCCCATGGTGCATCCTGCGTAAGCAGAGAGATACTGCATCGCTGCAGACTCAGAAGCACTCGCTGCAACAACAACGGTGTACTCCATCGCGCCCAATTCTGTGAGCTTGCGAACAACGTTAGCAATAGTGGAAGCTTTTTGACCGATCGCCACGTAAACGCAATAAACGCCTTTACCTTTTTGGTTAATGATCGCATCAACCGCAACTGCAGTCTTACCAGTTTGTCGGTCGCCAATGATCAACTCACGCTGACCACGGCCAATGGGAACCATCGCGTCAATCGCCTTCAAACCAGTTTGAACTGGCTGGCTAACGGATTGACGTGCGATAACGCCTGGAGCAACTTTTTCGATAAAGTCAGTTAACTTCGTATTGATTGGGCCTTTGCCATCAATAGGCTGACCAAGTGCGTTTACTACGCGGCCGAGCAACTCTGGGCCAACTGGAACTTCCAAAATGCGGCCAGTACATTTCACTGGATCGCCTTCTTTAATGTGGGTGTACTCACCCAACACTACGGCGCCAACAGAATCACGCTCAAGGTTTAATGCGAGGCCGATAGTGTTGTTAGGAAATTCCAACATTTCGCCCTGCATAACGCCTGACAAGCCATGTACGCGGCAAATACCGTCGGTCACTGAAATTACAGTGCCTTCGTTGCGAACTTGGGAGTCAACGCCCAATTCGCTAATTCGGCTTTTGATCAGCTCGCTGATCTCGGAAGGGTTGAGTTGCATTACTTACTCCTGGGTCTTATTTCGTATGTTCTTAATAGGGTTCACTTATGCGCCAAGACTTGCTTGCATTTGAGCTAACTGAGCCTTAACTGAACTATCCATTACTTCGTCGCCAACTTGAATGCGAACTCCGCCAATCAATGTTGGATCAATTTGGATAGTTGGGCGCAATTCTTTACCCCCAAAGCGCTTCTTCAAACTTGACAACAAATCATTTAACGCAGAACCCTCTAAAGGGAATGCGCTAGTAATATTTACTTCTGCAGCGCCTTCGCTTTTATTCTTCATTGCTTCAAATTGATGAGCAATTTCAGGAACAGCTGCTAAGCGGTGGTTTTGATTCACAAGATTTAAAAAGCTAGCAACCTTAGGGTCGAGCTTAGTTTTCACCATGCCAGAAAGTAACTTGCTTAAATCATCAGCGGATACTTTTGGGTTGTTTGATAGGGCAGCAACTTCTGGCAAAGCAGCAAGCTGAGCCAATTCATTTAATTGCTCCAAACAGCCTGCAAGCTCAGCCGGCTTAGCACTTTGAAAAAGTGCTTCCGCGTAAGGACGTGCAATGGTGGCTAATTCAGCCATATCAAAGTTCTGCCTTTAGTTGGTCAAGTAATTGGCCATGCGCTTTTGCATCAACTTCGCGACGCAAAATTTGCTCGGCGCCTTTAACAGCGAGAACAGCCACTTCAGCACGCAGAACTTCGCGGGCACGAGTAACTTGCTGGGCTGCGTCTTGTTGCGCTTGAGAAATGATTCGAGCAGCTTCGGCTTGTGCGTTAGCGCGAATTTCTTCGGCTGACATTTGTGCACGTTTTTCAGCTTCGGCAACGCGTTGAACACCTTCTTGGCGTGCTTTAGTTAATTCTTGCTCAGCTTCATTGCTTGCCAATGCGAGCGCTTCTTTACCACGCTCGGCAGAGGCTAATCCATCAGCAATTTTGCTTGAACGCTCATCTAACGCCTTAACCAGCGGAGGCCACACGAAGCGTGCAACAACCCACCATAAGACGAAGAAAACGATCATTTGCGCGAATAGGGTCGCGTTCAGATTCACGATATTCCTTTCAGTATTGTTGAGAACAGTTGGATGACCCGTTGGTCATCCACGCCAGAACAATTACTTAATAACTGCGAGCAGTGGGTTTGCGAAAGCAAACAACATTGCAACACCAACGCCGATCAAGAACGCAGCGTCGATCAAACCAGCCAAAAGGAACATTTTGGTTTGTAGTTCATTGATCAATTCTGGTTGACGGGCGGCGCCCTCAATGAACTTACCACCCATTAGGCCAATGCCCAAACAGGCTCCTAATGCGCCGAGGCCGATGATGAGGCCAATACCGATAGCGGTTAGTCCTTGAATGTTGGCTAAGAATGCTTGCATGTTTACTCCTAAGTATTGAAGGTGAGGTTAAAAATAAAAAAGTTAATGGTGACTATGGGCTTGCCCAATGTAAACCAAGGTCAACATCATGAAAATAAATGCTTGTAACAAAATAACTAAGATGTGGAATATCGCCCAAGCTGAGCCAGCAATAACGTTACCAACAAAGCCAAGCATGTACAAATCTAAGTTAAAGGTCCACATACTTCCCAAGAGGGCGATGAGCAAAAAGAGTAGCTCACCTGCGTACATATTTCCGAAAAGTCGCATCCCCAAGGAAACGCCCTTAGCAATGTATTCGATAATGTTTAAAACCAAGTTGAAAGGTGCCAAGTACCACTTTGCGCCGAAAGGTGCAGAAACCAACTCGTGCAAAAATCCGCCTAGGCCCTTAACTTTGAAGCTATAGAAGAACACTAGTAGTAGAACTGAGAACGATAAGCCGAAAGTGGCATTTAGATCGGTAGTAGGTACGATCTTGTGGTGCGGAACGTGAACGCCAAAACTGCCAATAAATTGATTTACGCCAAAGATCCAATCTACTGGCACTAAATCCAAAGTATTTAGGAGAATGATCCAGCAAAAAACGAATAGCGCTAGCGGTGCAATGAAAGTGCGGTCGCCATGAACAATACTCTTAGTTTGGTTATCAACCATCTCAACCAGCATTTCCACTAAACACTGAAAGCGTCCTGGAACTCCAGGGGATGCTCTGCGAGCAGCAAGAACCAAGAGAAAAACGGTGATCAACCCCATTAAAGAGGTCCAAAAGATAGTATCTAAGTTAATAACACTGAAATCAATGACAGAGGTTTGCGCCCCACCAATGTTATTCAGGTTTTGTAAGTGCTCAGCAATATAAGCAGTAGGTGTAAGCGGTTCGCTAGCCACATGATGGGCTACCTCTGCTGCTGCGTTGACTTCGCTAGACATCTCTGAACTTGTCCTTATCTATATTTACCACTTGTTACCTCCAAAACCACGCTAACAAATAACACTTAAGCGTAGCTAAATAGGTGACAAGCAATGGAATCCATTTCAAATCAGGTTGCTTTAGGGCAAAGCCAATAAACAGGAGAATGGTTGCTAGGATTTTTAAAAATTCGCCAGAAACCACTGCTGCTAAATATCCACCGGGGCTCGATTTTACATTCTTTTTCGCGGCTTCTAAGCGCACCAAAAACAACACGGAGGGCAAAAACCCAATCAAGCCACCCACTAAAGCCGAGTAAGTATAAACGACTCTTTCTGCCGACTCAGAAAAAAAATAACAAAAACTAGCAATAATCAGGGTAAGCACCGCCTGACTTGTAACAACGAGCCATCCATTGATTGAAGTAAAGTTCTTAGGCTTTGCCTTTCGCAAAGCATCCATCTCGGCCTTACTGAGCGCCTTGAATGAATCCTCATCTTGATCGTTCCATTCAACCGCTTTAATAGGGCGCACTTTATTCAAAACCAATACCCAACTTTTTTAATAAGGAATCAAGCTCATCAAATTGGCTAAAGCGAATTCTGAGCTCTCCGCCACTCCCTTTAAGCTTAAATTCAGTGCTTAATCCGATTAAGTCAGCTATTTCCTGAGTTAAACGCTGCATGTCTGGGTCCGCACTCGGGGACTTATTCCCAGACTTATTTTTAGACTTTTTGTCACCAATCTGACCACCAGCAATCACCAAAGCCGCAGTCATGCGCTCTGCCTCACGGACAGACAGGCCTTGAGCAGAAATTCTTTGAGCTAGGGCAACCTGACTTGCGCCTGGTAACGGCAAAAGCGCACGGGCATGCCCCATATCGATGTCGCCGGCCAACAGCATGGCTTGCACAGGCTTAGCTAGCTGAGTAAGGCGCAGTAGATTGGTGATGGCGCTACGAGACTTTCCTACAGCCTTGGCAGCCTGCTCATGAGTAAAACCAAACTCCTCAATCAACCTAGCTAAACCCTGTGATTCTTCGAGAGGATTCAAATCCTCTCGCTGCATGTTTTCCACCAAGGCCATTGCTGCCGCAGCCTGATCATCAGCGTCAGAGACTAAAACGGGAACCTCTTTTAAGCCCGCAATTGTTGCCGCACGAAAGCGTCTTTCGCCAGCAATGATTTCGTATTTGCCAGGAGCTACTAGACGAACCAAAAGTGGCTGCATAACACCTTGCTCGCGAATACTTTCTGCCAACTCTTGCAAAGCACCGGCTTCCATTTTTTGACGCGGCTGATATTTGCCTGCCTGCAAAGCTGTTAATGGCAAACGATTAATTTCGGTGGAAGGATTTGCTTGCTGCGTCTTTTCTCCAAGCAAAGCTTCAAGACCTCTACCTAAACCTTTTTTCTTAATGGCAACCATGATCTTTATTGTTCTTTCTAAAAATTACATGTGCTTGATGCGCTCAACCATCTCGGCACCAAAATCTAAATAGGCTTTTGCGCCACGTGATGATTTATCGAAAGCCACCCCAGGAAGCCCGTAAGACGGGGCTTCAGCAAGACGTACATTACGCGGAATAATGGTCTTAAATACTTTGTCGCCGAAGTGCTCAAGCAGCTGATCGGAAACTTGTTGTTGCAAAGTCATGCGCGCATCAAACATGACACGCAATAAACCAATGATGACTAAGTCGGGATTCAAATTTGCATGCACTTGTTTGATGGTGTTTACCAAATCGGACAAACCCTCTAACGCAAAGTATTCGCATTGCATTGGCACAATCACACCATTTGCTGCACACAATCCGTTGAGCGTAAGTAAGGACAAAGCGGGTGGGCAATCAATCAAAATAAAGTCGTAATCGTTCGCTACTTGAGAAAGAGCATCTTTCAAACGTGCTTCGCGTAAATCTAGATCTACCAATTCAATTTCAGCGCCCGCTAAATCACGATTAGCCGGCAATACGTCATACCCGGAGCTTTCGCAACGCTGCACACATTCTTTAACTGATGTCATACCAATTAATACCTGATATATGCTTGCGTTTAAGTCTGCTTTCTCTACTCCTGAGCCCATAGTGGCATTACCCTGAGGATCAAGGTCAACCAACAAAACGCGCTGCTGTAGTCCTGCTAAACCCGCTGCTAAATTAACGGCGGTAGTGGTCTTACCAACACCACCTTTTTGATTTGCAATACAGAAAATTTTTGCCATGGCTACTTTTGGGTTTACTTAAGAGGTGAGGGTGGATTTTCTCACGGGGGCCAGCACCAAAAGGCGTCGCTCCACCGCTAAATTAGGGATATGAAGGGGCTCATCGGCAACTAAGCACCAATGGTCCATGGAAACATCTTTCATTTCGTCGTCAGCGCGCTTGGCCTTCATTGCAAATACCAAGCCATCGGGCTTTAAGAAGGGCAATGACAGCTCTAAAAAACGTGCGAGATTTGTAAATGCCCGAGAAATGACTGCATCAAATTGTGCTGGTTGTTGCATTGCAGCATCTTCCACCCTCTCACAGAGCACCTCAATGTTTTTCAGTTTGAGTTTTCCGCGCACATGCTGCAAAAAAGCCGTCTTCTTCCGAATTGCTTCAATCAATGAAAGGCGCCAATCTGGCTGAACAATAGCAATTGGAATGGCCGGCAACCCGCCCCCTGAACCAAGGTCGGCAATCTTAGGAGATGGGCCCTTTAAGAAGCGTTTCAATACTGGCAAAACTGCAATAGAATCAATCAGATGCAGTCGAATAGAATCTTTCTCACCCTCAATTGCCGTGAGATTATGCACCCGGTTCCAGCGTCCCATTTCTTGCAAAAACAGCTCTAAATCGGCGATATTGCTTGGGCTTAATTCCAGCCCAAGATCCTCAATCCCCAAGGCAAGCAACCCCTCACTCATGAGTTTCTTGAGTGCGGCCCAAGCCTTTTTTAAGATGCACTAATAAAAGCGAAAGAGCTGCAGGCGTGACCCCTGAAATCCGGCCAGCCTGACCCAATGTTTCGGGTTTATGCAAATTCAGCTTTTGCTGGACCTCTTTAGATAAGCCAACAACCTGAGAATAATCTAACGACTCTGATAGGGGGAAAGATTCGTTGTGCTCTTGACGAGCAATTTCTGTCGCCTGACGATCAATGTAACCCTGGTATTTAACTGAAATTTCTACCTGATCGCTAATTTGAGACGCCAAGCCAAGATCCTCATCTAAAGTTTCAGGAGCCCACATTCCGCCACCCAAAGCAGTAATAGCCTCATAAGTAACCCCTGGGCGCCTCAATAACTCGGTTAAGTTGCATTCATGGGACAGGTCTTGACCCAGCAACTGAGAAACTAGGGGGGCAGCCTCATGTTTTGGCCCAACCCAAATATCTTGCAAGCGAGATGTTTCACGTGAAACAGCCTCCTGTTTTCTGCAAAATACCTCCCAACGATAGTCGTCCACCAATCCAAGCTCGCGCCCAATTGTGGTTAAGCGCATATCTGCATTGTCTTCGCGCAAGCTCAGGCGATATTCTGCTCGGCTTGTAAACATGCGGTACGGCTCCTGAACCCCACGGGTAATTAGATCGTCAACTAAAACGCCAATATAGGATTCGCTGCGTTTTGGAAGCCAGGGCTCTCTGCCTTTCGCTGCCAAGCCAGCATTGATTCCAGCCAGCATACCCTGCGCTGCAGCCTCTTCATAGCCCGTAGTCCCATTAATCTGGCCAGCGAAATAAAGGCCGCCAATAGCCCTTGTCTCAAGGCTATGGCGCAATTGGCGTGGATCAAAGAAGTCGTACTCAATTGCGTAGCCAGGGCGGACAATCACCGCAGACTCCATACCCCGAATACTGCGGACTAAGTCCCACTGAACATCAAAAGGTAAGCTGGTAGAAATCCCATTAGGGTAAAACTCGTTAGTTGTTAGGCCCTCTGGCTCCAAAAAGATCTGGTGGCTATTTCTGGAGGCAAAACGATGAATCTTGTCCTCAATTGAAGGGCAGTAGCGAGGGCCAACCCCTTCAATTACGCCGGTATACATCGGTGAACGATCTAAACCGCCTCGAATAATGTCGTGAGTCTTTTCATTTGTATGGGAAATCCAGCAAGGAACCTGCTTGGGGTGCTGCTCTGGTCGCCCCAAATAAGAAAACACTGGTACAGGATCCAAGTCTCCAGGCTGCTCAAGCATGACTGAAAAGTCGATTGTTCGACCATCAATGCGAGGTGGGGTACCAGTCTTCAATCTTCCCTGTGGAAGCTCCAACTCTTTTAATCTAGCTGATAAGGAAACTGCGGCAGGATCTCCAGCACGCCCACCGGCATAGTTATTTAAACCAACATGAATCTTTCCATCTAAGAAAGTACCTGCCGTCAGGACCACTTTTTTAGACTCAAACTCCAAGCCCATTTGGGTAAAAACGCCCTGGACCTGATCACCCTTGACTAATAAATCATCCACTGCGGCCTGGAAGATGCTTAAATTAGATTGATTTTCTAGACGGCGACGAATGGCGGCCTTATATAGAACTCGGTCACCCTGAGCGCGAGTGGCTCGAACAGCAGGGCCCTTACTAGAATTCAAGATACGAAACTGAATGCCAGCCTCATCGGTAGCCGCGGCCATTGCGCCGCCCATGGCATCAATTTCTTTTACTAGATGACCCTTACCAATCCCGCCGATGGAAGGATTGCAGCTCATGGCGCCCAGGTTTTCAATGCTATGGGTAATTAATAGGGTGTCACATCCCATGCGCGCCGACGCAAGCGCGGCCTCGGTCCCAGCGTGACCGCCTCCAACCACAATGACATCGAAACTTTTGGAATAACGCATGATTTGCCTCAGATAGGGCGATGATCATAGCATTTTGTTTGTTTCACGTGAAACAAAAGATTAAAAATTCCTAGAAAAACAATGGGCAGTTTTCTAAGTAATTGATTTAATTAATGAAATAAGCATTCCAGGCTGACTTCAATATCAGCACACTAACAATGACCAAAAAGGCCTTTCTGACAAAGGCGCTGCCATGCTTAATTGCCAATCGACTGCCAAACTGACTACCAACAACATTAGCAATCATCATTGCAAACCCAAGAGGCCAATTAATTTGACCAAGGCTAGCCAACATCAAAATAGCCGCTAAGTTTGTTGCTACATTTACCAATTTCGTTGCCGCAGACGCATGAAGAAAATCAAAACCAAAAAAACGCACGAAACCAAACAACAAAAAACTGCCGGTGCCGGGACCAAAAAAGCCGTCATAAAAACCAATTGTTAAACCAAGAGCAACGCCCTTGATCTGTTGAAAGCGCCCAAGAATTTTCGGTAAGTGGGCCTCTCCAAGCGAGGGCTGAAACCAGGTGTAGAGCAACAGAAATAACAAAACAAACGGCAAAGCTTTACGCAACGGCTCCGCTGGAAAATTGCTCACTGCATTTGCACCCAAAAGAGAGCCAACAAAACCTGCAACGATTGCTGGCAAAACAATTGCCCAAGGTAAAGAAACATGGCCCAAAAATTTACGCGCTGCATTAAAGGTCCCGCCAACCGCGGCAACCTTATTCGTCGCCAGCAAAGTTGCAGGCGGAACATTGGGGTAAGTAGCAAAAAGGGCCGGCACCTGAATCAAGCCGCCGCCTCCGGCTACAGCATCAACCAGCCCAGCAAAGAAAGCCATTGCCAAAAGCAATGGCCATATGAAAATTGAAAATTCGATGAGAGTCTCTTTTAATTAAATGAGTGCGGCGAGAGCGCCGCACTAAAAATCAAATAATAAAAGGAAAAACAAAAACTCAGTTTTTGTTTTTATAGTACGCAGCAATCTCGCCAACAACGCCACGACGAAATGCTAAAACACAAATGACAAAAATGAAGCCGGTTGCAATTGTGCTCCATGAGCCAATGTTGGCAAGGTAGTTTTGCAAACCAACCACAATTCCTGCGCCAACCACTGGGCCCAGAATGGTTCCCATGCCACCAAGCAAAGTCATCAACACAACCTCGCCGGACATGTGCCAGTGAACATCGGTCAGTGTTGCCAACTGGAACACCAAAGATTTCATGGATCCAGCCAAACCAGATAATGCGGCGGAAAGCACAAAAGACATCAACTTAAAACGATCAACGTCATAACCCAAGGAAATTGCACGAGGCTCATTCTCACGAATTGCCTTAAGAACCTGACCAAACGGGGAGTGCACTGCGCGCATGATGACGGCAAAGCCAAATAAAAAAACTGCTAAAACAAAGTAATACATTGCAACGTCATCTTTTAGGTCAATCAAGCCAAATAACATGCCGCGCGGGACGCCCTGTATTCCATCTTCACCGCCTGTAAATGGAAGCTGAACAGCTAAAAAGTAAACCATTTGCGAAAGGGCCAAAGTCACCATCGCAAAGTAAATACCTTGTCTGCGAATAGCCAACGATCCAATTAAGAATCCCAGAACACCAGAGCCAACAACGCCCAACACAACTCCTAACTCAGGGGAGAGGCCCGCCTCTTTGCAGAAGTAAGCGGTAATGTAAGCGGCAGTTCCAAAAAATGCTGCGTGACCAAAAGATAGAAGCCCAGTAAAACCCAAAAGCAAATTAAATGCGCATGCAAAAAGAGCAAAACACAACACCTTCATTGCAAACACGAGATAAATAAAATCTTGGAACGGCAATAACAGGGCAATTAAAACCAAGATGCCGTAAAGCAATTTTGTTTTTGGATTCATGCTTATTTCTCCCGCCCAAACAGTCCAGCAGGACGAATCAAAAGAACAATTGCCATGATCACAAAAATCACAACGCCGGAGGCCTCTGGATAAAAGACCTTAGTCAGACCCTCAACCAGACCCAAGCCCAAACCACTAAGGATGGCACCCATAATCGAGCCCATGCCACCAATCACCACCACCGCAAACACAACAATGATGAGGTTGGAACCCATCAACGGGTTCACCTGGAAAATGGGGGCTGCTAATACACCAGCAAAACCTGCTAGACCAACGCCATAGGCGTAGGCCAAAGAAATCATCAGCGGGACATTGATACCAAAGGCTTGTAGTAATTTAGGGTTTTCGGTTCCAGCGCGCAAATAGGCGCCCAACTTTGTTCTCTCAATCACATACCAGGTTGAGAAACATACCGTCATAGAAATCACCACAACCCATACGCGATACTTTGGCAAGATGATGCCAAGCGACTCTAACGGGATTGCCCCCTGCAATATCTCTGGGGCTGGATAACTCTCTCCAGAGATGCCGTACCAATGACGGAACATGCCCTCAATAATGAGTGCCAAACCAAAAGTCAGCAACAAACCATATAGGTGATCAAGGTGGTACAGGCGGCGCAACATCGTGCGCTCCAGAATTAAGCCAAATCCCGCCAAAACCAATGGCACAACAATAAGAGCAAACCAATAATTAATAGATAGGTCAGGGAAGCCAAGCCATTGGCTAATCTGGGTTAAACCAATCCAAGCAATAAAAGCGCCCATAGTGTACTGAGCGCCATGTGCAAAATTAATGATGTTGAGAAGGCCAAAAATAATGGCCAATCCCAAACTCAATATGGCGTAGAACGAGCCATTAATAAGCCCCACCAAGAGCTGGGCTACCAGCCCTTGAGGGGTAATTCCGAGAAGTTCAAACATTCTTGATTTCTAAATTTCTTACTTATTAACTAACTTGCACTTTGATTGCGAAAGCGGCAAAGTTGCTTCAGCAGCAGGAATCGTCGCGCGCACATTGTAGTAATCCCACGGGCTCTTAGAGTCAGCCGGTTTCTTCACTTCCAACAAATACATGTCATGCTCAAACTTGCCATCCGCACGAATCTTGCCTTTGAAGAGGCCGTCATCGATGTTGGTTGATTTAAGCGCCTTCATTACAGCCTGTGTATCGTCTGTGCCAGCTTTTTGAACCGCATTCAAATAAGCAAGAACGGATGAGTAAACACCGGCTTGAACCATGGTTGGCATACGCTTGTGTTGCAAAATAAAGCGTTTGGAGAATGCGCGGGTCTTGTCATCCTTGTCCCAATAGAATCCTTCTGTAAGGTACATGCCTTGTGCGGCAGGCAGGCCCAAAGAATGCACGTCGGAGATAAACATCAACAAAGGAACAACCGTTTGTTTTTTGTTGATACCAAACTCAGAGGCTTGCTTAACGGTGTTGATAGTATCTTGACCAGCATTTGCCAAAGCAACTACGTCCGCACCACTAGCTTGCGCCTTTAAAAGGTATGAAGAGAAATCGCTATTAGGGAAAGGGTGTTTGCTAGTGCCCAAAACTTTACCGCCATTAGCAGTCACAACAGCCGTCGCATCTTTCTCAAGAGCAGCACCGAAAGCATAGTCGGCAGTAATAAAGTACCAATTCTTTTTACCCTGTTTTACAACTGCCTTACCTGTGCCATTAGATAGTGCATATGTGTCATAAGCCCAATGCACATTGTTTGGCGTACATTTTTCATTGGTAATAGTTAAGGAGCCTGCGCCAGAAACCAAAGTGATCTTGTTCTTTTGCTCTGCCACTTCCATCACAGCCAAGGCAACGTTGGTTGAAACTAATTCAACAATCACATCCACGCCGTCTTTGTCGTACCATTCGCGCGCTTTGTTTGCTGCAATATCAGCCTTGTTTTGGTGATCAGCACTAACAAGTTCAATCTTTTTTCCAATTACAGTACCGTCTTTGGAAAAATCAGCAATTGCCATTTTTGCAGCAATCACTGCACCAGGGCCAGCCAAATCAGAATAGGTTGATGAAAGGTCGGTTAATACACCAATCTTTACAACGTCACCACTTACCTTAGATCCACTTTGTGCAAATGCTGGGTTTGAACCAAATATGGTCGCCGCAACCAGACATGCGGTTATTTGCTTTAACTTCATTACCGTCTCCTATAGAAATCCACTAAACACCAAGATACTCATTTAATAAAGTTGCTTTTTCTGCAAGCTCGCTTTGTTGCACCACCTCAACCACATTTCCGTGCTCAACCACATAATGACGATCAGCCAAGGGTGCAGCAAAGCGGAAGTTTTGCTCAACCAACACAATCGTGAAGCCTTTGTTGCGCAAGCTGGTAACAACTTCTCCAAGCTTTTGCACAATCACGGGCGCCAACCCCTCAGTAATCTCATCCAACAACAATAACTTTGCACCGGTTCTCAAAATTCGCGCCATCGCTAGCATTTGCTGCTCGCCACCAGATAAGCGGGTGCCGGGGCTATTTTTTCTTTCATAGAGGTTTGGAAACATTTCATAAATCTCATCCAAACCCATGCCGCCAGGCGCAATCTCCGGCAAAAGCAAAAGGTTTTCCTCTGTACTCAAGCTAGCAAAAATTCCTCTTTCCTCTGGGCAAAAACCAACCCCCAAACGAGCAATCTTATAAGTGGGCATGGAGATAGTTTCCGCCCCATACACATCTACAGAACCAGTTCTTTTGCTAGTTAAACCTAAGATGGTCTTCAGAATAGTGCTTCGACCGGCGCCATTTCTTCCCAGCAAGGTAACAACCTCGCCATCACGCACAGCAAAATTCACGCCATGCAAAATGTGAGATTCGCCATACCAAGACTCTAAATTTTTAACCTCTAGCGCCATGGTGCTCATAGGTTGTCTCCCCCATGGCTACCCATATAAGCCTCAACAACTAGTGGGTTGCTTGAAACCTCATGATAAGAACCCTCAGCTAGCACGGAGCCACGCTGTAAAACGGTAATACGATCTGCAATTGAAGAAACCACCTTCATATTGTGTTCAACCATCAGAATAGTGCGGCCCTTGGCTACACGATCAATCAATTCTGTTACGCGCTCAACATCTTCATGCCCCATTCCCTGGGTGGGCTCATCCAAAAGCATTAACTCCGGCTCCATAGCTAAAGTTGTTGCAATTTCAAGCGCTCTTTTACGGCCATAAGCTAGGTTGAGCGTTTCCTTGTTGGCAAAGTCTTCCAAGCCAACCTCATGTAGAAGCTCTAAAGCGCGCTCATTAAGCACATTTAAAGAGTTTCCAGACTTCCAGAAGTGAAACTCGGTTCCCAACCCTCGCTGCAGTGCAACACGAACATTTTCTATAACCGTTAAATGTGGAAAAACAGCGGAAATCTGAAAGGAGCGAATAATGCCCCTTCTCGCAATTTGTGCTGGGGCCTCTTTGGTGATGTCAAAGCCATTGAATAAGATTTGGCCGCTGCTGGGCTCTAAAAACTTAGTCAGCAAATTGAAGCAGGTTGTTTTGCCAGCTCCATTGGGCCCAATCAAAGCGTGAATAGTTCCCCGAGCGACATCTAGGTTCACATCGGTGACCGCAGAAAACCCCTTAAAGGATTTCCCCAGTCCAATTGTTTTTAATATTGTTTCTTGCAATGTCATGCCCTCTACCCCCTACTTGGGAGCAAGAATACGAGAATACCCGAAGATGGCTTGGGTTTATATAGCAATAACCCTAAACAATTAGGGTGCGCAACAGAACAAAACTTAAGAGATTTTTTGAAATTTCTGAATTGCTAAACGAGCCAATTCATCCAAGACGTCCACAGGAATCCTTTGGGCGCCCTGCACAATCATTAGCGCATATGGTTTCGCTAGGGCCGAGGCTTCAGGGCAGAGTCGCAACTCATCACCCTCTGATGGGGACTGGCTGCGCCAGTAATTGATGGCAGCCTCTAACTCTTGGATTGTTACAAACAACATGAAAATTATTTTTACTTATCTTTGGTTGCAAGCATAGTGCCGCGGCATTTTTTTGCACCACAACGGCATTCGTAATCTTTTTTCATTTGCTTAGTAATCTTGCCCTCAATGTCAAGCGAGTAGTCATAAAACAACTCTTCACCAACCTTGAGGGCGCGCTTTGCATAAATGAACACGCGGGGCTCACCATCAAAACTATCTTCCCGGGTTTCGCAAATTGGCTTACATGAATGGTTGATCCAGCGGGCAGCATTCCCACCATATTTCGCATCAATCACACGACCATCTTCCAATGAAAAGTAAAAGGTGTGATTAGGATCTTTAGGGTCGTGGGGGTGGCGCTTCTCTGCAAGCTTCCAGCTGATGCGCTCGCCCTTGTATTCAATAATTGCCTGACCCTTTTTAATGGGCTTAGCAACAAAGACCCCTTTTCCATGAATGGGGGAAGACTTCACAACAATAGAGGATCGGTCCACTTTGGGTGGTTTTAATTTTTTGGCTGTCATAAATTAAACGTCTAGGTTGCGGGCAATAAGGGCATTTTTTTCAATAAATGCGCGACGAGGCTCAACCTCATCCCCCATGAGTGTAGTAAAGACTTGGTCCGCAGCAATTGCATCTTCAATCCTTACCTGCAAGAGTGTTCTAGAGCTTGCATCCATGGTGGTTTCCCACAACTGTGATGGATTCATCTCGCCAAGACCTTTATAGCGCTGACGACTCAATACGCGCTCTGCCTCAGACAATAACCAAGCAAAGGCGGCCCTAAAGTCGCCAATAGTTTGTTCTTTTTGGTTTTTGTCAGGGTCGCCACGACGAACCTTGGAGCCCGCCACAACCTTGCCCGATAAAACAGCTGCAGCATTTGCAAGGCTTTGGTAATCATCACCATGAACAAAGTCCGAGTTAATGGAAGACAACTTCAGATTTCCATGAATACGGCGCGATAACAACAAGCGGAAGCGCTCAGTACGGTCTTCTTTTTGAACAATAACTTCTGGTGGCAAAGCTAAAGGGTTCAAAGAATCCGCAAGCGCTTGCCTTAAACGATCAGCAGACTCATTTGCTGATTTTTCTGTGTCCAGATTTAATGGTGTTCCTGAGGCAATTGCACGCAAAGCATCTTCATCAATGGTTCGAGACAAGCGGTCAACGATCGACTGAATCACTTGGTAGTGTTTTGCCAACTCATTGAGCGCCTCACCCTCAATAATTTCGCCTGATGGTGTTTGTAGGGATGCTGTTTCAAGTGCAATTTTTAACAACAACTGATTTAGCTCGTTGTCGTCTTTAATGTACTGCTCGTTCTTACCAAACTTTACCTTGTAAAGTGGTGGTTGAGCGATATAGATATGGCCACGCTCGATCAACTCAGGCATCTGTCTATAAAAGAAGGTTAAAAGCAGAGTGCGAATGTGGCTGCCGTCCACGTCCGCGTCGGTCATGATAATGATGCGGTGATAACGCAGTTTGTCTGCTTTATATTCTTCGATACCGATGCCGGTGCCCAGAACGGTAATTAAAGTAACCACCTCTTGGCTCGCAAGCATTTTATCAAAGCGTGCTTTTTCAACGTTGAGGATTTTTCCTTTTAAAGGAAGAATGGCTTGGAAGCGACGATCGCGCCCCTGTTTTGCAGAGCCGCCCGCGGAATCGCCCTCAACAATGAAGAGTTCGGATTTGGTTGGGTCTTTCTCTTGGCAGTCAGCCAACTTACCAGGCAAGCCAAGGCCGTCTAATACGCCTTTGCGTCTAGTCATGTCGCGAGCTTTACGCGCCGCTTCGCGGGCACGGGCTGCATCAACAATCTTGCCACACAAAATTTTGGCATCTGCTGGCCGCTCTTGCAAGTAAGCACTCAAAGCTTCTGCAACAATTTCTTCTACTGGGCCACGCACCTCACTGGAAACCAATTTGTCTTTTGTTTGACTAGAGAATTTTGGTTCTGGGACCTTTACTGATAAAACACAGGCCAAACCCTCGCGCATGTCATCACCAGAAATTTCTACTTTTGCTTTCTTAGCAACTTCATGCTCATCAATGTATTTATTAATGACTCGCGTCATTGCAGCACGCAAACCGGTCAAGTGTGTTCCACCATCCCGTTGTGGAATGTTATTAGTAAAACAAAGTACTTGCTCACTAAAACTGTCATTCCACTGCATAGATACTTCAGCAGTAATTTGACCGCCTAAGTCTGAAGGGCGATTACCCTCAGCATAAAAAATATTGGGGTGCAGTACGTTTTTAGTTTGGTTGATGTACTCAACAAAGCCTTTAACACCACCAGAGAATGCAAAGTCTTCTTCTTGACCGGTGCGTTGATCAATCAGTTTAATGTGAACACCGTTGTTTAAGAATGAAAGTTCGCGAATACGCTTAACTAAAATTTCATAATGAAACTCAACGTTTCCAAAGATTGTTTCGTCGGCCAAAAAGTGAACTTCAGTTCCTGAAAGCTCCGTGTCACCAGTAACGGTAATTGGAGAAACTAAAACCCCATTCTCATCAACAACATTGCGATTTTGAATAACGCCGCGCGCAAACTCCATGTAATGCGCTTTGCCGTCACGCCGGATGGTTAACTTCAACCATTTAGATAGCGCATTTACGCAACTAACACCCACACCATGTAGACCGCCAGAAACTTTGTAACTGTTTTGATCGAACTTACCACCTGCATGCAGCTCGGTCATAACGATTTCAGCAGCACTGCGTTTCGGCTCATGCTTATCGTCGTATTTAATCCCTGTTGGGACACCACGACCATTATCGACAATAGAAATAGAGTTATCAGTTTGAATAACTACTGTGATTTCAGAACAATAACCTGCTAAAGCTTCATCAATGGAGTTATCCAAAACCTCAAATACAAGGTGATGCAGACCTGTACCATCGGATGTGTCACCGATGTACATACCAGGCCGTTTACGAACAGCCTCAAGACCCTCTAAGATTTGAATCGATGCAGCGCCGTACTGCTCTACTACCTTTTTTTCTTCAGTCATTTTTTTCTAAGTTAAATACGCATTGGCATCACAACATACTTAAAGCTCTCTGAGCCAGGCAGAGTAATCACAGCACTGCTATTTGCATCACCCAAGCTAATTTGAATCTTTTCGCTCTTTAGGTTTGATAAAACATCCAACAAGTAGCTAACGTTAAATCCAATCTCTACCGCATCACCAGAATACTCAGTCTCAATTTCTTCTTGAGCCTCTTCTTGCTCAGCGTTGGTTGATTGAATTGTGATGCGGTTTGGGGATAATGAAAAACGAACACCTTTAAATTTGTCTGTTGTCAAAATAGCGGCACGTTGAAGTGCTGATTGAAGAGTTTCACGACCAACTACGAGTGAGTTTTTATGACCCTTCGGAATCACTCTTTGAAAGTCTGGGAACTTACCTTCAACTAATTTTGAGATTAACTCAATATCCCCAAATGAAAACTTCACCTGATTAGTTGTCAAACTAATTTCCAAGGACTCATCAGAATCTTCAAGCAAGTGCTGGCACTCTAAAATTGTTTTGCGAGGAATAATGATTTCTTGTTTTTGACCAGAGCCTGAGGGGGCATCTGCTAGCTCAACCTGAGAGTAAGCAAGGCGGTGACCATCTGTTGCCACTGCAACTACCTCTTTACCCTCAATTACCAACAGCATCCCATTTAAGTAATAACGAATATCTTGCTGAGCCATTGAAAAATGCACTTGGCTTATGAGTTGACGGAAAGTCTTTTGTGACATCTTCCAAGCAGCAGTTACCTCACCCACACTTTGCATCACCGGAAACTCAGTTGCAGAAAGTGTTTGTAAAGAGAAGCGGCTTTTGCCGCTTTGTACAACCATCTTGTTATCTTTAAGATTTAAAGATACTGGACCCTCTGGCAATGCACGCAAAATATCTAAAAGTTTTCTAGCGGCAACGGTGGTTGTTACATCCTCAGTACCAACACCAAAATTAGCGTTTGTTGTAATTTGAATTTCAATATCAGTGGAGATGAATGAAACCTTTTCTCCAACCTTTTTAAATAAGAGATTTACCAAAATTGGCAGTGTGTGTCTGCGTTCAACAATTCCACTAACAACCTGAAGTGGTTTTAGTAGGCTATCGCGAGAAGTGTTAACGAGTTGCATTGCTTTTAAATCCTTGTATATATCTTAGTAGTAATAGTAATAAGGGTTCGAAATTCCGTGGATAAGTCAAAAACCTCTTAAAAAACAACAAATTGAAGACTAAAAAACCTGTGGAAAACTCTTGTATAAGCACTGCATAAAAAGGGGATAACTTTTTATCAATACCCTATTTTTGCATGAAGCTGAACCTTTCCACAATTTATCCACATCCAATCCCCAAACTTATCACTAGGGTTGTCCACAACCTTATCCACAAGCAAAAAACTACGCCTTTAAGGTTTGCTCAATAACATGAATCTCATGGTTTAACTGGCCATCATGGGCTCGCTCATCTGCAATCTTGCGAACGGCGTGAAGGACGGTTGTGTGGTCCCTACCGCCAAATAATTCACCAATCTCCGGCAAACTTTTTTGTGTCAATTCTTTAGCCATAAACATTGCAATTTGACGGGGGCGAGCAATATTAGCTGGACGCCTTTTGGAATACATGTCTGCAACCTTGATGCTATAGAAATCAGCAACCGCCTTTTGAATGTTTTCAACAGAAATTTGACGATTTTGGATGGAAAGCAGGTCTTTTAGTGCTGTTCTAGCAACCTCAATCGTGACCTCGCGACCGTGGAAGCGAACAAACGCCAAAATCTTTCTCAAAGCCCCCTCTAGCTCACGAACGTTTGAGCGTAGGTGTTTTGCCACAAAGAATGCAACATCCTCACTCATGGGGATGCCTTCACTAATGGCCTTTTTCATTAAAATAGCGACACGCATTTCTAGTTCCGGCGGCTCAATGGCAACCGTTAGCCCGGAATCAAAACGGGAAATAAGGCGATCATCAATACCCGCCATTTCCTTGGGGTAGGTATCACTAGTAATAATGACTTGGGCTTTGTTGCTTAATAAGGCCTCAAAAGCGTAGAAAAACTCTTCCTGAGTCCTGGATTTGCCGCTAAAAAACTGAATGTCATCAATAAGTAAGAGATCTAAGGAGTGGTAGTAGCGCTTAAAGCGGTCAAACGCCTTTTGTTGGTATGCGCGGACCACATCTGAAACATACTGTTCGGCGTGGATATAGCGAATACGGGCGCTTGGCTTCTCTTTTAAAAGGTGATTACCAATCGCGTGAATTAAATGGGTCTTACCCAGGCCTACTCCACCATATAAGAACATGGGGTTGTAAGAGGTTCCAGGGTTGTGCGCCACCTGAATAGACGCAGCCCTAGCAAGTTGATTGGCTTTACCAGTAACAAACGTTTCAAAAGTAAGATTTGGATTGAGTTTCGAATGATCTTCAATCTCAAAAGCACTCTCTTCTACCGATATGCTTGGTTCCGGGATCTCCACAAAAACATTTTTTTCTGTGGGCTCTTCTATCGATACTGGGGGTGCGGTATTGGTTGCGCCACCCTCGACAGAAAGCGTAAAACTGACATTAATGGGGCGCCCAAAATACTGGGAGGCCAACTCTTGGAATCGGTCGGCAAACGTTTTTTTGGTCCAGTCCAACTTAAATCGGTTGGGAGCTCCAATTGTTAGTGAGTCATCACTTTCAACAAAAGACAATAAGGTAAGAGGCTGAATCCACGTTTTAAACTGTTGGGGCGACAGTTCGCGAGATAAAATGCCGATAGCATCATCCCAGAACCCCAGTGGGCTAATTGAATTCAAGGCGGGGGGATTGTGTAGGTTGCTCATATTTTTGGAGGATCCATTGTAGCGATGCTCCAAAGTTATCCACAAGCAACAAAAACGTGGAAAAGCTGTGGATAACTTGTGAACAATATAAAAATCTCTATTTAAATTAATGATTTAAGAGAAATTTGACTAAAAATAGAGAAAAACACCTACATATTCATTAAGATTGATTGACCTTTTGCTCTGCAACAAGGAAAATACTTGGTTTTCCAGGGATCGAACATGAAAAGAACTTACCAACCCTCAGTAACTCGTCGCAAGCGTACACACGGCTTCCGTATTCGCATGAAAACCAAAAGCGGACGCGCAGTTTTAAATGCTCGTCGTGCAAAAGGCCGCAAGCGTTTGGCTGTGTAACTTAGCCATTGAATAGCGCAAGGATTTCTGAATTACTTAAAGCACGCCCCAAGACAAGTTTGTACTGGGGTATGTATATTGCATCCACTCAAGAGGGCCTCAAGCCTGACTTGGGGGTTGCGGTAGCAAAGAAGTTGGCCAAAAGAGCGGTTGATCGAAACCGCCTAAAGCGGATGATTCGCGAATTGGTTTGGACGGCTCAAGCCAACACATTAAACAAAGATGTTGTGGTCAAGCTCAAAAAACCAATCGGTCGCGAAACCCGGGGCAGACTCAGAAAAAAAGAAAAAGAAATTTTGCGCTCTCAAATTTCGGGGCTGCTTTAGGTGCGCGCCTTAAATAATGCGGCAATTAAGTTGGTAAAAATATATCAATTCGCCTTAAGTCCATATTTAGGTATGCACTGCAAGTATGTGCCCAGCTGTTCGCAATATGCATGTGACTGCTTTAGTCATTACGGATTTATTAAAAGCTTTGGCCTAACGGCGTGGCGTCTTTTGCGCTGCAACCCGTTGTCACACGGCGGTTATGATCCTGCTGTAAAAGATACAAAACACCAACTTAAGTGAATGTAAATGGACTTTAAAAAAACAATTCTTTGGGCAGTATTCTCGATGTCGGGTCTCATGCTCTACAACAATTGGCAGGTTCATGAAGGTAAGCCATCCTTGTTTGGTGGCGCCCCAGCGAGCTCCCCGGTTGCGGCTGACAAGACCACAATAGGAGGCAAGGTTGATGTCCCCATGCAAGCTGCAGGCGCGCCGGCTGTTGCCGTAACGCCAGTGCTTAGTGGCGGCACCATAGAAGGCGCAGAAAAGTTCACACTCCAAAATGATGTGCTGGCATTGGAAATTAGTGCCAGCGGAGCGAATGTAATTGATGCTAAGTTATTAAAAGAATTAACTGCTGAGAAAAATCCAGTAGAGCTTTTTCAATACACACCAACACACAAATACTTTGCACGGTCTGGTTTAATTTCTTTAAACAATAACGACCTTCCAAATCACACAAGTACCTTTAAATTAATACAGTCAGGAAAAGATGGTTCGGGTAGGCCGTTTGCAGTATTAGCTAGCGAACGCAACGGCGTCAAACTTGAAAAAACATTCATCCTAAATCCTGGCAGTTATGTTGTAGATGTTGGCCATCGCGTTACACAGACAACAAACAACCCAAACCCCCTTGTCCTTTACACAGAAATTGTGCGCGATGCTTCGCAAGAACAAAAAATCGGCCCATTTGGTGGCGCCTTCTCAGCCAGCACCTTTACTGGACCTGCGGCTTATACAGACAAAGAAAAATTTAATAAGCTGGAGTTCTCGGCAATTGATAAAAACAAAATTACCATTCCAACGCAAGTTGCTGCTGGTGAGCCAGCTTGGATCGCCATGGTTCAGCATTACTTTGCGAGCGCCTGGATTCCAGGCGACAAAGATGCGCGGGATATTTATGCTGGAAGAATAGACAACGGCCTATATCGAATTGGTATGCAAACACCCTTAGGTGTTGTTGCCCCAGGAGCAACTGTTGTAGAAAAAGCCAGATTATTTGTGGGACCTCAAGAAGAAAAGGTTCTGGAGACGATTGCTCCAGGCTTTGAGTTGCTTAAGGACTACGGTTATCTGACCATCATCGCTAAGCCTATTTTCTGGCTGTTAGAAAAAATTCATGGTTATGTTGGTAACTGGGGTTGGTCAATCATTCTGTTGACCATCTTAATTAAGTTGGTGTTCTTCCCCCTGTCTGCTGCAAGTTACAAATCGATGGCTCGCATGAAAGAAGTGCAACCACGCCTGGTAGCGATGAAGGAGCAGTACAAGGGCGAACCACAGAAGCTCAACCAAGCCATGATGGAGATGTATCGCAAGGAAAAGATTAATCCGTTGGGTGGATGTTTGCCGGTTGTCATTCAGATTCCCGTGTTCATTTCTTTGTATTGGGTACTATTGTCATCGGTTGAGATGCGTGGCGCACCATGGGTTTTGTGGATTCATGACCTCTCAGTCCCTGACCCGTACTACATTTTGCCAATCATCATGGCCATCTCGATGTTTGTGCAAACCAAACTGAACCCAACGCCTCCAGATCCAATTCAGGCGAAGGTGATGATGTACATGCCGATCGTCTTTTCAATCATGTTCTTTTTCTTCCCTGCGGGCTTGGTTTTATATTGGGTTACTAATAACCTTCTATCGATTGCTCAACAGTGGCAGATTAACCAGATGTTTGGAAAAAAGCCCGCTAAGTAATTTGAGCGCGGCATAACTCGCTTGCAATAAATAGACAGCAATGATGACAAGAAAAGTGCCCATCATTGCTGTTGCAACAGCGCCGGGCAAGGCGGGTGTCGGGGTTATTCGCATCAGCGGAAAAAATTTGAGCGCTATGTCGAGCGCACTGTTTCAAAAAACCCTTTCTCCAAGACAAGCAAATCTATTAACACTCTGCGATGAGAGTGGCCAAGCCATTGATCAGCTTATTGCAATTCATTTCGTTGGACCAGCTTCTTTTACGGGCGAAGATGTTTTAGAGCTTCAGTGCCATGGTGGCCCACAACTTCTTGAGTTGGTGATGAAACGCTGTTTAGAGTTGGGCAAAGCCGAGGGACTTGTCATTGCAGAGCCGGGCGAATTTACCCTGCGTGCCTATCTCAACAACAAAATTGATTTAACCCAGGCTGAGGCTATTGCAGATTTAATTGACGCGCAAAGCGAGGCTGCTGTTCGCGGCGCAGCTCGTTCTTTGCAGGGTGCTTTTTCTGACGACATCAATAATCTCATTGAAGAAATTACTCAACTCAGGATTTTAGTTGAGTCGACTTTAGATTTCCCAGAGGAAGAAATTGAGTTTCTAGAAAATGCTCAGGCGCGCCAGCGCTTAACCGCCGTTAAAGAAAAGTTAAAAGCTTTACGTGCTGGCGCTAAACAGGGAAAAATCTTGCGTGACGGGATTCAGCTGGTTTTGGCTGGAGCGCCCAATGTGGGGAAAAGCTCTTTGCTTAATCGCTTGGCCGGCGAAGAGGTAGCCATTGTTACCCCCATTGCCGGGACAACCAGAGACCGGGTTAAAGAAAGCATCACCATTGACGGTGTGCCTATGCATATTATTGATACAGCTGGTCTGCGCGAAACAACCGATGTTGTAGAGGCAAAAGGCATTGAAAGATCCTGGGATGCCATTCGTTTGGCAGACATAGTCATTTTTTTGACTGATGCTCAGTCGGGCGCCCAACAGGACGACCTAAAAGCCCAGATTTTGAGGGAATTACCACCTAAATGCGCTGTGCTTGAGTTTGTCAATAAGGCTGATTTGCTCCAAGAATCATCAAAAACTGCGCCCAGTGAAGCTTTGCTGATTTCCGCCAAAACTGGAGAGGGAATTGAGGCGCTAAAACAGAGGATTTTGGAGCTTGTGGGCTGGGCTGGACCCCAGGAGGGTGCCATTTTGGCACGCAGAAGGCATTTAGACTGTATAGAGCGCGCTGCCGAACATATTGAAAAATCAGAAGAATTCGCTGCAAATGGCAATAATTCTCTCGAATTATTTGCAGAAGAGCTCTCTTTGGCCCAAAGACACTTGGGTGAAATTACCGGAAAACTTCTTCCAGACGACCTTTTGGGAAAAATCTTCAGCCAATTCTGTATTGGCAAGTAAAGGGTTTGTGCTGTGTCTAGCCCACAGAGCAAATGTGACCGAAATGTTAAAATCGTCGGATTAAAAAATTTAATTTTCATAGGGAAACATATGACTTCAACTACTAGCGGCCAGATTAATGTGAATGCGCCGGCTTACGTAAAAAACAAGCGTCTAATTGAGTGGGTTGGCGAAGTGGCAGCTCTTACCAAGCCTGACGCCATTCGTTGGTGTGATGGCTCACAAGCTGAATACGACGAATTGTGCGAGTTATTGGTGAGTGCTGGTGTATTTAAGCGCCTTAACCCTGCTAAGCGTAAAAACTCATTTTTAGCTTTGTCTGATCCTGAGGATGTGGCGCGTGTCGAAGATCGCACCTTTATCTGCTCAGCAAAGAAAGAAGATGCTGGTCCAACCAACAATTGGGTAGAGCCAAGCGAAATGCGTGCAACATTGAATCCATTGTTTGATGGTTGTATGCGCGGTAGAACCATGTATGTAGTGCCCTTCTCTATGGGACCAATTGGTTCACCAATCGCACACATTGGTGTCGAGTTATCTGATAGCCCTTATGTTGCGATCAACATGAAGTTGATGACTCGCATGGGTAAAGCGGTAATCGATCAGCTTGGTGCTGACGGCGAGTTTGTTCCTTGTATTCACACTGTGGGCAAGCCTTTGGCTGCTGGTGAAAAAGACGTTGCATGGCCAAACAACAAAAACAAATACATTGTTCATTACCCAGAAACACGTGAGATTTGGTCTTTCGGTTCAGGCTACGGCGGCAATGCATTGTTAGGTAAAAAATGTTTTGCATTGCGCATCGCCTCCAATATGGGTCGCGATCAAGGTTGGTTGGCCGAGCACATGTTGATCTTGGGCGTAACTTCACCTGAGGGTAAGAAATATCACATTGCAGCTGCATTCCCTTCTGCATGTGGCAAAACCAACTTCTCCATGATGATTCCTCCAAAAGGATTTGAGGGTTGGAAAGTAACCACTATTGGTGATGACATTGCTTGGATCAAGCCACGCAAAGATGCTGTTACTGGCAAAACCCGTTTGTTTGCGATTAACCCAGAGTCTGGCTACTTTGGCGTTGCTCCTGGAACAAATCGCCAAACAAACCAAAACTGTATCGACTCCCTCAATCAAGATGTGATCTTCACAAACGTTGGTTTGACTGATGACGGTGATGTTTGGTGGGAAGGTTTGACAGAAACTCCACCAGCACACTTGATCGACTGGCAAGGTAAGGATTGGACCCCGGCTGACGGCGCTGCTGGCCGTAAAGCCGCGCACCCAAACTCACGCTTTACTGTTGCAGCAACTAACAACCCAGCGGTTGATCCAAACTGGGATGATCCTGCAGGCGTTCCTATTGATGCATTCTTGTTTGGCGGCCGCCGTTCAAATACCGTGCCTTTGGTTAGCGAGGCGCGCGATTGGGTTGAAGGCGTTTACATGGCTGCAACATTGGGCTCTGAAACTACCGCAGCAATTACGGGTCAAATCGGCGTTGTACGTCGTGACCCATTCGCAATGATTGCATTTGCCGGTTACAACATGAGCGACTATTTCCAACATTGGCTCAATATTGGCAAAAAGCTTGAAGCCGAAGGCGCAGTATTGCCTAAGATCTACTGCGTGAATTGGTTTCGCAAAGACGAGAATGGCAAGTTTGTATGGCCAGGCTTCGGTGAAAACATGCGCGTTCTTTCTTGGATTTTGGGCCGCGCAGAAGGTAAGGCAAGCGGCAAAGAAACTCCGTTTGGTATTACCCCAGAGTACAGCGATATGCATTGGGGTGGCCTCGACTATTCCGCAGAAAAGTTCACTAAAGCGATCACCGTTGGAATTGATGATTGGAAGAATGAGCTTAAGCTGCACACAGAATTGTTCGAGCATCTTGGCGATCGCTTGCCAAAAGAGATGAAAGAAACTCGCTCCAAGATCGAACAACGCCTGAATGCTTAAGCTTCATAAGCCTTTAGCAATATCAAGCGTTTTATCAAGACTTAATCAATGACCAAACCCCAACACCATGAAATAGTGGTGATTGGGGCAGGCATTTGTGGGGCAACCATTGCAAATGAGTTGCTTGAGCGCGGCCAAGCAGTTTGTATTATTGACGCCGCACCATCCCCAGCCACTGCTTGTTCAAGCCATGCTTACGCCATCGCACATCCGCATATTGGCAAAGGGTCTCCCCGTTTATTGCGTTTAACGCGCCTTGCATTTCTACTAGCAGAAGCGCGCTGGAAAAATGTGTGGCGGCAACACGGGATATTTCAGCCGACCAAAAAAGATAAAACTTTTGATCGAGCTGCAACAGAAGAGCATCTCCATTCATTGAATCTTGATGAAGACATGGCCATTGCAATGGATGCTCAAGAGGCTAAACAGTTTTGTGGAGTTGAACAAAGCGGTATTTGGTTGCCGCGTGGCGCCGGTTTAAATTTGCATGAAACAAGCAAGGAGTTGTTACACGAACAACGGCGATTAACTTGTGTGTGGAACACGCGCATCGCGCGCTTAGAAGAGCTCAGGAATCAGTGGCATTTATTTGATGCCTCAAACAATCTGATTGTGACAGCAAATCAAGTTGTAGTGGCCTGCGCCATGGAAGCAAAAGATCTTATGAATAGTATCGGTATTCGTTTGCCCTTAAGGCCTGTGCGCGGCCAGTTGAGCATTTTCACGGTTCGGAAAGATGACCCTTGGATCAAAAAATTACCTCAGGTTGGCATCTCTGGAGATGGATATTGTTTGCCAGCCAAGCGACTTGATGATGGCAGTTATCAATGGATTGTTGGATCTAGTTTCGATGAGGGAGAGGATGAACTCTCACCAAGAGAAAGCAGTGATGACTTCAATCGTGAGCAGGCTAAGCGCTTAGTGGATTACGAAGAAGGTAATCTTTCTTCGTTAATGAAGTCTGGAGAGTTTGTGGGCATTCGTTGTGTCGCCGGCGATCGTTTACCAATCATCGGCGCACTTCCTCAGCGCCCAGGAATATTTTTAGCTACTGCCTTGGGCTCGAGAGGAATTTTGTGGTCCGCTCTAGCGGCTAAGCTGATTACAGCTCAACTGCTAGAGGATGACTTTGCTTTGCTTGCGCGCTTAGGTTTTGCTGCAGACTTAGTCGCTGCACTTGCGCCCGCTCGTTTCTTTGCGGGAGCGGCGCCTTCAGCCTTAGGCGCTTTAGCCTCAAATTCAAAACCAATTTTGCCGGCAGAATCTAGCGCTAAATAGGCCTTAAAGCCACGGCCAGTGCGGTTTGACTTAAAGTTAGTTAGAAGATCTGTTTTGCCCTCTTTCAGCAACTTCTGAACCTGTTCTGGCGAGACCTCTTGTTGTAGAACTACTTTTCCGGTTTTGAAATCACATGATTTATTGGGGCCAGTATTGTTTTCACAAACGTAACGCATGCCATCTTCATATACTGCGCCCGAACACTTTGGACAAACGCCTAGCGCTAGACGGCCCGTGAAATCGACGGCTTCAGTCTCATCATCTTGCGTGTTGCCAAAATCAAACTCAAGTTTGAAACCCGCATTTGGATAATCTTTGTCATCCTCTGGAATTTCGCTTAATTTAATAATTGCGGCAAATGGACGCCCCATTTTGCTGCGGAAACCTTGCAGAGGTCCGATGATTTTTTCACGCAACAACTCTTCAACTTCAGGATATTCAAATGCGCGCCCACCAGGTGTTTTGCTAATCGTAAAGCCGCACTTTTCACAGGCAAAACGTCGATAGTTTTCCTTTACCGGACCCTTACAGTGTGGGCATGGCGTGGTCATGGTAGCGTAGTCGCCTGGAATGGTATCGCTATCGTATTCTTTAGCACGCTTGACGATGCGCTGAGTCATTTGCGCGATCTCTTGCATGAAAGTATCGCGATTCATCTTGCCCTGCTCGATGAGAGAAAGTTTGTTCTCCCAGCTACCAGTGAGATCAGGGCGAGTTAACTCTTCAACATCTAAGCCGCGCAACAAAGTCATTAGTTGGAAGGCTTTTGCAGTTGGAATCATCTCACGAGCTTCGCGCACCATGTATTTTTCAGCCAGCAGGCCTTCGATGATGGCAGCTCTAGTTGCTGGTGTACCCAATCCCTTTTCAGCCATCGCTTCGCGCATGTCATCATCATCAACCCACTTACCCGCACTTTCCATTGCAGAGAGTAAGGTTGCTTCTGTATAGCGTGCTGGCGGCTTGGTTTTCAATGGCACAGCTGCAATAGACTCAGTTTGTACGGCCTCACCCTCTTGGACGGGAACGAGTTCATCGTCTGCTTGATTGGATTTGCCGTAAACCGTTAGCCAACCAGGGTTTACAAGCACACGACCTTCGGTTTTAAAGTGGTGTCCGGACGCCTCGGAAATGCGTGTGGTCACTCGGAACTCTGCGGCAGGATAAAACACGGCCAAGAAACGACGCACAACCAAGTCGTAGAGCTTGGCTTCGGGCTCGCTTAAAGTTTTAGGCGTTTCTAATGTTGGGATGATCGCAAAGTGATCAGAAATTTTAGAGTTATCAAAAATTCGTTTGTTTGGCTTTACCCAACCATAGCCAGCCTTGGCCTTGGGATCCTTTGGGTCACCCTTCAAAATTTGTTTAGCAAAAGCACGATATTCTTGCGAATGCTCAGCAAGGTTCTCCATGGTTTGTTTAACGGTATCGAGGTAGTCTTCAGGAAGCGCTTTTGCGTCGGTGCGTGGATAGGTTAATACTTTGTGGCGCTCATATAAAGCCTGTGCAAGACCTAATGTATTTTTTGCAGAGAATCCAAAACGCGCGTTTGCTTCACGTTGCAAGCTAGTTAAATCAAATAGCTGAGGAGCAAGCTGTGTAGCAGGCTTGGCTTCTTCAGTCACACTTGCTTTTTTGCCGCGGCATGCAGCCACAATACTTTGAGCTGCAGCCTCACTCCATAGGCGGTTCTCACGTGCGTCGGGCTCGGCAGCATCCTTTTTGAATTTAGGGTCAAACCAGCGGCCTTCATACACGCCAGCAGCAGCGATAAATTCAGCCTTCACTTCCCAGTAATCTTTAGAGATGAACTTGCGAATGAGCTCTTCGCGCTCCACCACAATAGAAAGCGTTGGAGTTTGCACACGACCTACAGTCGTTAAGAAGAAGCCGCCGCTCTTGCTATTAAAGGCAGTCATTGCGCGCGTGCCATTAATGCCAACCAACCAGTCTGCCTCTGAGCGACAACGAGCCGCATCAGCAAGAGGCTTCATATCTTCATCGCTGCGTAAGTTGGTAAAGCCTTCGCGAATGGCGGCTGGAGTCATCGATTGCAACCATAAGCGCTGAATAGATTGCGATGCCTTTGCGTGTTGCGCAATTAGGCGGAAAATTAACTCGCCCTCGCGTCCCGCGTCACAAGCATTAATGAGGGCAGTAACGTCTTTGCGCTTAATGAGCTTTTGTAAAACCTTGAGGCGTGACTCAGTTTTTGCAATCGGACGTAAATCAAAATATGGCGGCACCACCGGCAAGTTGGCAAATGACCATTTGCCGCGTTTTACGTCAAATTCTTCGGGGGCAGCAATTTCTAATAAATGCCCAACCGCGGAAGAGATTAGGAATTCATCGCTCTCAAAATAATCTTCATACTTTGTAAAGCCGCCCAAGGCCTTAGCAATGTCATTGGCAACAGAAGGCTTCTCTGCAATGATGAGCGCCTTAGGGTGATCCCCGGCGGTAGTCTTTGGGCTGCTTTTTTTGGTAGTTGCTTTAGTTGCCACGCGTTATGCCTAAATTTGAGCTAGAAATGATGTTTTTGGGGTAAAACGGATGGCCAATTTATACCAAAACCGGACTTAGCCAATTGCACACCCCTTTTTTATTATTAACCGATAAATTGGGAAAAGTCCAAAAACCGCTATTTTTGGCCAGTTTTGGGAGGGTCGATACCCCCGGTTTTAAGATAAAAACCCCTTTTTAGGCTGTTTAAATGATATTTTGCTTAAAAACAAAGCTCTTCCAGAACATCATCCGGTCTAAAGGCTAGTTTTGCGCCTTGCTGAATAAGCAAATGACAGCCGGCAGAATTTGTGCTTTGGATGGGCCCAGGGAGGGCAAAAACCTCTCTTCCAAGGTCTGCGGCCAGGCGTGCAGTGATGAGGGAGCCTGACTTTTCCGCCGCCTCTATTACAACGACACCAAGCGCTAAAGCGGCAATAATGCGATTTCTTCTAGGAAAGTGCCATGCTTTCGGTCCCGACCCCAGAGGGAGCTCAGACACCAATACTCCCTGCTGGCTAATGGCTTGAGATAGTCCAATATTTTGCCGGGGGTAGACGACATCTATGCCGGTTCCTAATATTGCCGCAGTGTAATGATTGGGTCCAAGCTCAATGGCGGCTCGGTGGGCGGCACTGTCGACCCCCCTTGCTAGGCCAGAAACGATCAAGGCGCCCGCTTTCGATAATGCTTGAGCAAACAGACATGCATTTTTTAAACCTTCAGGGCTGGCGTTTCTTGAGCCTACGATCGCAATCATGGGTCTTTTCAGAAGATGAATGTTTCCATATATATAAAGACACCCTGGGGGATCATATAAATCACGGAGGCGACTTGGGTAATGATGGCTCTGACGATCGATTTGGAGAACGGCATTAGGTACTGGTGATGTTTGCATAAATCAATTTTGTTCTTTGGGGGAATTGCGGCAATCAGGACAGACTGATAGCTCTGTTGGATAATTCCTATATGGCTTTGTTATCCGTTCTTTGTTACCCAGACCCACGCTTGCACAAGGTTGCTAAACCGGTGGAGCAAGTGGACGCTCGCATTAAAAAAATTGTCGCCGATATGGCAGATACTATGTATGAAGCTCCCGGCGTTGGCTTAGCTGCGACGCAGGTAGATATTCATGAGCGCATCGTGGTGATTGACGTGTCTGATGGACAAAACGAATTAATGGTTTTTATCAACCCAGAAATTGTTTGGGCAAGCTCTGAAACAAAATCTTGGCGTGAGGGTTGTTTATCTGTTCCCGAGTTTTATGACGAAGTTGAAAGACCATCCGAGATTCGAGTGAAGGCTTTAGATGTTGACGGTAAAGAATTCGAACTAGAGGCTGATGGTTTATTGGCAGTTTGTTTGCAGCATGAGTTAGACCATTTGCAAGGCAAGGTGTTTGTTGAGTATTTATCCATACTTAAAAGAACTCGTATCTCACAAAAAATGAAGAAGCGCGCAAAAGAATTAGTAGGTCAGCGCTAAGCGCCCGAATGAAAATCGTCTTTGCTGGAACTCCTGAGTTTGCTGCGCAAGCGATGCGCGCAATTTACGATGCTGGTCATGAAATTGTTTTGGCTTTAACGCAGCCCGATCGCCGTGCCGGCAGGGGCATGCACCTTCAGGCAAGCCCAGTTAAAGAGTTTGCTTTGCAAAAAAATATTCCCGTGCTCCAACCAGAGACGTTGCGGCTCACTAGTGCAGATCCGCAAAAGCGAGCTCAAGCTGCAGCTGCTAATGAGCGCTTATCCTCCATTGATTTTGATGCCATGGTGGTGGTGGCCTATGGCTTGATCTTGCCCCAAGAGATTTTAGATATAAGCGAGAGAGCAGGAAGACACGGCAGCTTTAATATTCATGCCTCTCTGTTACCGCGCTGGCGTGGTGCAGCACCAATTCAGCGAGCAATTGAAGCAGGCGATGCCAAAACGGGCGTTTGCATTATGCAAATGGATGTCGGCTTGGATACCGGAGATACTGTTTTGGTTGCTGATCTTGAAATTGCTCGTGATGAAACGAGCGCAAGCTTACATGATCGCTTAGCAGATCTTGGCGCAAAATTGATAGTGGATGTTTTAAATACTTTAGAGCAAGGCAAAGATTTATCTCGAGTACCTCAAGAAAAAGATGGCATTACCTATGCTGAAAAAATACTGAAGAGTGAGGCGGAGATCGATTGGACTCTCACTGCCAAAGAAATTGATCTGCGCATTAGGGCCCTTAATCCCTTCCCAGGGGCAAGTAGCAATCTCAATGGACTGGCTGTGAAGTTTTGGAATTCAAGACTTGCAGACCCAAAATCTGTAAGCGCCATCGGTAGAGCGGGCGAGGTGCTTGGTTTTAGTAATAAGGGCGCATATATACAGTGTGGTGAAGAGGTGCTTGAGGTCTTAGAGATGCAAAAATCGGGCGGTAAAAAAATAGATGCCAAAACGTGCTTGCAGCCGATTGTTGTTGGTGAAAAATTGTTGTGCTTTCAAACAAAGGAGTAGAAATGTTTAATTTTGCAAAGACTGCTGTTTTGATGGCAGCAATTACGGCACTCTTTATTGTGGTTGGCGGTATGTTGGGCGGCGAACAGGGCATGTTGATGGCTTTGGTGCTGGCTGTTGGAATGAATTTTTTCAGCTATTGGTTTTCCGACACCATGGTTCTGAAGATGACTAATGCTCAACAGATTGATGAAAGATCTGCCCCCCAGTTTTACGGACTCGTTAAAGAGTTGTCGGAGAAGGCTGGCTTGCCGATGCCTAAAGTATTTTTAATTAATGAAGATGCTCCTAATGCTTTCGCAACAGGGCGCAATCCAGACCATGCTTCGGTTGCCGCAACAACAGGCATTCTGAAAATTCTCTCAAATCGTGAACTACGGGGTGTGATGGCGCATGAGCTTGCCCACGTTCGCCATCGTGATATTTTGATTTCGACTATTGCCGCCACTATGGCGGGAGCCATTTCTGCATTGGCTAACTTTGCCATGTTCTTTGGTGGGCGCGATTCTGAGGGTAGACCCAATAATCCAATAGCCAGCTTGATGGTGGCAATTTTGGCCCCGATCGCAGCAAGCTTGATTCAAATGAGTATTTCTCGCGCAAGAGAATACGAAGCTGATCGCGGTGGCGCCGAAATAAGTGCTGATCCTGAGGCACTAGCGCAGGCACTAGAAAAAATTCATAACTACGCGCAAGGCATTCCGTTTCAAGCGGTTGAACAGCATCCTGAAACAGCGCAGATGATGATTCTTAACCCCTTGAGTGCTGGCGGTCTTGCGCAACTATTTTCAACCCACCCACCAACTGAAGAGCGGGTGGCACGTTTAATGAGTATGGCTAAAAACGGGGTATATCCCGGAGCAAATTAATTTGACTGATCAAAAAACACCACGCAGTCTCCCGCTCTCTGAAGCAATCACGATTGCTGCACAAGCGGTAAGCGAGGTCATGAGCGGAAGATCGCTTACAGAAGTTCTGGATCAGCTGGAAGCATATGAACGCCCAATCGTTCAGAGTCTGAGCTTTGATGCGCTCCGCAAATGGGTGCGCTCTCATGAATTCATCAAGCAATTTATTCCAAAGACTCCGCCTCCTGAAGTAGATCATTTGCTCAGTGTCGCGATTGCCTTATTTTTACAAGATCCAACGGAGAGCAAGGGCTATCCAGCCCACACGATTGTGGATCAGGCAGTGAAAGCCTGTGGCGAATATGACGAAACCATGTATGCCAAAGGTTTAGTGAATGCGGTATTACGCAAGGTAAGTCTTGTAGTGCATCCGCCAGAGGGTGAGAAGCATTTTCCGCCTGATCCAATTCCAATGTATGTACCTGCTTGGTGGCGAGCAAACCTCAAGCGCAATTACTCCAAAGCATGGCAATCCATTTTGTTTCAACAGGCCAAGCGCGCACCATTAATTTTGCGTGTAAATCAAAGGCAATATACGCGTGAGCAATATCAATCCTTATTATCTGAGGCCGGAATTTTATCAATACCAATAGATGAATTGGTTGGTGTTAAGTTGCCTTCCGCTCTCTTGTTGCCTGAAGCGGTTCCCGTGTCAGACTTGCCAGGTTTTTATACTGGTGCTGTGTCTGTGCAAGATGCAGGCGCACAACTGGCCGCGATCTTATTAAACCCCCAGGATAGAGAGTTGGTATTAGATGCCTGTGCTGCTCCCGGTGGGAAAACTGCGCATCTATTGGAGCTTGCAGATTGTGAAATGCGCGCCCTAGAGTTAGACGGCGAGCGCATTGGAAAAATTGGCGGCAACCTAGACCGCCTTCGTTTGCAATCTGACAAAGTCTGCGTGTTACGCGGCGATGCTTCCAAGGCGGCTTGGTGGGATGGCGTTCGTTTTGACAAGATTCTGCTTGATGCCCCCTGCTCAGCTTCTGGAATAGTGTCGCGACATCCTGATATTCCATTTTTAAGGCGCGAAGCAGATATCCGGGCGCTGCAAGAAAGACAGCGAGCCATTTTGAATCAAGCGTGGAAGATGCTCCAAGTGGAGGGCATCCTTTTGTACGTCACTTGCTCGATATTTCCTGAGGAGGGCGAGGAGCAGGCTGTTTGGTTTGCTGAGCAGCACTCCAATGCGGTACGATTAGCCGCTCCAGGCCAGATTTTGCCAGGTGAGCTAAACGACGGTTTTTACTATGCTTTGTTTAAGAAAAATGGGCCATGAGCCGAAGAATTAAACAATTACTCTTTTTGTTATTGATGGTGTTGGGTATTTTTTCAACAACCGTTAGCGCCGAAGGAATCAAAATTAAATCCTTTGAGTTGGAGAAGGCGGATAACGACTGGCTTCTCAATGCCACTTTTCAGATTGAGCTATCTCCCGGACTAGAAGACGCAGTGCAAAAAGGCGTTGTTCTGTATTTCCAAACGGAGTTTGATTTAATGCGATCGCGTTGGTATTGGTTTGATGAAAAATCTGTGCTTGTGCAAAGGCAGACCCGTCTTTCTTATCAGCCATTGACGCAGCAGTACCGAATTGCTTCAGAGGGCTTTACCTTTTCTGCCAAAACTATGCCAGAGGCATTGCAGGCAGTGGGGAGTATTGGTGGGTGGCGAGTCATTGAAGGCGCTCAACTAGATACCAGTAAATCTTATACAGCCAGCATGCGAATGAGCTTGGATCTTAGTAAACTACCAAAACCATTTCAAGTAAACGCACTCAATAACCGCGACTGGAATGTGTCAAGCGATTGGTATCGATTCCCATTTTCTCCTAATGGCCCTAATTTAATTAAGCGATGAGATCGATAGCGGCCATGCTAGACCCAGGCTTTTTTACTTCCAAAGCTTGGAGTAAAAAAATCATTCCGATCACGATTGGTGTGATCGGCGCCTTTGCTTTATTACTTTTAGTTTTATTGGCGATTGCCTCATCCAATACAGAATTTTTTGATAACTACTTTATTTGGCTCTATGCAGCCAATGTAGTCATTGGGATTTGCTTAACTCTGGTTATTTTGATTTTGGTGGCTGTTATCGCCGTGCGCTGGTATCGCGGCCACTTTGGCACGCGCTTGATTGCAAAGTTGGCAATGATTTTTGCTTTAGTCGGAATTGTTCCGGGCTTAATTTTGTATGGCGTTTCATTACAGTTTGTGTCCCGCAGCATTGAGACTTGGTTTGACGTCAAAGTGGAGACGGCACTGAACTCCGGTTTAGAGTTGGGACGCGTTACTTTGCGAGTAGCCCAAGAAGAAATTTTGGGTGAGGGTAATTTCATTGCCGAGCAGATCGTTCAAATTCCATCGGGTACCTCCGCTGAGCAGGTGGCTGCAACAGTGATGAAAATTCGTAATCAATTTGGCATTCAAGAGGTCGACCTCTTCAATATGCAACGCAATTTGATTTTCACTAGCGAGCTAAAGCCTAAAAAATACTTTCCTGCGCCTAGTGCCGACGTGGTTGCAGAAGCGTTTAGCAAGAAGGGCATGACCTTTTTAGACCAAATTGAAGTGGAAGGCGGTCAACGTGGCTATCGAATCAGAGCCATTGTTCCTGTTATACGAAAAAAATCTGTTCACAACAAAGTAGATTCTGGCAAAGATACTGAAGACAAATATTTTTTACAGCTAGTACGCTACATACCAACCCCGTTGGCAAAAAACATTTTTGCTGTGGAGTCTGCATATAGTGAGTATCAAGAGAAAGCGTTGGGGCGCACTGGCCTTCGTAAGATGTTTGTGGGCACATTAACGCTTACCCTTTTCTTTGCAGTTTTCGTAGCCATTACTTTGGCGCTGATGTTAGGTAGGCAGCTTGCACGCCCTCTCCTAATGCTGCTGAGGGGTACCCAGGCAGTTGCGCAGGGAGATTTGTCACCAAAACCAGAACTTGATACTGGTGATGAGCTTGGCATGCTTACGCGGCAATTTAACGTCATGACCAGGCAGCTGGCTGACACCCGCACTTCTTTGCAAGAGTCCAAGGCATTCTTAGAGCGCGTATTGGGCAGTCTTACTGCGGGTGTATGCATTTTCGATAAAAACTACAACGTTGTTTCTAGTAATGCGGGCGCAGATCGTATTTTTGGTCAGGACCTTACTCTACTAGATGGAAAGCCCCTTGGCATTAGCCCGGCCCTATTGGAGTTTGAAGGAGCCATCAAAGAAGGCTTTTCTACTATGAAGCTCGCAGTTCTGGGCGAGGGAGATGCGGAACAAAAGACCGCGCCAACTAATGCGCCCGTTTGGCAAAAACAAATTCAACTACACACTACAAATGAATTTGAAAATGAATTAGGTGTGACCCTGTTCGTGCGTGGCACAGAGCTAACTGGCGATTTACGCATGGTTGTTTTTGATGACATTACTGATGTGGTGAGCGCACAAAGATCTATCGCTTGGAGTGAAGTTGCTAGACGCCTTGCTCACGAAATTAAAAACCCTCTAACGCCTATTCAGCTTTCCGCAGAAAGATTGCAGCATAAGCTTGCAGGCAAGTTGAGCCCAGAGCAAGAGGAAATGATTAATCGCAGCACTGAAACCATCATTGGTCAGGTGCAAGCTATGAAAGAAATGGTGAATGATTTTAGGGATTTTGCGAAGACGCCAACCCCACAACTCAAGCCCGTTTCCATCAATACGCTCACCTCTGAAATTTTGGGTCTATACGAGGGCAGTCCATTGCGCACGCAGTTGGATCCTCATTGCCCAGAGATCATGGGGGATCCCACACAACTAAGACAGGTAATCCATAACTTGCTACAAAATGCGCAAGACGCCACCCTTGAAGGGCCCAATCCCGCCAGCCCGGTAGAGGTTAAGACAGAGTTGGTCCCTTATGGTGAGCATAATGGCATAGCTCAAAATGCTGTGCGATTAACAATAAGTGATTGTGGTGTTGGATTTCCAGCTAAGATATTGGCAAGAGCCTTTGAACCTTACGTCACAACAAAGAGCAAAGGCACGGGTCTGGGTTTGGCGGTAGTGAAGAAAATCATTGATGATCACTCGGCCAAAATTGAAATTCGGAACCGCATGCAGGGTGAAGAAGTGGTTGGTGCGAAAGTGTCAATATTGTTTATGAATCTAGCAAAAGAGGCAGCATAAGCATGGCTAGTATTTTGGTTGTTGATGACGAGATGGGAATTCGTGAGCTTCTCAATGAGATTCTCACTGATGAAGGCCATACTGTGTACGCTGCAGAAAGCGCGGTACAGGCGCGCACTATTCGCGAACAAATGCGCCCTGACTTAGTCTTGTTAGACATTTGGATGCCCGATACCGATGGCATTACATTGTTAAAGGAGTGGTCCAATACTGGCCAGCTCACGATGCCAGTAGTAATGATGTCTGGGCACGCAACGATTGACACTGCAGTTGAGGCCACTCGTATTGGCGCACTCAATTTTTTAGAAAAACCGATTGCTCTACAAAAGCTTTTAAAGACGGTTAGCAAGGCCCTGGAGAGTTCTCCTAAATATGTAGAGCCAGAACAGGTGAGAGCCGTTCAGTCGAGCGCCAACTCCGTTGTCACGCCAAAGCAGGTGGTTTCCGAATCGGCTGCCCCAGCTGTTGAGGGCGAATACATTAGTGGGATTGCAAAAACGTACTTTGATCTTCCTTTGAGGGAGGCAAGAGATTTGTTTGAGAAGGCGTATTTTGAACATCAAATGCAAATCATGGGCGGCAGTATGACCAAGATTTCAGAGTACACAGGTCTAGAGCGAACCCATTTGTATCGCAAACTGAAGGCCTTGGGAATAGATACCTCGCGCAATAAGGGCGAGAGCTAGGCGACCACCCAATAAGGGCAAATACCACAAAACCCAGAAATCACGGGCTACTAAGCAAATTTGAAGATGATCCAAGCCAATTCGTTATAATTCCAAGTCTTGGCCTGGTAGCTCAGTCGGTAGAGCAGAGGATTGAAAAAAAACCTACTGCCGTTGTTTCTTCACCGCACATGGAGCTTGTAGCGCGGTTGTTTTTTAGCGTGGCACAAAGTGTAGGACAGCCCTAAAAAATATTTCCGTTATGCAATTTATTTGAAACGTAGTTTACATTCTGCCCCATAGTATTTTTACTATGCGCGTCGTCACCTTCCTTCTCTTTTTCTAGTGCGCTACTTCTCTGCGGAATAAACACGTCTTTTGCGCCGTAAGACGCTCTTTGGGTTGTTGGCAAAGCCCTGCCTAGCGTGGAAGCCTTAGCTGGCTGGGCTCTAGGGGCTATTGGCTTTTGTTGTAGGGGTAGCTGTTTTAGTTGCTGGGGGTTAGCTCGTGCTGGGAGTTTTTTGGGTTGGGGTACGTGGGTAGGCTTGGGGGTACGTGCTTTAGTTGCTGGGGGCTTGGTAGAAGCCTTCTGTTGGCTTTGCTGACGTGCTTGGGTAGCAAGAGCCTCCCACGTTTTATCCATTATTAATTTCAATAGCCCTATTTGCTCTTGTGCGTTTGCAATTTCACGAATTTTCATACTGTCTCCTTTTCTTATATTTAGCGAGAGACAACTAAAGCGTCCATTTAATAGACGCTTACTCTTCAAAAAGAAAAAGGGCTAACACTATTAAAAGTATTAGCCCCATTTCAATCACTTGCCAAACCTCGCACGGACTGCGCCACTAGCCAATTCAATTTGACTATCCATTTCTCCCGCCTCTACTGCACGTTTGATAACTTCTAAAACAGTTAACAACTCTGCTGGATTTGAAATTTCTACACTAGGTTTCCCTTTTTGTATTTCTAAAACTTTCGTGCCGTATTTAATGTTAAGACAAACTTTTCCACTCTCAGCAATAAACCACCAAGGACGTACCATTTTTTGCATTTCAATAGTTTTACTAGCGCCGTCAATGTCGCGTACGGTTTTAAAGCGTTTGGTATGAAACGTTTCTCCATTCTGCTGTGCCTTGGCAAGTTGCATTTGCTCCCAAAGTTTTTTGCTTAGCTTATTGCGTCTATGTTGAATAGGCGGCAATGAGGTTGGACGCTTAGCTGTTGTGAATTTCAAACTGTTTAATGTACTCATGTCATTCTCCTTTGTGTGTTGAGTACTCACACAGTAATTTCGGAGTTTTGGTTTGGACAACCTCTTTTTGCCAATACCTGTTTAAACCTAATAATTCTTGCCACATTTAGCATTCTTTTATTAGGTTTAGCTAAATAACTTTGACAGCAGGACAAAGAAAAGTTCTGTGTTGCCATTAATTACTACTTAAGTGAGCTGTGACACTCCATTGTTATGTCACCCTAAACCTAGTCAGCCGTGTTCATAGGGACGGAAATTCTGAAAAGTAGCAGAGACTTGTTGTCACTATCCTTTACAGGACGCCATTGGAGTTGCTTGCCAATTGACACGAGAATATTCAGCATAGAGACATTAAGTCACGAAAAAGCCCTGCTTACACAGCAACTTTCAAACAAGACAAAGGTAGCCACTTATTGCTTTTGTCATTGTTGCGTTTTACAGCCGCACATAAAAGGAGACAGCGAAACCGCCCTTACCAATTTGGTTGTGCCCTAAGTGGAGTAGTAAAGAACTCGGAGAAAGTCCTTTCCTATTACTGAGCCTGTTGCTTAAGGCTCAGTGTAGGTTGAATCTGGAGAAAATCAATAAAGAAGAAAGAAATGTGTGAGCACAAGCGAAACACAGGCGAATGTAGTTCGCCTTCATACTTAATGCTATTAGAATGAAAGTGCGTCTATTAAAGGGACACTTATGAAGCTTGCTTATGTACTTTTGTTTTTCACTGGGAATGTATTCGCACAGGCAATATATAACAGCAATGGGGCATACAAGGGCTACTCACAAACTTCGCCAAGTGGAGTAACTAATGTCTATAACGTTACTGGACAACTTCAAGGCTCGTCCCAAGTGGATAGCGGACAAACTAATTTTTACAGCCCCCAGGGAAATTACACTGGCACAGTCACAGCGCCAATAACAACTCCGCCCAATACAAATTTAAATTTTCCAAGGCAAGCTCCTCAAGCGCCTACAGTAAAGGGCTGGTAAGGGTGGGGGTATAGGTAAAAAATCAAGCCCGCGTTTCTGTAAGTAACTGACTACAATTTTTCGCGGGCAAAGAAAATAGAGGTTTTAAAATGATTTTTATGAAAAAAATCTTCCTGATAATTGTTACTGTAAATTTTTCTCTGTTAGCAATGGCGGGGGAAAATCCTGAATTTTATATTGACAATAAGCATAAATTCACAAATCGAACAACTATTACGTGGGAAGACTTTGAAGACGTTACCGAGGTATGTAAAGGTATAACCTACGATAAAAAGCACGGCGGTAAGTTTATTCAAAGCTATGGTTGCGCCTTTTGGGATAAAGGGCGAGATAAAAAAAATAATTGTTTAGTATTTACGAGACAAGATATAAAGCCCAGTGAATATGGATTTATAATTAGTCATTGTTTTAGCGGTAATGTTAAAAAATAAAGGGGAATGAATTGACGGTGAGAGAAATACTAAACAAAATTTTAGATTTAGACGTTACCAGCCATCTGCCTTTATTTGGAATTATTGGATTTTTTATTTGTATGTTTATTTTGTTTGGTTGGAATCTTAAAATTATGCCCAAAGTAATAAATTTAGTAATAAAAGATTCTAGGTTTGATATTAACCAACCTGGCTCTGAGGAAAGCACCGGGCTTTTGGGGGCTTTTGTTGGCATCATATTTGTTATGCTTGCCACTGTTGGCGAAGTTTATTTTTTAAAATTTATCTTTTCACCCATTTTGCCCCTTCCTAATTCTTGATATCGCCCTCATTGCACTTTTTTAAAATTTCATTAAGCTTCTTAATTATGGTGTGGATACCATATAGCACTAAAAAAACAATTCCTAAAAAAAATTGCACGTGAGTTTTATAATTGAGTAAAAGTAACTTTGTAAAAGCATCTACGCTACTATTATTAATTAAATTTTCAGTATCCCAAGTTACTAAATAAAAGAAAGCGCCGATTGCAAGAATACAACATCCAAGTGCCTGCGAGTAAAAAGCTTCCGGCAAACTTTTCATAAAATTAGATATTTTTCTCACCGTATATCTTAAGTCCTCATAAAACTCTTCTTTGGATTTACTATTTCTTCTTAAGAGTATTAGAAAAGTAACAGCCGGTAAAATTACAATACTCAGGAGAGCAAACAAAGGCCCTAATAAAGAATTAACAGCCCCTAAAATTACAAAAAACAGAATGGCACCCAACCACGCCATGAGATTATCTTTCATACAACTCTTTCTTAATTTAAAGTTATTACAATTATATTAATATAAATAATAGTCACATTTTTCAGGCTATGTGGCTATCTAATCGTTAATATGGGCACAATGTTAGTCTTGCATGAAAAGGATTTACTGATGCAACTATTAAAGCGGTAATGTTAAAAATTAAGGAGTAAGAAATGCCTTTATCACCTTGCAAAGAATGTAATAACCCTTGCTCCGAAGAGGCTGAAATTTGCCCCAGTTGTGGAAATAAATTTCCAACGCTCGATAGGGATGAGAAAAATGAAAAATTAGTAGCTACTTCTATCAAAAAAAATTTAAAAGTAACATGCATAATTTTTTTATTTTTAATTTTTATGTCCTCCATCACGTGGCTCTTAGGAACTCAAGATAAGTATGAGCTTGTCTTAAATATTGCTATCAGGCTTGCTGTTTTGGTAACTGCAGTAACAGTTTATAAAGAACTATTAATGCCAGTAAGTTTAGGAATAATTAGCTTCAAAGATTTTTTGCGCAAACAAATAAATTACAAGGCAAGCAGTCAAAAAGCTGATGTTTTCTATGCCAATTTGTTTGGCACAATACTTGGATTAACACTTTTTTGTTTTGTGATTATCCGTTTAATGTTTTACGTAAAATACTAAAACCCATCAGCGTGGTTGAGAACCTTATCTGATTTAGCATCAAAACCTTCGTATAAGCGGCGCAATGCCAGAAGTGAATGCCCAAGTAGTAGCGTCACTTAAATAGACGCTTACAGGGCTTTTAAATACGTCGTGGCTTTTCTGCCACGAATAAATATAAGATAAGTCACGATAAATTATATTTTTCTACTAAGTCTTTGAAATTGAAGGACTCTTGCTATTTCCTTTTTCGGTTGCCCAAACCAAATACAAGAAAACATACTGTGTAGTATCCCCTTAGATTCGTACATTTAAAAAGTTGAGTTTTCTGTTGTTTATGGCAGTATTTACAACAGGAGAATCAATATGAAGAAGTCACGATTTACAGAGACCCAAATCGTTGGGATTTTGA